>CAYOAL010000188.1:0-4097 GCA_964401935.1 uncultured Polyangiaceae bacterium
GCGTGGGCGTCGGCGCCTCGACGGGGGTCGGCGCTTGCGCGGCCGGGCGGCGGAGCTCGGAAGCGGGAGCGCTTGGCGCGCGCTGCTCGCTCCTACCCTGCTGCGTCTCGTTTCCCGGCTGCACGCCTGGGAGCCCGGCGCGAACGCCTGTTCCCGGCTGCGCCGCGCCCGATCCGGGGCGGCCGCCCGGGCGCGCCCCGCCTGCACCTTGCCCGGGCCAGCCGCCGGGCATACCGGGCCGCCGCGCCCCACCCCCCGAGCCATCGGAGCCGAAGTAGCTCATGACCGTCAGCTTCCCACAAGCGGATCGCGCTCGAGCGCGAGGACGAGGAACAGGTCTTGGAACACGGCCGGAGCGAGCCGGCGCGTGGCAGCGTCGTGTGGGTACACCTCGGTGAGGTGGGTGGGGAGCGACTTGATCGTCGCTTGCGCGATCGTCACGACGAGGCTGACGTCCGCGACGTCGACGGGGCTGGAGTCAAGATCGATGAAGCCGGACGGCATCGCCGCGTCGCGCAAGACCACGTCGTGGGGGAGAGCGGGCGGTCCCGCGATCTGGATCCGAGCATCGACGGCCACCGCGGAGGCGGCTGAGTCTTGGATGTCGAAGGTCGCGTAGACCGCTCGCACCCGCACCGGACCGTTGCCGGGGATGAACGGGATCATGTCGCCGAGGCTCGCGGTGAGCACCTGGTTGCCGCTCGCGTCGAGCACGGTCTCGAGCTTGGTCCACTCGCTCGCGAGCTCCTGCTTGGCGCTGATGAGGCGCATCCCCCGAGGGAGTTGTGCCGCCTGCATGGCCTCGAGCGCGGCTTGCCGCAGTATTCCGCCACCCTGGCGAGCGGTGTACTGAACGTGAAGCACGACATCGGTGATGCTTCGGAGATCGAAACGGTTGGTCTCCTGCGGGATCTCGAGGCGCCACTCACTGACCGCGCCGGCCCCCTCGAACGGGACCAAGCGATCGTCACGGAAGTTGAGCTCGAACACACCCGCGTCGTTGACGCCGCTCGAGGTGCAGATGCTCTCGATGCCCGTGAAGTTGTAGAGGAAGCGGCTGTCGTTGAGCGGCTCGTGTTCGGGATAACCGCTGCCGGTGAGGCTGTCTCTTCGGATCCGGCTGTTGAGCAGCGTGAGCGTGCAGTTGACGTTTGTGTGCGGTCCGGTCACGCCCGGGATGGTCACGCTGACCGACCTGATGCGTCGGAAGTAGTGGCCTGGGTAGTCGCTGTCGAAGAGGGCCTCTGAGAGCGAAGCCGTCGCCACCCCGGTCTCGCGGAGAGCGAGGAGCTGCATGGGGTCGAGCTCCGCGAGGGAGACGCTCTTGGCCATCTCGAGGTCGCGTCGGTCCTTCTGGGTACGCGCCATGTCCATTCGGCGAAGATCGAGCGTGAGCATTTCGCCCGCGAGGAGCCCCTTGTTCAGACCGTCCCAGTGACCGAACTGGACGAAGGCCGTGTTCTCCCCGCGCTCGAACTGGTAAGCGCGTTCCGCGCGGCGCGCCATCTCGAACGCGAGCTGATAGGCCTGGTGGTAGAGGACTTGGAGCTCCCCCACCATCCAGAGGTAGAGCTGGTCATTGGTGAACTTGTCCTTGAGGAAGTCGCCCACGACGCGGCTGTGCTCGAGCTGACGCTCGTGGTTTCTGAGCTCACTCTCGGCGATCGCGACGCGGACCTCCGCAGCGGCGACTTGTTTGTCGATCTGGGCGAGCTCGGCTCGAGCGAGGGAGTGCTGCAGAGTCCAGTCCTCGAACCGACGCCCGTAGGATGCCGTGGTTCCCTCCGCGGCGGCCTGATCACGAAGGTCGCCACTCATGAATTGGAAGATGCCGGCAAGCGCATGCGCCGCGCCGGCAAACTGGGCTCCTCCAATGCTTGCGGTCCAGTGTGGCGCTGCCCCTGAGGTGCCTGTCTGAAAAGTCGGAATGAAGCTGAGGAACTGCGCCACACCCGTGGTGGCGCTTGCCATGAGCTGGTAGGTCCCCGCTTCCTCGACAAGCCCAAGCGCACCTTGCTCCCCCTCGTTGATAGGCGTTTCGATGAGAGACGCGTAGTGGTCGAGACGCGCCTGAGCACTTTTCGCAGAGCGTCTCACCGCTTCAAGCGACTCCTCAGCCTCGTGAAGCTGAGCCCTGCGTGTCTCGCGCACCATTTCGAGCAGCGCGATCTCCTGCGAAGCGCGCAGCGCGCTCAGCTCCTCGGCGTCCTTCTTCTCCAAGGCGGAGAGCAACGACTGACCGAGGCTCGACACGAACCCGGCGAGCTCGAGCGCGCGCTGGAAGAGGCCACCGTAGCGGTGGATGGGAGGAGGGGCGTAGAGGTTGTCGAGGACGCTGTCGAGATCGAGGCCGGCGGCCTTCGCGCGCACGAGTAGGCCCGGATCGATGGGGGGAGCGAAGAGCGCGAGCTGCCGCACCACGCCCTCGATGTTCATACAGTTGCGGATCTTGAAGAGGCGGTCCTCGACAGTGTCCCAGAGCTTCAGGATGCTCTCGTTCTGTGGGATGCAGAAGTAGGCCAGCTCGAGGTTGGGGAGGAGGCCGGCGGGGAGCGGGTCGTCGGGAGGCGGCATGGTAGGCGCAACGGACTCGACGTGGACGAGCGCGTTGCCGAGGCCGTCGAGCTCAGGCTCGAGCTCGTTGAAGGTCTTGGCGGTGCGTGGCGCCTCGGAGGACGTCCCGGCGTGGTACTGGAGGGCTCTGACCCACTCTTGGATCTCCGCGCTCGAGATCGCCTCGCCGCTGTCGCGATGAAGGACGAAAAGGGCGCGCAGGTCACCGTGGATCTCATCCGCCGTGAGCCCCTGGAACGACCCCGTGTGGCTCGCGCCGACGAGGAGGTCGCGGGTCGGGGTGGCGATGGTCTCGATCGTCGCCGAGCTGAGCTCGACGGTGTCATCCACGATGTAGATCACCTTGCCGCTAGCGCTGTCGACGCCCCAGCCGAGCACGTGGTCGGTGCCTGCCGCGACGGTGGCGGTCGACGCGGGGTAGGTGTTCGTGCCACCAGCGTGGTGACGGAGTTGGAGATGGTTGTCGGCGGTGATGTAGCAGCGGAAGCCTTCGCCGTCCGTGGCGTGAGCGTTGCCTGCGACGCACTGCGCGGTGTCCACCGTGCTGAGCCTCAGGGCACACAAGACGAGGAACGTGTCGCTCCCGACGTCGAAGTCGGGGTGCGCCTTCACGGTGAGGTAGTCGGGAGTTCCCGCCACGGCGAAGTGTGCGTGTCGGCGGCCGCCGGTCCACCCGGTCGTCGCGTAAGAAGGGCGCTTGTTCGATGTGTTCTGGGTGGCCGCGTGTGTGCCAATCTGGCTCACCACCATCGCCACAGCGTCGCCGTCGCCGGCGGGGGTCGGCGGGCTCGCCGTGTCGCTGCACACCGCGCGGTCGAGATCGAGAAGGAGGGCACCACCGACCGCGCTGCGTACCGACTCGAGCGCGTACGGGGGGGGAGACTCCACCTCGACCGGTCGCGGGCCGAGCAGCTGCTTGGCGAACAGGTAGAGCTGGAACGCCTCGTTGATCGACTCGATGGTGTCACGACGGAAGAGGTGGTCGCCCCACTCGAGGAGGTTGTCGACGTACGAGCGGAAGACCGCCTTCTCGTAGGCGATCGGTCGCATGCGCGCGATGCGGTGTGGGTTGAAGGGATCTCGCTGCCACGCCGCGATCTGAGCTTCGACGCTCGTGTCGATGGCCTCGACATCGGGCGCGGCGCCGAGCAGCTTGCTCAACCACTGCGCGAGCGCCCCGTTCGGCGTGGAGCTGTTGATGTCGGCCTGGAGAGCGGCGACGTGGTCGAGCTCACGGAAGGGGCGGAAGCGCCAGCAATCGAGCGCTCCCGACGGGTGGCGCGATTCATCGATGTCGGTGGGGTTGAACACGGCGTGGAGCCACCCTTGTGCTGCTTCGAACCGGCGCGACCGCATGAGGCCGGTAGCGAGGAGCATGGGGACGTGGAAAAAGAGCTCCCAGTTGTACGCGGAGTAGGGGCCGCCGTAGCTGAAGTCGAAGGTGTCTCTCGGTCGCGGGTGGGTCACGAGGCTCGAGGGTCCCAAGTCTGAGAGGTAGTCGTGCTCGAGCTCCTGGAGCGGCG
>CAYOAL010000188.1:4107-4449 GCA_964401935.1 uncultured Polyangiaceae bacterium
CCGGAAGTAGTCGCGGATGCCGTCGACGCCGAAGCGGTACAGCGCCTCCCGGGCCTTGCAGACGAGGGGGTGGGAGAACGACCAGAACCGCACCCCCAAGAACCGCTGAAGGTTGGTCGCCTTGACGGCGTGGACGAGCTGGATGTCCTTCGTTCCCACCGAGGACAGTTGCATGGGCTCGTCCACCTTCGCGACGTGGACGGCGTAGACGCTCTTGGGCTTCGCCCAGGTAGGCGTCGCCACCATGTTGGGGTTCAGAACTCTCGTCGCGAACGGCTCGAACGCGCCGAACAGGGTTCGGCCTTCGGCACGAAGGAAGAAGGTGTTGATGGGGGTCTTCTG
>CAYOAL010000188.1:4459-15780 GCA_964401935.1 uncultured Polyangiaceae bacterium
GGGCGCTCGGGGCCGTTCACGAGTTAGCGAGTCTGTTGCAGGTGCACATCATGGCGTCCGGCGTCGTCGAACAGGACGTAGTCGTCGTTCTTGACGGGCATCGTCAGGACGGGGCCGGTCGACCGGAAGTCTCCTCCTGTGCTCCACGTACGGATGGGTCGCGCCGTGTGCAGTCGCGTGACCTCATTGGCGTGGACTAGCTCTTGAGGGAGCGCGGAGCACGGATCGACCTTGGTGTAGGCCCGGACGACCGTGCGAACATCCATGAAGTCGACGACCCGCTTGTCGTGCTTGCTGCGGGCGAGCTCGATGCCATTGCGCACGACGATGTCATAGTCGTCGGCGGTGTGGGCGAAGCGTCCGCGCTCTTGGATCTCGACGTCGCCGAAGGAGGCCGCCTCCATCGCGGACACGTGGACCTCATCGTTTACCACGAGCACACGGGCATGCGCCGCGTTGGCGGTGTCGAGCTCGTAGGCGAGGCGCGCGGTCGCGTTGACACCACACTCGATCTGCGAGGTGACGACCGGCTTGCTCCAGCGCTGTTGGTCGAAGTGTGACACCTGCAGCTGAAGGAGGGGAAGCCCGGAGGGCTCGGGCGAGTCGCGCCGGACGACGGTAGGCCACCAGAGGCTGAGCCTGCCGTGCTCGACGACGGGCAGGTACACCGTCGATGCCGCATCGATGGGGACGTGCTCCCAAGGGGTCCAGTGATCCTGCTCAATCCACTTTCGATAGTAGAGCGTGCGTGGCGAGCCTCCGCGGGTCTGGGCGAACACGTGCAACTGGTCGATCGAGGGCTGGCTCGGGGTGGCGGGGTGCCACTCTTGGTACATGCCGACAGGCTTCAGATCGGCGATCTCCTCGAGGCCGGCGAGGTAGTCGCGGTAGGCGGCCTCGACGGTCTCATCGGTGACGTCGGCTTGACGCAGCTTGCTCTCGAGCCGCTCGAAAAGAGGCGTCTTGTCGTCACGAAGCTCGGGCTCGATCCAGTTCTCGGGCCAGAGAAAGACCTTTCGATTGGCTTCCCAGACGCGGTAGTTCTTGCGCCACTGCCACTCCTCGCGGGCGTCCTTGTCGAAGATGACGTCGTCGTCGAGGCCGAGCATGCGGCGCTGAACGAAGGTCTGGACGCTGCTGAGCGCGAGGTTGATGCGCGAGGTCATCATGCAGGGCGTCATCTCGGCGTCGACGAGCAGCTTCTCGAAGAGCGCGTCGGAGGACGGTAGCCCTTCGGTGTGCACGAGGTGGGACACGAGCGCGTCGCGCTGTGCGATGCGGAGCTCGTCGCGAAGCGACTTGCCCACCGCGGGCCACTCCGCGGGCTCGTACTTGGCCTTGGCGGCGCGGAGCACGGCCTCCGCGATCGGCTGTTGCACGGCGGCACCGCCCTCCACATCGGCAAAGCTCAGCGCGTCGGCGGCGGTGACGCCCAGCTGTCGCGCTGCCTCGAGCCCCACCATGACCTTGAGCAGACCCGCCTCGGTGCGGTAGTCGGCGGGGTACGCCAGCCCGTGGCCGGTGCCGCTGGCGATGAGCACGTCGAGGTCGGCGCGCGGGTAGCCAGTGTCCGCGCTCAACGTCGAGAGGAACGTCTCTTCATCGAGGGCGGCCGAGCCCACGGTGCGGGAGAACAGGTCGACGAGCGCGACGTCGCGGCGGGCGAGATTGCGCTCGAGCGCGCGCAGATCGAGGAGGCGGAGCAGGCCAGCGAAGCGCCGCCGCGCGTCCTCGAGGTCGTGCGGGGCGGTCGGAGAGACGAGACGGAGCGCGTGAAGCTCGGCGCCCTCCTGCGCGCCGGTGTGGTCGCCGAGCACGAAGACGGCAGCTGGCCAGGTGAGCGCAGGCAGTGGGGCGGCGGTGGTGGTGCCATCGCCGGAGGTGCCCTTCACGGTGAGTGTCCTGCCGCTCGGTGTGTGCGTGGCGCGAAGCGTGATGACGGCGTGGCGCGCGAAGGCGACCGGCTCGCTCTCGATCGGGTCACCGTCGATGACCAAGACGAAGGTCTTGGTCGACGCCTTGAAGTAGAGGCGGTCGTTCGGGCCGATGTGGAGGAGGTCGTGATCGCCGGTGGTCTCGTGGTGGGCGTAGAGGGGGGCGTAGCGGAGAGTGACGTCGAAGTGGCCGGTGGTGAAGGCGCTCACCGCCGCCGGAGCGATCGACAGGACGTCGGCGGCGCGCGCGAACGTGGTGTTGTCGGCGCCGATGAAGCTCGTGGGGTAGGCGCGGGCCTCGAGCTGCATGCCCCACACGCGGATGGAGCCCGTCCAGGCGGAGTCCCACCGTGGGGCGATCCGCCAGTTGATGGCGGTGGTGGCGGTGGCGTCCCGGGTGACTTGCCGGAATACGAAGTCGGCGTCGTCACCGTGGATGGCGAGCGCGTTGGAGAAGCCGAAGTCCTGCCAGCTCTCGTCGTGGGCATCGAAGACGGTCGTTCCGTCGCCCGTCGGCCCGGGCACACTGTCTGCGCGGCGCTGGAGCCAGGTGCTGAGGGTGTGCTTGCCGCTGCCCACGCCCGTGGCGGAGGTGTGGCGAAGCTCGACGCGCGACCCGTGATCTTCATCGGCGACGGTGGCCGCCAAGGTTGCGCCCGAGGGCGTCGTGTCGCCAGTCACGGACCCTACGCCGGAGCGTGTCCACTCGGCCAGGTTCTGCTGCGCGATGAAGTTCACAGCGGCGGGCTCGACGAGGAGCGCGAAGCTCTCGCCGCTTCGCGACTGGGCACGGGCGGCGTCGGCGGCGAGGTCGACTCGAACAGCGAGGGGACCTACCCGTGCGCTGCGAGCGCCGGTCGGACACGCTAGGCTCAGCCACGGAGGGAGGTCGTAGATCCCGTCGGTGACGGGGAGCGTGGTGAAGTCGATCGACGCCTCGCCGTCCGAGGTCGTGGGCAGCTCGTTCAGATCGAGCCAGCCGAGATCGCGGTAAGGGCCCACGAGCCAGGGGATGAGCGCATCGCTGAGGTTGAGTGCGCCGATCACCGTGGCCGCCTTCGCGAAGCGCACGAGCGCCGCGCGCCGTGTGTGCCACGTGCCGAGCGCGGGGGTGTTCGACGTGGCCGGCAGGAGCTCGTCGAGGAGCGGTCGATCCGGAGCGGTGATGGCGTGGAGGCCGCCCTCGAGGAGCTCGGCGGCGGCCCTCGGGGTGAGGTCGTAGGTGGCGGCGAGGTGCTGCTTGATGGCGACGCGGCTGTCGCGGAGTCGTTTGTGATCGAGCAGCTGGGTCAGCACGACGAGGTAGCGCTCGACCGGGATTTGCCCAGCGAGGGTGCTGACGTAGGCGTGGACTCTCGCGAGATCGGTGTCGCCGAGCGCGACGCTGAAGAGTCCGGCACAGGCGATGGCGCCGTGGAACGGACCGGAGGCGCTCCCGAACCGCCCGCCGATGCCGACCACTCCACCCACGTCGATGCCTGCGGTGGCATACGTCGCCGCAGCCCCGAGGCGTGCACCGCCTCGGTAGAGCTCGCAGGTGTCGTTGTCACCGTCGAACACCCAGGTGAGGATTTGGTCGCCGGCGACGGCGGGGGCGTGAGCCACCCAGCTCGCTCCTTCCAGCAGGCCAAGACTGGGCACGCTCCCCGTCTTCGCCGTCGCGGCGCAGATGAGCGCTCCATCCTCCACGTCGAGGAGCGCCATCCCGGTGGTCGGGTCGCCGAGACTCTCTTGCCGGACGACCGCGATGAAGGTGTGGCTGGTGGACGCATAGCTCACGTGGGCTGGGAGCCAGCCCGCGACGCCGTCGAGCGCTACCGCGCGAAGGCCGAACGGTCCGACGTCGGTGACGCGCGGCTCGGCGTGACCTGGCGTGTAGCGCCAGCTCGCGTAAGAGAAGAGCTGTGCGCGTTGGAGCGCATCGAGCTCCTCGTCGAAGTGGACGAGCTCCGCGATGTGGCCATGCCAAGCACCGCTCACGCCCAGCTCGTCGCTCGATATGCGCCCCGACGCGAGGCGGGTCTTCAAGGGAGAGGCGTCCACGCCGTCCGCGTAGGTCTCTGCCCCGTCGAGGTACATGTGGCGCCGCGATCCATCGCTGGTGAGCATCCATGACGCGGTGACGCCGGTCGCGAGGCTCCCGCCGCCGACGCCAGGGGCCGGTGCCACCGCGTTCTGATAGACCCACGTCGCGGCCGCGGTCTGCCAGCCGAAGAAGGTCTTCGTGCCCCCCGACAGCGTGCCGAGGTGGCGATTGCTCCAGATGGCCTTGTTGCCGGTAGAGGCGCTGAGGCTCGCCACGCCCATCAAGGTGTAGACGCTCGTCTCGAGCTCGGGGGTGCTGGTGCCCAAGTCGAGCCAGACATCACGACTGTCGAAGAAGAGGGCCGGGCGGCCGGCAGCCCCGAAGGGCTCGTAGGTGGGTCGCGCGGCGGGTGTCGCCTGGCTCGCGTGCCGGTTCAGGCCACTCTGATCGGACCACGCGCTGACCCGAAGCGCGGGTTGTGCGACCTCCGCGTGGTAGAGCCAGAGGTGACGCTCGTCGTCCACCGCCACGTCGTAGGTCTGCGCGCCGGCAGCGCGCGCGAGGCCGATTCGGCACGAGCCGTTCGAGGCGGTGGCGGTGAAGGACAGCTCGCAGAGGTACCAGCCATCGGCAAGGGCGGTGAGGGTGCCGGTCGCACCGCCCTCTTCGAGGGCGACCTCACCGGCGGCGAGATCGAAGAAGACACGTTCGGTGTCTCCCCCATCGAGCCAAAGGAAGTCGACACCGTCGCTCGCCGGACGCTTGGCGCGGATCCGGAGCGTCGTCTCGACGCCGAGCGCGAGACCGAGCGACAGCGTCTGGGAGAGGTGGCGGGCAAGGCCTACCCCGACATCCTCGGTGACACGATCGGCGTTGCTCCCGCTGTCGGGGTCGGTCGTGTCGTTGGCGGTGACGGTGACGTCGAGCTTGGTCCACGCGCCATTGTCGAAGGCGGAGGCAGCGGCGATGGTGAAGACCAAGGGAGCGGCGGTGACACCCACATCCGCGCGCAACCACAAGACGCAGCCGGGGAGCGCGCCGGGCTCGGGGAGGACGACGGCGTGTGTCGTGGGGGCAAGGTTGTTCCACGTGGTCACGCGCCCGCCGTCATCCTGGATCCCGCTCGGCTCGAGCCACAGCTCGCAGCCGGCGAGGTGGTAGGGGCGAAAGAGGAGCTCGGCGGCGATGGTGCCGAGATCGGACACGAACGGCGACAGCGAGCGGGTGAGCGCCTCTTGTTGGTGGGCCAGGGACAGGACGCTCCGTCCCTCGACGATGGCGACGACGGTGGCGACGTCGGCGGCGACGCGGTCGGCGCTGCGCTCCGGCTCCGCAGCGCTCAGGAGCTCGGTGAGCACCTCGGCGAGGTCCTGGCTCGTGGGGCTCGTGGGTGGCGTGGTCGCGAGCACGGTTGCGGCGAGCCGCGCATCGAGGGCAGCGAGCGTCGCGTCGGTGTGGGCCTCACGGGTCGCGGTCTCTGCGGCCGCGGCGCCGAGGTGCCGCACGAGGTAGTGAGCGCTGCCCACGGTGAGCCCGGCCCCGACGAGCTTGTCGCGCACGGTGAGGAAGCGGCGCGTCTGGGTGGGGGACGCGGCACCGGTGGCGTGGTCGCCCTCGAGCGGTGCCAGCCCCGAGAGCGCCTGGAGGATGCGCACCTCGGCGATCGTCATCCGCGCGGCGCGCGCGAACGAGGCGACACGGTTGAGACGCGAGAGGTTTTCCAGCGAGAGCTCGTCGTCGTCGAGCGCAGGCAACAGGCGCAGGAGGCCACGCGCCTCCGAGGCGTCGCTGAGGATCGCGAAGTCGGCTGCGGTCATGCGGAGCGCGGCGAGGATGTGATCGCGGTGGCTATGCAGCGGTCCCGGGCCGGACGGCTCGCCCGACGCATCGAGCACGAAGGCGTCGGAGGTCGCGCGGAGGGCGGTGGTGAGAAAGAGGGACGCGTAGAGGGAGGGGCGGTCGAGCGAAGGACGCGACTCGAGGTGGCCCCACCAGGAGGCGAGCTCGACGCGCGAGAGCCGCGGGAGCGCCGCCATCAGCGCCGCGGCGTCGCCGAGCTGTTCGAGCGCCTGAGCGGTGAGCGCCCCGCCGAGCGCGGTGAGGAGCGCGTCGGTCTCGCGGAGGGGCCATCCGGTGCAGCGGACGAGGCGGAGGAAGCGGTGGACGGCGTCCCACGCGGCGACGAGGTTCGCCATGTCGAGGCCGACGAGGTGCTGACTGGCGACCGCACAGGGATCGGCGCTGGCGACGGGGAGGAGCCGCACCTCTTGGCCGGCGGCGGCGAACTGGCGCATGAAGCTCGTGTCGAGCAGCTCGCGGAGCTCGCTGTAGGAGATCCCGGCCGCGTCGAGGAACGTCTGTGCGTTGAGCAGGTGCTCACGCCACCCGTCCGTGGTCTGTCCCCAGAGGTCGGGGGCCTCGAGGTAGCGCCGCTCGAGGTATCCGTGCACCCGCTCGAGCTCCTCGTCCGAGAGGATGCGATCGAAGGCGATCACCTCGGTCATGGTCGCCTCGATGGGCGAGGAGCCGCCGCCCCAGGCGCCGAGTCGGCAGGTCTCCGCCGGGTCGCCGCTGATGGGTGAGCCGGCATAGCTCCCGGCGCCGAAGGCTTCGCCGTCGAGCTGGGCCTCGCGCTGGGGTGACGCGGAGGCGCCATGACGGAGCGTGAGGATGGCGGGTGTGCCGGGCGCCACGGGGGAGGAGCCGATCGTGAACAACACCGCGCTTCCAGTGGCGCACGCCCACACGAGGGCGTGGGTGGACTGGTTGACGTACCCGATGAGCCCCGCCTGGGTGCCGCCGCCCGAGCCCGTGCTGAAGAGCCTCGGGAGGGAGGTGCCGCCGGTCCAGCGCGCGACGACGAGCACGGTGCAGCCGGTGCCGTCGTGGAGGAAGCGCCACGCGCTCGCGGGGAGGCTCGAGACGAGCATGTTGCCGTCGAAGGCGATGGAGGGTCGACCGCTCCAGTCGGGGTCGCTGGCGACGAAGCTCGGGCTGCTTCCGGGGTTGAACGCGCCGCCTAGCGATCCTTGGTTCGCCCAGGACGTCACCTGGGCGCCGCTCAGCGTCACGCCCCGATCTGCGCGCAGCCAGAGCGCGCAACCGGGGAGCTCATCGGGTGTCCACTCGGTGATGAGGTCGCGCTGTAGGCGGGTCAGCTCGAGCCGCTCCTGGGCGATCTCGAGGGCCCTCGGCTCCGCGATGGCGTCGGCCGTCGCGTAGCGCTCCGCGAGGTAACCCTCGAGGCGAGCGAGCTCGTCCCTATGAAGGCGCTTGTCGAAGATGATGATCTCGTGGAGCCGGCCGTTGAGGGGGTTGGTGCCGTTCGTGTGCATCCCGATCACGAGGTCGGCGTCGTTCGTGGTGAGCGTGTTCGATTGCCCCGTCTGCGTGGTGACCACCGCGTCGATGCGCCAGGTGGTGCTCGTCTCGTCGAGCTCGACGATCGCGGTGGAAGGGGATGCGGCGGTCGCAGCCTCCCAGGACGGACCGGAGACCGAGCCCCCGGTGTAGACCGCCTCTGTGCTCTCGTTGGTCGCGCGCGCGACGCCGTAGTTGGTCGTCGCGTCGCCCTTCATCAGAACACGCCCCGCCGACGCCTCGACGCTGCTCGCGACCACGACGATGGTGACCGGGCCCGCGCTGTCGAGAGCGGCGTGATGCGCGATCGTCAGTTGGGAGGATCCATTGAACGACACGTACGGCGCTCCCCCCTCACAGCCCGCACGCGGCCGGGCCACAGCGTCGATCGGACGCGCCACGTGATCGAAGCCCGAGAGATCCCTCCACTCGGTCACTCTGCCCTCTTCGACGCGAAGACCCAGATCGGCGCGAAGCCAGAGCGCGCAGTCGGCGATCTGTGTGGGTCTGAAGACGCGCTGCGTAGCCTCCATCAGCGCCACCCGAGAAACGCCGAGATGCTGCGCGTAGACACGTGCCTGGTGATGCCAGAGCGAATACGGCAGGGTGAACGGATAGATCGCGCCGCCCAGATGGGCGTCGTCGTAGGCGACGGTGTCGAGGTACTCGGGGGCGGCGCGGAGCTCGTCGGCGCTGGCTTGGGTCTCGAGGGGGACGCTGTGCGCGCTGCCCGCCACCCGTCGCTCGAGGATCTCGATCACCAGGTCGATGTAGGGGACCAGCGTGTTCGTGTTCCTGCAGCTCAGAACGGTGTCGCCGATGTCTGGTCGCAGCGGCTCTGCAAAGCCGCCGCCGCCGAGGAGGATGTTCTTGGCGGTGATGCCTGGTTGCTCGGCATCGAAGCGCCCGAGCCAGCTGAGCAAGTCGACGAGGTAGGCGGTCGCGCTGAAGACCGACCGGCAGTGCTCACAGGCACACGCGTCGGGAGAGCCGAAGAGCGCCGCCCAGTCCGAGACGATCCCCTCCGGTGGGTTGGAGCCATCGAAGTGGGCCAGAAAGGGCAGCTTTGGGCCCGCGACCCGAGGGTGGAACATCGCCATCATCTGCGTGGTGGCGGCGGCTTGCGCGACGGCTCGGTCGTAGACTCCGGCCGCGTTCTCGGCGTTCGAGAGTTGGGACGAGCCCGCATACTTGGCGATGAACTGAGCGCGACCCATGCGCGCGATGGCACGCGCCGAGTGCAGGCCATCGCCCATGAGCACCTCCATCTCGGAGTGCCTCTTGGTCACCTTGAAGAGCCGCTCCATCGTCTGCAGCCGTCGCTTCGTGCCCTCGACGTCGGCGATCCCGGTGACGACCGCGCCGTTGTTGAAGAACGCAGCGACACGCTTCTCTTCGAACGAGAACGACGCGTTGGCGCCGAAGAACACCGCGAGATCCGAGCTTGGGCTCGCCATCTTCACCTTCGCGGCGATGGCGGTGGTGGGCACCGCGCTCTCGAACGTGCGCACCAAGAGCTCCGCATATTTGTCGTCGCTGAGGGGGCCGCTCGCAGACGCGTCGTAGGGGAGGTTCGACCCGAGCGCGGTGATCCAGTTGTCTTTCCAAGCTTGCTCGTCCTGACCGGCGAGGTCAGCGAGCGTCTCCCAAGAGGGGCTCGGGCTGGCGAAGTCGGCCCAGAGCGCGGCGATGAGCGGGAGGTGACGAGCGGTGAGGGCCGCGAGCTGCAAGACCAGCTGCGTATTGTCCCGCTCGGTGTTGTTGAACGTGGTGAAGGTCTGCTCCCAGAACTCCGTGATGGGGCCTTCCCATGCGCTGTAGCTCTGAAGGAACTCGTCCTTCTTGATCGTGGTGGTCAGGGTGAGGCCGATGATGTCGTCGAGGTTCGCCGTTTCGTTGGGCCCCTTCGTGTCCCCGGCCATGCCAGCGGCGGCGTCGCGCAAACCGTTCAGCGCGCCCGACAGCGCCTCTGGGGAGAGGGGCGCGATGTGTCGCGACGAGACCGCGCGCTGAATCGCGTCGCGGAGCGCCCCCCTCGGCACGGCCAAGAGGTCATCTCGCACCTCGGACTGACCTTGGCGCAACAACCCGTAGGTGACCTCGGCGTCCAGCCCCTCGGCGTCTGCGAGGGCCTTTCCGCGCGAGAGCGCGCGCACGTCGTCCAGCGACTGGCCGGACGCGCACGCGACCCGCGCGATGTTGTCGTCATCGAGGGTGCCCACATCGACGGCCCCGGTGCCCCCCATCCCGCTGAGCATTGGCGCGATGGCGCCGCTGAGCGTCTCGTGCCCAGTCGGCCGATACGAGTCGCCCTCGAAGACGACATCGATCCGACAGGTCGGCGGCGCATGGCAGCGGACAGGCGAGCTCCCAAGCAAGTTGCCGGCGTCCTCCGCGTCGAACACCCGCAGCTCGATGTCTGCGAGCTGTTTGTCATCGAGGATGTCGGCGGCGGCGTAGGCGCACCGGTAGCGCCCACGCGCGTTGATTTGCACCCGCCCCGCGCCGAGCGGCTGGGAGCCACTCACCTTGGTGTCGTAAGGCTGCACCCAGCCCGCGACGGGCCCGGTCACGGCGTGCATCACCGTGCCGCGCACGACGAAGTCGCGAAGTGTCTCCGCGGTCCCAGTGGAGCCGCTGTCTACCTCGATGCGGACGTTCTCGTAGGGGGCCTCGAGCGGCCAGCGCGGTCCCTTGGGAACCGCGGCGAGCGTCCTCGGCGTGGTGGTAGGGTTCTTGATCACCAAGAGCACCACGCTCCTGTCGGGGGACCCCTCGTAGATGTCGGCGAGGTCTTCCTCCGTCAGCTCCAGCGTGAACCGGCCGTCGGCGTCGGTGACGGCATAGCCGAGTACGTCGATGAGGGCGTTGTTCGCGTCCCGTGCCTCAATCCGGAGGCCGCCTGGGTTTGCGGGCGTGGCCCGGTCAACGACAACTCCGCTCAGTCGATACGTGCTCATGATGATCGCCCTCACTCGAACCCCGGATGGTGGAGCGGCAAGAGACACCCGCGAGCGCGATCCGTCGATACTGAGGTTTCGTACAGGGCCTTGAAGTGCCGTGAACGAGTGTGCAGCGGAGCGGGCGCAAGCTCTTGGTTCTTCACGGCGCGATTGCCGCTCGGTGTGCTCTCTGACCCCCGAATGCACACAAATTATGGAGCTCGATGAGCGCCTTATCGAGGGGAAGTGTCGAGCGCGCCGTCGCCCGAGAAGGTTCGCATCCAGTTCTCGTGGGCCTTGGCGTGGAGGATGGCTCGGGCGATCGGATCGGTGAGGTCCCTCAGCACTCGAACGCCGGTTCTTTCGCAGAGATTCGCTACGTGCCTCCTTATCGTGCGCGATGAAGGGCAGCCGAGAATGGTAGGCCACTCAGAGCGTGGGACATGGGCGGCTTCGAGCGCCATGATGCGGGTCTGTAGGGCGGTCAGTGTGTGCTCTGCCGCCGAGGCGGCGACACGAAGGGCAGCGGCTGGGCAGACGTGCTCGGCCGCGATGGCGTGCAAGGCAAAGTGAGCGTGGCTTCGGAATGTAATGGGGGGCACTCCGGCTTGGAGTGCTCCGAGGACCGCGACTGGCCCGACGGCGGGCAAGCTCAGCAGGTCTTGGCGCAATGGAGAGAGCGCTCGGAGCCGCGCGAGGAACTCGAGGCCGTCTCCGTCGGGCAGTGTGCGATCGAGCACCACGCCGGTGTACGATAGCTGTGTCGTCGCCTTGGCGGCCGCGACCACGCCGGGCAACACCCGCACGGTCCCGTAAGGTCGATAACGCCGCGCGATAGAGTGGGCCCGTGCCCCGCGGCTCGATACGATGAGGAACTGCGCGGTGCGTGCCATCCCCGTGTCCTCGTGCCATAAGAGGATGAACGCGCGTTCGGATCAACCCGGTTGGCGGTCGCAAGGAGGCTGTCGCGGGCGATCATCTCGGCGACGTCTCGTCGACGTGGTGATGCTCACCCCCCGCGTCGATGCTCACCCCCCGCGTCGATGCTCCCCCCCCGCG
>CAYOAL010000189.1:0-15323 GCA_964401935.1 uncultured Polyangiaceae bacterium
GGGGAAGTCGCCGTGAGCGGGATCGTGGAAGGTGTGCTTGCGCCCGTTCGGCACCCGCGGGTAGAGCTCCCCGTCGGTCCAGTCGGACGAACAGTCGAGGTAGCCGCGCGTGTCGCTGTAGTAGCCCTCTTGGCCCATCGTCAGCATCGCGATGAGATCTTTGGTGTTCGCCACCTGGGCCCAGTCGACGTACTTGATGTAGCCAACGACCGCGATCGCGGCGAGGACGCCGATCATCGCCGCCGCGACCATCATCTCCATCAGGGTGAAGCCGCGCTCCTCGGCGCGGTGCGGACGCGACCCCCGACCCACGCGTCGCACGGGCGCGGGGCGATCGCCTTGGGTGGCGTGACTGTCGGCTCTTGTGCTGAAGTTCATCGGCTGCTCACACGTCGGCGCTCGTTCCACACACTCATCCGCCGCTCATCGTTGCACGCGTCGTGCCTGCGGTGAATTCGCTGACATTCGAGGGTTGGCGCCGGGGGGTGACAAAGCTCGTCACCGCCGCTCGTGAGCCGCTGACCTTTGTGCGCCGCTCGTACCGCCGAGGTCCCAAGAGCTCGGGCGAGAGAGCTCGGGCGAGAGGCCGCCGATTCGGGCGTGCGCGCGTGGGACGGAATGTGTTCAGATGCGCCGGGCATGGCGTCGGGTCGTTCCATGGCCGAGCGGCGACTGGGCTTGCCCGTCGTGTACCTCGCCCTGTTCCTCTCGGGGGCGGCCGCCCTCGTCTATCAGGCGACGTGGGGTCGGATGCTCCACCGCGTGTTCGGGGTGAGCGATCAGGCGATCGCCACGGTGCTGGCGGCGTTCTTCCTCGGCCTTGGGCTCGGGGCCGCGCTCGGCGGTCGCTGGGGGACCCGCTTCCGCCGCCCGGCCCTCACCTACGCGGCCCTCGAGGCCGCGATCGGTGCGTTCGCCCTCGCGTCGTTGTGGCTCATCCCGCGGGTGCACGGTTTGTACGCCGCGATCGGCGCCGACGCGGGCGGGAGCGCGCTGACGTTCGTGCGGTTCGCGCTCGCGCTCGCCCTGTTGTTGCCTCCCACCATCCTGATGGGTGCCACGTTGCCGGTGCTGGTGGCGCTCATCGCGCCGCACCGCGAGTCGTGGTCGACGTCGGCCACGTGGCTCTACGCCACCAACACGGTGGGCGCGATGGTGGGAGCTGGGCTGACGGGGCTGTACCTCGTGCCTCAGCTCGGCACCCACGTCGCGATCGTGATCGCCGCGCTCGGCAGCCTCGCCGGCGCGGCCCTCGTCGGCGTGGTCTGGTGGGGGGAGCAGCTTCGCGAGGATGCCGCCGAAGGACGGGCTCCCCGCGAAGGGAAGAAGCGCTCGCGCGCGCCCGAGTCGGAAGCGGCGAGGGCGAGCGACGCGGACGAGCGCGCGGCCGAGGCGCGCCTGCCGCGGGTGATGCTGCTGGCGGCGATGGCGGGTGTGGCCGCGCTCGCGAGCGAGGTGCTGTGGACGCGCGTCCTGCGCATGATCCTCGTCGGCACCACCCAGGCCTTCTCGGCGATGCTGGTCAACTACCTCGCCGGGATCGCGCTCGGGAGCGCGCTGGCTGCGGTGCTCCTGCGACGGGGGTACCGGAGCGAGCTGCTCCTCGGCGGGAGCCAGGTGCTGCTCGGCGTGCTCACCGTGGTGGCGATGTGGGTGACGCCGCAGCTGCCGCGCCTCTTGGTGTTGATTCACGGCCGCACCGACATGGTGCCCCACGAGCTGTCGGTCATCCTCTCGATCTCGGCGCTCCTCCTGTTCCCCCTCGCGCTCGTCCTCGGCACGTCCATCCCGCTCTGCTGGCGGCTCGCCGGCTCGAGCGCGCGTCAGGCCCCGCGGCACTCCGGGCGGATCCTGGCCGCCAACACCCTCGGCGGGCTCCTCGGCTCGCTGCTCGCCGGGTTCGGCGCGGTGCCGCTCTGGGGCGTGGAGGGCTCCCTCATGGGCGTGATGTTCCTCCACCTCGTGATCGGGGGGGTGGCCTTCTCGATGGCGGCGGGGGCCAACATCGTCCGGCGGGCGGTCGCGGTGGCGGCGCCGCTCGCCCTCGGGCTCGTGCTGCTGAGCCGGGGTCCGACGTTGCACCTCGCGTTCCTCCTCGGCGCCCGCAACGACGTCACGCGGGCCCTGATCGAGGGCCCGGGCGACAGCTGGTGGCAGAACGTCCGGTTCCTCGAGGAGGGGCGCAACACGACGGTGACCGTCACCGAGGTGGGCAACAAACTGCTGCTCCACAACGACGGTCGCCAGGAGTCTCACCTGCTCCCGGTCGAGCCTGGCTTTGGCGCCGAGTTCGCGGCCCTCGGCGGACTGCCGAGCCTCTACGCCGAGCCGCGCCAGCGCGCGCTGGTGATCGGTCTCGGCGCCGGGCACTGCGCGACGATGCTCCTCGCAGGGCCGTGGGAGCAGGTGGTCGTCGTCGAGCTCGAGGAGGCGGTGGTGCGGGCTGCTCGGTTCATGCACCAGGCCTACGAGCGGCCGTTTCCCGTCGATGACCCTCGCGTCGAGCTCGTGATCGACGACGCGCGAGCGCAGCTGGTGCTCGCGGGGGAGGGCTCGTTCGACGCGGTGGTGTCACAGCCGTCGCACCCGTGGCTCGCCGGCTCGAGCGCCCTCTACACCCAGGAGTTCTTCCTCGAGGTGCGTCGCGCGCTGCGGGACACCGGCGTGTTCTCGCTGTGGGTGAACCTGTTTCGCACCGAGTCGCGCCACATCGCGAGCATCCTCGCCACGCTGAGCTCGGTGTTCCCGCACGTGAACGCGTATCTCGTCACCAAGAGCAGCCTCGTGATGGTGGCCAGCGCCTCGCCGCTCGAGATCGGAGAGCGGGCGCGGCTGCGTTTCGACGAGGAGCTCGACATGGGGCGCTTCCTCGCGCGCACGCGGATCGACACGTTCGGACGCTTCGTGGCGTCGCGGGAGCTCGACGCGGAGGGGGCGCGCCGCATGCTCGGCACCGCGCCGCTCATCTTGGACGACCGCCCCACGCTGGAGTTCGAGCTCGCGCGCCTCGCCTCCGCGGAGGGGGTGAGCTTCCACGACCTGGATCAGCTCTGGGCCGACGTGCCTTGGCTCTCCCCCGAGGCGGTGGCCGCGCTCCCGCCTGGGAAGCGACTCGACGTCTTGCTCGATCGCCTCGTGCGGGTGCAGCTGCGGCCGGTCGCGCTCGAGCGGATGAAGCCGCTCTTGGCCGAGCTCGACGTCTCCGACGCCGAGCGCGCGATCTTCGGCGGTGCCATCGCTGCGTTCCGCGGCGACGTCGACGGCGCGCTCGCGTCCTTCGACTCCGTCGCGGCGCCGCGCGCCGCCACGATGGCCGATCAGCTCCGCCTCCAGGAGCGGCGGTTCCGTGAGCTCGTCGAGCACGCCACGAAGCGAAAGGTGGTGCCCGACGACCCCCAAGCCCTCGTGAGCGCGGCCCTCGCCATCGCCACCGACGAGGTGGTGGGGGCGGTGATGCCGGTGGCGGAGGCGTCCCCTGGCAAGAGGACGAGCCGCTCGTTGCCGGTGCTCGCGGCCTTCTCCGAGGGAGGCTGCCAAGCGGTGCTCGCGATCGACCCGGTTCGCCTCGCCGAGACGGACGACGAGCAGGCGCTCTACCTCGCCGAGCGCTGTGCGCTGCAGCGCAGCGCGCACGGCCAGGCCTTCTTCTTCTCGGGCCATCGCACGCGCGTCCGCAGCGCGCAGGCCATCGCCGCGGCGGAGGCCGGCGTCGAGCACCTCCAGACGGGAAATCAAGCGCTGGCGGTGCGTCGGCTGCGGCAAGCGCTCGCGCTCGATCCTGGCCATGGGCTCGCCGCGGCCACCCTCGCGTCGGTGTTGGTGGGGCTGGGCGAGCCGAAGGAGGCCCAGCGGGTGCTGCTCGAGGCTCACGCGGCCACCCGCGGCCTCCCCTCGGCGTCCCACGTGCTCGGCGCGGCGGCGCAGCTCGGGCTCGAGCTCCCGCGGCGTGGAGGCGGCGACGCCGAGGAGTGAGCGCGGCGCGCGGCCGTCGGCGCCCTTCAGCCCTCGTCGAGCGCGGGGTGCGCGTCGGACGAGACGTCGTCGCTGTCGCCGTCGCCGTCCCGATCGATCCCCAGCTTGGCGAGCCGATACCGCATCGAGCGGAAGGAGATCCCGAGGAGCTTGGCCGCCGCCTTGCGCACGCCGTCGGTGCGCCCGAGCGCCTGCTGCAGCAAGCGGCGCTCGGTGGCCTCGAGCACCTCGTCGAGGTTGCACCCTTCGTCGGGGAGATCGCTGCCCGTGTCGGTGCCGAGCACGCGCCGGCCCGCGACCGCATCGGGGAGGTCGTCGAGCTCGATCCGGTGGCCCGAGGTGAGCGCCACCGCGCGCTCCATCATGTTCTCGAGCTCGCGGATGTTTCCTGGGAAGCGGTACCCCTCGAGGACGCGGGCGGCCTCCGGCGACAGGCCCATCACGTCCTTGTCGAACTCCTTCGCAAACTTCCTCACCATGCGTTGAGCCAGGGTCAGCACGTCGGCCTTGCGCTCGCGGAGGGGGGGCAGCTCGATGCGGATCACGTTGAGGCGGTAGTAGAGATCCTGGCGGAAGCGCCCCGCGGCGACGTCGCCCTCCACGTCGCGGTTGGTCGCGGCGACGATGCGCACGTCCACCTCGATCTCGCCGGTGCCCCCCACCGGACGAACCTTCCGCTCCTGGAGCACGCGGAGGAGCTTCACCTGCAGGGCGAGCGGGAGCTCACCCACCTCGTCGAGCAGGAGGGTCCCCCCATCCGCGTCGCGCAAGAGCCCGGGAGCGTCGCCGGTGGCGCCGGTGAACGAGCCCTTGAGATGACCGAACAGCTCGCTCTCCATCAGGGCCTCGGGGAGCGCGCCGCAGTTGATCACGCGAAACGGCTTCTGGGCGCGATTGCTCAGCTCGTGCAGGAGGCGCGCGGTGCGCTCCTTGCCGGTGCCGCTCTCGCCGGTGATGAGCACGGTGGTCTTGGTGGAGGCCGCCTTGCGGACCATGGTCTCCACTCTCCGCATCGAGGGGTCGTCACCGAAGAGGCTCTCGACGGCCTCCTGTGGCGCGAGCGAGGCGAGGTGGGCGCGGAGCTCGCGGTTCTCGGCCACGATCACGCTCTTCTCGAGCGCCTTCTTGCAGAGCTCCGCGATCTCCGCCGGCGAGAACGGTTTGGTGACGAAGTCGTAGGCGCCGAGCCGCATCGCCTCGAGCGCGTTCTCCACCGTGCTGAAGGCGGTGATCATGATCACCTGGGTGAGCTCGCTGCGTTCGCGCGCCACCTGGAGCACCTCCATGCCCGAGCCGTCGGGCATGACGAGGTCGCTGAGGATGAGCGCGAAGGGCTGCTCCCGCTCGTTGATGGCGGCGCGCGCCTGCCTCACGCCGGCCGCGGTCGTGACCCGCGCCCCCACGCGGCGAAGGGTTACGCTGAGGACTTCGCGGAGCCCGGGCTCATCGTCGACGACGAGGACATCTGGCGGATTACTGCCCAAAAAGAGCGTCTTTTCGATGCCCCCCACGGTTGTGCCCTATGGTGCCAGAGCGGCGCGGGCGGTATCAACCGGGAAACCGGGGAGGGGCGCGGCTCGGCGCCTGCGGGCTGCGCAGGCGCTCGGTCGCTCGCGCGTGGCAACGCTCAGCGAGGGCACTCCCCCTGCGACACGCCGTTCACGACCGTCTCGAGCACGAAGAAGGTGGTGTCGGTGGTGTCGGTGCCGATGATCTCGTACACCTCCGCGCGATCACAGAGCGCGCCGGCGATGCGGACGAGGTAGCGACCGTTGGAGTCCTTGTCCTCCGTGCCCGCGATGACGCCCGTGCTCAGGTTCTTCACGAGCACCACCGACCCGGGCGTGTTGCTCCCTCGCACCTCCCACACCCCCTGCTCGGTGGACATGGCGATGGCGTCCGGCACCTCCGGCGGCGGGAGCGGGAGGGTCGGGCTCAGGCACGCGGCCCAGCCGAGACCCAAGACGGCGATGGTGTGGTGTCGCTTCACGGTGGATAGAGAGGCCCAAGGGTCAGGCTTGCACGCCTTATGCCTTTACGCAAACATATGAAATTACGTTGACCCGTGGTGAGCTTATGCCAACGTAGTTGGCACAGCGTGGGGGGGTGCGGCAATGAGGTTGGCGATCGCCTCGGTCGCTGCTCAGCGAACCAGGCGGTTGTCCGAGCCGAGCACCCGCAGCGACACCCGGTTCGGCGCGGTGGGCGTCGCCACCGGCCCCCTCGGCTCGAGCGCGATCACGTCGCCCGCGAGATCGTACTCGCTGGCTTGGGTGACGCGCACGCGCACGATCTCCCCTGGGCGCGGCACCCGATCGAGGTACTCGAGTCCGGAGAGGTACACCTGCCCGTCGATCTCGGGGGCTTGGCCGGGGTGTCGTCCCATCAGCACCAGCTCGTGCTCGTCGCTCACGCCCTCCACCAGCACGTCGAGCTCGCGACCGATGAGGGCGTCGTTCTTGTCGGCAGCGATCTCGCGCGCGAGCTCCATCAGGCGGGCGGCGCGCTCCTCGGCCAGCTCCGGCGCGACTTTGTCGGCGAGCGCGAAGCTCGCCGCCGACTCCTCGTCCGAATACCGGAACACGCCGACGCGGTCGAGCTCTGCCCACCGAACGAAGGCGCACAGCTCGTCGAACTCCGCCGCCGATTCGCCGGGGTGGCCGACGATGAACGCGGAGCGAAACACGAGCCCGGGGACCGCCCCCCGCAGCCGCTCTACCAGCCGGCGGAGGCGGTCGCCGCCGTGACCTCTTCGCATGCGGCGGAGCATCGCGTCGGCGGCGTGCTGAAGCGGCATGTCCACGTAGGGGAGCACCCGGGGGTGGTCGGCGAGGAGGGCCACCAGCGCGTCGTCGAGCGCCTCGGGGTAGAGGTAGAAGAGCCGCAGCCAACGGAGGCCGGCCACGTCGGCGACGCGTGCGACGAGCTCGGCGAGGGTGGGGCGGCCGGGCAGATCGCGGCCGTAGGCGATGGTGTCCTGCGACACGAGGTTGATCTCGCGGACCCCTTGGGCGACGAGGCCCTCCGCCTCCCGCACCACGTCCTCGATGGAACGTGAGCGCTGCTTCCCACGCAGCTCGGGGATGACGCAGAACGAGCAGGTGCGGTTGCAGCCCTCGGCGATCTTGAGGTAGGCGCTGCCGCCCGCGGTGGTGAGCGTGCGTGGATGATCGGCCTGCACCAACCAGTCGGCGGGGGTGCCGACGAGCATGCGGCCCGCGTTGCCATCGAGGATGGGCCCGAGCGCGAGCATGTCGCTCGAGCCGAGGAAGTGATCGACCTCGGGGAGCTCGGCGGCCATCTCGTCGGGGTGACGCTGGGAGAGGCAGCCGGCGACGATGAGCTTGTCGCAGCGGCCGCGCTCCTTGTGGTCTGCCATCTCGAGGATGGTGTCGATCGACTCCTTCTTGGCCGGATCGATGAAGCCGCACGTGTTGATGACGATCACCGAGGCGTCCTCGGGGGCGTCGACGTGCACGTAGTCGCGCCCGAGCGCCACCCCGAGCATCACCTCGCTGTCGACGCGGTTCTTCGGGCAGCCGAGGCTGATGAAGTGGATCGTCTTCGGTGAGGACATGGCGTTGGGACGGGTGGACGGAGACTAGGCGGGGGAGCGCGCGTCGACGCGGCGCACGAACCGCTCGAAGAGGTATAGCGCATCGTGGGGGCCTGCCGCGGCCTCCGGGTGGTACTGAACGCTGAAGGTGTCGAGCGCGTCGATGGCCAGGCCCTCGCTCGTGCCGTCGTTGAGGTGAACGTGGGTGGAGCGGGCGCGCCCCGCGAGAGAGCCGAGATCGACGCAGAAGCCGTGGTTCTGGGTGGTGATCTCCACCCGTCCGGTCGCGAGGTCTTTGACCGGCTGGTTCACGCCGCGGTGTCCGAACTTCAGCTTGAACGTGGACGCGCCCGCGGCGAGCGCGATGAGCTGATGACCGAGGCAGATGCCAAACATCGGGCGCTTGCCCATCAGCTCCTTCAGGGTGGCGACGGTGGTGGTGACGGCGGCCGGATCCCCCGGCCCGTTCGACACGAAGATCCCGTCCGGAGCGAGATCGAGGATCGCGGCGGCGCTGGTGGAGGCGGGGACCGCGGTGACCCGGCAGCCCACGTCGACGAGGCAGCGGAGGATGTTGCGCTTCACGCCGAGATCGATCGCGACGACGTGGCGCGTCGGCGCACGCCGCGGCGGCGACGTCTCGGGGACGCCGGGCGCTCCGAACGCCGTCCACTCCGCGCAGCCTTCCGTGAACACGTACGGCTCTCTGGGGGTGACGCGGGCCACCAGATCGAGGCCCTCCATGCTCGGCGCCTCGCGTGCCCTGCGGACCAGCACGTCCGGATCGGCGGCGCCCATGGCCGCGTTCTGCGCCCCCGCGTCGCGGAGGTGCCGGGTGAGCTTGCGGGTGTCCACCTCGGTGAGGGCGACCACGCCGTGGTGGGCCAGGTAGTCGTGGAGCGACTCGGTCGCGCGCCAGCTCGACGCCTCGGCGGACCGATCGCGCACGAGCAGACCGGCCGCGCGTGGCCGCTCGTCGAGGCTCTCCGGATCGGCCGCGTTGCAGCCGGTGTTGCCGATCTGCGGGGCGGTCATGCACACGAGCTGGCCACAATAGGACGGATCGGTGAGCACCTCTTGGTAGCCGGTCATCCCCGTCGTGAACACCGCTTCGCCCACGGCGACGTCGCTCGCGCCGAACAGGCGGCCCTCGAACCGCGTGCCGTCGGCGAGGCAGAGCCAGCCCCGCTCGCCGCTCACGAGGCCCTCCGGAACACCACCCGGCCGCCCACCAGGGTGAGCTCTACCGAGCCGATGTAGCGCTGGCCGACGAAGGGGCTGTTCGTGCTCTTCGAGCGGAGGGTGGTGGCGTCGACGCGATGCTCGCGCGCGGGGTCGATGAGGCAGAGATCGGCCACCGCGCCGGCGCTGAGGCGCGGGCTCGGGATCCCGACCACCTTGGCCGCATCCGCGGTGAGGGCGGCGACGAAGCGGGCGAGGGAGAGCGTGCCGTCGCGCACGAGCTCGAGCAGCACCGGCACCACGAGCTCGAGGCCGATGAGGCCGGGGGAGGCCTCTTGGAACTCGCAGTCTTTCTCGATGCTCGAGTGAGGGGCGTGGTCGGTGGCGATGGCGTCGATCGTCCCGTCGGCGAGGGCGGCGCGGCAGGCCTCCACGTCGCGTGGCTCCCGCAGCGGCGGGTTTACCTTGCAGAGGGTGTTGTAGCCGAGCACCGCCTCGTGGGTGAGCATCAGGTGGTGAGGGGTCACCTCGGCGGTCACCGGCAGGCCGCGGGACTTCGCCTCCCGCACCATCGCGATGGCCCCTTCGGTGGAGATGTGGGCCACGTGGTAGCGAGCGCCGGCGGCCTCCGCGAGCAGGATGTCGCGAGCGACGATGATGTCCTCCGCGACGCGTGGCCAGCCGCGCAGCCCGAGGCGGGTGCTGACGGTGCCTTCGTGCATCTGGGCGCCGTCGGTGAGCGCGTGGTCCTCGGCGTGTTGAATCACGGGCAGGTCGAAGGTGCGCGCGTACTCGAGGGCGCGGCGCATCAACGCGCTGTCGGTGACGCAGCGCCCGTCGTCGGACACCGCCACCGCCCCTGCCTCCTTGAGGTCGGCCATCTCGGTGAGCTCTCTGCCGGCGAGGCCGCGCGAGATGGCGCCAATGACGTGGAGCCGTGCGCTCGCGGCCTCCTTGCCGCGAGCGACCATCGCCTCGGTGATGCCGCGGGTGTCGTTCACCGGCTTGGTGTTGGGCATGACGCACACGTGCGCGAAGCCACCGGCGGCGGCAGCGGTGAGGCCGCTCGGGATGTCTTCTTTGTACTCCTGGCCCGGCTCGCGGAAGTGCGCGTGGAGATCGACGAACGCCGGCGCCGCCCAGAGGCCGTCGCCGCGGAGGTGCAGCGCCCCCTCGGCGCTCTTGAGCTCGCTGGTGGCGGCGCCTCGGTCGATCCGCGTCACGCGCCCGCGCTCCACCACGATGTCGACTTCGCCGTCGAGCCCAGCGGCTGGATCGATGGCTCGAACGTTCGTGATCACGACGAGATCCGGGGAGTCCGACGAGCTGGCCATGGGCGCTGCCTAACGCATGTCATGCACTGCGTCACGTGGCTCGCAGCGAGTCCCCGGTCAACTCTCCCGAGCCACTCGGTCGGTCAGTGAGGATGTCGCCGAGGGGAGCCGGCGAGCCGAGGAGCGGGAGCGGCAGCGGGAGCGGGGCTCACGAGCCCATCACCGGGAGGCGCCGCCGTCGGCCGTCGGCGGCGTCGGCGTTGAGGCTCGCAGCCGGCGCGGCGCTGTCGTGCTCGCCGCTGCTCGTCGTCGCCCCCTCGTGCGCGCCGCCGTCGGGCACCCCGTCGCCCTCCTCGTCGCGCCAGGGCTCGAGCTCGAGGGCGAGGCGGCCGTAGTCATAGGGCTCGCCGGGGGCCCGCTCTTTGGCCACGAGGCGCTCGCGCAGGCCCTCGCGTCGGAGCTGGGTGACGCGGTGGTAGCAGAAGGGGTTGTTCCCTCGGCGGCCGAGGGTGCAGTGGGCGGTCCACGAGCAGCCGGCCCGGCAGGCCTCGGCGTAGTAGCAGGTCTTGCAGAAGCCCCACAGCTCGTCGAGCTCGCGGTCGCGGGAGAAACGCACCACCGAGGAGTGGGCCCAGATCTCGTCGAACGACAGGTCGCGGACGTTGCCGCCCACGTAGGGCGCGCTCGGGAGCGAGGGGCAGCCCTTGACGTTGCCGTTCGACTCGATCCCCACCGTGAGGATCCCCGCCAGACACCCCATCCAGTGGGTCGACTCGCCGCCGGGCCGCGACCGAAGGAGCTCCTCGTGGGGGCCGAAGTAACCGATGTTGTTGTTGGGGAACACGTTGAACGGGATCTGCCCAGGTGGGCAGCGCGCGATGGCCTCGCGCTGGATGCGGGCGAGGATGTCGATCACGTCGACCACGCGCCACGGCTCGATGATCCAGTCCGGCCGGTCGGCCGCGCGCCCCATGGGCACGGTGAGCTGCACCTGCCAGGTCTGCGCGCCCTTGGCCTGGAGCTCGGCGGCGAGCGCCTCGAGGTGACGCCAGTTGAGCCGATTGATCTGGGTGTTGGCGGTGATGATCATGCCCGCCTCGGCCGCGTGATCGAGCGCTGCCATCGCTGCGTCGAAGCTCCCGCGGTTGCCACGGAGCTCGTCGTGCACCTCGCGAGGGCCGTCGATCGACACCCCCACGCCGGTGAGGCCCGCGTCGCGAAACGCCCGCGCCCGCTCGCGCGTGAACGCGCGGCCGCCGGTCTGCATCACCACGCGGATCCCGCCGCGCGCGAGGGCCGACACGATCTCCAGCACGTCGGGGCGGAGGTACGCCTCGCCCCCGATGAGGGCGATCTCGCGGCAGCCGAGGCGGACGAGGCTCGCCACCACCTCCATGGCCTCCGCGGTCGAGAGCTCGTCGGGGCGCATCGTCCCCGCCCGCGACCCGCAGTGCTGACACGGCTGATCGCAGTGCATCGTCAGCTCCCAGACCGCGTAGAGGGGCTTGGCCTCGTCGAAGTCGGCCTCGTTCGTGGCGCGAACCGGAGCAGGGGTGGGCTCGACCGGCATGGCGCAACCTTAGCAGACGCGGATGGCTGAACGAGGTCTCTTGACCAGGGCGCCGGCGGCTCCGCATAATGCCCGGATGCCGCCTCGCTTCTCCCGCATGTTGCCTTGCTCGGCTTGTGGTGTTCACGCCAAGCTCGACGAACCTCAGTGTCCCCATTGTGGTGCGCCGATGCCGAACCCGGGCGCGAGGCGCGCGCTCACGGTGGCGGCGACGCTGGCCGGGCTCTCCATCGGGGCCCTCGGCGCCTGCAGCGACGAGGTCGAGACCACCGGCACCACCCAGACCTCCACCGAGGGCGGCGGTGGCTTCATGGTCGCCTCGGCCTACGGGGTCGGCCCGTCGGTGGGCGGCATGGGTGGAATGGGCGGGTTCATGGTCGCGTCGGCCTACGGCGTGGGCCCCTCCGTCGGTGGCTTCGGCGGCACCGGGCCTGGTGGTGACGGCGGCGCCGGTGGCGGCGACGGCGGCGACGGCGGCGACGGCGGCGACTGAAGGTCCGACCGACATGGCCTCGCGGGGCCCCTCGAGACGCGGTCCGGCTCGGCAGCGCGGGCCGCGTGGGCGAGCGGTCCCCGAGGGCTGTCGGGGTTGCGGTCACTCTTTTCGTGAGGTGCGAAAACGCGGCGGTGCTGTCACGTCGCGCGGGTCCTCCTTGCGTTGTCTGGCGCCCATGACATTTCTTGAGTACTACGAGCCCCAGAGAGTCTTGATGTCGGAAGGCACGGGAGTACCCCCCATCATCAGCGCCGCAGCGCCGCCTGCGTCCGCCATGCTTTCCCCGCGGCGCCTCATCCTGTCGACGCTCGGCGGGCTGGCCGGGCTGATGACCGTGATCGCGGTCGTGAGCTTCTATTTCAAGGAGCCCCTGTTCCGCGTGGCCTCGCGGTTCGTGGAGGCGTTCGGCGGCTTCGGTGTGGCCATCGGTTTCTTCATCCCCGACGCCTTCACCTTGCCGCTCCCCAACGACGTCGCCACCGTGCTCGGGCTCGCGGGCGGCCTCTCGTTCCTCGAGGTGACGCTGTGGGCCACGGGGGGCAGCCTGGTGGGCGGCAGCGTGGGCTTCGCGATCGGGCGCAAGCTCCGCAAGACCGCCTTCGTGCGGCGCCTCTTCGAGCGACGGGGCGGCCTCGTGCAGAACACGATGGACCGCTACGGCATCGTCGCGGTGGCGGTCGCCGCCATCACGCCCTTGCCCTATTCGATCTTCTGCTGGGCAGCGGGAGCAGCCCGGATCTCGTTTCGCGACTTCTTCATCGCGTCGCAGTTGCGCTGGCTGCGGGTGGCGGGCTACCTCTACCTGATCCAGCTCGGCCTGGTGAACATCGGCTGAGCGAGCTCCCACCAGATCCCGTGAACGACGACGCGCTTCACGCTGCCGAGGCACGCCTCGACGACCTGTTGTCGAAGACGGCCACCCGCGAACAGATCCTGGGACGAGAGGCGTTCCTCGAGCTGCCGCCGTCGCTCCAGAACCAGATGGCGGTGCTGCAGAAGCAGTCCGAGCCAAGAGAGCGCTCCATGGAGGCGCTCGTCGCCGCCGAGAGCAATCTCCGCGAGTACAACGCGAAGCTCGACGAGGCGTTCAACCTCAAGCGCCAGATCGAAGGAGAGCGCGGTCGGCGTCGGCGGGCCACGAGGCGCGCCGCGACCCGGGCCGTGGTGCGCGTGCTCGTGGCTGCGGTCGTCATCGGCGGCGCGGTGATCTGGTACCGCGTCGAGTCGACGGAGAAGACGGCGCTCTGCGCCAAAGAGCCGGCGTGTGAGGGCGAAGGGTTGTGCAGCGGCCGGCTGACGCTGTCGCCGCCAGGCATGCAGTGCGCCGCGCTCGGCGAAGACTGTCGCCGCGCCAAGGTGTGCGCCGAGCAGGGGATGTGCTCGCCGCAGGAGGGCGTGTGCATGGCCCGCACCGCGGAAGACTGCCAGCGGTCGCGCCTCTGTGTGGAGCAGGGGCTGTGCAGCCCGTTCGGCGGGACGTGCGTGGCGGGGAGGTCGGAAGACTGTCAGGCCTCGCGAGCCTGCCACGAACACGGGGCGTGCCTCGAGGTGGGGGGCCGCTGCGTCGCGCCGGCGGGGTTCGAGGCGCGCCCCACGGGGTCGGGCTCGGGGGCGCCCGGGGGTCGCGCGGCGCCGCCCCAGACGCAACCGCAGCCTCGCTTGCGGGCTCGTCCGTGATAGCGTGGAACACCGTGCACCGGTTCCTGTGTCGTCAGCGCGCGGTCCGCTCCAGCGAGCCTCGACGTCGACGGCGCGGCAGCCGGTGAAGAAACCTCTGTGATGAACGACGCGCTGCTCGACGAGGTGGGGGACAACGACGATCTGGACGACCTCTGCGACGAGCGGACGTGGAGCGATCTGCTCGGGGGGGCGCTCGCCCCCGGGGACATCCTCGCCGACAAGTACCGCGTCGAGGAGATCCTCGGACACGGCGCGATGGGCTTCGTGCTCCGCGCCTGGCACCTTCAGCTCGACGAGCCGGTGGCGGTGAAGTTCCTCCTCCCCGAGCTCGCCGCCAACCACGAGGCGCTGGTGCGCTTCGAGCGCGAGGCGCGGGCCGCCTTCAAGATCCGGAGCGAGCACGTGGCCCGCGTGCTCGACGTGGGGCGGCTCGGCTCCGGCCAGCCCTTCATGGTGATGGAATACCTCGAGGGCGTCGAGCTCGGCGACAAGGTGTACGGCCAGCAGATGAACATCGAGGAGCTCGCGGAGTACATGCTCCAGGCCTGCGATGCCCTCGCCGAGGCTCACGCCCTCGGCATCGTTCATCGCGACATGAAGCCCGACAACCTGTTCCTCACCGTGCGGCGCGACGGGAGCACCTGCGTGAAGCTGCTCGACTTCGGCCTCTCCAAGGTGGTGGGGCAGCAGGGGGTGACCGCCAAGCGTCAGAAGGCCATCACCGCCGAGGCCCAGGTGCTCGGGACCGCACACTACATGTCTCCCGAACAGTGGATCGCGTCCAAGGACGTCGGTCCGGCCGCCGACATCTGGTCGCTCGGCGTCATCCTCTACGAGGCGATCACCGGCGAGTCGCCGTTCATGCGCAACAACCTCGCCGCCATGTGCAACGCGGTGCTGCGCGACGAGCCGCCGCCGCTCGCCGAGCACCGGTCCGACGTGCCGGACGGGCTCGAGGCGGTGGTGCGGCGCTGCCTGGCGAAGAAGCCGGAGGACCGCTATCGCTCGGTGGGCGAGCTGGCGCTGGAGCTCTTGCGGTTCGCCCCCAAGGACTCGCGCCCGCCGCCGCGCTTCTCCTCCCCCCCGCCCGCGTCGGGCCATCAGCGGGTGACGGTGAGCGTGGCCGACTCGATGCACGACGAGCTCGCGCTCGCGGCGCGCGACACCGTGCCCCAGGCGCTCGGCGGCCCCAGGCGCTCCGGCCGCGCCGCGCTCGGCCTCGTGAGCCCGGACGGTTCGGTAGAGAGCTGGTCGGACGTGCTCGAGACGGCACCACCGACGGCGACCTCGCGCGCCGCGATCTACGTCGCGGTGGGGGCGGCGCTGCTCGTCGCCCTCGTCTACGTGGCGTTGTAGTCGGCGCCCCCGCGGCACTGCCAGCGGGGTGCGTGCTCGGTCGTGCGAAGGCGGGGCCACGCTGACGGCGTTTTGTAGTAGATCGCCACGCCATGGACATGTCCCTCAGCCCCGAGCATCTCGCGTTCCGCGACGAGGTGCGGGCATGGATTCAGTCGGCGATGCCGCCCCACATCAAGGCCAAGGCCGAGGTCGACGGCAACTTCAGCCAAGACGAGGTGATGGAGTGGCACAAGA
>CAYOAL010000190.1:0-15319 GCA_964401935.1 uncultured Polyangiaceae bacterium
CGGGCGCCGGTGGGGAGACGGGCGCCGGTGGGGAGACGGGCGCCGGTGGGGAGACAGGCGCCGGCGGAGCGGGCGACATCACCGAGCTCTCACCGTCGCTGGTGCGCACGTCGAGCACGGAGTGTTGACCGGTGGCCCCAGTGTCCGACGGCTCGGCAGGACGCATCCCGGGGATGTTGGTGACGGTGATGGTGGCCGCCCGCTGTCGCCGCATGGTGGTCGCCTCGGGCTCGTCGTAGAGCTGAGAGATCGCGGTCTCCGGGGCCTCGATGCTCGAGCCGGAGGGCGTGCGGGCCCGCAACGCGTCGCTGCGCGATGGCGCCTGCTCGGCGCGGGTCAGCCCGATCTCGTCGGCCGGCACCTCGTTCGAGAGCTCGAAGGGCGACGGACCCATCTCTACCGCCTCCCCGGCGATCACCCGATCGAGCCACCGCATCTGCCGCATGGCGTTGCGCCGCACGAAGCGGGCGAGGTGATCGCGGCTGTCGGTGTAGCCGTGGAGGTGCAGCCACTCGTCGAGCTTGCTCTTGAGCTCCCCCGCGCTCTGGATCCGCTCTTCACGCTTCTTGGCTAGACAGCGGTTGCAGAGCTCGATGAGGGCGCGGTCGATGTTGGGCACGGCCCGTCCCAGATCGGGGCTGCTCCCCTCCACGATGTGGGTGAGCGCCTGCCTGACGTTGGTGACCTTCCACGGGCGACGCTGCGCGAAGAGCTCGTAGAGCAACACCCCGAGCGCGAAGATGTCGGAGCGGCCGTCGAGCTGCTGTCCGCACACCTGCTCTGGCGACATGTACGCCGGATCACCCTTCGTCACGCCGATGGCGGTGTAGGTGACGCGCTGCTTGGCCTTGGCGAGGCCGAAGTCGGCGATCTTCACCTCGCCGTCGAAGCTCATGAGGATGTTGCCTGGCGTCAGATCGCGGTGAACGAGGTTGAGGAACTCTCCGGTGTCGGCCCGCAGGCTGTGGGCGGCGGCGAGGCCGGCACACACCGACGAGGCCAAGAACACGATGAGCCGCTCGGTGAACGCCTCCCCCGTGGTGAACACCGTGCGCATCAGCCGCGAGAGCGACACGCCGCGCACGAACTCGGCGACGAGGTAGGGCCCCTGCTCGTCCTCGCCCCAGGTGAGCACGCGCGTGACGTTGGGGTGATGGAGCGACGAGGCCATCCAGATCTCGTCGCGAAACATCGATCGGAGCTGGGGGTCCTCCACCAGATCGAAAGGTAGCCGCTTGACCGCGACCACCGCCCCGAGCGGCTCGCCCTGGGTGATCCGGCACAGCTCGACGGTGGCCATCGGGCTCACCGCGAGCACCGCGAGCTGCTCGAAGCCCAGCTGGATCGGCTGGTAGGTGTCGGGACGCGGAATCATCGACCGGACGTTCGGCTCACTAGGTTAGTAGAAACCCAGGCGCGGTGCCGAACAATCCCTCACCGCGCCGACCCGATCGTCACCCTCGCGCTGGTACGGGAGCCGGTGGAACCGCCGCTCCCGGCGGCGCCCTCTTACGAGTCGGACTTGACCTCGAAGTCCGCGTCGATCACCTGCGGCGCCTGCCGCGGCGCGCGGCGCACCTCGAGACGACGGCCGATCACCTCGGTGTCAGCACGGCGCGCCTCCGGCTCGACGGGGACGAAGCCGCCGCCGATGTCGAAGCGGACGACGCGTACCCGCGGAGACTCGACCATGCTGCGCGCACGCTCACGGACGTAGCGGCTCAAGCGCGGGCGGAGCGCCGCGGCGATGAGCCGGCGGGTTGGAGGCAGCAGCAAGAGCAGGCCGACGACGTCGGTGATGACGCCCGGCGTGACGAGGAGCGCTCCACCGAGGAGGAGCATCGCGCCGCCGAGCACCCCCTCCTCGGGCACGCGGCCCTCGGCGAGAGACGCTTGCCACCTGTCCCAGGTGCGCGCCCCCTGCAACCGAAACAGCCACGCCCCCAGCACCCCAGTGAACACCACCAACGCGATCGTGTTCGCGAAGCCGATCATGCCCCCCACCTGGAACAGGAGCCAGGCGTCGAGCAGCGGCACGAGGATGAACAGGAGCAGGAGCTTGCCCACGGCGGGAATGTAAGGCCCCGTCCCCCCTCGCGCCAGCGCAAAGGGCCCGGTAAGCGCCCACCTGGCTCAGTCGCGCCGCTGGCGTCGCCGCGCCGCGAACGCCACCGCGACGAGCGCCCACCATGGTCGTGGCAGCGGACGCTCCGAGGCACCCACGACGCGACAGCCGCAGGCGTTGCCCTCGAGCCCGAGCTCATCGTCGTTGGCCGAGCCGCCGCCAGCGCCACCCACGCCGCCGTCGCCTTCCACGCCGCAGGCCGCGTCGCAGCCGTCGCCGTCGAGGACGTTGCCGTCGTCGCAGCTCTCGCCGCTGTCCACCACCCCGTCGCCGCACGCCGCGGGGACGCAGTCCGTCCGACAGGCGTCGGGGGCCGTGTCACTGTTGCCGACCCCGTCGTCGCACGGCTCGAGGCCGGTCACCAGCCCGTCCCCGCAGATCGTCGGCACGTAGCCCACGACGCACACGTCATCCATCGTCCATCCCCCGAACGTCGCGCCGCCGTCGCTCGCGAGCTCGAACCGCAGCACGACCGAGCCCACCGCGGCCGCGTCGCTCAGCTCGACGTCCGAGAACCTCCACTCCTCGTCGACGTGGTCCACGTCCCCACCCACCGACTCGAGGTTCGCCCAGACCGGAGCGCCGTTCGCATACACCGTCGCGCGATCGAAGCGGTGGTCCTCCACCGTGAGCCAACGCCGGTACTGCAAACGCACGTGCTCATACGCGCTCGTGTCGATCACCGGGGTCTCGGCGTAGTTCACCTTGTTCGCCTGATAGAGCCCGTTGAAATTGCCCCCGCCGAGATCGTTGCCGATCACGTGATCTCCCGAGAAGGCGCGCGACGGATCTCCGCTCCCCGGCGGCGCCATCGAGGCGCCCCACATCCAGTCGTCGGCGCCCTCGGTGGGCTCGCCGCTCTCGAGCCCGTGGGTCCAGCCCTCGGCGAACGGGTCGGTCTCGAAGTCGGTGCAGTAGATCGGCTCGACGTGGCCAATGAAGAGCTCGTAGAACGGGTCCGCCTCGTTGGTGGGGAAGGTGATGTCGGCGCCGTCATCGAAGCTCGCGTGCACCCTAAACTGGACGACGGTGCCGTCGGGCTGCTGGGGGATGGTGGCCTCGAAGCCGGTGGGGCCGAGGGTCATGGGAAGCGAGCCCCCAACCGACGGGTCCTCACGCAAGCGCCACTCCACCTCTGCGCTGTGAGAGCCGCTGTTGCAGGCGTGGAACACGCCGCTCACCGCCATCGAGAGCTGGTAGCCGTCCTGATGGGGCGGCGCGACGGACAGGTGGGTGCCGAGCGAGGTGATCACCACCAGGCCGTGCGGAGCGAAGCCGGCGTCGATCTCGCAGATGTGCGGCGTCCCGTTGGTGAGATCGCCGTCGTCGTCGTCGGCGGCCAGCGCCTCGAGGTACATGGTGGGGATGTCCACCGCGCGGCGCATCGCCTGATAGAAGATGCGGTCGGCCACCTCCACCCCCTCGGTCTCGCCGAGGCTCGCGATCAGCGCCTTGCGCATGTCCCAGAGCGCGCCGGAGATGATGAGGCCGGTGTAGTGGATCTCGGCGATGTCCTCGGGCCAGCGATGCTCCTTGTCGCTAGGATCGATCTCCCGGAGCGGGGCCGCCGAGTTGAAGAAGCCGCGCCCCATCCCCGAGTCGCCGGTGATGGTCGCCGCGAGGTAGTCGCTCAGCCCCTCGCTCGCCGCGCCGTCGAACGCGCCCACCCCGGGGAGGATGCCGTGGTCGTGAAGCGCGTGTCCGAACTCGTGATACACGACATCGGCGAGACGCCCGGTGTTGCCGCAGCTGCCGGCCTCTCGGTAGAAGTTGATCGTGGTGCCGTCGTAGAACGCGTTGCACGAGTTGTTGATGTTCACGTTGGCGACGAGCAGCTCGTCGAGGTACGGCAGATCGCCGGCGAAGCGGCGCGCGTAGGCCATCACGTTGTTGGTGTGGATGAACGTGGTGAGCTGCGCGTCGCCAAACTCCGAGCCCGCGTCCGACCACACGGCGCTGCCGTTGGGCGCGAGCGAGAGCGTGGTCACCGCCGCCGCCCCTGCGGTGTTGTTGACGCGCACGTAGTCGCCGGTGACGCCGGTGGTCACGCTCACGGTGCCGTCGCCCCAGCTCACGCGACCCTCTCCGTCGCTCACCACGTCGGCACCGGCCACCGTCATCGCGGTGAACATGGCGGGATACGCCGCGCGCTCAGCGCCCGGGCGCCGCATCGGCACGTCGTAAAGCACGGTGCCCGTCGCGAACCTGAGGCGCTGCTCCCGGGCCACGGGCGCCCCCGTCTCCGCGTCGACGTACACCCACCAGCGGCCGATGGGCTCGGCGTCTAACGTCACCCGCATCACCGTGGCGTGGCGGACGCTGCCACTCTGCAGCGGCAGCACGAACGGCCCCTCGACGGCGGTGACGTGAGCGCTCACCGCGACGTCGGAGAGCAGCCACGACCGCGCGGCCGCGCCGAGCACCGCGGCGCTCACCTTGGGCACCGGGGTCGTCGCCACCGCCCCCACCGCGGCCTCGCTGCCGATCATGAACAGGCGGTCGGCTTTGAAGCGAAAGCTCACTTGTCCGCCGAGCACCGGCACCCCCGCGCTCTCCTGCACGAAGCCGAGGGTGCGCATCCCGTCGGAGAGATCGTTCGAAACCAGCACGAAATCCGACGGCGCGCAGCCGGGGGCGAGCAAGTCGATGTGTCGCGCGAGAAAAGCGCGGGCGAACGACGCGGCCAACGCCGGCGAGGACACGCTGCCCGCGACGTGCACCCCCGCCCCCCAGATCCGGCTCGGCACCCCGGTGCTCGCGTCCCAGGTGGCTCGCATCGACGAGCCGACCTCTGCCTGCAGCCGTCCCCACCCGGCCCGCGCCGACCTCGGGACGCGGTGCCACTCGTAGGTGCGGGCGCGCGCGTGGGTTCCATCGAAGAGCTCGACGCCCTCGTGGCCAGCGAGGTGCTGCGCCTGCGTCGCCGCGTCGGCCGAGGCGCTCATCGCCATCGATACGCTCACCAGCGCGCCCGCACGCCAAGCCCAAGAGAGCCTTCGCCGCATCGTCATCTCCTCCGCTCGGCCGGCCGACCGAACGCCAGCCGGCACGACCATCCCGGACCACGCTATCGTCCCGGTTCCAACCTGTCGAGGCGTTGTAATCCCGACGGAATCTTCCGCCACGAGGGCCCTCAGGTCACCGCCGCAGCACCGGCCGAACGACCAGCGCGGGCTCGCAGCGGAGCGCAGGCCCCTCGAGGCCCCGCGACCTCGCGGGCGGTCGCGAGCCCCCGCTGACGGGTCGCCGTCACCGCCTCGGCGGCGGTGCGGGCTCGGCGACGAGCGCGTGCTGGAGGCCGGAGGCCCGCTCGATGCTCCGACCGATCCCGAAGCGCAGCACCTCGGGCGTGCCGAACACGTCGAGCCGGGTGCGAGCGCGCGTGACCGCCGTGTAGAGCAGCTCGCGGGTGAGGATCGGCGACGGCTCGGGCGGCAGGACGAGCGCCACGCGATCCATCTCCGAGCCTTGCGACTTGTGGACCGTCATGGCGAACACCGTCTCGTGCGGCGGCAGCCTCCCGAGGGGGATGGCGCGCGGCCCCTGCCCTCCTGGAAAGAAGGCCCGGCGTCCTTGTCGGTCGTGGCAAATCACACCGATGTCGCCGTTGAAGAGGCCCAGCTGGTGGTCGTTGGCGGTCACGAGGATCGGCCGCCCATCGTAGAAGTCGCTCTCGGTGCCGAGCTTGCGGCGGTCGCGCAACAGCCGCTCCACCGCGAGGTTGAGCGCCTGCACCCCGGCGCTACCCCGTCGATGCGCGCACAGGATGCGGAACGCGCCGAGCGCCGCGAGACGCGCCTCGGGCTCGCGCACGTCGAGGAACGCGCCGAAGCCTTGGAGGGCGGCAAAGGCGAGCGCTGCCGAGAGCTCCTTGTCGCGTCCCTCCATGCCTGGGTGGAGGGCCACCTCACCGTAGGGCATCTGCTCGTCGTCGCGACGGAGCACGGCGAGGGCGCGGTCGGCGTCGGCCTCGACGATGGCGCGGGCCAGGGCTGCGATCCCGCTCCGCTCCCCGAAGCGGTAGCTCTTCTCGAGGCGCGAAACGCATGGGGCGAGGACCGCCGCGTCGCAGAGGTCGGCGAGCACCGCGCCCGCCTCGACCGACGCGAGCTGATCCTTGTCGCCGAGCAGGATCACCCGCGCTCGCTCCGGCACGGCCTCGACGAGCTTGGTCATCAACGCGAGATCGATCATCGACGCCTCGTCGGCGAGGAGCACGTCCACGCTCATCGGGCGGCGGCGCCCGTAGCGAAAGCGGGTGGGCGTGCGCGGCTGATAGCCCAGCAGCCGGTGGATGGTGGTGGCCTCGAGCGGGATGGCGTCGCGCACCTCGGGCGCGGTGGCGAGCTTCGCCACCGAGCTCTTCAGCGACTCGCCGAGCCGGGCTGCGGCCTTGCCGGTGGGCGCCACGAGGGCCACCTCGAGGCGCTCGCCCGCGGCGTGGGCCTGCTCGCCGAGCAGGGCGAGCAGCTTGGCCACGGTGGTGGTCTTGCCGGTGCCAGGACCGCCGGAGATCACCGCCAGGCGTCGTCCGAGCGCGCTCGTCACCGCCTCCCGTTGCTCGTCGCTGCCGCCGTCGGGAAACAGGCGCGCGAGGCCCGCGGTGAGGAGGGTGCGATCGACGGGCACCACCGTCGAGGCCAGCCGCGACAGCGCGCTGGCGAGGCGCCGCTCGTAGTCGAAGTAGCGATACAGGTACAGGCGCCGCGCGGCGAGCACCAGCGGCGTGCGGACCCGTCCGTCGGAGACGAGGGGGCTCTCGCAGAGCACACGGACCGCCTCGTCCACCTCGATGGGCCACGGCTCGGAGCTCACCGCGTCCCCGTCCTCGTCGAGGAGCGGCTCACGGCACGTTCGCTCGAGGTCGACGCAGACGTGCCCCCGTTGCACGGCGCGACTGGCGAGGGCCGCCCAAAAAAGGACGCTCCTCCGCGCCGGCTCCTCGTGCGGTGCGAGGCGCACCACCGCCTCCGCGAAGCGAACGTCGATGGGGCTGAGGGCCCCTGCCTCGAGCAAGCGAGAGAGCTCGATCATCGGTCTCCCCACAGCGCGGGGGGCTCGGAGAGGAGCCGTGAGAGGTGCGCAACGCGGGCAAACGGTGGCTTCTCGAAGAACACACCGGTGCTGCGACCGCTGGCGTCGACCGCGCCCGGTCGCATCCCCTTGAGAAAGAGATAGAGGACGCCCCCGAAGTGTCGGCCGTAGCGATAGCCGGGGAGGCGCCGCGAGAGAAACCGATGCACGGCCACCGTGTAGAGGTGCGCCTGCAAGTAGTAGTGTCCACGCGCCATGGCGGCCATGAGCGCCGGCTGTCCATAGTCGGCGAGGTCGTCGCCGAGGTGGTTGGACTTGTAGTCGACGATGTACCAGCGCCCGCGGGCTACGAAGACGAGATCGATGTACCCCTTGAGGTATCCCTCGATGGGCACGAAGCCGAGTCGCTCCACCTCGTGGCCGTAGCGAGGATCGAGCGCTTCGGACCCATACAAAAGGAACGGCTCCGCGAGCTTCGCGGCGGTGAGCTTCCCTACCGCGCTCGGGGTCGGCCCCGTGAACGACAGGGCGAGCTGAGCGCCGTGAGGCACCGCTCGAGGAGACGGGTGAGCGACCGGGAAGTGGAACTCCATCTCGTTGAGGCGGTCGGTGGTGGGTACGTCCCGCAGCCGGAGCGGCGGCGACCCGGTGCCCGCGAGCGGGGTCGCGAGCGCCTCGCGGAGACCCTGAGCCACCTGGTCCCGATGCTCGGGCGCGAAGCCGTGAGCGCGGAGTCGATCGGCGACGAGCGGCTCGATGGCGGCGTCGTCGGTGAAGTCGAGGTGCTCGAGGACGTCGTGGAGGAAGTCGCCGGCCTTGGGTCCTCGGGCGAAGTCGCGCATCGTGATGGGCGCTGCTGGGCCACGCTCGAGCACGTCGGTCGCCTCGAACGAGGCGTCACGATCGCGGCCCTCGCCCGGTGCAGCGCTCGCTCTCTTTGCGGTGAGCCACGAGAAGCTCGCCGTCCGCCACCAGCTGGTCACCGGCGCCCTCACCTCCCGCGCCGAGAGGCGCGGCGGAGGCACGCCTTCACGCTCGCGGCACGCCACCGGTCGGTCGACGTCGAGACGTCCGACCTCGATGGTGGCGTCCGCGAGCGTCGACAGCTCCGCGTACATACGCTCGTCACCGAGCCCCTTCAGGTGGCTCTTCAGCGCTGCCACGGACACCCCGCCCGCGGAGAGCGGCGGCGGATGCAGGAGGTAGCCGAGCGCCGAGGTCGCGAAGCTGCTCCCGCGGGCGTCCCACACGATCACCGCTCGGTGCTTCGCGCGCGTGAGCGCCACGTACAAAAGGCGCAGGCTCTCCGCGAAGCGCTCGTGCTCGGCGGCCTCGACGTGCTCGGGTAAACTCGCGAGATCGAGCTTGCCCCGATAACCATCCTCCGGGTCGTGGAACATCACGTCGCGCTTGTCGTCGTCGAACAGGAGCCTGCCGTCGGAGAGGTGGGGCGCGTAGACGATGGGATACTCGAGGCCCTTGGCCCGATGGACGGTGGTGATGCGGATGGCCTGGGCGTCGCTCTCCAGCCGGATCTGCGCCGCCTCCGGCCTCAGCTTGGCGAGCTCGGAGCGGCGGCTCGCGTTCAACCACGCGAGCAGCGCGCGCGGCCCGAGGTGTTGGCTGCTCGCCGCGGTCTGGAGCAGCTCCACCAGGTGCAGGAGGTTGGTCACCCGCCGCTCCCCGCGCTCGAGCCCGAGGAGGCGCTCCACCATGTGGGTCTCGTGGAGGAGCGCGCGGAACATCTGCACGAACCCGCGCCCTTGCCACAGCTCGGCGAAGCCACGAAACCGCTCCACCCACCTGTCCCACTCGCCCCGCTCGGCCTCGGTCTCCATCGCCGCGAGGGCCAACGCCGAGACGCCACAGAGCTCGGTGGTGAGGGCGGTTCGCAGCGCCTGGCTGTTGGTCGGTTCCACCACCGCCGCGAGCAAGAGCGACAGCTCCCGAGCCTCGGGCTGCTCGTCTTCGAACACGCTCTGATCTCCGAGCACGACGCTCGGCAGCCCGAGCCGCGTGAGGGCTCGCTGCATCTCGAACGCCTGGCGGTTGGTCCGCGTGAGCACCGCCACGTCGCCCGCCTCCACCCGACGCCCGTCGATGGTGACGCTCGCTCCGAGGGAGGACCCCTCCTCGCCGCCGAGCAGCTGGCGGATGTGCCCCGCCACCGCGTCGGCGAGCCACGTGGCCTTGTTGCGGCTCGCCGATTGGGTCGCCGCGCGCGGGACGAACAGGATCTCGAGCGCTCGGGCCCCGCGGAGCGCGTCGGTCGCGCCGGGGCGGGCCGACACCGGCACGTAGCCGATCGACTCGAACGCAAACGGGCGCGGCACCCGCGCGTAGAGCCGGCCCACCGCGGCCACGTAGCTCGGATCGGAGCGCCAGCTCACGTCCATGGTGTAGCGGGCGGCCTCGGGCACGTAGCTCGCCGCTTCCATGTAGGCGAACACGTCCGCGCCGCGAAACGCGTAGATCGCCTGCTTCGGATCGCCGATGAGCACCACGTCCGCGTCGCCGTAGAGGGTGCGGAAGATCGCCCACTGCGTGGGATCGGTGTCTTGGAACTCGTCGATGAGGGCCACCGGGTAGCGGGTGCGAACCGACGCTGCGAGCCGCGGCCCCCACGGCCCGGCGAGGGTCGCGGCCAGCGACGAGAGGAGATCGTCGAAGCCCATCACGCCGAGGCGCTCCTTGCGCGCGGGCAGCTCGCCGCGCGCGTAGGCGATGAGCTCGTGCTTGAACGCGAGCGCGTGGCGCGCGGCGTCTTCGGCGTAACGCTCGGCCTCCACCACCACCGCCGCCGCCGCCTCGAAGAATGGGTGCCGTGGCTCTCGCCCCGCGAAGCCCTTCTTCACCGCACCGGCGAGGCTCTCGGGGGTGAGCTTCGCGAGCTTGTCGGGCGGCAGGCTGAAGGCGTCGGACACGCCGTCGAAGAAGCGACTCACCTCCTCGCACCACCCGGCGATGCTCTTCGGCGGATAGCGGTTGCCGCTGAGCGCGGTCGACTCGGCGAGCAGCCGCTCGATCGCCGCCGCGTCCCATGAGGCGCGCGCCCGCGCCACGCTGGCGGCGAAGGCGCGCCCGTCGGGGGCCCCCGTGGGCGCCCTCGGCTCGGGCAGCACCGGCAGCGTCGGCGAGCGCGTCACTCGATCGAAGAGCGCGCGGGACACGGCGAGCCCCACTCCGCTCGCGCGCAGCGAGCGGAGCGTCTCGGGGCTCGCCGCCCCGAGACGCGTCGTCCAGAAGTCGAGGAGCACCTCGTCCCGCAGCGCCTGGGTGTCGGTGCACAGCTCCACGTCGAACCGCGCCCCGCTGTCGAAGGCGCTGTCGAGCAGCGTGCGGTGACAGAAGCCGTGGATGGTGAAAACCGCGGCGCGATCGATGTTGGCCAGCGCCACCGCGAGGCGGGGGCGCGCGTCGGCGCCCGCCCGCCGCACGATCGCGACCAGATCGGGGTCACCAGGGTCGTCGCCTTCGGCCGCGGCGAGGGCCGCGCGCAGCCGAGAGCGCACGCGGGCGCGGAGCTCGGCGGTGGCGGCCTCGGTGAACGTCACCACCAGGATCTGTTCGATGTCGAGGCCGCGCTCCAGCACCAGCCGCACCACCAGCGTGGTGATCGCGTGGGTCTTGCCCGTCCCCGCGCTCGCCTCCACGAGGCGGGCGCCGACGAGGGGCAGCTCCATGGCGTCGAAGACGTGCATCACAGGTCCTCCAACGCCTCGAGGAGCGGCAGCATCACCTCGCGGCTGAGCGCCGCGAAGCCGAGCTCTCCCCCCTCCGTCAGCGCGTCCGCGTCGAACACGCGGCGCACGTGCGCGTCACGCTCACGCTCCTTGAGGAACTGGGTGCGCGCGGCCGCGAGCGCGCTCGGCTCGTCCTTGCCGGCGACGAGCCCTCGCGCGTAGGTGAGCGCGGCTTGGGGGAAGAACGGCAAGGGCTCACGCATCCCTCGCTCGAACAGGTCGACGAACACCTCGAGGTGTCGGGCCGGCGCCTCCACCGGGCGCAAGCGGAAGGCGGCGAGCGTGTGCTTCGCCCCCGCCGGCGCCCGCCCCACCAGGTAGCTGTCGCTCGGCTCCGGCGCTTGCCAGCTCAGCACGAGGTGTCGAATCCACAGCGTGAGCAGATGCTTCCCGCTCACCCGGGAGAACTGGTGACGCAGCTGCCCCCGCGCCCACCGGTCGCCCACCTCTCCGCTGAGCAGCACCCCGCTCGGGAGCCGCCGAGAGACGGGGAGATCGAGCGCTGGGCCCCCCTCCCGCAGGCTCCGAACCCGCACCACGAGGGGCTCGACGGTCTCGAGCACCGCCTGGTGCTCGAGCGCACCGAGCGTGCCGATGGGGAGCAGCCCCTCCGCGCGCGCGAGCGCCTCGATCTCCTCGTGGCCCACGCCGGCGAGGCGCAGCTCGAGGAGCCGATCGCCCACCGCCCAGCGGTCCAAGGGCCCGAGCTCCACCGGCTCGCGATCCAACACCTCGGCCTCCTCCTCGGAGAGATCGACGCCGAGCCGCCGGTTCAAGAGGTAGCGCACCGGCGACTCGAAGAAGCGCAAGAGCTCGGAGAGGGCCACCGCGCGACCGCTCCCCTCGACCACGTCGAGCACACCGTCGAACAGGGGCGCCGGCGCTGGCGCCGCCGCCCCACCGTCGAGGAGGCGCTGAGCGGCCGCGCAGTAGGCGTCGGCGTAGCTGAAGAGGCGCGGCTCGCTGCCGTCGAAGTAGCGCCGGCTGAAGGGCTGGAGCGGGTGCCGCGTGACCACCTCGGCGAGGATGTCGCGGCCGGGGTGGGCCGCCGCGATGGCGTCGCAGAGCTCGGTGACCACCACCGACGGGGCGAGCGTGCTGCCGTCGCGGATGCTCTGACCGGTGTAGAACACGAGCAGCCGCTCGCGGGCGGCGAGGAGGGCCTCGAGGAACAGGTAGCGGTCGTCGTCGCGCCGCGAGCGATCTCCCGGACGGCGGGCGCCGCCGCGGCCCATGAGATCGAAGTCGAGCGGGCGCTGGCTCCGCGGAAACGCGGCGTCGCTCAAGCCGAGCAAACACACCACGCGAAACGGGAGGTTGCGCATCGGCACCATCGCGCAGAACGTCACCCCGCCGGCGAGGAACCCCCGCGCCGGCTCCACCTCCTCCACCAGCTCCTCGAGCAGGCTGCGCATCACCTCGACGCTGACCTCGCCATCGAAGCCCGCCTCCTCGGCGGCCTGCGCCGCAGCGGCGAGCACGGTGCGCAGGGAGCGATGCTCCCACGCGGTCTCGGCGTCGAGCGCCACCATCGCGTCGAGCGCCGCGCCGAGCGTCGCCGAGAACGCGCCAACGGTCCCTGGACGCCCGAGCGCATCCATCACCGCGAAGAGCTGCTCGGCGAAGGTGGCGAGCTTGCCGAGGAGCTCGGCGTCTTTGCCCTCGATCTCGTCGTAGGCGAGCACGCCGGTGAAGAGCTCGCGCCCCTCCGAAGGCATCGCGTAGCCGAGCAGGAGCCGCTCGAGCCCGAAGCGCCAGGAGTGGGTGCGCACCGGCGGTTGCCCGTGCGCGGCCTTGTGGGCCTCGTCGATCCCCCAGCGGATCCCGCTGTCGGCGATCCACCGACGCAGCGTGTCGACCTCTTCGGGAGCGATCTCGAAGCGCCGCGCCACCGGCGCGAGCGCCAACAGATCGAGCACCGCCGACACCGGCACGCGCCCCCCCGAGAGCGCGAGCAGCCGCAAGAACGCGTCGACCACGGGGCTGTCGCGCCGCAGGTGGCGATCGGAGATGCGATAAGGGACAAACCGCGGATCGCGCGGCTCGCGCTCGAACACCGCCTCGATGAGAGGCGCGTAGGCGTCCACGTCGGGCATCATCACCACGATCTCGTGAGGGGCCACCCCCTCGCCGGTGACGAGGTCGAGCAGCTGATCGTGGAGGACCTCCACCTCCCGCATCGGGCCGTGGCACGCGTGGAGGGCGACGGAGGGCTCGGCGAGCGCCGACGCCGTCGGTGGGGTGAGACGCACCTCGGCGTGGAGGATGTCTCGCTGGAGGCGCCCGAGCAGGGTGGCCTCCGGGGGCTCGACGAACAGGTCTCCCGCCGGCTCCGACTCGGCCACCTCGAGGGCCTCGAGCTCCGCCGCGAGCACCACCGAGAGCTCGGCGCCGAGGCGTCCGAGGGAGGTGAGCAACGGGTGCCCCGCGTCGAGGTGAAGGGCTGCCGCGCGCTCACCGGCACGCGCCACGCGCTCTGGCGAGGCGAAGTCGGCCCAGTAGCCGGTGGCCGGTGTCGGCAAGAACCAGTGCACTTCGCAGCGCTGAGCGAGCGCCACCAACGCCCGCGCGTGCATCGGGGGCAGGCTCGCCACGCCAAACACGACCACTCGCTTGGGCAGCCCTTCGATGGGCGCGTCGCTCGCGAGCCGCTCGAGCAGCGCGCGCTCGAGCCGCGCGGTGTGCGCGACGCCCAGCCGCTCGGTGACCAGGCGCCACAACACCGGCTGCCAGCGATCACGCTCCGACTCGATGGCCACGTCCTCGCCGCGTTCCCACGCCCGCACCCAGTCGGGGCGGTAGGTGAGATACTGATCGAAGGTGTCGGCGATGCGACGCGCGAGCTGGAAGCTTCGGAGGTGTGTGTCGTCCCCCGCCACGTAGCGCGAGAGGGGCGCGAGCTCGCGGAGGTGGCCATGCTCCCGCAGCAAGGAGAGCAGCGTCCAGGTGAGCCGTCGCGCGTGGTACGCGTCGGCGGTGCCCGTTCCGAGCACACGCTCGAAGAGCCTCTGCACGAAGTTCTTGGGGTAGAGAAACTCGGCGCCGGCGAAGACGCCGAGGCGGCGGCTCATCTCCAAGCTGAACCACACCGCCATCCCGCGCCCCTGCACCACCACCACCTCCCGCTCGAGCGGTCCGGCGCCGTCCGGGGGGCGGGCGCACAGCTCCGCGGCGCGATCGGCGAGCACCTCGACGCGGTTGCTGCGATAGGTGTGGAGGACCTTGGGCATGAGGGGCTGCGAACGAGCGGGGCTCGAGCGCCGCCCTGCAGCGCTGACCCCACGGTCCCTCCGGTGTGCCAAAGCGTGCGCAGAGCATCAACGCCGCTGCGCAAAGATCGTACAAGGGACGCTCCACCGCACCGGTGAGGCATCCACATTTCGGGATGTTGGTGACGAAGCCCCCTGCCCGACGCGCCACCCATCCATGGCACGCCCCCTGCAACGGCCATGATCCACGAACTTCGAGACCTTTTCCTCCGACTCATCCGACGTGTGACCGAACGGGCACGGTCGACGGTAAGCTCCGCCCCTGGCGTCGTGGGGGTGCCTCACGGAGCGGAGCTTACCGTTGGCCGTGTCCGTTTTTTCTTTGTCTCCCAGCGACGGCTCGCCGCCGCCGTGACCCTCGCCGCCGCCGCCACCGGCTGTGAGCGCGGCAGCGCGGCGGGCACGACCGCGTCGAGCTCCGCCACCGTGGGCCCCGCGGCCGCCGCCAGCGCGGTCCGCTCGTGCAAGACGCACTGCAAGCTCAGCGGCCTCTGCGCGTGGGATGCAGAGCGCGACCGCTGCGTCGCCGCCTCCGACGAAGACTGCGCGCGGTCGGACAGCTGCAAGAACGGCGGCCTCTGTGCGCGTGAGGGAGTGGCGTGCGTGGGGACGAGCGAAGCGCACTGCCGCGCTTCGGAGGGGTGCCGCCGCGACGGGGCGTGCAGCTTCACGAGCCCCGGTCTCTTCCCCTGCGTGGCCCAAGGAGAAGACTGCAAGGCCTCGGAGAGCTGCCGACGCAAGGGGCGCTGCACGGCCCTCGGCGGCGCCTGTCAGGTGAAGGACGCCGACGACTGCGCCGCCTCCGAGGCCTGTACCCGACACGGCCAGTGCTCCGCCAAGCCCACGTGGCAGGGCGATGTCACCGTGTTCGTCTGCGCCGCGCTCAGCAACGACGACTGCGCTCGCGGTGACGAATGCAAGACCGACGGGAGGTGCAGCGCCGTCGACGGAGCCTGCCGTTGAGCGGACGCGCGGGCCGCCCGTGAGACCGCGGCGTGACACGGTGCGACAGCCGCGCTAGCTCCACCGTCCCCCATGGCCATCGAGCTCGACCACATCCTCATCAAAGGTGCCCGAGAACACAACCTGCGGGGCATCGACGTCAAGATCCCCAAGAAGTGCCTCGTGGTGCTCACCGGCGTGTCCGG
>CAYOAL010000191.1:0-15235 GCA_964401935.1 uncultured Polyangiaceae bacterium
GAGCATGGGCGGCGACACCCTCACGGTAGAAGCGACGGCGCTCCGGAGTGAGCGGGGTGGGCTCAAGCAGACCGGGCAGCTCGGGAGCGTGATGATCGAGTCGTCGGAGATCGCCTACACGTTCGCGCGCAAGCTCTGCCAGGACCGTGAGCCCGAGAAGTGCTTCTTCGACAAGCACACCATCCACCTCCACGTGCCCGCCGGTGCGACCCCCAAAGACGGCCCCTCGGCGGGGATCACCATGGCCTCGGCGCTCTACACCCTCGCCACCGGCAAGCCGGTGAAGGGGGGCTGGGCGATGACGGGGGAGCTGAACCTCAGCGGCGATGTGATGCCGGTGGGGGGCATCAAGGAGAAGATCCTCGCCGCCCGCCGGGCGAGGCTGCGCCACGTGATCCTCCCCAAGGAGAACGAGGGCGACTACGAGGAGCTCCCGGCGGCGGTGAAGAAGAAGCTCGAGGTGCACTTCGTGGCGCGCTTCGAGGAGGTGATCGCGCTCTGTTTGTGAGCGCCGCTCAGCTCGCTTCGGCGCTCTCGTCGACGGAGCCTCCCGCGCCCCCGCCGCCCGCATCACCGCCGAGGCCGGCCTCCCCACCCGCGCCGCCGCGCTCGCCCTGGTCGGCGGGGTCGAGCCAGCCGCAGCCCTCGATCCTGTCGGGGCGACACCCCTCGCAGTCGGTGTCCTCGGCGGTGCAGCGGTACTCGCCAGGGATCTGCCACTCGCGCTCACACACCAGCGCGTCGGTGCAGACGCGGAAGCGCAAGCCGATCCCATCGGCGCACTGGGCGATGATGCCGTCTTGGCAGGCGTTGATGCGACCGCAGGCGAGGTCGCCGCAGGTGACGTCGGGGCCCTCGCGGTTGTCGGCGGAGCAGGCGGCGGCCACCATGAGCACGACCACCCATCCCAGCGTGGCGAGCGTGTAGGTCAACTTCATCGACACTGCTCCATCGCGCAGCTCTGGGCGCACGTGGCGTTCTGTGCGCATTTCACCTGGCACTGATGCTCGCAGGCCGACGTGGCGACCCGAGCCGGCTTGCCCCCGCCGAGCTTCGCCTTGTCGGCGCGCGGCTGGCCGATGTTCGCCATCAGCGCCCGCGCCAAGCTGGCCTCCGCGCCGTGAGGAAACACGTTGAGGAACGACTGCACCGTCGCGCAGGCGGCTTGGGTGCGCTCGAGATCGCAGCCCTCTCGATCGACGCTCGACCACGCCTTCACGAGGCGGCGCTGATGGTGCGCGGCGACCGGCTCGAGATCGATCAGGCCATGCAGCTCGGTGCCCACCTGCACCTGCATGGCGAGCGGCGGGTTCACGGGATCGAAGAAGCGGGGAGCGACGTGGCGCGCGAGATCCACGGTCAGGCGGCCGTGCGCGTTCGTCTGCCCGAGCGCCACCTGCTGGCCGTTGTCGAGCAGACCCACCACCGCAAAGGAGCCGTTCTTCAGGGCACCGTGGCAGGGCTGGTTGGGAACGAGCACGTCGCCGGTCTCGCGCAGGGTGGTGGTGGTGACGTCGGGGCTCGCCCGCCGAATGAGCGAGATCATGCCGCCGACGAGCATGCCCGCGCCGAGCACGAGGCTCGCCACGCCCGCCGCTTGGGCCCCGCTCTGGCCCGTGCTGTTGTAGAGGCGTCCGTGGATGTCGGAGTCGTGGACGTACTGCGAGTCGTGGAGCACGACCGCGCCGGTGGTGAGAGGAGCCGTGGACAGGCCCATGAGCAGCGTCTCGACCCACACGTTCTCGTCCGACTTGCGCACGCTGGAGCGCTCGATCTCTTTGTCTTCGACCAGATCGCAGAGCTGCGCGGCGTCGACGGAGAGGAGCCGACCTTCCTGCTTCAGCTTCACGTGCTGGCCGCTCGCCACTTGTTTCTCGGTGATGTCGACGACCTCGTCGTGCGTGGTCGCCGAGCGATACTGAACTTCACTGCAGCCGGTGCCGAGCGTCGCGACCAGCGCACACGCCAGCGGACCGAGCCAGCACTTCGTCATGGGTGCTTGCATGGGGCGCCTTGTTCGTGGGCTTCCTCTCGCGGGGAGCCCGTCGTCACGGAGATCTCGTTGGGGGAGATCTCGTTGCGGGCCTCCGTTGCGGGGACCCTTCGTCGCGGAACGTTGCGGGAACGAGGTGAAGAACGCGCGAGCTGGGGGCCGCTTACGCCGCACTCGTGGGTTTCTCCGTCGCTGTGGTGTTGCGGGCCGGTTCGTCGCTAAAATGGCGGGTCACGAGGATGGTGATGATGCGATTGTCATGGGTGTGGTTCTTGATGCTCGCCACGGTGGGCTGTGGTGGCGGTGGCGGCGAGACGCTCGGCGCCGGGAGCACGGGCAGCGGCGGCAGCACCGGCAGCGGCGGCGAGATGGAAGACCCGCTCCCCTGTGAGCTCGCCGCGATGCTCTCGACGCGGTGCAAGCAGTGTCACGGGGAGGAGCCTCAGTTCGGGGCGCTGCGCACCCTGCTCAGCCGTGACGACCTTGTGGATGGCCCGTCGGACGGGCACGCCACGGTGGCCGAGGCCTGCGTCGCGCGCATGCAGCTCCCCGCGTCGGACGACAAGAGCATGCCGCTCTCCCCGCGGCCTGCCGCCACCCCCGACGAGATCCAGCTCCTTCAGAGCTTCATCAACGCGGGCTTCCCAGCTCGCGACGAGGCGGAAACCTGCGAATGAGAACGGATTTTCCGCGAGGCCCTACGAAGCCGCCCAAACTCCTGGTATCGACAGTCTCGTGACGCCTTGTCCGAAGTGCGGCTGGAATCTCGACGACGGCGGGGTCTGCGTGATGTGCGGCTACGCGCAGCCCGAGCCGCTTCATCAGACCACCGAAGCGCCCCCCCGACGGCGCGCCCGCGCGGAGACGTTGCCGAAGGGGTCGCTCGCTCAGACCATCGACATCGAGAGCGTCGGCACCGCGGAGCGCACCCTCGCTGGCTTCCTCGCGGTGTACGTGGGGCGACAGCCCGCGGGCGTGTTTTGGCCGATCTACAGCGGTGAGACGTTGCTCGGACGGGCCGGCGGTGGTGCTCAGGCAGAGGTGGCGCTCAACGCTCCGAGCGTGTCCGCGCGGCACGCCAGCATCTTCTGCAGCCCGAGCACCGGCTTGTACACGCTGGTCGACCACAACTCGCGCAACGGCACCGAGCACAATGGCCACAAGCTTCGCCCCGGAGAGACCAAGGCGTTGCAGGACGACGATCAGATCAAGCTCGGCCTCGTCACCGTCGTCGTGAAGCTGTTGCCGCGCTGACGCGCGCGTCGCGCGGTCGTTCCCACGTCCGACGTGGCCGCGTGGGTGCGGACGGGTCGCGGACTAAGCGCGATCGCTGCGGCGCCACGCACGATGCGCAAGATGCCGGCTGCGGCGTGGCGCTGCGCGGTGATTTCAAGCGGGCCGGCCCACGGGCAAGAGAGCAAGATTCCATGCGCGGCGCGCGCTGGTTCGACTCGTGCATCTGCGTTCGACTCGACGTGTGTGAGCGCGGCGTTTGGTCTCGGAAACTTCGCGCTGGCCGAAGCCGTGCTCGCACCGGAGAGCAACGAACGACAACGCTTCCCGCGAGGGAGGCCTGGCAGGAGAAATTCAATGTCCAAGAATGCAGTCATCGGGCTCGTGGAGAGTCGACAGGCGGCCGAAGACACCGTGCAGGTGCTCCAACGCGCGGGGTTCGGAACGAACGACATCTCGGTCCTGTTCCCTGACAAGGGTGGGACCCGCGACTTCTCCCACGAGATGAACACCAAGGCGCCGGAGGGCGCCGTGGCTGGCGTCGCGACGGGGGGAGCCGTGGGTGGAACGATCGGCTTGCTCGCCGGCATCGGTGCGCTGGCGATCCCCGGAGTGGGGCCCTTCATCGCTGCTGGGCCGATCATGGCCGCGTTGAGCGGCGCCGCCGCGGGCGCCACGGTCGGTGGCATCACCGGCGCGCTGGTGGGCCTTGGCCTGCCCGAGCTGGAGGCAAAGCAGTACGAGGGCAAGATCAAGGAGGGGGGCATCTTCGTGTCCGTCCACACCGAAGACGGAGCCGAGAAGGATCGCGCCAAAGCGGCCTTCAAGAGCACGAAGGCCACCCACGTCAAGGTGATCACCGAGGCCTCGGTGCGCCCGAACTAGCGAGACCGCGCCGAGAAGGGGACGGGGGCGTCGAGGGTGGAAGTGCCCTCGGCGCCCGCCCCTCGCTGGCCACTCGCCGCGTCGGCGTGAGGCGTGGTGAGCGCAGTGCGTGTCGCCTCGTGTCGGGGATCGCGTGGCGGCGGCCCGCGTCGACGTCGAGCGACCGACGCGGCGGCGTCTTCGCCGACGGAGGCGTGGCGCCTTCGACGACGGGGGCGTGGCTCTTCTCGCGACGGTCGGCGTCGAGATCGGCTACAAGCGGGTCGATGTCCGACGATGACGCGTTGCCGCTCCCGGCCGATTTCGTACAAATGCTGAACGACAATCGCGGCGGCTTCAACCGCACGCTCGGGCTCACGTTCGTGTCGGTGAGCCGCGACGAGGTGGTGGGAGAGCTCGCGATCGGGCCGCACCTCACCCAGCCTTACGGGCTCTTGCATGGCGGGGTGTACGCGGCGATGGTGGAGACCCTCGGCAGCGTCGGCGCTCACGTGCACGCGATGGCCGACGGCAAGCATGCGGTGGGCCTCGAGAACACCACCTCGTTCCTGCGCGCCATGCGCGGCGGCACGCTGCGCGGTGTAGCCCGCCCGCTCGTGTGCGGTCGGCGCAGTCACGTGTGGGAGGTGACCATCTCCGACGAGACGGACAAGGCGGTGGCCAGCGGGCGCCTCCGCCTTTTGATCCTCGACGGCGACGCGGAGGTCGCCGGGGCCCGTGTGGGCCTTGTCGCGGGCTGAAGCGCTCGCGCGGAGCGCCCGTGCCGTCAGTCGGCGTGTTCGATGCGTCCGTCGGCGTGGCGGGCGAAGCGGCCGGCCTCGCGCGGGTGCACCGGGTCGTCGGCCGGCCACGGCCACCCGCCGAACTGGTCGCGCTGGTAGTCTCGGATCGCCTCTCGGATCTCCTCGGGGGTGTTCATGACGAACGGGCCGTGCTGCACGACGGGCTCGCCGATCGGTCGGCCTTGCAGCAAGAGCAGCTCGGCGGGGCGCTCGCCGTTCTCGAGCACCACGTCGGCGTCGGGGCGCACGGCCGCGAGGGCGTGCGCGTTGAAGGTGCGATCCGCGACGCGGACCGCCGAGCCCGCGAAGAAGTAGAGCACTCGGTTCACGGCGGCGGAGGCGCGGGGGAGGGTGAACCGCGCGCCCGGTTCCATCGTGAGGGTCCACACCGCGATCTCGGCTTCGGGGCGCGCTGCCCACGAGTTGGGAGGCGGCGGCGGCGGCGCGGCGTCGCCGAGGGGGCCCGCCACCACCGTGACCGTGGTCTTGCGACCGGCTTCGTCCTCGCTCACGTGGCGAGGAATCGTGTCGCTCCACAACATCGTGAAGTAGGGCGCGACCAGCTTGTCCTTCTTGGGGAGGTTGAGCCAGATCTGGAACAGCTCCACCGGGTTGTCTGCGTCGCGCTTCACCAGCGGGAACATCTCGCAGTGGACGATGCCGCGGCCGGCCGTCATCCACTGCACGTCGCCGCGGCCGAAGCGGGCGGTGGCGCCGAGGGAGTCGCTGTGATCGATGTAGCCGTTGCGCGCGATGGTGATCGTCTCGAAGCCGCGGTGGGGATGCTGGGGGAAGCCGGGCACCTCCTGCCCGTGGTACATCCGCCAACCGTCCTTGCCCTCGAAGTCCATCCCGAGCCGTCGGCCAGCGAGGGAGGCCGCGGGCCCCATGCGCTCGTTGCCGCGGGGGTAGGCGTCGAGGTGGTGCACGCAGAACAGGAAGGGGTCGGCGGTTTGCCAGGGGAACCCGAGCGGGATGGGCGCGGAGACGAGCTCCTCGTCATCGCCCGGCTCGTCGTGGATGCCTGCCGCCTTTTGGGTCGTGGTGCTCACGGCGAGATTGTGCGCTCGGATGGCCGGGGCCGCAACGGGCCGACCGGGTAGGTGCCGGCCCCGCGACGTCCGAGGAGCGGGAGCGCTCGCCCTGCCGCCGGCGACCTCAAGCGTCGTCGCCGCTCGTGGTGCGCGCGTCGCGCCAGCCCACCCAGTACGGACCCTCGGGCCCGTGCTCGCGCTTCCAGATCGGCACGCTCGCCTTGACGCGATCGATGAGCGCCCGGCACGCGCGGAAGGCATCGTCCCGGTGGGGGGCGCTCGCTGCGCAGATGACGGCTGCGTCGCCCACCGCGAGCGTGCCGATGCGGTGGAAACAAGCCACCCGCGTGCCCTCGAGCTCGGCCTCGATCCCGTCGGCGATGCGGGCGAGCTCCGTCTCCGCCATGCTCACGTAGGCGTGATACTCGAGCTTGGCGACGGCCAGCCCATCGGCGTGGTCGCGCACCACGCCCACGAAGGTGACGATTCCACCCGAGGCCTCGTGTTGCACCGCGGCGACGGCTCCGTCGAGGGATAGAGGCGTCTTTTGGATCGCGGTGGTGCTCACGGCTGCTCCTCGTCGTGAGGCTCGCGGCGATAGTGACCCGAGCGGCCGCCCGACTTCTCGAGCAACACCACCTGCTCGATGGTGATACCGCGCTCCACCCCTTTGAGCATGTCGTAGATCGTGAGGGCGGCCACGCTCGCCGCCGTCATCGCCTCCATCTCGACACCCGTGCGATCGTGGGCCTCCGCGGCTGCCGTCACCGTGAGGAGGTCGCCGCTGGGCGCGAGCTCGACGGACACCGTCACGCGCGAGAGTGCGATGGGGTGGCACAAGGGGATGAGCTCCGAGGTGCGCTTGGCGGCCATGATGCCTGCGATGCGGGCGGTGGCGAGCACGTCGCCTTTGGGCGCGCTCACGTCGCTCACGAGCGCCGCCGTCTCGCGCTGCAGCCGCACCCGGGCTCGGGCCACGGCGCGGCGCTGAGACGCGGCCTTCTGGCTCACGTCGACCATGTGGGCGTGACCGCGCCGGTCGAGGTGGGTCAGCGTGCCCTGCGTCTCGGGGGCGATCTCGGCGAGCGCCTCGCGCAAGCGCTGGGGACGCTGCTTGCGCGCGAGGTGGCGCAACGCGAAGCGCTCGAGCCGACCAAGGTCGTGCCACACCTCGTCCGCCACCATGCTGGCGAGCCCCCCGGGGAGCGTCTCGAGATCCCGCTCGTCGTCGCCGGCCATCTCCTCCGCACGCGGCGTGGCGCCGGCGATGGCGTCGCGCACCGCGTCCACCGACACGTGGTGTTGCGCCCCTTCGAAAACCAAGGTGCTCCGCGCCTCGTGCGAGAGCGTCTGCCACGCGGCGAGCGAGAGGCGCCGACCGGCCACGTCGAGGGCCCGGCGGGCAGCGAGAGGGAGCAGGGGGAGGTCATCGGCGATGTCCTCGAACGCGAACACGCCCTTCATCAGCCACCTGCCACGGGGGGAATGAGCGCCACCTCGTCACCGGCGGCGACGGGGTGCTCGTCGTTCACGTAGGTGCCGTTCACCGCGAGACGGATGATGGGTCGTCGGCTCACGAGCTCGGGGTAGCGCTCGCACAACCAGTCCATCACGCGCCCGGCCGTGCAGCCATCGGCCGCCACCGTGTCGATGTCGAGATCGATCTCCGACGCCCCCACGACGTCTCTGGCACCAGCGAACGTGAGCACGCGGATCATGCGTGACGCGGAGCCGCCCATGCCGGCCGGAACGTAGCAGCTGAGGGGTTGTTGGAGCGACGAAAAAATCGCCGATCCAAACCGACGTTGTCGACCCCCATCTGCGGTGAGGCGGCTCGAAAAAAGTTTGTTAGGCTCTCTCCGGGAATGACCTCCTCCAAGGCAAAGGGTCTACCGGTCGGCTCGATCTTGGCCAGCCGTTATCAAGTGCGCCGCGAGCTCGGTCGCGGCGGCATGGGATACGTGTACCTTTGCCGCGATCTCATCCTCGACGAGCGGGTCGCGTTGAAGCTCATGCCCCGCGCCAAGCAGTCGTCGGAGAGCGGGAGCACGCGACGGCGCAAGCGGCGCCACGACGACGCCTGGTTCTTCTACGAGGAGGCGCGTGCTCTCGCCGGGTTGTCGCATCCCACGATCGTGCGCGCGCGTGACTACGGCGTGCTCTCCGACGGCGCCCCGTACCTGGTGATGGACGTGGTGCCAGGCCGCTCGCTCCACGAGTGGATCTACCGGGCGCGCACCGAGGGGCTCCTGCCGTGGCCGGTGGTGTGGACGACGATGGATCAGGTGATGGGGGGCCTCGCCCACGCTCACGCCCGCGGCATCATCCACGGCGACCTCAAGCCGTCCAACATCCTCCTCCATCGCCCGCCGGATGGCGAGCCGCCGCGGGCGTACGTGCTCGATCTGGGCTTGGCGTGGCTCACCCGTGATCTCGTCGATCATCGCCTCGACGGCTCCCGCGAGGTGGCGCCCACCGTGCGGTACGGCGCCGGCACGCCGGGCTGGATGGCTCCCGAGCAGATCCGCATGGCCACCCCCCACATCGGCGCGGCCACCGACCTCTATCCCCTCGGCTGTTTGATCTACACGTTGCTGGTGGGTGAGGAGCCCTTCGAGGGCACCAACGAGGAGCTGCTCGAGCAACACAAGAACGCGCCGATGCCCGACTTCGAGGTTCCCCCCGACGTGCCTCGCGACGTGGTCGAGTTCGTGCGCCGGCTCATGGCGAAGTGGCCATGGAACCGCTTCGAGTTCGCGGGCGACGCGCGCCGGGAGTGGCAACGGTTCCGCCCCGCGGGCAGCTACCCCTCGATGATGCCCCCGCCGATCACGAGCTCTCCGGCCGCGAGCTCTCGCAACATGGTGAGCGACGTGAAGACGCTCCCCGACGAGGTCCAGTCGGACGTCGGCGTGACGGCGGTGGCCACCCCCGGCTTGCTGGGGGTGCGCCCGAGCCCGATGGTGGCGCGACACGCCGAGCGCAAGGAGCTGCTCAACATCGTGCGCGACGTGATCACCTCACCGGACAAGCCGCACCAGATGGTGCTGCTCTCGGGGCCGGCCGGGGTTGGCAAGAGTCGGCTCGCGGAGTGGCTCTGCCAGGAGGTGCACGAGCAGGCGCTGTTGCTGCCGCTCCGGGCCCGCTACCGCAAGATCGCGGCGCCGCTCGACGGCGTGGTAGGCGCGCTCGTTCAGCACTACCGGGTGGAGAAGGTGAAGCGCACCACCATCGAGAAGGTGCTGATGAACCTTTGGGGCGTGGAGCCCGACGACGACGACGGCCTCACGTGGGTGGCGGGGGCCGCGGCGTGGCTCTGTCGCCAGAAGCAGGAGGAGGACACCCTCGGACCCACCAAGAAGCGCTTCCGCCTCGACCGGCCCGAGCTCCGTTGGCTGGTGATCCGCAAGACGCTCGAGATGACGGCGCGGACGCGGCCGGTGTTGGTGTGGCTCGACGATCTTCATCACGCCCCGGCCGATACCTTCCAGCGGCTGGCCCGGCTGAAGCGAGACTTGCAGCACGTGCGCGTGTTCCTGCTGGCCACCATGCGCAACGAGGACGTGGCCAACGATCCCACGGCGCGCGCGCGCATCGAGCTGCTCATGGAGGAGTACGAAGGGCGGCGCATGGAGATCGAGGCGCTCGACGCCAGCGAGACCGAGCAGCTGTTGCGTGAGACCCTGCCGCTCACCGAGAGCGCGGTGGAGGTGGCGTCGGAGCGGGCCAAGGGCAACCCGCTCTTCGCGCTGCAGCTCTTGCACTCGTGGGCGATGCGGGGCGATCTGCGGCAGCAGCAGGATGGCCGCTACGCGGTGAGCGAGGAGGCGCTCGACAAGCCCGCGAGCACCACCGCCGAGCTCTGGGAGGAGCGCATCAAGGCCCTCCCGCGCGACCTCCAGCCGGCCGCGCTCGCCGCGTCCGCCCTCGGTGGCGACATTCGGCGCGACGTGCTCCGGGTGTTGCTCAACGAGCTCGGGGTGGACGCGACGCGCGCCGTCAACGCGATGAAGCGCTCGCAGCTGCTCCTCCTGTCGGGCACCGACCGGCTCCGGTGGACGCACGCGCTGCTGCAAGAACACCTCCTCGTGCGGCTCGGTGAGTCGCCGGGAGCGGAGGCCGTGTTCCTCGCCGCGGCCAACGCGCTCGCTCATCACCCTGCGGCCAACAGCGGTCGCATCGTCCGCCATCGGGTCACCAACTTGGTGCGTGCGGGGGCGCTCGAGCAAGCGGCGAGTCTGCTCCACGAGCACGTGGCCGAGCAGTGGTCGCAGATCCGCGACGCGGCTGCGACCTTGCGCGACCTCGAGCTCCTCGACGAGCTGCTCGAGGGGATCCCGCTCGCCCACCACCTCCGTTGGCGGGCGGAGGCGTCGCGTCACGCGGGGCAGCTCGAGGAGGCCCGTCGCGAGGCCGAGCTCGCCCGTCGCATCTTCCGCGACTTCGGCGACGAGATGAACGAGGCGATCTGCCTGCGGCTCCTCGGCCACATCGCTTCGGATCTCGGCGCTTCCGCGCAGGGACGCCGTCTGGTGGCGCGGGCGCTCACGCTCTTCCGCAAGCACGGCTTCGTGGGAGGGCAGGCGTCGTGCGAGGTGCTCCTCGGCGAGATCGATTACCTTGGCGGCGAGCACGCGCGCGCGCTCGACGTGCTCAACCAGGCGGCGGTGAAGTTCAGCCAGGTGGCCGACGTGCTCGGCCGCGCTCAGTGCATGATCTTGCAGGGCTTGGTCGAGCAGGCCGGCGGCTCCCCGCGACGGGCCCGGGAGCTGCTCGCCGTCGCCCGCTCCGATCTCGAGCGCATCGGCTATCGTCTCGGCGTGGCCCAGTGCGATCTCGCGCTCGCTCACGCCGACCACCGCGAGGGCGATTTTTCGCGCGCGCACGAGCGAGCGACCAACACGCTCAAGGCGTTCCGCTTGATCGAGAACCCGCGTGGGGAGGCGGGGGCCGAGCGTCTGCTCGCGATGAACGCGCTCGACAGCGGTCACCCGAACACCGCCGAGGTGCACGCGCGCCAGGCTGGGGCGCTCTACGCGCGGCTCAACGATCCGTGGGGCAAAGTGGAGTCGCTGCTGCTGCTCGCCCAGGTCGCCCTCTTGCGACAAGACACCGAGGGCGCTCGTGAGGCCCTGATTCGGTGCGAAGCCATCGCGCTCGCGGAGGCCGAGCCCAAGCAGCACCGCCACCTCACGCTCGCCTGGCTCGCCGCCGGCGAGCACCGCTGGCAGGACGCGGCGCGCGAGGTCGACAACGCCCGGCGCACCTTCAAAGACTCCACGCAGAGCGGCGACCACACCCCGCAGCTGTTGCGCCAGTTCGCGGCCTTCGGCTGGCCCGATCCGGCGGGGGCGCGCGTGAAGCAGTGGCTGGCGGCCATCACGCGCCGCTGAAGGTCCGACCGACATGGCCTCGCGGGGCCCCTCGAGGCGCGGTCCGGCGAGGCTCGGCAGAGCGGGCCGCGTGGGCGGGCGGTCCCCGAGGTGCTGTCGGGTCGCGGTCACTCTTCTCGTGAGGTGCGAAAGCGCGGCGGTGCCCTCCGCGCCCTGGCTCGTGATGGGGCTGGCGCGGCGAGGGGGGCAGACGGTCACGCTCAGGAGCGTCGCACGCTGAGGTGTCTCAGGAGCTTCGGGCCATCCGTCCGTCATGTCAGCGCTCGGAGCGGCCGACCCCGCGCCGGCTCGGTGACGCCCCTCGAGCTCGGCGCCTCGGGCAGCCCGAGCTCGGCGCCGACGGGCGAGGCCCAAGCGCGGCTCATCGGCGTGGTTCGCCTCCTCCGTGTGGACAGAACGAGAGGAACACGGCATAGACGCGGATCATGTCATCCGAGTCGGCGGCCAAGATCGTGCGGGCGGGGCGCGTCGCCCTCTACGGGCGCTCGAACGTCGGCAAGTCGACGCTGTTGAACGCCGCGCTCGCGATGCCGCTGGCGATCGTGTCGCGACGGCCTCAGACGACCCGCGAGCCGCTGCTCGGGGTGGTGCGTCACGCGGGCGCCGAGATCAGCCTCCTCGATACCCCGGGCCTGCACGACGCGACCAGCCGTCTCGGCGACGAGATGAACCGCTTCGCGCGGGGGACCCTGCAGGCGGCCGACGTGATCGTGTTCGTGGTGGCGATGCCGCCGCGCATCAAGGGCGCGCTTCGACCTCACCCCGGCGACCGAGCGATCCTCGATCAGCTCCCGAGCGACGTCCCCATCGTGCTCGCCATCAACAAGATCGATCTGCTGAAGGACAAGACCCTCCTCTTGCCCTTCATCCAGACCTACGCCGAGCAGCGGGAGTTTGCGGCGGTGGTGCCGATCTCGGCGCTCGCCGTCGACGGCGTGGAGCGGGTGCTCGACGAGGTGTCGCGGCTCCTCCCCGCGCGCACCCCCGAGCACGACGAGGACACGGTGACGGATCGGCCCATGCGTTACTTCGCGGCGGAGTACGTGCGCGAGCAGATCCTCGAGGCCACCTCGGAGGAGGTGCCCCACGCGGTGGCGGTCACCATCGAGCAGTACGTGGAGCCGCCCGGTGAGGGAACGCTCCGCATCGCGGCGACCATCCACGTGGAGCGTGAGGGTCAGAAGCGCATCGTCATCGGCGCCGGCGGCGAGCTGCTCAAGCGGGTAGGAACGCGGGCACGTCTGCGCATCGAGGAGCTCGTGGGGCGCAAGGTGCACCTCGCGCTCCACGTCCGCGTGAGCAAAGACTGGCGGGAGAAGGCGGGAGCCCTGGCCGACTTCGGTCTGCTCGCGCACGGTACCGACGCCCTTCAGCTCGTAGAGCGAGCGCCGGACGACGATGAGCCGTCGGAGGGAGAGCCGTCGTGAGTCGGAAACCGGTGGTGGCCGTGATCGGCCGGCCCAACGTAGGCAAGAGCACCCTCTTCAACCGGCTGGTCGGGAAGCGCCTCGCCATCGTGCACGATCAGCCGGGCGTGACGCGCGACCGCCACTACGCCGACGCCACCTCGCTCGGCCGCGACTACCTCCTCGTCGACACCGGCGGGTTCGATCCCAGCGGGGACGACATCATGAAGGAGGGCATCGTGTCGCAGGTGCGCATCGCGCTCGATCAGGCGGACGTGATCCTCTGCGTGCTCGACGCGACCGTGCCCGCCACCTCGATCGACAGCGAGGAGGTGGCGCTCTTGCGCCGAGCCGAAAAACCGGTGCTCTACGTCGCCAACAAGTGCGACTCCAAGAAGCAGGAGACGGAGGCCACCGATCTGTTCCGCCTCGGCATCGACCGGCTCATCTTCGTGAGCGCGCTGCACGGTCGCGGCACCGACGACCTCGAGCATGCTTTGGTCGCCCTGCTCCCGCCGCGAGAGCCGGTGGAGGAGGAGCCCCAAGAGACCGAGCCCATGATCCGGGTGGCGGTGGTGGGGCGGCCCAACGCGGGCAAGTCGTCGCTCATCAACCGCCTGCTCGGCGAGGAGCGCTTGCTCGTGGATGGCCGGCCCGGCACAACCCGTGATGCGATCGATCTCACGATCGAGCGGAACGGCAAGAAGTACGTGTTCGTCGACACCGCCGGGCTCCGACGCAAGGCCAAGGTCGTCAAGGGCAAGGACGTCGTCGAGTCGATCAGCGTGTTTCAGGCGGTGCGGGCCATGGAACGGGCCGACGTGGTGGTGCTCATGTGCGACGCCGAAGAAGGGGTAGCCGAGCAGGACGCGAAGATCCTGGGCCTCGCCCTCGACCGTGGGCGGGCGGTGGTGGTGGGCCTCAACAAGATCGATCGGCTCGACGTGGCCACCGTGAAGGAGCGCCACCAAGCGGCCCACGACGTGCTCTCCTTCGTGCCGTGGGCTCCGTTCACGCGTCTCAGCGCCAAGACGGGGCGCGGGGTGGATCGCCTCCTCACGCAGATCGATCGCGTGCACGAGAGCTTCAACGCGCGCGTGCCCACCGGTGAGCTCAACCGATTCTTCGACGAGGTGCTGATGTCTCACCCCCCGCCCACCTCGGGGGGCAAGGCGCCGCGCTTTTACTACATCACGCAGCACGGCACCCGCCCGCCTTCGTTCATGATCGTGACGAGCCACCCCGACAACTTGCACTTCAGCTACCAACGCTACGTGGTCAACGCGATCCGCAAGCAGTTCGGCTTCGAGGGCACACCCATCCGCGTCTCCTACCGCCGCAAAGACCGCCGCCCCAAGAAGGGGCGTCGCTGACGCGCAGCGCGCCGCGCCGTCACTTCGCGTGCACTGGTGCTCTCGCCTGGCTGGGAGGCGAGCCGCGCCCTCACCTCCGCCGAGACGAGACGAATCCGCTTCGCGGCCCTCGATGAGCGTGGCGCTTGTCCGTAGAATTGGCAGTCATCGTGTTCTTCGCACGTTTTCTGATCGTGTCCACGTCGGTGGACCGCGGGCGCTCCCTCGCGCGATCGTATCGCCTGTTCGGGCGGTCGGAGGTGGTCACGAGCATTCGGGCCGCGGTGCGGGCGCTGCGCAGCAAGCCCTGCGCGGGCATGGTGCTCGAGCGCGAGCTCGCCGATGGGGATGGCGCGCGGTTCCTCACCAGGCTCCGCGCGCTCGACGCCATTCGAAGCGAGCTCGGGGCGTTGGCCGCGACCGACGCGGTGATGGTGCTCGCGCGCCCCCGTGAGGTCGGCTCCGGCCTCGCGTTTCGCAGCCATGAGCAGTTCGCGCGGGTCGCGCTCGCCGCGCGGTTCCTGCATGGGCGGGCGGCGGTGCTCGTGGCTGCAAAGGCCACGGAGCTGTCGCTGACGGCGATGCAGACGTGTTGCCTCGCGCTCGAGGTCGCGCACCTTCCGCGCGCGGAGTGGGCCGACCGGCTCGGAGGCGTCGGCGCCGCGTCCGTGCGCACCCACGTGCGGCGAGTCTGCGTCATGGCGGGAGCGCCCTCGATGCGTGCTCTCGCCGCTCCCATCGTACGCGCCGCCCTCGCCCCCGAGAGGGGCTCTCTCGGCCGCGCTCGCGAGGCCGACTCCCCCGATGGCTACCTCGAGCTCGAGGAGCGCCTCATGGTGCCGCGGGGAGCGCGCCCGCGCCGCCGACCACGCCGCTGAACCCTTCGCCCCCGCCCCCGCCCTCGCCCCTCGCCCCTCGCCCCTCGCCCTCGCCCCTCGCCCTCGCCCCTCGCCCTCGCCCCCGCCCCCGCCCCCGCCCTCGCCCCCGCCCTCGCCCCCGCCCTCGCCCTCGCCCTCGACCTCGCCGACGCCCCTCGCCGTCGCCCCTCGCGCTCGCGCACGGCGGGACAATCGCCAACCCCGAGAGCCCAACCCCCCCAGCCCCCCCCTAGTTTTGGCACCTATCCCACCCCCCCCCTCCCCCTCCCCCTCGCCCCC
>CAYOAL010000192.1:0-15110 GCA_964401935.1 uncultured Polyangiaceae bacterium
GGGCGGCCTTCTTCTTCGGGGCGGCCTTCTTCTTCGGGGCGGCCTTCTTCTTCGGCGCGGCCTTCTTCTTCTGAGCCTTGTTCTTCGGCGCGGCCTTCTTCGGCGCGGCCGTCTTCGATGCGGGTCTCGCCATGGCGCGCATTCTAATCGACCCGGTGCAGAAATGGTGCGGGGAGCAGGCTCGGCGGTCTGCCGCGGAGCCGTCGGGGGCCGCCGGATCGGCCCCTGCGCGCGGCATGGCAGCAGGATTTTGGTGCACCCCCCGGGTGTGCTCGCGCGTCAATTGTGTGTAAGCTCGCCCCGCTCAACGTCCAAGGAGTCTGCTATGCGCCGTGCCTTGACCTTCTCCGCTCTCGCTGCTCTCGCGCTCTTGTCCACCGCCGCCACCGCTCTGGTGGGCTGCGATGGAGAGGAGACGGCGGAGTACCCGCCTCAACCCTACCCGCAGCCCATTCAGCCGACGGCCACCGCCCCGGTGCCGCAGCCCACGGGCAACATGGCGACCGCGCTCCCCCCCGCCGCCGGCATCATGGTGGCGCCGATCCTCCAGGGCACCGCCGAGAAGGAGACCAAGGGCATGTCGCCGGACGGCCCAGCGACGGTCGCGTCCTTCATGCAGGGTCAGATCTACGAGCAGGAGTTCATGATCCAGCCCGGCCGCTGCTACACCGTGGTCGGCGTCGGGATGGGCATCCACGAGCTCGACATCCACGTGGTGCTGAACCAGCCGCCGGCGCCCGAGGCAACGATCGCCCAGGACGACCGCGGCGGCCCGCAGTCCGTGGTCGGCGGCGCAGGCCAGTGCACCACCACCACGTCCTTGGTGCCGCTGCCGGTGAAGATCCGAACCACCGCCACCACCGGCTCGGGCATCGTGATGATCCAGGTCTACTCGAAGTAGCGCTGGCGCTCCGGCACCGGCTCGCGCGGCCGCAGCCCCTGGAGCAGACCGCGCGCGCGCTCAGGCGGCCAGACAACGAGGCAGCGGAAGCTCACGCTCGCGCTGCGACCGCGCCCGCCGCTTCGGGAGCGGCGGAGGCCGGTTGCGCAGCCACGCGGCGAGCGCTCGTTCTTCGTGCGGGGAGGCGTCGAGGAACGCGAGCGCCATCCCCCGCTCGTGGAGCTCGCGACCGCTCGCGACCCGCGTGACCTCCGCGAAGAGCATGAGCTCGCGCGCGTGCCACCACACGCCAGGGCGGACGCAGATCACCACCTGCTCGCCGAGCTCCATCGGAAACGGCGTCTCGAGCCAGGCGCCGAACGGAGTCAGATCCGTGGCCCAATAAAGGAGAGGCTCATCCACGTAGCGGCTCACGAGCTCGCAGGGGAGCTCCACCGCTCGACGAAGGGCACGGCGACGACGCGCATCGATCGACATCGCCCAAGAGTAGGACAAATCCCTACATGAGACCACAAAACGAAGATCGGCCGTGCGCGCGCGAGCTCGTTCAGCGACGGGCGCAGTAGCCATCGCGGGCCACGCAGCGGCGCTCCCGCTTGCACACGAAGCTCGCCTGGCAGTCCGCGTCGGTCTTCGCGTAGCACTCGTTGTCGCCCGCGCTGCACGCACCGTCCGTCTCGCACTGCTTGGAGGCGCGGCAGTCGGCGTCGCCGCCGATCGCACACTCCCCGCCCACGGCGCTGCAAAAGCCGGAGAGCGCGCAGAGCTCGGTGTCACGGCACGCCGCGTGACTCAGCGCGGTCGCCTCGAGCTGAGGCGCCTCGGTCGATCGCGCCTCCGAGGCGACCTGCGGCTCGGACGCGCCAGGGCGCAGCGGCTGCTGTGCCCCGCTCGCGCCACACGCCGCCACCAGACAGCCGACTCCGAGTGCTGCCAACCACCTCCCGCGTGTCCCCAAGCGCTCCATGACGTTTGGTTGTACGCGGCGCACCGCTCGACCTTCCCACCGTGGTGCATGGGATGACCACATCAACCCACCATGGATCGCAAATTTCCAGGCCAGTAGGCAGGACAGGCTATCGATCGCCCTCGCCCGTGACCGAGACATATTGCAATGATTTTATATACAAGCACCGTCGAACAGTATAAACCGGCCAACCGGCCGACACTGGCACGACTCGTGCGATAGCCATCTCCCACGAGCCGCGCTCGAGCGCGGCTCCGGGAGCGCGGCAGCTCCCGCCACGACTCCGGCCTCCCGACGCGATCACCGTGTCGCACTTCTCCTCCTCCTTCGCGTCGGGAGGCTCGCTTTTCTCCTGCCCACCCGGTGGCTGCGCGGACCGCGTCGGTCTCCTCCACCACCCCAAAGCTCTCATCACGGCCCTCCGGCGCATTCACCGTGTCGCACTCCTCCTCCTCTTGCGCCGGAGGGTCCGTGATGTCTGTCGTTCACGTCGTGGCCGCCGCCGCGCGACGCGACCTGCCCGCGCGAAGATCGTTCGGGGTACACTCGCGTCCACACGGACATGCGCCACGGCCTCCCCTTCCCTCGGCTCGTCCTCGGCGGGCTCGGGGTGGTGACGACAACGCTCACGATGCTCGCGGCGTGTGACGTCCCGCCGCCGAAGCAGCAGACCTCGGTGTCGCTCGAGGTGCGACGCAAGCGTCCCCACAAGGAGCCGGGGGCGAGCCTCGCCGAGACGGAAATGTGCAGCTGTGTGCGCTGTGAGGTGGCGAGCTGCTGCAAGGAGCTCGAGGCAGACGACGAGCAGGCGGCGGGGAAGTGCTCGAGCTACGACTTCGAGTCGTGTGGCGGGCTCGCCGTCTCGAGCTGCGAGGGGCGCTGCTTCCAGCACCGCTGGCGCGCCGATCGCGGGGTCGGCTGCAGCGAGAGCCGCCCCGCCTCGTGCTGCTACGCCGATCTGTAGCGCCGCCGCGACCGCTGCCCGGCGCGTTCAACAAACCGCCGCTCTCCGAGCGCTGCCGCGATATGTTCACGGCGATGAACAAGCACGAGCTCGTCGGGGAGCTCTCGAGCCATCGAGGCCAGCCGGCGGTGCGCGATCTGTTCGCGCCCGACGCCGAGCCCGTCGCTCTCGCAGGCGGACAGCCGAAGGAGATCCGCGAGGCGCCGTCGGGGAGCATCGTGAGGGTGCGCCGCGAGGCCGACGGCTGGCGCGCCCGCGAGGTGCTGGCCAAGAGGAGGAGCGCGCTCGCGAAGATGTATCACCTCGCCGGCGCCCATGGCCTCGATCCGGTGTTCCCCCCGCGTGTCGAAGAGGAGGTGGAGCGCTTGCTCGCCGCTCCCGGCATCGATGATCCCACGCTCGAGGACGTGTCCCACCTCCCCTTCGTGACCATCGACGGCGAAGGCACCCGCGATCTCGATCAGGCGATGTTCCTCGAGCCGAGGTCGAGCGGCGGCTTCCGCGTGTGGTACGCGCTCGCCGATCCGGCGTGGTGCGTGAAACCGGGGACCGCCCTCTTCGACGAGGCGCTGCGGCGGGGGGCGAGTTACTACCTGCCCGGCCTCGCGATCCCGATGCTCCCGCGCGCGCTCTCCGAAGGGATCACGTCGCTCAACGAGGGCGTGCTCCGGCGGGCGGTGATGTTCAAGATGGACGTGGACGCCGCGGGCGAGTGCGTCCGCACGGAGGTGAGCCGCGCCCGCATGCGCAGCGTGGCCAAGCTCTCGTTTGGCGACGTGCAAGCCTTCCTCGATCGGGGCACGCCGCTCTCCGCCCGCGCCGCCGAACCGAGCGTGCGCCTGTTGCGCGACGTGGGTCGGGCGCGGATGCGGCGCGCCGAGCAGCGCGACGTGATCCACTACCGCCGCACCGAGGTGGAGGTGAAGCTCGCCGGCGGCCTCAAGTTCGTGATCGATCTCGAGCCGCGGACGAGCGTGGAGAAGTACAACGAGCAGCTGTCGCTCTTGTGCAACGTGGAGGGAGCGAAGCTGCTGCGAGACGGTGGTCCGCCCGGTCGCTTCGGTGATGATCGCAACGTGCAGGCCATCTACCGCGTGCACGCCTCGCCCGACGCGCGGCGCTACGAGAAGCTCGAGGCCCTGCTCGAGGCGATCGCTCGGCGCCAGGGGCTCGACGCGGCGACCTGGGGCTGGCGGCGCGGGCGCGAGCGATCGCTGGCCGACTACCTCGCCGCCCTCCCCGACGCCGGACGGCTCGGCCGCATCGCGAGCGCGGTGCACCGCCAGGCGGTGCTCACCAACGTGCGGTCGGTGTTCTCCGATCAGCCAGCGAGCCACCACGGCGTGGGGGCCGACGTCTACGCGCGCTTCTCGGCCCCCATGCGAGAGGTGGTGGGCGTGTTCCTCCACAAGGAGCTGTTCGAGCGGCTCACCGAGAGCGGGCAGAACCCGCGGGAAGACGAGGTGCTCCGCGAGCAGATCATCGAGCGCGCGAACGAATCGAAGGCGCTCCAGGCGGCGCTCACCAAGGAGGCGAACCGGATCGTCATCGACGAGATCTTCGCCGCCGACCGACAGCGGCCCCGCGCCGAGCGGCCGGCGCGGCTCGGCACGGTGGTCGGGCTCACCCCGCAGAAGGCCCACGTCGTGCTCGACGAGCCCCACATCGAGGTGAAGGTGTACGCCGATCACCAGAGCCGCGTGAGCGGCCGACCCGTCCGGCTCTCGGAGGACGGCGCCGCCTTCCTCGAGGGCGCCGCGGAGCTCTGCCGCATCGGCGACGCGGTGCGGGTGACCGTGCACGATCGAGACCGCCGCGGCGATCGCTGGATGCTGACCATGTCGCCGGAGGCCGATACCGAGTAGACTCATGGGGTGCGTGAGCTCGATGTCGACAGAACGGTCCGAATTCTCAACACGATCATGGAGTGCGAGCTCGCGGGGGTCGTCCGCTACACGCACTATGCGTTGATGGTCACCGGGCCAAACCGGATCCCCATCGTCGCGTTCATGAAGGCGCAGGCCTCGGAGTCGCTGCTCCACGCCCAACAGGCCGGCGAGATCTTGACCGGGCTCGAAGGCCACCCCTCTCTCGGGGTGGCCAACATCGAGGAGACCCACCAGCACGGGGTGCGCGACCTGCTCACCGAGAGCCTCAACCACGAGCGCCGCGCCCTCACGCTCTACAAAGAGCTGCTCGACGTGGTCGAAGGCGCGAGTGTGTACCTCGAGGAGTACGCGCGGAGCATGATCGGCACCGAAGAGCTCCACACCGTCGAGCTCCGCAAGATGCTCCGCGACTTCGGCCTCCCCCCCACGCCCTGACCGCCGCTCGCGGCCTCCGCCGGTCGCGGCGGCTTCTGGCCCAACCGGGTGCCGGGATGCTACGGATCTCGCGTGGCCGGCTCGCTCCAGCATGCGCGCACCGACGTGACGCGCTTCCTCACCTATCTCGCGGGGGAGCGCCGCGCCTCGCGGCACACCGTGGCGGCCTACGAGCGTGATCTCGAGCAGCTGCTCGCCTACGCAGAAGGCCGCCTCGAGCGCGAGCCATCGCTCGAGGCGCTCGACGTGCGCATGCTGCGGGGGTGGCTCGGGAGCATGGCCCGAGACGTGACGCCCAGCACCATCGCGCGGAAGATCGCGAGCGCCCGCACCTTCTTTCGTTACCTCAATCGCACCCGACGCACGACCCACAACCCGGCCGCCGCGCTGCGGTTGCCCAAGCTCGCGCCCAAGCTGCCGGTGTTCACCGACGCGGAGACGATGGGCGAAGTCCTGGAGGTGGAGGCAACCGAGGACGCGCTCAGCGCGGTTCGCAACCGGGCCGTCCTCGAGGTGCTCTACGGCAGCGGGCTGCGGGTGGGCGAGCTGTCGGGCCTCGACGTCGACGCGCTCGAGCTCGCCGAGCGGCAGGCCCGCGTCATCGGCAAAGGCAACAAGGAGCGCATCGTGCCGCTCGGCAACAAGGCCCTCGTGGCCCTCGTGGCCTACCTCCCGCTGCGACCGGCGCTGCTCCGATCCACCTCACCGCCCGACGCAGCGCGCGCGGTGTTCCTCTCCACCCGCGGCAACCGCATGGGCCCGCGGGCCATCCAGCTCGTGGTGAAGCGGTATGGCGTCGCCGGCGCGGGGCGCGCGGATCTGCACCCCCACGCCCTGCGCCACAGCTGCGCCACCCACCTCCTCGACGGCGGCGCGGATCTGCGGAGCATCCAGGAGCTGTTGGGCCACGCCTCGCTGAGCGTCACCCAGCGCTACACCCACACCTCCATCGAAGGCCTCATGCGGGTGTACGACGGCGCCCATCCGTTGGCTTCGGCTCAGAAGGATCGTAAGCCCGGCGGCGGTGGGTGAGCCAACGACAAGCCCGTCCGTCGCCGTTCGCTGGCGGCGGCTCGAGCCGCTCCGGCGCAGGGTCGCCTCCGGTGCGGCCGCGGGGGCCCTCTTCGGACTCGGGGTGGCCTTGGCGGAGGCGCGCTGGATTCACGTCGGCGTCGCCGAGGGCCCCGGCTTCGCCGAGATCCTGGCCACCGCCATCGGGCTTGTGGCTCCCCTCTGTCTCACGGTGGGGGTCTTGGTCGGGCTCGGGTCGTGCCTCGTCCATCCGCGGGCCGAGCCCTCGGTGACCGGCCTGCTCGAGCGCCTCCGGGAGATCGGCGCGGGCCGGCCCGCCGACATCGCCGCCTTCGCGCCGCTCGTCGCGCTCGGGGCCTTCGCGTGGACCACCGCGAGCGCCCACCTCGCGAGGAGCGTCCTCGCCGCGGAGCTCCCTCCGAGCGCCGCGGGAGCCACCCTGGCGGTGTCCTCGTCGGCCACCGGCGGGTTCATCGGCCTCGTGGTGCTCGCGCTCACCCCCACCCTCCGCCACCGACTCGCCGCCTGGCGGGCGGCCTCCCCGAAGCTCACCGATCCGGCCTACACGCTGGGGGCCGCGCTCCTCGTGATCGCGCTCCTCGTGGCCTTCGGCGGCTGGCAAGGGACGGTCTCGGGCGACGGTGGGATCCTCGGGATCTACGGCATCCTCAAGCGCGACGAGCTCGATCTGCGACTGCCGGGAGTGTTGGGCGCCCTCGCCGCCACCGTGTACCTCACGCCAACCCTGTTCCGCAGCCTCAAGCCGTACCAGGCCCTGCTCCTCGCCGCCCTGCCCCTCGCCCTCACGGCGAGGGCCGCGAGCTCGCTGAACGACCTGCCCGACTTCGCGCTGGCGATCCCTCGCACCGGCCCCATCTCCGCGCTGCCGCTCGGCGTGCTGAAGAAGCTCACCGATCGCGACGGGGACGGTGCCTCCGCGTGGTTCGGAGGCGGCGACTGCGACGACCGCGACCCGCGCCGCCACCCGGGGGCGGACGACATCCCGGACAACGGCATCGACGAGGACTGCAGCGGCTCCGACCTGTCGCTGGCCGGGCTCGAGGCCGACGAGCCCCCCCCTCCCGCCCCCGAGGTGGTCGAGAAGATCAAGGCGCGCGTCCCCGCGAACGGCAACGTGGTGCTCATCACCATCGACACGCTCCGCTACGACCTCGGCTACATGGGCTACGAGCGCCCGATCTCACCCAACCTCGACGCCCTCGCCGCGCGCTCGACGGTGTTCGACTTCGCCTACGCCCTCGCCTCGTACACCGGCAAGAGCATGGGTCCGATGATGATCGGCAAGTACCCGAGCGAGACGCACCGCAACTGGGGCCACTTCAACTTCTTCGGTCCGGAAGATGTGTTCGTCCCCGAGCGCCTGCAGGGGGCGGGGATCCACACCGTGAGCGTGCAAGGTCATCGCTACTTCAGCGCGTGGAAGAACTGCAGCGGCAACCCACGCGGCTGCGGTCTCGAGCGCGGCTTCGACGTGCTCGATCTGTCGGCCGCGCCGCCCAACATGGAGTTCCAGACCGACACCACGATCACCAGCGACAAGCTCTCCGACGCGGCGATCGCGCTCCTCGACAAGATGGGCGAGCGACGGTTCTTCTTGTGGATCCACTACCTCGACCCCCACGCCGACTACCTCCAGCACGACGACGTGCCACGGTTCGGGAGCTCGGCGCGTGATCTCTACGACAACGAGGTGGCCTTCACCGACAAGCACGTGGGTCGGGTGCTGGAGCACGTGAAGCAGTCTGCGTTCGCAGACCGCACCAGCATCCTCGTGACCAGCGATCACGGGGAGGCCTTCGGCGAGAAGAACAACTTCTTCCGCCATGGCTTCGAGCTCTACGAGACGCTGGTGCGCGTGCCGCTGATCGTCCACGTCCCCGGCGCCGCGCCGGGCCGCATCACGGAGCGGCGGAGCTTGATCGATCTCGCGCCCACGATGCTCGAGCTGATGGGGGTGGCCCTCCCCACCGGGGAGACCCCCCACGACTTCCTGTCGGGCGTGTCGCTGTTGCCCGACGTGTTCCTCGAGGGTGGGGCGCCGGCGCGCCGCGACGTGCTCATCGACATGCCCGGCGGCCCCTACAACCGACCGCGGCGCGCCTTCATCCACGGCGATCACAAGCTCTACCTCACCGACGCCAACGCCAAGGAGCTGTTCGATCTGGCGAGCGATCCGCTCGAGCTCAAGAACATCTACCGCGACCAGAAGGAGCTCCGAGAGGAGCTCGAGGCGCGCTACGCGCTGGCCAAGAAGCGCCTGCGCGAGATCGAGGTCACGGGCCCGTACAAGTAGCCCGGGCGCTGTCGCTTCGGGCGAGGGTGGGGCGAGGACCCGCCGCGCGCGGTGAACGCGCAGGGCTACTCGGCCGCTTCGAGCGCGACATCGGCGTCGAACCAGCTCGCGGGAGCCTTGCCGATCTCGTTCTTGCGGACGAAGCGCGTGAAGAGGTCGAACCACTCGAGACCGGGGAGCTGCTGCACCTTCTGCTCGATGTGGCCGATGGTGACGCCTTCGTGGCCATCGAAGAGAAACTTCAGCACGTGGGCCACCTCCTCCTTGGGGCTCATGCCGTCGCCCACCGGGGTCCACGCGGTGTGAAGGAGCCAGCTCACGAACCGCTGGGCCCGTCGCGACGCGGCGAGGCGCTTGTGCGACTGCGCCTGGTAGAACGCGAAATGACGCGCCTCTTGCTTCATGATGCGCTTACAGATGGTGTGGAGGATGGGGTGACGCGTGCGCTTGACGAGCTGCACGTAGCCCATGAACGTGGTGTATTCCGCCGACGCGCCCCACACCATGTGTGCGGTGGCGAGCTCGTCGGGGAAGAGGGTGGCCAGGGTGGAGGTGAGCACCTCGTCGATCCGCTCTCCGATCCCGCGGCTCGTGAACATCTCGCGCCGGTACGTCTCGTCGACGGGCTCGCCGTAGGCCTCCATGAAGCGGCGGAACGCGCGGCCGTGGAACTCCTCTTCGTAGTTCCACGCCGACATGAACGGCGCGAAGTCGGGATCTTGGGTGGCCGCCCGGGTGCCGATGATCTGGCGCAGATAGAAGAAGGTCGCGCTCTCGGTGCGCAGGAAGTAGCGCAGGGTCCTGAGCGCAGCCGGCGAGAGTCGGTGCTTCGGCACGTCCTCCCAAGGGATGTCGGAGAGATCGACTTGCCCTGACGAGGCCAGGAACCGATTCATGTCGAAGCGTTCGCGCAACATTCGTTCTCCCCGAAACGGAATGGACCCAACCTCGGGTACCACTTCGAAAACGGTACGCCTAGCCCCTTCGGCCGGATCGCCAGCTCACGCCCCACGGGCGCTGCGCCCGGCGCCGCCTGCTCCGTCAAGGTGAGCTCGGCGCGAGGGCCGACACCGTGGCCGGATCGTCGAGCCACCGGGGGGCCCCGTCGGCCTCGAGGCGGGTGCGGATCAGCCGGTGGGTGAGCCGCGCAGGCTTCGCCGTCGGCTCGATGTCGACCTCGAGGAACGCGCCCACGCGGTGGGCCTCGGTGTGCATCATGCCGGTGAACACGAAGTTCCCGAGGCCGTAGGCCACGAGCTTGCCACGGTAGAAGGTGGTGGGCTGGAGCACGTGGGAGTGGGTGCCCACCACGACGTCGACGCCGGCGTCGATGAAGTCGCGCCCGAGCCGACGCTGGAGCTCCATCGGCTCGGCCACGTCATCCATGCCCCAGTGCATGAACACGAACAGCACGTCGACCAGCGGCCGCGCCCGCGCCACGTCGGTGAGCGGCAGCTCGGGCGGCCAGTAGTAGGCGAGCAGGCCCACCTTCACCCCCCGCACCTCGCGCACCACCGGCGCCTGCGGCTTGCGAGTGAAGGTCTCCTTGCCGAAGTGGGGCAGGCCCGCCGCGTCGAGGTTCGCGAGCATGTCGGTAAAGCCGGTGAGACCGAAGTCCATGGCGTGGTTGTTGGCCACGCTCACCAGATCGAAGCCCGCGGCCAGGATCACCTCGGGCGAGCTCATGGCGCAGCGGAAGGGGTTGTGATCCGTCGCCACCGAGCCGCGCAGCGACAGCACGCACTCGAGGTTTCCCACCAATACGTCCGCCTCTTGGAGGCGCTCGGCCACGTGGGTGAACGGGTAGCCCGCGGTCACCGTCTCCGACACCGCGACCCCCGCCTTCAGCTTGTCGAGGTTCTGGCCCACCCCGAGCGACATGCAGAGGTCGCCCGCGAAGGCCACCCGCACCGGGCGCGGTGGGGCGAGGTCTGGCGCCGACGCGCTGCTCGCGGCCGACGCGGTGGTCGTGCCGACGGCCGCGCTCGTGCCCGCCGTCGACCCAGGCGCGAGCTCCGCGCTGTCGGAGCGGGAGCAGCCGAGGAGCCCCACCGCCACCGCCGCCAAGAGCCTCCAGCGCATGGGGGTCGTGGTAGCGTGCGCCATGCCTGGCCACAACACCCGCGCCGTGCACGCCGGTCGCGAGCTCGACGCGGCGACCGGCGCGATCGTCCCCCCCATCCACCTGTCGACCACGTTCGCGCGCGGCGGCGACGGCGAGCTCCTCGGCGAGTACCTGTACGGCCGCCACGAGAACCCCAACCGCAACCAGCTCGAGCGCTGCCTCGCCGAGCTCGAGGGTGGCGCCGGGGCCATGGCCTTCTCCTCCGGCTGCGCCGTGGCCCACGCCATCGCCTCGTCGCTCGGAGCCCACGACCGACTCTTGATCGGCCACGACCTGTACTTCGGGATCCGGCGGCTCGCCCGCACGCTCGCGGCGCGCGGCCACTTCGAGCTGCGAGAGCTCGATCTGCGGGATCTCGAGGCGGTGCGGGCCCACGCGACCGGGCGCCGCGGGGCGCTGGTGGTGTTGTGCGAGTCGCCCTCCAACCCCCTGATGCAGCTCTCGGACATCGGGGCCCTCGCAGAGACGGTAGAGCGGCTCGAGGGCGCGCTGGTGGTAGACAACACGATGGCGACGCCCGTGCTCCAGAACCCGCTCGCCCTCGGAGCACACTACGTGATGCACTCGAGCACCAAGTACATCGGCGGCCACAGCGACGTGCTCGGCGGTGCGCTCGTGTGCCGTGATCCCTCCGCCGAGCTCTGGCAGCGCGCGCTCGAGGTGCGCGAGCACGGCGGCGGCGTCCCCTCCCCCTTCGACTGCTGGCTGCTCTTGCGCTCGATCGCAACGCTCCCGCTCCGCGTCGAGCGACAGTGCGACAACGCAGCGCGGCTCGCGGCGCTGCTCGAGAGCCACCCCCGCGTGGAGGAGGTGCTCTACCCGGGCCTCGCCTCTCACCCCGAGCACGCGCTGAGCCAGAAGCAGATGCGCCTCCCCGGCGCGATGATGTCGGTGCTCCTCGGTGGCGGCGAAGCGGGCGCCGCGGCCTTCGTCGCGGCGCTCCGGCTGTTCACCGCGGCCACGAGCCTCGGCGGCGTCCACAGCCTCGCCGAGCACCGCGCCCGCGTCGAGGGGCCGGCTTCGGCGGTGCCGAGGAACCTGGTGCGGCTGTCGGTTGGGATAGAAGACTTCGCCGACCTCGCCGAGGACATTGCCGAAAGCCTCGGCTCGCAGTAACCCATGAGCATGGCCTTCCGACTCGACCGCCGCAGCTTCCTTCGTATCGTCGCCGCCTCCGCCGCCACCGCCGGGCTCCCGTCTTGCACCACCGAGGACGAGCTCTCGAGCGATCCAGAAGACCAGCTCCGCGTCTTCCCGCAAGGCCTGGCGTCCGGCGATCCAAAGCCGAACAGCGTGATCCTCTGGACCCGGGTGCAGGCCGACGCCGGCGCCTCGGTGAACGTCACCTACGAGGTGGCCACCGAGGAGGCGTTCACGAACGTCGTCGCCCAGGGCGAGGCGACGGTCGACGCGTCGACCGATCACACGCTGCGCCTCAAGGTCACCGGCCTCAGCCCCTACTCCACCTACTTCTACCGGTTCGTGGCCGAGAACGTGATCAGCGTGACGGGGAGAACCAAGACCGCCCCCGCCGACGATCAGGACGTGAACGTGCGCTTCGCCTTCGCCTCCTGCCAAGACTTCAACGGCCGCTACTACCACGCCTGGCGCGCGCTGGTGGAAGAGGAGGACGAGGTCGACTTCGTCTTGTTCCTCGGCGACTACATCTACGAGACCGAGGGGGATCCACGCTTTCAGGATCCCAGCGAGACGCGCAAGGTGGTGCTCCCCGATGGCCTCGAGATCGGCGACGAGGAGGCCACCTACAACGCGGCCCTCACGCTCGCCGACTACCGCACGCTCTACAAGATCTACCGCTCCGACGCGGATCTCCGCGAGGCGCACCGTCTGTTCCCGTTCGTCGCGATCTGGGACGACCACGAGTTTGCCGATGACTGCTGGCAGGACAACGCCACGCACTTCAACGAGGCCAAGGGCTCCGAGGCCGATCCGGCGCGCCGTCACGCCGCCTCGCAGGCCTGGTTCGAGTACCAGCCCGCCGACATCGATTTCGACGCGGGGGCGTCCTTCCCCGACGACATCCAAATCTACCGCAGCCTGCGCTTCGGCCGGCACGTGGAGATCATCCTCACCGATCAGCGCTACTACCGGGCCGACCACCTCATCGCGGAGGGCCCCCAGGATCCGGATGTCGGCAAGATCTTCGACAACTCCTCGCTGTTCTCGCGGCAGCTGGTGATCAAGCCGGCGTTCGACCTGAAGGAGGCGGACGCGAAGCCCACCATGCTCGGTCAGGCTCAGAAGGAGTGGCTCAAGACGGCCATCACCTCATCGAGCGCGACGTGGAAGTTCTGGGGCAACGAGACCCAGCTCGCGCAGATGGTGGTGGATCTGCGCACCGGCTTCGACATGCTCCCCGACAGCTACAAGCAGCTGTTCTACTTCACGGTGGATCAGTGGGACGGCTACCGCAGCGAGCGAGCCGAGATCCTCGGCGCCATCGCGTCCACTCCCAACGTGGTGGCCCTCACGGGCGACATCCACGCCTTCTACGCCTGCGAGATCTACGAAGACTTCGACACGCCGAGCGCCGTCCCGGTGTGCGTGGAGTACACGACCGCCGGCATCAGCTCGCGCTCGGTAAAGGAGATCACGCAGCGGATCGTGGAGCAGGACGCCCTGCTGAGCGGCCTCGGCCTGCTCGAGGCCGTCGACCGGTTCGACGAGATCCTCCAGGCCGCGAGCCCGCACTACCTGTTCCAGAAGAGCGAAGCCTATGGGGTGTCCATCGTCGACGTCGAGGGCGACACGGAGATCCGCGTCACGTTCTTGGAGGTGCAAAACTCCACCGAGCCCGAGTACGCCGGCGTCGCTGCCCGACACACCTTCCGCACCGCCTCCGGCTCTCCCACCGTCGAGACGACGTGAAGTCGCACACCCGCTACCTCACCTTCACCGTCCCCGCCCGGATGGACTTCGTGAACATCACGAGCACCGTCGAGGACGAGGTGCGAAAGAGCGGCGTCGAGGAGGGCCTCTGCCTCGTCAACGCCATGCACATCACCGCGAGCGTGTTCATCAACGACGACGAGCCGGGGCTGCACGAGGACTATAAGCGCTGGCTCGAGAACCTCGCCCCCTTCGATCCGAGCCCCGGCGTGTACCACCACAACCGCACCGGGGAAGACAACGGTGACGCCCACCACAAGCGCCAGATCATGGGTCGCGAGGTGGTGGTGGCGATCACCAAGGGCAGGCTCGACTTCGGACCGTGGGAGCAGATCTTCTACGGCGAGTTCGACGGCAAACGTCCGAAGCGCGTGCTCGTGAAGATCATCGGCGAGTAGCTCACATGCTGGCCGTCTCTTCGAGCTCCTTCTGGTTGGTCTCGGGCAGCCAGAGGAGGATGAGGATCAAGGCGACGATGGGACCGAGCACCGTGAGCTGCACGGCGCGACCCCAGCCGTAGGTGCCAGCGAGGGCACCGACGAGGCCAGGGCCAGCCACGTAGCCGATGCGGCCGAGGAGGTTGTTGGCCCACGCGAAGGCGTCGCCTCGCTGCTCGGTGGGGAACAGCTCGGCGGTGAAGGCGTTCAGCACGGGCATCACGCCGCTCGCGCCGAAGATGCCGAACGTGAGCGCGATGGTGAGCGGCCACTGGCCGTGAACGCCATAGGAGAGGAACACGCCGGCCACCGCGCCGGCGAAGATGATCACCGCCCCCACCTTGCGGCCCACCACGTCGAGGAGCTTGCCGGAGAGGAAGACGAGCGGGAGCGCGCCCACCGCCGCGATGCTGATGGCGAGGCCGACCTGGCCGTCGGTCAGACCACGCTGCCCCACCGCGAACTCCTTCCACCAGGTGACCGCGTTGTTCGTGCACAGGTAGGTCAGGCCCCAGATGAGCGCGAGCTGAAGCATCCGCTTTTTGTGAGGCGTCTTCCAGATGTGGAACAACGACGGCTGCGCCACGCCTTCGGCTGGAGCGCTGAAGCGCTGGCTCTCCCGCAGGCCTCGTCGCGCGAAGGCGAGGATGAGCAAGGGGAGGATCCCCACGAAGTACACCGTGCGCCACCCGTAGGTGGTCTGGAGGAGGAGGGGGACCACCCCCGCGCAAGCGATGGCGCCCAGGCTCGAGAAGGCCTGAATGACGCCGATGACCATGCCCCGCCGACTGGCGGGGAACTCCTCGGCAGCCAGCACCATCGAGGTCGCCCACTCCGCGATGAGAAACATGTGGGCCACCAGCTGAAAGGCGGCGAAGGAGTACACCTCGGGGGCGAGGCCGCTGAGGAACGTGAAGACGGTGTAGCCGGCGATGGTGAGGGTGAGCACCCGCTTGCGACCCCAGCGGTCGGCGCGCCGCACCAGGAGGAAGGCGAGCACCGTCCCGAACTTGATGACGCTCACCATGAGGCCCGCCCAACCCTCGCTCAGCTCGAACTCCCCGCGCACGCTGGGCATCACCTGGGTGAGCGCGATGAAGTCGTAGCCCTCGAAGAAGGTGGCCACGCTGAGGAAC
>CAYOAL010000193.1:0-15023 GCA_964401935.1 uncultured Polyangiaceae bacterium
GCTCGCCACGGCCGGCTCACCCCTAGCCTCGCCGGACCGCGCCTCGAGGGGCCCCCCGAGGCCATGTCGGTCGGACCTTCAGTGGGGGACGACGTCGAGCTTTGCGCCGGCGGCCTCGAGGGGCGCCACGATGGTGTCGACGTCGTCGCGTTCGCCGGCGTCGAGGAGGGTGCTCGGGGTGACGTCGCAGTAGGCGCTGGCCTCCTCGGGGCTGAGGTGGGGCCAGAGGTGGCGCAGCGCGGCGATGACACGCGCGGGGCGGCGGCCGGCGCTCACGAGGGTGACGGTGAAGCGCTCCGGCGTTGGGCTCGAGTCTGGCGCGACGTCCGACCAGTCGTTGGCCTCCTGGATCGCGGCCGGCTGCTCGCTGGCGAGGCGCTGCCACTCCGCCTCGGCGCGCGCGTTGACGTCGTAGAGCGCCTCGTGCTCGTCGTTGTCGATGCGCTGCCACGCGGCGAGGATCTCGGGACCGGTGAGGGGGGTCGCGCGCGGTCCGAAGTCGCCGAAGATCTCCTGGCTCTCGGCGACGATCACCCCCGCCGTCGCGCGCGCGACCACCGTCATGTAGCCCTCGGCAAACTCGAACGCGGCGCTGCGGAAGTTCCAGCCGAGCACGTCGGCGAAGTCTTCCTCGAGGAGCGCCATCACCTCGGGGCTCGCCGCGCCTTCGGCGGCGAGGTCGCGCATCGCCTTGCGCCACGCTCCCGGCTTGATGCGCCAGATGCTGACGGCAGCGTAGGTCTTCGGCGCCGGCCAAGCCGATGCGTCCCAGCCGTCCTCGAGGGCGGGGAGGGGCTTGCGGCAGAGGATGACGAAATCGAGGGACATGAGGCGTGCCTACGCGTGGAGGTAGCCAAAGCTTCCTTCGGCTTGGGCCGCTACGTGGTGGCCAGCGCCTGGTAGTCGATCTTGCCGGTGGTGGTGCGGGGGAGGGCCTCGAGGAGGCGGACCTGTTCGGGCACCATGTAGGGGGCGACGCGGAGCGAGAGGTGGCTGCGCAGGGCCTTGGGCTCGGGCGGCGCGCCCGGGTCGCGGGCGGTGACGAAGCCGTGGAGGATCTTGCCCAGGCGGGGGTGCTCGATCACGGTGACGGCGGCTTCGGCGACCTGAGGATGGGCGCGGAGGGCGGCCTCGATCTCTCCCGGCTCGACGCGGAAGCCACGAATCTTCACCATGCGATCGATGCGGCCGCGGAAGTAGAAGAGGCCGTCGTCGCGGCGCTCGACACGATCCCGCGTGGGGAAGCGGCCGCCCAAGGCGGTGGGGCCGCTGACGATGAGCTCGCCGACGCCCGGCCCTTCGACGGTAGCGCCGTGTTCATCGACGAGCACACAGTCGGCGTAGGGGCACGCGTGGCCGATGGGGAGCTCGGAGACGCCGTCGAGATCGGTCGCCCCGTCGGGCGCGTGGTGGGGTGGCCGTCGCACCTCGTGGAAGGTGCACACGTTGGTCTCGGTGGGGCCGAAGAAGTTGAAGAGGCGGGCGTGGGGTGCTTTGTCGGCGAGGTCGCGGAGGGCGGCGGGGGGGAAGACCTCGCCGGCGAAGCAGAGGGTGTGGAGGCTCTCGTGGACGAGGGCGGGGCCGAGGCCAGCCACGAGCTTGGTGAAGAGGGAGGGGACGCCGTAGACGATGGTAGGGCGGAGGAGCTCGAGCTGCGCGGCGAGGGAGCGCGCGGTGGTGAGGTGGCGCCGCGACATGGTGGCGAGGGTGGCGCCCGCGCGCCAGGTGGCGAGGTGATCGAACCACGCGAGATCGAAGATGAGCTCGGCCACGCGCAACACGCGGTCGGTGCTCGCGAGGTGGGTGACCTCGATGGCCCACGCGGTGAACGCGTCGAGGCCGGCCCAGGTGATGGGCACTGGCTTCGGCTTGCCGGTGCTCCCCGAGGTGTGGAGGATACACGCGCGGTCGGGCTCGGGCGGTGGGCGCGTGGCGGGGGTGTCGCCGACGCTGGCGAGGACGAAGCCGTCTTCGTCGAGCTCGGTGCGGGCGAGTGGGGTGGTGAGCTCGGTGGCGAGCTTGCCGGCGGCCTGATCGTGGACGAGGGCCACGCAGCCCCGATCGGCGAGGATGGAGTCGAGCCGGAGCACGGGCGAGGTGCTGTCGAGGGGGACGGCGCTCGCGCCCGCGAGGAGGATGCCGGCGAGGGCCACCGGTTCGTCGAAGTGGCGACCGCCGCTCACGAAGGCGACCGCGTCGCCCGCGCCGACGCCCGCGTCCCGCAAGGTGTCGGCCACCGCTTCGGCGCGCCCGCGCAAACGCTCGTAGGAGAGGTCTTCGCGCACGCCGGTGAGGGCGAGACGATCGCCGTGGTCGAGGTCACCGGCGGAGAGCCGCCACACGGCGCCCACCTCTCGCTCCACCGCTCACTTCTTGTCCACGTAGCCGGCCACGAAGGCCGTCATCGTCTCGAGGGTGGAGATCTCGTCGAGCACGACGTCTTCGTCGGGGATGGTGACGCCGAACTTCTCCTCGACGAACACGAGGATGCGCGAGAGCGACATCGAGTCGAAGCCAGCGTCGAAGAGGTCGTCCTGCGGTCCGAGGGGCTCGTCGCGCAGGAGGATCTCGTGGACGATGTGGTCGTGCAGCGCTTTGTGGATGGTCTCGGACACGGGAATGTCCGTGAGCTAGCGCGTCTCGCGGCCGGAGGCGAGCGCCAAGTCGGCGTCCGATGCCTCGACCGCAGCGCGAGCACGCTTTCAGCGCGACCAACGCCCTTCTCGGGCGCCGGGCCGCAGCCCCTTCCGACCAACTGCCGGCCCAACGCCGGCATGCTCACCCGCCGCCAGCTGCCCACTCACGAGGGCGTCCGGCGAGCACACACCTCCGCGCGACGCGGGCGCGAGTCGAGGTTGTGAAGCTTTGCGGCGCGGGACGGCGCAAAGTAGAATCCTGGGGGCGCTCGCTGGTGGGCTACATCCTGGCCTTCAAGGCATGTCCTACACAGTCCAAGCTCTCGAGAGCCCGCCGAGCCCCGAGCCGGGGGATGGACCCACGCCTCCGCCGCTTCGTCCCTGGCCGTTCCCGCCCACCCACCGTGCAGCGGGGCGCAACGGCACCGTCCTGGAGCTGCCCCGAGGGGCTGTGCGCCTGTCATTCGCCGAACGAATCGGAGGAGACTGTCGCGCACACCATCGTGTTCCACGATCCACAGGGCGTTCGCATGCCGGGAGCGCGCTGCATGGTCTACGAAGGAGGTCGCGCCATCACACCGCCCACGACCGCCGCCGATGCTTCCGGCGCGCTCGAGCTCGAGCTCAAGCCCACCACACGCGGTCTCGTCGTCGAATGGTGCGCGGCGGATCTGTCCACGGCCGCCGGCCGGCCTTATCAGAAGTTCTATCGCGTGACGGTCGCCGACCAGCCGGTGCGATGGCGCCTCGCCAATATCGGCTTTGCCAACCGTCTAGGGCTCGAAGACAACGTACGCGACTATCAGCGCGCGTTTGCCGAGCGAGAGACCGGCTGGCGCGGGATATCGCGGAGGGGCTGAAGGTTCGACACGATCGAGGCGGAATGGCTCGAAGAAGCCCTCTCCACGAGAGAGTGATATGATCATGGTACGGTCGCCATGCATCGCGGCGTTCATCGCGGGAGCGTGCATACAATGCGCCGGCTGCGCGCCGCCGCCCGAAGCCGGTGTGGCGGAGGGGAGCTCGGTGGGGCCCCAGGTCTCGGTCGATCCCGCCACGCCTCCCGCCGAGCACGATAGCGCAGCGGGCGGCGCTTCACCGAGCGCGACGCTCTCGTCTCCGGTGCCTCCCACGCCGATGGTGCGCGTCGAGCGGGGGAAGTTCACCATGGGATGCCCACCGAAGGCCTCCTCGTTGTGCCGCGACGACGAGAAGCCCGCGCACGAGGTGGAGCTGAGCGCCTTCGAGATCGATGTCTACGAAGCGACCGCCGGGCAGTACAAGGCTTGTTGCGACGCCGGCGCTTGTTCCTGCACCCCGACCGATGGGGGCGGGAGCGCCAGGTTCGACCGACTCACGCGGGTGTGTCGCGAGCAGTTCCGCCCCGAATTCGCCCGCCGCCCGGTGGTGTGCGTCAGCGCGTTCGAGGCCGCCGACTTCTGCGCATGGCAGGGCAAACGGCTCCCCACGGAAGCCGAGTGGGAGAGGGCCGCACGCGGCGACGACGGCCGCCTCTTCCCCTGGGGCGACGTCCCTCCCACGGCGGAGCGCGCGTGTATGGGGGGCGACGCTCCGTGCGACGTCGGCCAGTATGCCGCAGGCGTGTCTCCGGTGGGCGCCCACGACATGGCCGGGAACGCCGCCGAATGGGTATCGGATATGTATCATCCCCATTATTATGCTATGTCGCCGGCTACCGACCCGGACGGCTTTCACGAGGTCTTGCCGGTTCGCTATCAGGTCTGCCAAGACGCTACGTGCCGTATCGCTCGCGGCGGGAGCTGGAAGAGCCCAATCGACGAGCTGCGGTCGACAGCGCGCTCGGCGCACAGCACCAACCTCGGTCCGTGGTGGCAGCCGTACATCGGCTTTCGCTGTGCGCGCTCGGGAGAGCCCACGAAGTAGGCCCCGGCGCGGAGAGGATCCACCCCGTGCCGCTCCAATGGGATCGCCCCGGAGCTCCCCGAACGCGCTGCGTGCCACCATCCGTCGGGGGACAGGTGGCTCACCGCGCGCAGCGGAAACCAAGGACGCCGAGGCGGGCAGTGGGCGCGAGCTTGTTGCGTTGCGTCACGCGCATCCTCCCGGGATCGATGTCCCCCCGCACGACCCGAGCGGTGCCTGTGGGGGGTCCTTTCGGGTTGCGGCGCGCGGTGGCGCTGTACGCGGCGCCGTCGAACCAGTCGGCGGTCCATTCCCAAACATTGCCGACCATGTCGAGCGCGCCATAAAGGCTTCCACCCGCGGGGAAGCTGCCGACCGGCCAGGTGCTGTTGGCGCTGGGGGCACCTTTCGGAGTATCGCGCACGACGCGCAGGTTGGCGGCAGTACCTGGGCTCGGGGCCTCGCTCCCCCACGGATAGATTCTCTGATCGGTGCCGCGGGCGGCCTTCTCCCATTCCGCTTCGCTCGGGAGCCGCTTGCCGGACCAAGCGCAATATGCCGAGGCCTGCGCCCAATCGATGCAGTTGATGGGGTGTTCGCCCCTACCTTTGTCCCAATTGCAGTCCACCTTCAGGCCACCGGCGTCAATCTGCGAGCCGAGCCCGGAGGTCGAGCAACCGCCTGCGTCATGGCACCTCCGGTAGTCGTCGACGGTCACCTCGGTGCGATCGATGAAGAACGTGTCGAGCTCGACCTCGTGCTGCGGGCGCTCGTGGCGGCTGCATTCGTCGTCGCGCCCGACGATGCAGCCCATGGTGAACGGCCCCGCCGGGACCACCACCATGTCTTCTGGTGACACGGTCCCGGATGCGGTTGGGGCTGGTGCGGCGTTGCGCACGCCCGCCGAGGGCATCGACGATGCGCCCGGCGGTAGGCTCGTCGTCGGCCCCGGCGGATGGTCCGAGACATTCCGATCGATGTCGGGTGGGGCATCGCATGCGGCCATGGCAAGACAGAGCGGCGCGCGCCAGAAGCGGCTCACGGCCCCGCGTTCTCCTTCCGCCGCGTCTGCTCCGCACGAACGATGACCATGACGTCTTCTTCGGCTTCGCTCGCGTCGATCGTCTTCTTCAGGTGGTCGTCGGGCTCGTTCGCGGCCCACTCCACCACATAGCTGCGGGGAACGACCGCGGGGATGACCCGATCGATGTCCACCTCGCCGTCCTGACGGATCCGCCGGAAGCCCCAAGGCATGCCTGCCTGCACCTTGATGTCTCGATGGCCGTAGCGTCCACCGGGTGGCCATAGGCGCGCTGGAAGGCGGTGATGCGCTCCTCGAGTGTCCCGGCGTGCAACACGCCAACGTGCTCGAGGCGCCGTCGCACGCCCTCTTCGACACCGGAGCCCATCGTCAGGTGATAGAGACGCCGAAAGGGAAACATCGGTGCCGTCGGCGTTTCGCTCGGCGCCCATTCGATGACCACCGATCGGTCGATGGGAAACACGTCGAAGGTGACGGCACCCGCGGCATCCGCCACGTCCGCCCCCGCGATCGGGCGACCGCGGCGAAGAGCCAAGTCTTCGCCTGCCTTCGCGATGTAGCGCTCGCCGTCCACGCGATGTTCGTAACACGGTTTGCCGAAAGGCTCGTGCTCGATGATTGAACTGCGCACGACCTGTCCTCGAGGAGTGCGAGCGTGCGCGCCTAACGGAGCCATTCCGCTGCACTCAGTCCACCCGAGAGCGTGTCCCCTCACGCGCGTGGCGCGAGGCCGGAGCCGGCGACGAGGGCGTGCTCGGTGCGGGCGCCTTCGAGTAGCGCGTCGCGCGTATCGGCGCGGAACAGATTCGCTCCACACAGATCGGCGTCGCGCAGGTCGGCCGCCTCGAGGTCGGCCATCATCAGGTTGGTTCTGAGGAGCGACGCCTTGATGAGCGAGGCGCGACCGAAGCGAGCCGAGGTGGCGTCGGCGTCGTTGAGGATCGCGCGATCGAGGAGCGCGTACTCGAGCGAGGCTTCGCGCAAGCTCGCGCGGAGCAAGCGGGCCTCGGTGAGAGCGGCGCGCTCCCACATCGATCCGGCGGCGTTGACGTCGCAGGCGGACAGGCGCGGGAGCCGTGCCCCTTCGAGCCGCGCATTCTTCAGCGATGCCTCGTCGAAGGACACCTCTCGACCTTCGGCGTCGTACAGCCTGGCCTCATCGAGGCTGGCTCCGGTGAAGGACGCGTGATCGAGCGTGGCTCGCGAGAGATCGGCGTGGGCCATGGAGGAGCGGGCGAGCCGCGCGCTCGTGAGGTTGGCGCCGTTCAGATCGACGCGATCTGCGCGGGCATGGTCGAGCGTCGCGCCCTGCAGATCGGTGCCCGCGAGGGTCGCTTGCTCGAGTGACGCGCCCGACAGGTTGGCTCGAGCGAGACTGGCTCCGCTGGCGTCGGCTCGGGTCAGATCGGCGCCCACCCAGCTGCTTCCGTCCGCGCTCGCCCCCGCGAAATTGGCGTCGCGGAAACACGCGCCGTCGAGGCGCGCGCCTTCGAGCACGGCGCGGGCCAGCACGCAGCCGGCGAGGTCGCGGCCCGAAAAATCGATGCCTCGGAGATCGGCCCCGGTCATGTCGCGCCCGGCCAAGGTCTCGCCGCGCTCGAGCCACTCCATCACCTCCGCGCGCGTGGCCTGCGGCCCGGCGGGTGGCGGAGCGGGGGGGCCGTGCGCCCATGAGGCCTGCTTGCGTGCCACCTCGTCGAGCGTTTCGCGCACGTCGCGCAGCGTGCGGCCCGGTGCCGCCTCGCTCGCGGAGAAGCGCTCGTCGGGCGCACTGCGGAGCTCGCCCCACGCCCACGGCATGGTCGGCTCCTCGTCGATCGATCCAAGCGAGAGCCACAGGCGCGCCACGCCGGACGCCTCGACGGCGCCCCGCCACACCAGCGTCACCGTCTGCGCTTCCCCATCGAACAGCACCGTGTCGAGCGTGAGGGTGACGCGCTCGACGTCGGCGCTCCCGCGCTGCCCCGCGAAGCACCACGGACGCAGCCCGGGCAGCAATCCCTCCAGCCCTTCTCCGCGAGGGCGCACCGAGGTGAGCTTGTAGCGCTCGTCACCTCGGAGCGAGGGCAGGCGCTGATCGGGTGGTGCGGCGTTGAATGCACGCGCGTCGAAATCGCTGGGCACGTCGGGCCAGCGCTCGGCCAGCCAGCGATTGTCGTAGCTCCCGCCCCCGTCACGTGCCTTCCATGTGGGCGAGAGCGGCGCGAAGCATGCAGGTCGCGCCCGGCCCGAGGGCGACTTCAGCAAGTCTTCAGGACGCTCGAGGCTCGGCGGCGCCGTGCCCTCGGCGCCCGTGCCCACGGGATTTGCGTCGACGGCGGGCCCGCCGAAGGCGACCTCGTGGCGAATCGCGACGCGCTCGAACGGCGCGGGATCGGAGAGCGTCCCATCGCCGCGCCATTGGCGCTCGCCGATGGCCACGATGCGCTTGTCGACGCGCCCGAGCGACAGCTGTGCGGATGCGACCGCGGCTCCGGGGCGGCTGTAGACAAAACCGGTGGCGAGGACGTCGACCTCCGGCTTGTGCGGCGCGAGATCGGAGGGATAGGACAGGCTCGCCGCGAGGTCGTCCTCGTGGTGGCGATCGCCGCTCAGCGGAGGCTGCTCGGTGGCCGGTACGGCGGGCTCGGCCGCCCGCAGATCGAAGGTGCCCTTCACCACGACGACGAGGCGGCGGCCCCAAGGGAAGGTCGCTGCCGGCAGGGGGAGCCCACCGTGGATCGGCGGCTCCAGCGTGCGCCGATGCAGGCTCCGCTCCCAGCTCGGCGGCAGGCCCAGCACCTCCTCTACGGCGACGAGCGGCAGGAGCGAGGCGCGCACATGAGCGTCGTGAGGAGGGGCTGCGATGTGGCCGCGCCAGGTGACCGTGGCCACCCGTCGGTCCATGTCGACGTGGAGGCCGTCGCCGAGCAGCGGAACTGCTTGCACGCCGATGAGACGCGACTCGAGCGCCGCGTGCGCGGTGAGCGCCGGGAGCCGCGTCATGATGTCTTCGGCGCCCCACCCCGTGAGCAGGAGGGCCTCACCGCCGCGCAGGAACGGCATCCGCTGATCGGCCGGCGCTCGGTTGAGCCGGGACACTTCGTCGCTGCCGCGGACCAGTTCGTACGCCGCCCCGGCTTCATCGCGCACCGCGGGGGGCGGACCGGACGCGCCCACAAACGGGCCGCCGCCTTCCTCGAGCGGCGTCACCGCCGCCTCGCCTTCGACGGCTGATAGCACCACGCGCTTGCCCCAGAGAACCTCCAAGCCGCGAGCTACGGAGATCCCGCGGAGGACGCGCCGGCGCGGCGGCGGGCACGCGCCCCCGGTGCAAAAGACGTCGGCCGTGGCTTTGACCGGCACCATGTCGGCAGGATCGATCGCCGCGGGCGCGACCACCTCGGACAGGCCGAGCGGGGTCAGGCGGAAGGTGGTTTGAACGACCACGGTTAGGTGTTCGCCCTCGTCGCTGCGCCAGCGAAGCACCGGCGCTTCCACAGCGGGAGCCGCTTCGACGGTGACATTCCTCCGCGCCACGCGCCGTGGTATCACGAGCCAAGTTCAAGGCCATGATGCGCGATCCGGTGTCGTTCGACATGTCGCGCCCGCTCCGCGTGCGGGTCTTCGGCACGATCGAAGGCAAGAAGCGCATGAACACGGGAAAGTCCGTTCTCCACGTCTTCTACAAGGCATCGATGATCGTACCGACCGGAAACGCGCACGACGACGCCCTCACGGTGCTGCCCATCTGGGCGCAGCAATGGCGAGCGAAAGGCCCGTCCGTCCGCACCATCGTGACAATGCCGGTGATCAAGCCACAGACCGGCGCCATTTCCCCGAAGAGCTACGACGCGCTCATCACCGCGATGACCAGCGCCGCGAAGGCCTCGCCCCACGGCATCATCGCGCTCGCGATCGGCCACGGCGACGGAGGGAGCCCCGGCTTCAACAATCCGTGGTGCGATTTCGCGCCGGAGGACGGCAAGGTGAGCGAGACGGAGTACATCCGTGGCCTGTTCATCGACGATCTCGAGCTACGAGACGGCGAGCCGGTGTCGGGCGGCGTGGCCACGACGACGCCGGGCGACCGCACCAAGGTGAAGCTCGACGCGCTCGACCGCTGCGCCGGCGTCTTCAAGGCCCATCCGATCCGCGTCCTCCTCTTGCACACCTGCAGCGCCGGCGCGTCGACGGGATTCATGCAGCGCTTCGCCAACCGCGTGCGCGTCTTCTTGCGAGCACACACCCAGCAGCTCGAATACACGGGCAACAAGCCGAACACTGTGGTGGCCGCCTACGAGGGCGACACCCCGGGCCCCAACGCCAAGACCGAATGGCCGGTGGCTCACGTGACCGACGAGTTCGCGCCCCAGAAGGCGCCCAAACGCTTCGGGCCGCCGTGATGCCCCGCTCCCTCCGCGTCCTCCTCGTGTGCGGCGCGACGCTTCTCCCCTCCGGCTGCAGCGGCGCGTCCATCGGCTGGACCAAGGCGTGGACCCAGGCCTGGTCGCTGCCACCCGGAGAGCGCACGTGCACAGCCGAAGAGCTCGTGGAAGACGGCACCGGCGGAGCTTTCCTCCAGACGACGACCCCCATCTCGGGGAGCACCGCCGGTCCGGCGCGATATCGCGTCGCCGCCGACGGAACCACCACCCCCCTCCGCCCACGCGACCTCCCCGCAGACCGCCTGACCGCCGAGAGCGACCCTGCCCGCGCAGTGGCCATCACCGGCCTCGGCGACGAGAGCGCCGCGATCGCCGTCCACGATCGCCACGACGCCTCGCTCCGCTGGGACATCGCCTTCGACCACGTCGTCACCATCTTCGACATAGCCTTCGTCGCCGACCGCCTGTGGGTCGCAGGCACCTTCAGGGACGCCCTCCGCGTTGCGGACCGCACTCTCCCCGTCGGACCGCCCCACCCCGGCCGCATCATCACCCCACGATTCGGCGTCCAAGTGCCCCTCACCAGCCCGACCATCACCCCCGACCGCGTTCAAGACGGCTTCCTCCTACGCTTCGGCCCCAAAGGAGACCTCGAGCTCCTCAAACACCTCCACTCCGGCATGGTCTTCCTCCCCGGCGCGATCGCCCCAGCCGAGAACGGCGTCCACCTCCTCGCCTCCCTCACCGGCGCTATCCCCCAAGACATCCGCCACGCCGCCGCCACCCCCCTCCCCCACACCGACCACACCGCCCTCACCCTCCTCCTATCGATCAACGACCACGGCACCGTCGAGCACGCCCACCCCCTCAACGGCCCAACCTACGGCCACCGCCTCGCCACCGTCCACGGCGGCCTCCTCGTCTTCCTCGGCCAAGAGCACCGCCGCTGCGAGCTCTTCAAATGGACCCCGGGCCCCTAACCCGTCTTGCGGCCTCGGCACCTCACGCCGGCCAGTCGCCGAGCCGCGACCCTCTTCTCGCTCCTCGGTGAACTTGGAAAGCCTGCGCTCTGGCGCGGTGGCCGACGAGTGGCTGCCGGAGACGGCGAAGCAGATGAAACATCTGGTACAGGTCGGGCCATCGCGGGAGGCGGAGGAGACGGCAAGGCCGGCGCCTTCGAATCGGCGCCATAGGCGGGTCGACTCGGCCGCTACCTTTCGTCATGGCGGCGAATTGCCATGGGCGTTCGAGCGCATGGCGTGGCCGCGCTCAATCTGGCGGCGTACCGGCGCCCAACGAGTCGAGGCGGATGCGGGCGATGCTGTTCTTGCCGTCGAACGTGCCGAGCACGAAGAGCTCGTCGCACGTGAGACCAAGGGGCTTCAGGAGCCTGAAGCTCTGCTCCGAGCCGATGAACCAGCTCACACCATCGGAGACCCGGACGACCATGATGCCGTTCGGCGGGCTCTGGTGTGCGGCGCGGCCGCAGCCAACCTGCCATGCGTAGTTGCCGATGTTGGTGTAGGCTGCGGAGCGCAGGCGGCGGGGCGACAGCGCTGCGGGATCCGACGTGAAGGGCGCGGTCATGATGTGACGAGTCGGATAATGATACTCGGCCGTGGCCTTCCCCTCACCTTGGCCCCACACGAGATCCGTGCCGTCGGTTCCGATGTCGGCCGCCCCGCGGGTGTAGTCACCGATGAAGCGGACGAACGGCTGCGCGCCGGCGGCCTCGGTCCACACGTTGATGCCGTGCGCGTACCCCGTGACGGTGCTGTAGAACACGGTCGCTCCCGAGATCTCGATCTGCGAAGCGCTGAAGCTCTCCGGATCGTCGGGCGGTGACGTGACATGGACGTCGGGGCCCAGCGACCAGGGAAACACGGTCACGATCGAGTAGGGCTGGCCGATCCGGAGCACCAAGGATTCACTCACCTGGAAGCTGTAGGTGATGCTGTCGATGTAGTGCGCGAGCACCGTAGGCTCGAGCACCCCCACCGTACCTCCCACCGCTCCATTGTGGGGCGACTCCAACGAGTCGCCGAGTGGGTCGTGTCCCTGGGTGCGCACCACCCATTTGCCCTCGTCGAGATCGCTGAGCTGAGTGCTACAACCGATCTTGCTCGAGGTGTCGGTGGGAGACGCGACGCGCATGAGGGCGTTTCGGAGCGGGCCGTCGATCTCCCCGACGATCTCGAGGAAGTAGGCTGGCGTGAGGCGGCGCATGAGGAGGTAGGCGGTGCCATTCCACACCGAAAAGCTCGGGAACAGCGACATGGTGCCGGTCCCGATATCCGTCCAGTCCGTGACCATGACCTGGCACGCCATACCGGGCGGCGCCGTGGAGCAGGGCGCCCAGGCGAAGGGTGCCGGGAGCAACTCAGGCGTCGGCGGATAGTAGAGGACGCACGTCTCGCTCCAGCCATCCCACGCCACCCATCCATCCGGGGGGATCTGCTCGTCGCCGCCGCCACCGGTGGTGGTGGACTGGCTCGTGCTTCCTGCCGCCGGTCCCGCGACCGTGGTGATCGTGGCCGCACCACCCGTGGCGGCGCCTCCCCCGCCTGACCGGCGCGGCTCACTGCTTTCGCTGCACGAGGAAGCGCCCGTCAAGCCTGCTGCTCCGAGGAGAACCGCCGCCCAGCCCGCGAGCACGCGATTCGTCATAGCTCGTGGTGAAAGTGTGTGAGGAGGATGTTGCGCGGCTTGAGCGGTAGGGCGTCCCAACGCCGGAGCTTCACGCGGTCTCCGTGCTTACGCGTCACCGTGGTGTAGCCGGCCGCGTCGACCACCGGCGCGTACGCGAGCGGCCGGTGGCCACGGTGAACGCCGGTGAGGCGGGCGGGACCGGAGCCGGTCACGTCGAGGCGGGCGATGACGTGCCGCGCCGGCCTGAGGCGACACTTGAGCTTCTTGAGCTTGCCTGCGTGCGGACATCGATCCTGAAACGGACCTTCTCGCGAAGCCGCGATGAGGAGCGCGCCGTCGCGATCCACCACGAGCCAGTGACGGTCCCAATGCGGCAAACGTGGCCACTTCCCGAGCACCCGCGTCCGGCCGTCGATGGGATCCACCGCAAAGAGCCTCGTCTCGTGATGCTCGATCGCGTCGAGCACGAACAGCTCCCCGGTGGCGAAGTTGAAGGTCGCGGCGAACACGCGCTCCACGGTCAGCTCTGATGTCACGGGCACCCACGGCCCGTCCGTGAGGGAGCTGAACCAGATCTCTCCTTTGGGCGCACCCGTCTGCGGATCGTCGCCACCGACCACGAAGACCCCGCGGCCCGCGCCCGTGAGGACCGGGACGTAACCCTCTGCGTCAGGCGAGCCAGTGAGCTCCGGAGGAGCTCGGCCCCTATCCCCGAGCCCCAAAAGCCCCGCGCCCGTGCTGCGCACGCTCTCGACGACGCGCGAGCCGTTGGCGTTGAGGCCCACCGCCATCGGCATCGTTGCATCCCCCATCCGCGAGAACGGGTCGGCCGTGCTTGCCCACACGATCGACGAATCAGCGAGGGAGCTGCGGAGCGCGGCGCCGATGCGATCCGTCACGAGCTCGAGGTCCCCATTTCCGTCGATGACGCCGACGTTGTCGCCTTGCCCCACGAGGAGGCTCGTCTCGCCTCGCACGGCATCCCAGCGCAGGAAGTGCGTCGGATCCGGGTCCGGTAGCGTGAGCATGAGGAAGAATGGGTTCTGCACGGCGACGAAACTCGTGCGGAAGCTGCAAACGACATCCGCCGGCTTCAGGTTGTGGTCGTGGTGATTGGCGAGGAACATACCGTGAACGCCGCGCGGTCCCGGAGCGGCGCCCACGTTCGTGACGGCGTGTAGCCACAGCGTGCCATCGAACACGTCGCGGTCGCCCTCCTCGGGCGGCGTCACGAAAAAACCTGCTTGGCTCCAGCGCGTCACGTCGGCCTCGTAGTCCCATACCCATTCGCTCCCCGGCGTTTGCATCGCGGCAAGACGCACATAGTCGAGCCGGGCGGGAGGACCGTTGGGGTCTGCGCCGTTGCCGCCCGACGAGAAGCTGATGCGATGGTACGGCTGCTCCGGGCTCTCCACGTTCATGCAGGGAAAGGGGTTGCTGGGCGCGGGAGCGCAGTCGGCATCGAACGCGCGCGCGTCCTGGATGGCGTAGCTGTCGTCGCAGCTGTGACCATTGCCCAAGTCCTTCTGGCAAAACCGCGCGTGTGTCTGAACGTTCAAGACCGTCGCCGACGGCGCGATCAACCCCGGCGCGGCATGCGACCGCAGCGGTCGCACATCGAGCACATCGTTGAGCCGCAGATGACACACCCAAGTAGCGTGATCCGTCTCCACGCTCGAGAGCGTCTCTCCGGCGTAGAACGCTCCGCGCTGATCCGGACAGGGCACAGGATCGCACGCGTCGCCCCAGATTTGCTCCGGCGTGTGCTCGCGCTCGGAGACGACGTTGCAGTTGCTCTGCTCCGGGTTGAACGTGGTCGGGCAGTTGTCCACCTCCTCGCAGAAGCCATCGCCATCGTTGTCCTGATGCGTCGGATCCGGATCCAGCGGGCACCGGTCGCAAGCGTCGCCGATGCCGTCGCCATCGGTGTCCTGTTGGGTCGGATTCCACGTGTCCGGGCAGTTGTCGCACGCCGCTCCGTGGCCATCACCTCGCACGCCCCCCGGACCCAGCTCAGTGTCGTCCCCCGCGAACTGCCATTGCTCGGGATTGGAGTGATTCGGGCAGTTGTCGCAGATGTCGATGACCCCATCACCATCGCTGTCTTCGCGTGCGAGCATGTCGCAGTGCGCCAAGCCGAAGGCCTCGCACTGAGCCAGGTAGGCCGGACACTCACCAAGAGAGTTACCCTGAGGGTCCGTCGCCCCGAGACCCATGCTGTTTCTCCCGGTGGACAGAAACGCGACGGTCTCTTCGCTGTCGACACCGGCGGTGGCCGCGACCACATGCCAACCCGGTGATGGAAAGCCGAGGGGCGGCGGAAAAGGGACGACGACCGGGAAGGGGCGAACGTTGCTGATGACACCGCAAAGGTTGCCCTCCGCGTCCAGGGTATCCGTTCGGTGAGCCGCGTTGCTGACGGCTGAGGGCCGGCGGGCGACCGTG
>CAYOAL010000194.1:0-14232 GCA_964401935.1 uncultured Polyangiaceae bacterium
GGTCCCTCCTGCGTGAGCATCTTAACCACTGTTTTTTGGCAGCTATTTCGGCGCGCCCGCGTTGCGCGCTGGAAGTGCCCCGTGCTCGCGCCGAGCGGCGCGCTCGCGGCGCTTCGTGCCCCCTGTCAATTTCGAAGTCGCGAGCGGGCCCGAGAGAGCGCCAGCGTGGAGCTCAGAGAGACGAAAATCCTGTCAAGGGCGAGCGAGCGAATTCGCCCACCCGCATCAACTTTTTCGGGAGCGTCAGGACACCGCCGCGCTTTCGCACCTCACGAAAAGAGTGGCCTCGACCCCGACAGCACCTCGGGGACCGCCCGCCCACGCGGCCCGCTCTGCCGAGCCTCGCCGGAACGCGCCTCGAGGGGCCCCGCGAGGCAATGTCGGTCGGACCTTCAGAAGCGCACCGTGACGTCGGCCGAGAACACGTTGGCCGACTGCACCACCCGCCCGCCGTTCACCGCGTGGTAGGAGCGGAACTCCTGCTCTCCCCCCGGTCCCCCCACGCGGAACGGCTCGTCCGTGCCTTGGCGCGTTCCCGCGGTGGCCTTGCGCGCGCCATTGCCGCCGTTGTCGTAGCCGGCGTTGAAGTGGCGTTGGTACGCGAAGTGAAAATCGAGCCACTCCTGGCGCAGCACGAAGCCTCCCCCCACGCCACCGCGCAGCGCCACCACCGGATCCACGGTAAGATACTCGTCGTCGTTGGCCGCGCTCTCCAGCCAACCGCCAGCCATCAAGCCGAGCTTGTTGCGGAGCACGTTGTATTGTCCGCCGAGCCGCACCCCGAAGGTGTCGCGGTAGCCCTCGTCGATGTCGCCGACGGCAGGCAACAGGCCCTGCGGCTTCACGGGGAGCGCGGCGGTGCCGTCGGCGTTCGACTGAAAACGCGCCTGGATGGTGTTGGCGGCGGAGGTGTTCGTCCAGCTCAGATCGAGCTCGACGTCGAACACGTCATCGGCGAGCGGGTCACGCACCGGTCGCGGCCCATCGGCGGGCAGCGGGTCGCCGCCGAGGGTGCGCGCCATCACGTCGTCGTGGGGGAGGTGAAAGCGGAAGCCGAGACGCACCTCCATGGGGAACGGCAGCTCGAAGAGCTCTCCTTGGAACTTGTTGCGAATCGACTGGCCCTGGCACGCTTCGGTCTCTGTCGAGTCGCAGATGGGGCTGACGTTCGTCAACGTGGAGTCGTAAAACGGGCGATCGACATCGAGCTCCGGTGCGGTGGTGCGCACCGAGTCGATCCAGCGGTACCACGCGGACACGTCGAGGTAGCGCAGCGGCGAGGCGTGGGCGCTCACCACGAAGCCGGGGACGAAGCCGTCCACCGCGCGCAGCTCGGTGCGAGAGTCGTCGCCGGCGTGATCCCCGCGGTCGGCCGGGTTGACGGTGGCGATCCCGGTGGTGGACGCGTTGACGAGGGCCACGCCCCAGATGAAGCCCGCACCGAGGCGCAGCCCATCGATGATCTCGTAGCCCGCCGAGAGCGTGGGAAAGAGCACCGTCGAGGCGTTGCCGAGCGAGAGATAGCGATAGGGAGCGGGCACGGGCGCCGCCGAGCCGGTGCGGGTGTTGTAGCCGGGGGAGATGTCCGGCCAGTCGTTCTCGTTGGTGCCGTAGGCGGAGGGCGGCACCACGCTCAAGCTCAGGCCGAGGTCATCGGTCACGCGCCACGCGATCGCCAGCGACGGCACCCACCCCGGCTTGCCCGCGTTGCGGTTGCACACCGGACGATACACCACCGTCCCCGGGCTCTCGCTGGTTCCTTGGCGCGGACCGGTGAGCGTGTTGCCGGGCCCGCGCCGGTCGTAGCAGACCTTCTGGAAGGGGAAGTGCATCGACACCGAAACCCCGCTCCGCGCCGTGGCGAGGGCGGCCGGGTTGTAGTGGCCGGCGATGGGATCGGTGCCGACCGCGAGCCAAGCGCCAGCGCGAGCGGCCGGGGCCCCACCGTTGTCGGGGAACTCGCGCGGACCGCTCGCCCCCGCCGTGCTGGCGAGCGTGGTCACGGTCGCCAGCGTCGCCGCCGCCAAGAGCGGCCGGCCCACGAAAGTGAGCGCAGCGCGCGCTCCGATTGAACGGTGGAGCATCTTCATAGCTCGAAGTCCTGCTGATAACCGATGACCACCTGGATCGGGATGCGGAAGAAGTGCGTCCCCATCAGCTCGTCGTCGAAGCCGGCGTTGGTGTACACCCGCAGGATGAGCGAGTGATCCACGTCGCTCCACCCCGGGGCGGTGCCTCCAGCGATGCCGTACTGGAGCTCGTGCTCACGCTCTCCGCCGCGCGGGAGGTTGAAGAGGCGCACCGCGGGGCCGATGAAGCCGAGGTGACGGTGCCGGAGGAAGATGACGGTCTCCCAGTTCACCAGGCCGCCGCCGTCGTACACCGTGGCAAACTCCCAGCTGTAGGAGTTGTCGGGGCGATCCTCGTAGCGGTAGCTCACGGTGGTGATGGCGGTGACCGGACCAAACGGCAGCACGACCTGAGCGCGCCCTTCCCCCCACGGCCAGTGCGTGGCGTAGAAGTCGTCGGCCTTGTCCTTGTCGATCCGGGCCTGGCGGTTGAGCTCGGGCTGGCCGTTGTCGAGGCCGTTGGCGTCGGGCTCGAACTGCAACAAGTGCCAAGAGTAGCGGTAGCCGACCGAGCCCCCCAGCGTGAGCACCATCAGCCGCAGATCGGTGTGCGCGACCGCCTCGGCGTAGCCGAAGGTGGCATTCGCGTGCACCTGGTTGCGCCACTGCGTGCTCCCCTCCTCGATGTCGAGGCGATTGTCGACGGCGACGCGCGCCCCGGGACCGAGGTAGGCGAAGCCCGTGAGCCGCGTGCCCTCCGGTTTCGGCTCGAGCAGGTGATCGCGACGGATGGACGTGCCACAACCGAGGAGCGGACAGGCGAGGCCAAGCAGGACAACGAGCCGGCGCACGCTCTTTGTTCTCACACCATCGTCCCGGCGCCTAGCGACTTCTTCGCCCCCGGGGTCGGGGGCAACTCGGTGAGCGCATGGCGCCTCTCGCCGCTCGCTCGTGCATCCTCGCGAAGCACCACCACCACCACCACCACCACCACGGGGAAGGGCGCGGAGAGGGCTCTCAATTGGGCAGCGAGCTTGCAGGTGGTGGTAGCCACGGGCGGCGTTGCGTTGTTAGCTGAAGCCCGATGCTGTCGTCTGCTCACACGCTCCGCCGCTCGCGGGCCCTCGTTGGTGCCGCCGCCTTCGCCGGTGTGGTGGCTTGGGGTCCGAGCGCGCGCGGGGAGCTCTCGCGGGTGTGGGTGGTGGATGACGGCACGAAGGTGAAGCCCAACGAGCTCGCGCACCCGCTCGCGGCGAAGAACGGAACCTTCGAGTCTGGGCGCGTGCGGCTCTTCGGCCTGCGCAACGAGACCGTTGCGTTCCAGGTGATCCTCGAAGGTGGTGCCGCGGTGACGCGGGACGTCTCGCTCTCGTTGCCTCGGGTGGGCCCCATCGCGAACCGCGTCGCCGACGCGCAAGCGTACCAAGACCTCGACGCCTTCTGGCTCGATCGCCGCATCGACATCTTCGAGCAGCGCTACGTGGAGGTGACCGTGCGCTCGCACGACATGTCGTGGAAGCCGTGGAGCGACGCTCAGCCCGCCGATCTCAGCGGCCGCATCCCCGATCCGCTGGTACCTCACCTCCGGCCCATCGAGGTTGCTCCGAAGACGAATCAGGGCATGTGGATCGACGTCTACATCCCCAAGAACGCCCCCGCCGGCCTTCACCAAGGCGAGCTCGAGGTGCGGGTGGATGGCCAGCCCTTCACCACCCTCGAGGTGACGCTGGAGGTGGCCGACACGATGATGCCCGACACCACGTCGACCAAGACGATGGTGTGGTTCTCCGGCGGCGAGAACAACCGCGACGTGGTGGCCGCGCGCTACTTCGACGACCCGTGGAAGGCGACCCTCGAGCAGATGGCGGCGCTGCGCCGGCGCCACTTCTTTCTCGCCCGCCGCCACCGCATCACCCTCTTCATCGGCGAGGACAAGTCGCCGCAGCCGGAGATGCATGCGCGGCTCGATGGCTCGTTCTACGCCAGGGAGCTGGGCTACGACGGCCCTGGGGTGAGCGTGCCTCAAGACGTGTACTCGATTCACACCTACGGCGGCGCGCTCACCCCCGCCGAGGCCGAGATGTGGACCGAGTGGTTCGACGCGCACGCTCCTGGCACCGAGCGCTTCCTCTACGTGATCGACGAGCCCCACGACGCGGCCAAGTACCCCGAGCTGAACGCCATCGCGAGCGCGGCGCGGCCGGTGCCGTCGTTCGTCACCCACGTCTTCGACGAGCGCCTCGCCTTCGACATCTTCTGCGCTCCGGCCGCGTTCTACTCGCCCCGCGTCGGGCGAGAGGTCGGAGAGCGGGCGAGGCAGTGGATCTACAACGGCTACCTCCCCAACACCGGCTCGTTCGTGACCGATGACGTGGCCATCTCCCCGCGTGTGAACCCTTGGATTCAGCACAAATATTCGATTCCGCGCTGGTTCTATTGGGAGGCTACCTACTACAAAGACGTGCAAGGCGGGCGGAGCCACGTGGACGTGTTCGGCAACGCCAACAACTTCCGGGTGGGCGACGACGACAAGATGAACGGCGACGGGCTCCTCATGTACCCGGGCCGCGACCGCATCTTCAAGGAGCGAGATCTGGGTATCGACGCCCCCCTCCCATCGATCCGCCTCAAGAACTGGCGCCGCGGGATTCAAGACGTGGAGTACCTCGTGCTCCTCTCGAAGATCGGGCATGGCGAGCTCGCGAAGCGACTCGTCGACACGCTCGTGCCGTCCGCGCTCGCCGACGAGACCACCGACGGCGATCCAGTGAGCTGGCCCGAGGACGGCGAGCGCTGGCTGAGGGCGCGGCGCCTCTTGTTCGATGCCCTCGTGAGCGGGTCGCTCCCCGACGAGGAGCTCGCCGCGCTCGCGCGCCCCCCCGAGGCCACCTGGCCCAAGGCCAAGCGCACCCTCAAGCGCTGGCTCGAGCCGCTGCTCCGCTCGCCCCGGCGGCGCCTCGCGGCGGCGTTGGGAGCCGGCACAGCGCTCGCCGCGCTCGCCCTCGGGCTGTGGCGCCTCCGGAGACGGCGGCGGCGCCAGCTGTCCCGCGCCGCCGCCCCCGAGTAAGATCGCGCTCGCGTCCTTCCATGCGAGTCGCCGCGCTCATCGTGTCCTTCGGCCTCTCGTGGGCTCCGGCGCCCCACGCCCAAGCCCAGGCCCAAGCGCAGGCCCAAGCGCAGGCCCAGGCCCAAGGCCAGGCACGGGCCCCAGCCGAGGCGCAGCCAGAGCCCCCAGCGCTCTCCGACGCAGAGCCCCGAACGCTCCCCGAAGCACCGGCGCAGGTGAAGACCTGGCCGGCGGCGGTGCCCCGGATGAGGTGGTGGGAGTATGCCGGCAGCGCCGCGCTCCTCGGAGGGAGCATCGCCCTTCGCTTCGTCGTCGACGTGTCGGGAGAGCCCACCTGGCGCGGCGGGATCTTGCTCGACGAGCCCACCTACGAGGCGTTCTTCCTCCGCTCGCCGCCGCTGTTTCGCGGCTGGCGAACCGCCGGCGACATCGGCTACTTCTCGAGCTTCGCGTGGTCGGTCGCGGATCCGCTCATCGCCGGCCTCGCCTACGACTGGGACACCGCGTTCCAGCTAACGATGATGAACATCGAGGCCTTCTCGGTGTTCAGCATGATCCTCTCGGTGTCGCAGCTCTTGGTAAGGCGCGAGCGGCCAGCCACCCGGGAGTGCGTCGACGCCGAGCTCAGCGGGGCGCTCGGGGTGAGCTGTGGCGACGGCAACCAGAACGTGAACCGTTCCTTCATCGGCGGCCACACCGGCACCGTCGCCACCGCCGCCACCCTCACCTGTCTCCATCACGCTCACTTGCCCCTGTGGGGCAGCCCCGCCGCCGACGCCCTCCCCTGCGTCGCCTCAACCGCGATGACGGCGATGGTCTTCACCTCACGCACGCTCACGGGTCAGCACTATTTCACCGACAACCTGCTCGGGGTGGCGGTGGGCATGCTGTCCGGCTTCGTGCCGTGGTGGCTTCACTACGCGCAGCCCATGTTCGAGCGGCCCTCGTCGCCTTCGTCGTCGGTGCTCACCCCCACCGGCGCGCTCGTGGCCCCCACCGAGGGGGGCGTCACGATGCAGCTGCAGGGCGTCTGGTTCTGAGCCGGCGCGCTACACGCAGTGCATGACGCGCCGAGCGCGCTCGTCCTGTCCGCGCCGCCACGCGCCGAAGGCACGGAGCCACAGGCGCGCGGCCGGGCTGAGCGGCTCCGCGAACGGCACCTCGCTCAGCTTCACCTCGATGAGGCCCTCGGCGTCGTCGAAAACGAAATGCGGCCCGAGCTCCTCGTCGACGAAGAACGCCAGACAGCGGCGGAGTCGCTGCCCATTCACCACCACCTCCGTGGGCAACGGCGGCAAGAGCGGCTCGAGACACGACTGCCACGAGAGGCACAGCGGATAGTCGCCAGCGCACGACTCCACGATCCGTTGGCACTCCTCGATGGTGCGCGCCTCTCCCAGCTCCCTCATCCTCCCATGCTACGCGCGGCGGCTCGCCGGCTTCCCTCGGGCTATGCTTTCCTGCGCATGACGGTCACCGAGCTCTGGATCACGAACGCAGGGCTCATCACCGCGATGATGCTGACGCTCTGGGGGGTGAGCCTGCCGCTCCGCAACGCCAGCATCGTCGACATCGCCTGGGGGGCGGGTTTCGCGGTGATCGGCGCCACGTCGGCCGTGCTCGGGGAGGGCCTCGTGGAGCGCCGCTGGCTCGGCGCGGTGCTTGCTTGCGTGTGGGGACTGCGCCTCGGCGGATACCTCGCCTGGCGCAACCTCGGCCACGGCGAAGATCGGCGATATCAGGCGATGCGCCGAGGGCATGGTCGTCGGTTCTGGTGGGTGAGCCTCTTCACCGTGTTCTTGCTCCAGGGCGCGCTGATGCTCGTGATAGGGCTCCCCCTCATGACGATCGCGGCGTCGTCGCGCCCGCTCGACGCGCTCGCGGCGGCGGGAGTGGGTCTGTGGCTCGTCGGCCTGGTCTTCGAGTCGGTCGCCGACGTGCAGCTCGCCCGCTTCAAGGCCAACCCGCAGAGCGCCGGCCGCGTGCTCGACCGTGGCCTCTGGCGCTACAGCCGTCACCCCAACTACTTCGGCGACTTCTGCGTGTGGTGGGGGATTTTCGTCGTGGCCGCCCCCGACGCCCTCTTCGCGGTGGTGAGCCCCCTCCTCATGACGACCTTCCTGCTCCGCGTGTCGGGCGTGGCGTTGCTCGAGCGCACCATCGTGGAGCGTCGGCCCGCTTATCGCAGCTACATCGCGCGCACGAGCGCGTTCTTTCCGTGGCCCCCGCGGAGGGCGGAGTAGCGCGCCCGCGGACGGGGACGCGTGCTCGGGACGCGCCCGCCCTCAGGGACGCGAGCGCAACAGGACACGAGGCGAGGTGAGCTCGCCCAGCTCGAACTGAAGCGCAGCGCGGTTCTCGACGGGAGCGGTGAGGCCGCCGCGCTCGTAGCTCTTCACGAACAGACGCGTGGCCCCTTCGAGGTGGACCACGAAGGTGCCTCGCAGCTCTCCCCGCCGCGGCGAGCTCGGTGCGGCCTCCGCCCCTCGGAAGCCGGCCACGAGCGCCACCTCGTGCTCTCCCGGCGACAGCTGCCCGCGCGCCACGTTGAGTTGATCCGGCGGCGCGTCGCTCCCTCCATCGCGGTCCCAAGAGAACACGCACGCGCCGTCGACCGAGTAGCTCAGCGAAGAGAGCCTCAAGTCTCGCAGCTGATCGAGGTGGACGATCTCGAACGGGATCCCGAGCGGATCCTCGGCGAGGCCCTGGCCTTCCGCGGCGAGCTTCTCGTGGCAGCTCGGCGGCTGATCGCCAGTGGTGACGATCGACCAGCGACGCAGACCGTCGTCTTCCGCCGCCGGCTCGACCGCGCCGAGCGGCGCCTCGACGAGCGGTGACGCACAACCGATCACGAGCAGGATCGCAACGACGGCCAGCGAGCGCATGCGCTCCTCGGCATGATGCATTTACGCCCCGTGTGCAACCCCTCCGCGCAAAGGCTGCCGGAGCCTCAGCCCTCAGCCGGCGCTCAGGCACGCGAGCGGCGCTTCGCGCAGGTCTTCGTAGCTCAGGCCCTCGTTGGCGAGGAGCGATGCCATGAAGTGTCCGGGGTTCAGGGCCACCGCGCCCGGCGTCTCGGGCGGCACCGCCAGGCCGGTGATCGGATCGATCTTCTGGCTCTCCATGCCGTAGTGGGTGCTCGCGCCGATCACCACGCCGGCGGGCATCCCTCCGAGGAACGCGCAGGCGTTGGTGGGCCAGTGATCGCGGCCTTGGGTGCCGTTGAGGAGCGGCGTGCGCGCAAAGTCGCTGCCGAGCACGATCACCGTGCGCTCCGAGAGCATCACGTTGGGGTCTTCGGGGCACGGCGTCGTCGCGAGATCCTCGTAGAGCCTGGCGATGGCGTCGAAGGCGGCCTCCTGATCGGCTGGCTGGTCGGTGGCCCAGGTGCCGTCGTGATCGTCGAACGACGTCGCGAACTGGAGGGTGACCACGCGCGTCATGTCGAGCTTGATCGCCTGCGCGGCCAGCGCGGCGAGGGCCGCCGGCTGATCGACGCTGGTGTAACCGTAGTGGAGGGCCAGCGCGAGCATCTCCGGATCGGCCACGTTCAGGAAGTTGAACTTGCTCGAGAGGCCGCTGTCGACGATGGCCTTCACCTCCGCCTGACTCTTTCGCACGAGGGTCATCTTCCCGTAGCGATCGAGGCGCGACGGATCGCACAACACCGAGTTGGCGCGGTAGGCGGCGATGTCGTCGGCGATCTCGGTGAGGATCAGCTCCGAGAGGTAGTCGGAGCCGAGCTTCAGCGCGAGCTGCATGTCGTTGGCGTTGCGCACCTGAAAGGGCCGCTCCGCCGGGTCGTCCGAGAAGCTGAAGACGTTGGCGTTGATGGAGAGGCTGGGGATGACCCCGAGGTTGTCGGGATCGAGCGCGGCGAGCTGCCCGATGATCTGGCTCGCGACCGAGGGCGCGGTCGGGTTCACGCCCGCAGGCTGGCGACCGGTGCTCCAGTACACCCTGCCCACGTCGTGGGAGAGGGTGTCCATCGAGAAGCCTCGGCCCACGCACAGCTTGGGAGCGAGCGCGGCGAAGTTGTCGGGCACCGCCGGGCCGAACGTGATCCCGGCCACCGTCTTGAGCGGGGTGCTCTGATACTTGGAGGCGAGCAGGTGGTGGCCGAGCTGGATGCCGGTGCTGGCCACGTTCTCTTCGGAAAACTCCGTGGGGTCACGCGGATCGAGGCCGAGCAGCGTGTCCCACGCACCGACGAACTCCACGAAGACGAAGCGCTTGCGCGTAACCGAAGAGGTGTCGGCGCGGAGGCGGTCGAGCCAGCCGAGGGTGCCGGCGGTGGCCACTCCGGTGCCGACGGCGAGCGACTTGAGGAACTGACGACGATCGAGCTTCATGGGGAGCAACCTCAATAGATGTAGAACTCGGGGTCGGTCATCACCGCGAGGCAGACCCCGAGCCAGGGCACCACGTGATAGGCCGGGTTGGGGTGTTCGCCGTAGCGCTCGAACAGCCCGTCGTAGAGCGTGCGGAGCTCGGTGATGCCCTCCACGGTGTCTTCGGGGACGTAGATCCCGTGGAACTTGAGGCGGAGGAAGCGGAGGTTCCGATCCACATCGTCGGGAAAGGGCACGAGCGCGGTGTTGCCCGGCTCGAGCAGCGTGTTGGCGCACACCTGGGCCGCCATCTCGTCGACGTACTTCATGAACGAAGGGATGGGATCGAGGAAGTTGACGCTGGTGGTCACGTAGTCGGCCTCCCCGAGCGTCGGCCCCATCAGGTCGAACATCGGGATGAGGAAGGAGCTGCCGGCGAACGGCGAGTCGAGGTGCCAGGTGTGACCGTCGGTGAGCTCGGGGACCACCCTTCGCAGCTGATCGACGGTGAGGCGCTTGGGGGCGCGACCCTCGAGCACCGGGTTCAGCGTGGCGCCGGTGCGCTCGTCGCTCGCCTCGTCGCTCCAGCCGTCGTCGATGGGCTCGTCTCCCGGAGTCGGCGAGCCGCTCGGGGCCGCGCTGCACGCGGCGACGACCAGCGCGCAGAAAACCATGCTCAGCGGGTGGCGGTGGCGTTGCATCACTCGGTGTCCTTCGCGCTCGGCAGCACGTAGTCGTGCTCGCGGTAGGCCTTCGAGGTGACGATGGCCCTCACGAGCGCCTTGAGGTCGTGTCCTCCGGCGACGAACTGCTCGCCGAGCAGGGTCACCTCCGCGGCGTCGATGGGGGCCGGCGCGCGTCCCATGATCCAGGTCCACACCTTCTGAGTGGTGCACGACGCAAAGGAGCCGTCGTCGATGGCCTTCTCGGCCAGCGCCCGCGGCCCACCGGAGACGGCGGCGGCGATGGCGTCGTCGCCGTTCTCGAGCGCCGAGCTCGAGAACGCGAGCGGCGCGAAGTAGCCCAAGTACGGCTCTTCGTCGGGGTGCGTAGCGCTCGTGACGTAGAGCGCGCAGCCGGGCTCCGTCGACCCGACACACTCCGGGCGCGTGTCGGGGAAGAGCGCCTCGTCGTAGCGCTCGACGCCGATCGGGTTGTACCGGCCCCAGTGCGCGGCCGCGGGCTCGAGCTCGCGGTGGCAGTAATCACAGCCCTCGCGCACCATGAGGTTGGGGGTGAGCGAGAGGGGATCTTGCGGAGGTGGCAGGCCATCGGGCGGCCCCACGAAGTCTTTGCACAAGAACGCCTGGTAGAAGCGGTTGGCGCGCGAGCGGCTGGACGCGTAGCGGAGGAGATAGAACACCGACGTGAGCACCCCCGCCGTTCCCGGCGCCGTCATCTCCACGTCCACCCACGTGTCTTGGTCGGTGTAGCCGAGATCGGCGATGGGTCCGAGGAAGGTGGTGACGTCGATCGACGGATAGAAGGGGATCTGCGGCTTGTTCCGCACCAGGTGAACCAGCGGCCCGTTGAACTCGAGCGTGGTGGTGGTGATGAGGTCGGTGTACGGGCGATCCTCCGCCAAGATCCGAGTGCCCACCCGGATCGCCTGCTCGTTGATGGCCGCGACGTAGGACCACTCGGTCTTGTGGTACACCCAACCCGTCTTGTTGGAGAGCGTGCCCGGCTCCACGTCGACACGGTTGCACCAGTCGAGGTTTTCGCCGCAGCCGCACTCGGCGTCGAAGTTGTTCCGATCGCAGGGGCCGTAGTTGCCCACCAGGTTGGCTTGGGCGTCGAAGGCGCACACCTTCACCGTGGTGGCGGGGTTCCAGTACGGTGCGACCGTCACCCAGCCCTCGCGACAGATCCCGTTCGAGCAGGTCACCTCCGGCACCCCGTCCACGAAGGTGGCCGGCTCGTCGAGGCACGGCACCGGCTCGTTGCCGCCGCGATAGAGCGGACCGCGCAGGCGCTGCCAGAACACGTCGGCGGTCCCGGGCACGACGCTCAGGGTGTTGACCACGTTGGCCACCGTGTTGTCGCCGAGGTTGATCTGGAGCAGATCGCGGAGGAACCTCCCGTATTGGTGCCTAAAATCACTCGACTCGAGCACGTCGTCGATGAAGCCAACGGGAACGACGCCGCTATCGATCACCGCCTGGTACTCGGCCACCGTTGGAAGGCGGCCCCGCAGATCGAGGCTGAGACGCCGCAGGTACTGCAGCTCGCCGTTGATCTCGGTGTCGACGCAGAGCTGGGCGTGGGCGCTCGCCGAGACGCTCGGCGCGCCGAGGACGGCCCCCGCGGCGAGGGCTCGTGACAAGGTCCGGTTCATGGTCGCATTCCTCCATCGCGCCACTTGCGCGGCAGCTCGGGATCACCGACGAGCGGCTGGTCGCCGGCGGGCATGAGGCCCTGCTCGACTTGGGTGATGATGTCGTCGATGTTGGCGGCAAAGGCGTCGTAGTCGGACAAACGCGTGACGGTGGCCACCTCACCGTTCGGCTCGTGGCAGCGGGCGCAGTTGTTCTGGTAGAACGGCACCACCACGAGCGCGTAGGACGGGGGCGGCGACTCGGGTCCTACCCGCACGAGCTGCTCTCCCGCGGTGAGCCACACCGCGCCGTCGGCGGTGGCGACCAGGCGACCGGATGGGGCGACTCCGTCCGGCCACCCCACGGCGGACACGACGCCGCCGCCGTCGATGCGGGTCAGGCTCTCGCCGCGGGCGACCCAGAGCGCACCCCCCACCGGATCGGCCACGATGCTGTCGACGCCGGTCGCGCCGAGATCTCCTGCGGCGCTCGTCAGGGCCACGCTGCGCCACGCGACACCGCCCTCGACGGCCACGCGCTCGACCAGCGCGCCGCCGTCGCTCGTCACCGCAAAGACGCGCTCGTGGGGACCGGGGGAAGCCAGCGCGATCGCCTCGAGCTCGTCGCTGAGCGACTGCACAGACAAGCCCTCACCCACGTCGCGCAGCAGCGTGAAGCCATCGGCGGCGCGGGCGATCAGGAGGGACGCGTCGTCGTGCGTCCACAGCCCCTCGATGCCGACGCGACCGGGGTAGCTGAAGAGCGACTCCCCCTCGAGCTCGAACAGCTCGGCGTCGGTGACGAGCCACACCTCCTCGGCCCGTCGCGCCACGCCGAGCACGCTCACGTCGGCGAGCGCCTCCGACAAGGCCGAGGGGTACAGCTCGCCGTCGTACACGGCGATGCCCTCGGCGCTGAAGATCACGAAGCCGAGCTCATCGTGGGCGAGCAGCCCGCGGACCGGCGCGTCATCGAGCAGCTCGGTGGGCTCGCCGAGGCGATAGGTGCCGCTCGCGCCGCCAGCGAGGATCCGTCCGTCGTCGTGCACCACCACGTGCCACGACGCTCCCGCGTCCCAGCCCGGTGGCATGCTGTACCGCGTTGCGTCGAAGTCGAGCGACTGCACCGTGGTGGGCCGCACCACGTCGTCGGGAGGGCCCGGCAGGGGAGGCGCCGCCGGCTCGGAGCATGCGCTCGCCGCGAGCAGCACGAGCAGAGGGGAGGGTGCCGCGCGTGTCATCGACGCTGGCGTTGTGCAAGCCACACGCCAGCGCAACCATCGAGGATCAGGCAGCGGGTGCGCCACAACGGGCGGTGCAAGTGGGACACGCTGCGCAAGAAACGTTCACCGACGCGAGCGACCTCCCGCGGCCAGGCGGCGTGGTGGCGTGGTGCAGGAACTGTTGTACGCTGTGGCGACATGCTTCGATCGGTAGGCCGCGGGAGGATTGTCGAGCTGGCTCCGCACGCGCTGACGACGTCGCTCCTCTTGGCGGTGCTGGGCGGATGCTCGTTCCTCGTCAACGACGAGCCTCAGTGCAGCGCCGACACGGACTGCGCCGGCCGCGGCTTTCGGAACGCGCGCTGCGAAGAGAGCGTTTGCGTCTCCACCCTGTCGACGGGAAGCGGCGCCGATCCACACTGGGGCTGCCTGGGAAACGTGGCGTGGGACGAGACGGCGAACGAACCCAAGCTCGCCGTGCATGCGAAGTTCGCCCGCCTCTTCGGAGAGACGCCGGTAGCTGGCGCCCCCGCCGCGATGTGCCCGCCCCTCGACGTGGAGTGCAGCGCTCCCATCTCCTCGGGCACGACCGACGCCGACGGCTGGGTGACGCTCGAGGGTCACTACGGCTTCCGTGGCTACACGCTGGTGACCGCCCCCCCCGACTATCAAGAGATGGCCACCGCCATCCTCTGGCAGAACCCCCCGCTGTTCGAGGAGACCCCTCGCGCCGAGGTGCAGACCGCGCACCTCACGTCGCTCGGCGAGGTGTTGGCCATCGCCACCCTCATCGGCGCCGAGCCCCAACCCGCGCTCGGACACGTGTTCGGCCTCGCGGTCGATTGCACGGGGGAGCCGACGAGCGGGGTCTCGTTCTCGAGCGACACGGTCGCCCCCGAGACGGTGACCTACTACCTCGTGAACACGGTGCCGAGCAACACCGCGAGGAACACCGACCCAGGAGGGTTTGGCGGGTTCGTCAACCTCCCCGGCGACACGTTCATCACCATCACCGCCACCCACGAAGATCACGGGAAGATCGGGGTGGTGACGGTGCTCGTGAAGCCCGAGCACGTGACGTACGTCGCCGTGGGCCCGTCGCCGCTCTGACAGACGGGGTGCGGAGCACCCTCCAGAAGCTCAAGACCCGACCGGAAGAGCTGGCCTCTTGCGAAGCGCGCTTGGGCGTTGGGGCCCCAAGCGCAACACGGTGGGAGGGGGGCCC
>CAYOAL010000195.1:0-13851 GCA_964401935.1 uncultured Polyangiaceae bacterium
CAAAGGCGCTCGGCGGGAATATCGGCTCGCGGTGTCACTCGCGGAAGATTGTAGCCGCTCGCTGAAACTCAGAACTACGAAGTCAGAATGAAGAATGGGGGCCATGCAATGCCCTGTTCTTCATTCAAGCTTCTTCATTGGGATTCTTCATTCAGACTTTTGAGTTCTGAGTTTCACTCCGCACGCAGCGTCTGCGCTGGATCGATAGCCGCCGCCCGCTTCGCTGGCTGGAGCGCGGCGATGGCACTCGCTCCGCCCACCAGCACCACGCCGAGGGTGAACGCGACCGGATCGAGGACCGACACGTGATCGAGCTGGATTCGTGACGCCAGGAACCGCAGGGCGCTGAACGCCAGCACGGCCCCGGCGATCGCTCCAAGCCCTGCGAGCTTCGCGAGATGTCCCATCACCAGACCGACGACCGCGCCCCCGCGCGCGACCCCACCCCCGCGCACCCCGCGCGCCACCCCGCCCCCGCGCACCCCGCGCGCGACCCCGCCCCCGCGCACCCCGCGCGCGACCGCGCGCCCGCCCCCACCGCCCGTCCGCTGGCTGCGCCCCCTGCGGCGGCCTCCCCCGGTCGGGAGCCCGCTCCGCCGCGTCGCCCCCTGTTCTCGGACGAGCTGCCCTTCGACGAGCTGCACGCCGATCTCGAGGCGCTGCGCCACGAGGCCGCCGCCCTCGCGCGCCAAGCGGCCGCTCCTCCACCGAGCCGCCCCCTGTTCGATCTGCCGCTCACCTGGTCGTCGACCGCCCTCCCCCGCGTGGAGCTCGAGCCGACGCTCCCTCCGTTCGACGACTGGACCAAGCGATCGAGCTCGCTCGCGCCGATGTTGCGCGAGCCACGGACGCTTCCCCCTCGACCGCCGCGCCGCGGCCGCGGCAACGGCTGGAAGAAGGCGATGGCCACCCTCGTCGCGCTGGCGAGCGGCGTGCTCCTTACGTTCGTCGTGGCGCAGCTCTGGCCCCGGGCGGGCACCCTCCGCATCGACGTGGCCGAGCCCAACGTCGCCCTCGCCGGCGTGTTCGTCGACGGCCAGCAGCGCTGCGACACCACCCCGTGCGTCGTGAAGGAGCTCGCGACCGGTCCCCGCATGATCAAGGTGGTGTTGCCCGGCAGCGGCCGGGTCCTCACCGAGACCCATCTGGTGAAGCCCGGCGTCGAGACGATCGTGGTGTTGAAGACCACGAGCGCCGAAGGGCCCGCGGTGGCAGCGCCGGTGGAGCCCGCCACGCCGCGCTCTCGGCTCATCTTGGGGAGCCGCACGAGCGGCGTCAGCGTGACCATCGACGGCGAGCCGCGCGGCACGCTCCCCGTCACCGTGGCGGATCTGGCGCCGGGTCGGCACACGCTGCGCTTCGTGGCTCCCCAGCGCAAGGCGCTCGAGCGCACCGTCGAGCTCGCGCCCAGCGAGACGCAGCGCATCGAAGACGTGGTCCTCGAGCTCGAGACCGGGCGCCTCGACATCTCGGTCGAGACGCCGGGGGTGCGGGTGTTGCTCGCGCCGGCGCGCGGCTACCGCAAGAACCTCGTCGGTCCGTTCCCGCGCTCGTTCGAGGTGGCACCCGGAAGCTACGAGGTGATCGCCCTCGCCCCTGGCTACCGACCGAAGGTGTTCCCGGTGGTGCTCGACGATGGCAACCCAACGGCTGTGGTGAGCATCGCGCTCGTCCCGATGCCGTACGTGCCTCCGTCCAACGACATCTACGAGTAGCGCAGAGAGGCACGCCGCGGCGCCGTCATCGGAAGCGCTCGCGCTCCGGATCGTAGGTGAGCACGCTGATGCGCTCGATCGCGGGCCCACGCTCGCGAACCCACGCCTTCTTCGGTCGAAACCCGTCGGTGAGGGGCAGCGCGGCCACGCGATAGATGCGGCGCGGGCGCTCGTGGGGAGCGAGGGTCTCGAGCACATGGTGGGTGAGCCGCTCGCCGTCGAGCGCGGCCTTGGCCACCACGTAGGCCACCACCACCTCACGCTCCCCCTCCCTCTCCCCCACCACGACCGCGAGCCGCACCGCACCGTGGCGGTAGAGCGCGTCCTCGACGCGCGGAGTGGCCACCGGCCCCTCTCGGGTGAGCACCAAGTTGGCGAGCCGATCCACGAACCAATAGTCGCCGTCCGCGTCGCAGCGGAGCACGTCGCCCGACACGAGCCAGCGATCGCCGGCGACGAAGGCGTCCTCCCGCACCAGCGGGCCCTCGAGATGCCCGGGCGCAGCCACCAGCGCGAGTCCGGGCTCGTCCACCGCCACCGGCAAGAGGCGCCCACCGCGCTCGCTCAGCGCCCCGCGCTCGAAGTCGTAGCGGGCGACGGCGAGCGCCACGCTCCCCGGGAGCGGCCGCCCGAGCGCGCCGCGCTTCTCGCCGCTCGCGTTGGCGAGCACGAGGTTGCGCTCGGTGGAAGCGTAGAGCTCGAGCACCCCCACGTCGAAGCGCTCCGTGACGCGCTCCACCAGATCCGGACGCATGCCGCTCCCCGCGAAGAGGCGGAGGGCGTGGTTGCGTTCGGCGGGGAGAGGCGCGGCGTCGACCAGCGGGCGCACCATCTCGCCCGCGTAGAACACGACCGTCGCGCCATAGCGGCGCACCTCGAGCCAGAAGCGCTCGGGGTCGGCGACGCCCGCGCGCTCCGAGAGGGCGAGGCGGGCCCCCGACATCAACGCGCCCCCCACCGCCACGAGGATGCCGCTCGGGTGGTGGAGCGGCAGGCAGCAATACACCGTGTCGCCGGCGGTGAGGGTGGCCGCCGACGCCACCCCGAGGGCCGAGAAGGCCCACCGCCCGTTGCTGATCCGCGAGAGCTTGGGCTTCCCCTCGCCGGGCTGCGCGATCAGCAGCGCGAGATCGCGGGCCCGCCCCGGATCCGGCTGGTACCAGGCGGGCAGCTCCACCGCGCTCGGCTCGATCGCCTCCATGTCGATCACGCCCTCGGGCAGCGCGTCGCGGCCGTCGCGCACGCCACCGAGCAACAGCCGCTTGCCGACGAACGCGGTGCCGACGTGCGTCGGATCGACGATGAGCGCGCCGAGCGGCTCGGCATCGAACACCGCGCGGCGACCGTCTTGTTCGAGGGCGGGGCTGAGGAGCACCGCCACCGCGCCGACGCGGTTGAGGGCGGTGACCGCCGAGAGGAGACTCGGCCGGGTGGCCATGAGCACCCCGACGCGATCACCGGGGCGCACCCCCGAGGCGAGCAGCCCCCGGGCGACGTTGTCGACCCGAGCGTCGGCGTCGCGATACGAGAAGGCGCGCCCCCGCCACAAGAAGAACGTCTGATCGCCCATCGCCTTGGCGTTGTGCGAGAGGCGCAGGCTCGCGCTGATCCGCGTGTTCCCAGTGAGACGCTCGAGCTCGCGGAGGCGCGGCACCTGATGCCGCAGCGCGTGGACGGTGTCGCTCGCGTCGCGATACACGTTGCCGAGGCGGCGCCAGGCCTGACGCGCGCTCGCCGCGAGCTCCCCGGTCAAGAGCTCGACGTCGAGCTCCACCTCGAACAGCTCCTCGGGTTCGTCGTGCTCCGGCGGTGGGCGCTTCGGCGCGGTGACGGCGAGCGCAGCGGGGCGTGGAGCGTCCCCATCGCGCCAGCGGATCCAGTCGACCACCGCGGGCCACGTGTGCGCGACCGCGGTCGAGCCCACCACGAGCCCGAAGTGACCGGCCCTCAGCTTGATCTCGAAGGTGTCCGCGAAGGGCGCAGCCTCGGCGATGGCGCGCACGCTCGGGGGACGCGCGAACTCGTCGCGCGAGCCCACGAAGTAGAGCACCGGGCAGCGCAGATCGGACAGCGAGATGGCCTGACCGTCGATGACGAGCCCCCCTGCCATCATGCGGTTCTGCACGATGATGTCTTCCACGAAGCGCTGGAGGGCGGGCCCCGGCCACGCGACGAAGCCCTCGCCACGCAGGAAGCGCCGACGACTCTCTCGCCGCTCGAGGGCGCTGCGATCGTGGAGCTTCTGCACGAAGTCGACGAGCTGCTGCACCTCCTTCTTGGGGGTGAGGAGGCGAAAGCCGGCGCTCGAGAGCTGCCCGGGCAGACCCCGGATGTGGCGCAACGGGAGCTCCACGAGGGGCCGCGCGCCGCGGATCATCCGTGCCGCGACGTCGCTCGCCACCGAGGGCAGGTTCTTGTGGATGTCGACGGGGCTGCCGAAGGTGACGACGGAGGCGATCCCCTCGCTCCGCACGAACGCCGCCGCCTGATAAGCGAACATCCCTCCTTGGGAGTAGCCCGCGAGGTGCACGTCGCGACCGCTGCTCGAGCGGGCGACGCGGAGCGCGTCGGCCACCGCGCGCACGTGATCGTCGAGGGTTCGCTCCATGCCCCCTTGCTCGCGCTCGGGGGCCCCGAAGTCGACGACCCAGGTGTCGATCCCCGCCGCCACCAGGCCCCCCACCGCGCTCAGATCCGGTGCCACGTCGTAGATCTCGGCGGTAAGCATGAGCGGCGGGACGAGCAGCAGCGGGGCCGAGCGACGCTCGCCGCCGTAGCGCCGGAGCAGCGCCGTTCGGCCGCGCTCGACGATCTCGAACGGCTCGGAGGTGGCGCCCCCGAGGCGCCCGAGCCGCGCGATCTCGAGCGCGTTGTGCGCCCCGGCCCTCACGCGGCGCCCGAGTCGCCGAAAACGCCCTAAGCGCTCGCTCATCGAGGGCGCACGTTAGCGCATCCAGAAGGACGCCGTGTCAGAACGTGACGGCGCCGCCGAACATGAGATCGTAGGTGAGGAGCACGCCGTCATCGTTGGTGAACGTGTCGAGCGTGAACGGCCTGAGGAAGATCATGCCGCGGTCTTCGAGCACGATGCGACCCTCCACCCCTACCTGAGCGTTGAACGCGTGGTCGTCGGCGCTCCCGAAGGGGCCAGCGTCGACGCTGAAGTAGGCGTAACCGAGCTTGAGGGTAGGCGCGATGTAGAGGGCCAGGTTCTGCGAGGGCTGAATGTCCCACCAGAGCTTCACGCCGGGCTGAAGGCGGAGGAGATTGTCCCCGAAGGCCTCCTCGATGCTCGCCCCGATGGCGAAGCCGTCGCCTCGGCCCGAAACGTGGTAGCCGATCTCCTGGCCGAGCTTGATCTGGGTGACGTTGCTCGTGGAGCCGCAACCACCGTCGCCGCAGGCGGTGAGGCCAAAGCTCGGCCCCAAGCCGAAAGCGGCGAACGCGGCCCGCGAGCTCGGTCGCAGCACCCCTTCGTCTTCGGCGCCCCCCGGCGCGTGACCGAGGCTCCCCCCCGCCCGGGCCTCCACGTCCGCGTCCGGCTCCGCGGAGGCCGCGGGGGGCGAGGCCGAGGGGTCGGTCGGCGGCTCGGGCGGCGTCGCCAGGGCGTGGCCGGTGAGGGTGAGCGAGAGCATCGCCGCCAGGATGCCGGCGGCGCGCGTGGGGATGGGGTCGTGGTGCATGACGTTGTCTCCTGCAACGACCCAAAGCGAGAGCCGTGCCAGCGTCATGCCCGCAGAATCGCGCCCGCGCGCGCTCACGATCGAGAAGTCGACTTCACGATCCTCGCGACGAGTGTCCCATCCGCGCGCGCTTGGCCTATCGTGCGACCGATGACCTCTCCGCCCGCTCTGCACCCCATCGAAGCGTCCGAGCTCCACGCACGCCGCGAGCGCGTGTTCCTGGTGCTGGCCGGGCTCTTCATCGGCGCGATGGCGATGCTCAACATCATCGGCATCACCCGCTTCGTTCGCATCGGGCCGCTCGAGCTGGCGGTGGGGGTGCTCCCCTACCCCCTCACCTTCCTCTGCACCGATCTCATCAGCGAGCTCTACGGCAAGAAGCGCGCGTCGGCGGTGGTGTGGGTAGGGCTCGTGGTGAACCTGTTCATCATCGGCACCCTGTGGCTCGGCCAGGCGTTGCCGCCGGCGAGCACCAAGGCCCCGTGGCAAGAGCTGCACCTCGCCGAGGGTGTCTCGCTCCCCGATGGCTCTCGCCTCGAGGGCACGGGCGAGCTCTTCACGCTGATCTACAAGTGCACCGCCGGAGCGGTGTTCGCGTCGATGGCGGCCTACCTCGTGGCCCAGCTGTGCGACGTGCACCTGTTCCACTTCTACAAGCGCCTCACCAAGGGCAAGCACCTGTGGCTCCGCAACAACGGGAGCACGCTCGTGAGCCAGCTGGTGGACACGGTGGTGGTGGTGGGCCTCACCTTCGGCGCCGAGCTCTCGCGCGGCAACATCACCTTGCGCACGATGCTGACGCTGGTGTTGAGCGGCTACCTGTTCAAGCTCGCGACCGCCCTCGCAGACACCGCGCCGTTCTACTTCGGCGTGCGGTGGCTCTCGCGCTATCTGGAGATCGATCCTCAGCTCGAGCACGCGGGGTGGGAAGATGCACGCTGAGCTCGAGCGCCGCCTCCGTGAGGCCTGCCGGCTCAAGCACGTGACACGCGCGGGCTGGGTGCGCGTGGGTGTCGACGCACCGGAGTCGGTCGCCGCCCACAGCTGGGGGGTATCCTTCCTCGTGCTCGCGCTGTGCCCAGCGGGCGTCGATCGCGAGCGTGCCCTCGCCATGGCCGTCGTGCACGACCTCGCGGAGGTGCGCACCGGCGACCTCACCCCTCACGACGGCGTCGACAAGGCCGACAAGCACGCTCGGGAGCGCGCCGCGCTCGAGGACCTCGTGGCTCCGCTCGAGCGGCGCGACGAGCTCGTGGCCCTGTTCTGCGAGTACGACGAGGGCGCGAGCCGCGAGGCGCGCTTCGTGAAGGCGTGCGACAAGCTCGACATGGCGCTCACCGCCAAGCTCTACCGCGAGGCCGGGCACGACACCGGCGAGCTGATCGCGTCGGCCCTCGCCGCCCTCGAGCCAGGCACCCTCCGCGCGCTCGCTGGCTGAGCGCGCGGGGCGGCGCTGGTTCGCGCTCGCTCACGGCGCGTCGACGGCCGCAGTCGAGGCCACCGCCATCGCACAGCTCAGATCCGTGGGACGCCGGAGCTCCTCGGCGAGGCGATAGAACGCGCCGGCCCTGGCCAGGTTCCCACCGAGCTCGGCGTGGAGGGCCGCGGCGAGCAACAGGTCACAGCGTCGAGAGGAGACAAAAACCTCGGGCTCCACGGCCTCGAACGTCTCGGTGCCGGCCACGATCCGGAGGAGCCGCTCGTGCCACCATTTCTCGACTCGAGGCGAGAGCCGCGTGCGCCACAGGGTGAGGTCCTCCCCCCCACCGACACGCAAGGCGACGGCGGTGCCGAGGAGCGCACTCGTCACCTGGTCGTCGCGCGCCACCGCCTTCTGATGCGCAACCTCGAGATCCGTGAGCGCGTCGTCGAACTGGCCGGTGGCCGCGTGATGCACGACCGCGCGAGCGGCGTGCCGATACCAGCCGAGGTGAGGGTTGCCGCAGTCGCTCACCAGGCAGTGGCTGAGGTCGAGGAGGGCCGCCTCACGCTTCCCGAGGCTCATCGCGAGCGCGGCGCGGTTGAGGCGACCGGAGTCGTTCGAGGGATCGAGCTCGATGACGCGCGTGAAGTCGCGCATCGCCGCCTCGTGATCCCCCACCAGGCGATGGGCGTAGCCGCGTTGGACGAGCGCGGTGGTGCTCTGCTTGTTGTGGTCGAGGGCCCGATCGAAAGCGGCGATCGCCCGCCGCACCTTGCCCATCTCGATGTACGTGGAGCCGAGCGCCTCATGCGACTTCGGGTCCTCGGGGCTGTGCTCGATCGCCCGCGCATAGTCGGCGAGGGCGAGCTCGTCTTTCCCCACGTAGCGGTACGCGTTGGCCCGCGACCGCAGCCCCATGAGCACGAGGGCGCCGCCGGCCTCGATGATGCTCGTGTAGTCGGCGATGGCCCCCTCGTAGTCCTCCATCTTGCGCTTGAGGACGGCCCGGTTGTACAGCCCCTTGTCGCGCTCGGCCGGTTCCTTGGCGAGCTCGATCGCGCGGGTGTAGTCGACGAGCGCATCCTCGTAGCGCGAGCGCTGGGAGAACACGATGGCGCGGTTGTTGAGCGCCCGCGACAGGTTGGGCTCGCGCTCGAGTGCCTTGGTGTAGGCGAGGAGGGCCTCGTCGGGGAAGCCCTTGTTGACGAGGGAGCGCCCCCGATCCGTCCACTCGTCGGCGGAGAGGCTCGCGCCACCGTCCTCGAGCTCGGGGAGCGGGATCATGCGGTAGGCCAGCTCGGTGAGCTGCCACAAGCGACTGAACTGACCGGCACGCCAGCGGGCGTCGTTCACCGCGGCGTCGGCCCGCGGATCGCCGATCACGCCGAGGGCGTGGATGATCTCGAGCACCACCTGTTCGTCTTGCTCGCCGTCGGCGGCGAGGCGGGCGGCCATCGCCGGCACCGCGTCGCGACGGGCCAGGCCCCCCAACGCCTTGGCCGCGAGCCGACGCACGTCGGTGGTCCCGTGGACGAGCGCGTGAAGCAAGCGCGCCTCGAGCTGGCCGGACACGACCGGCTCGTTGAGCTGCACGATCTTGAACGCGTAGGTGTCGAGCCAGCGCATCTCGGTGGCGCCCGTGGCGGTGTCGCGCAGCAGCACCTCGAGCTTGGCGAGGAGCTCGGCGCGACGCGCCTCGTTGGCCGCGAAGCGGTCTTCGAGCGCGGCATGGGCGGCGCGGCGGGCGTCGTCCACGGCCACCCGGTCGCGATAGACCCAGGTCCCCGCAGCCACCGTCACCACCAGCGCCGCCGCGGCGAGCGACCAGCGGTGGCGGAGCACGGCCCGGTTCAGTCGTTGCCACGGGCTGTAGCGGTGAGCCCCCACGATGCCTCCGTCGAGGAAGGCCCGCACATCGCGAGCGAGCTCTTGCGCGTCGGCGTAGCGACGGTCCCGCTTGCGACGGAGCGCGCGGCGGGCGATGGCGTCGAGCTCGGGAGGGCACTCGGGCACGCGCTCGCTGGGGCGCACGAGCGGCTCGTGGAGGGTGCGGCGGATCACCTCGTCCACGGTCTTGGCCATGAACGGAGGCCGCCCGGTGATGATGTGATACAGCACCGCCCCGAGGGCATAGACGTCGGAGCGCTCGTCGATCGCGTCGAGGCGCCCGAGGCACTGCTCGGGCGGCATGTACGCCGGCGTGCCCATCGCGGAGCCCGCCCGCGTCTTCACGACGGCGTCCCGGAGGCGCTCGATGCCGTCGGCCAGCGCCTCGAGCTGGACATCGTCTTCGCCCTTCGCCTTGGCGAGGCCCCAGTCGACCACGAGCGTCTCGCCAAACAGACCGAGCATGATGTTCTCGGGTTTGAGGTCGCGATGGACCACACCGCGGCTGTGGGCGTAGGCCACCGCGTGACAGGCGTCGACGAAGTGGGGGAGGAGCTTGAGGCGCTCCTGGAAGTTGGCGCCCTCGAGCGCGTCGAGCATCGTGCGGCCCTTCACGAGCCGCATCACGTAGTACACCGAGTCGTCACCTGCGCGGCGACCGAGCTCGTAGACGGGCACGATCCCCGGGTGCTCGAGCTTGCCGGTGATGCGCGCCTCGTTGATGAACCGCTGCTCGAGCTCCCGCTGGAGGCGCGCGCTCCCGTGCAAGCGCTTGAGCGCGACCGGCCGATCGAGCTGGGTGTCGAAGACCGCGAGCACCTCGCCGAAGCCCCCCGCCCCCAGCAGCGATGGCTCGACGTACCGCCCCGGCTGCTCCACGCCGAGCACCCCCTCGAACGGTGTGGCGGCGCGCCGCTCCGACCCGGGAGCGACGGGGAGCGTCGTCTCGGTGACCGCGAGGGTGGGCGCGAGGCTCGGGTCGTCCGACTCCACCTCGCTCGCCACCACCGTGGGCAACGTCCCGACGTCTTCCTCCATGACTCGATCGAGAGCATAACAAATGGCCTCGCTGCGCAATCGACCATGGTGTCGAGGGGTGCTCGGCCCCCGCCTCGAACCGTCGCCTCCCTGTTGCACTGGCCGCGTGAGCGACCGCGCGGTCTGTCGAGCCGGTCGGTCGGCCTCGAGCGGCTCGTCGGCCTCGACGGTGGGTCGGCGCTTGCCGCGAGGCGGGAGAGACGCCAGGTTCGGTGGCCATGGATAGGCACGTGCCCGCTAGAACGGAGACGCCGCCGATGGCGTCGCCGATCGACGTCAACCTCTCGCTCCCCATCGCGCGATGACGGTGCGCGACGTGGCGGCGCTGTGCCGGTGGCTCGAGGGTGGCGCCGAGCCCGAGTATCTGTGTTTCTGGGGCCACCGCGCCCACAAAGACGGCAGAATAGGCCCCAGCTGCCTCTCTCAGTGGTGGCCGTGCGACCTCCACGTCGAGGGCGAAGGTTACCGCTCGGCCGAGCACTACATGATGGCGGAGAAGGCGCGGCTGTTCGGCGACGAAGACACGCGCGCACAAATTCTGGCCGCCGCCGATCCGGGAAAGGCCAAGGCGCTCGGGCGGCGGGTGGCAGGGTTCGAGCAAGCGCGTTGGGAGCGGGCGCGCTTTCAGATCGTGGTGCGAGGGAACCTCGCCAAGTTCGGTCAGCACGAGCGCCTGCGCTACTTCTTGCTCGGCACGCGTGACGCGGTGCTCGTGGAGGCGAGCCCCACCGACCGCGTGTGGGGGATCGGCCTCGCCGCCGACCACCCCGACGCGAAGACCCCGAGCGCGTGGCCGGGGACGAATCTCCTCGGCTTCGCCCTCATGGAGGTGCGGAGCGTGCTGAGCGGCAGGGGCTGAGCGGCAGGGGCTGAGCGGCAGGGCGACGCGTGCGGCAGGGGCCGAGCGGCAGGCGACGCTGGCGGCGCCCCTCGGCGATCCGTCAGCTCGCGAGGAAGGCGGCGAAGGTGAGGATGGCGAGGGTGCTGAGCTGGGTCAGCACGAGGGTCCAGCCCACCGCCCGCAGCCGGCGGGTGCTCACCCGCGCGACGCCGAGCGCGAGGCCCGCGGCGGCACCAGGGACGGCAGCGAGCACGGCCCACGGCGAGCCGAAGTCGAGCACCACCGCGAGGCCCACGGCGACGAGCACCCAACCCGACACCACCACCGCGAGCGTGCGCTCGAGGTTGCGCTCGAGGCGCCCTCGCAGCGACCGAGGTGCGATGCTCGGAGGCGCGGCGTCGTCGGAAGCGCGGAGCCGATGCGCGTGGATGACACCACGGACGGCGAAGGTGCCTTCGAGAAAGGTGGCAGCCCACACGACCGCCGCGGTGGCCACGACCGGCAGCGGCGTGACCCCACCCGCGAGCCCCACCGGGAGCGCCATGCTCGCGAAGGCGAGGCTCACGATGATCTCGCCGGAGAGGGTCTTGTCGCTGCCCCCGATCACTCGCGGCAGGAGCAGGAGCGTGAGCGAGATGGGCACCACCAGCCACAAACTGGCCTCTTGAGGGGCGATCCCCACCGCGACGAGGCCGGCGACCGCGGCCACCGCGCCGAGCGCCGCGGCCCGGCGCCGCGCTCTCTCACCGTGATCTTGCCGAGCGCGCGCGCCACGGTGGCCCAGCATCACGAGCAACGGCTCATGCGCTACGAACGCGGCGAGGGTGGCCACGGCGAAGAGGAGCGCCGCCGGGTGGGCGCGGGCCATGATGACACCGGTGACGAGCGGGAACGCCGCCTCGGCGTAGGCGCCGTGCTCCTTGGGCCAGAGCGACCGCCGCTTGACGTCGGGGACAGCGTCTCCAGCCATAGGCGAGGTTTGCGACGAATATCCTCCCGAGCCAAGCTTTAGCGGCGATGGTTCGCGGCTGCGGCGCGCGGCGTCGAAGCGCGCTCTCCCGCGCTACTTCTCGCGCGGGTTGGGTCGACCGGCGCGCCGGCGACGCGCGAGGAGCCACGCCGCCATCGAGAGGAGCCACGCGCTCGGGGCGTCGTCGACCCGCGCCACCGCGCAGCCGCTGCGGGGCGGCGCGTAGGTCCACGCTGGATCCTGCCAGTTGCTCGCGTTGCTGCCCGAGCCGCTCTCGTGGCTCGCCCCCCCGCCTTCGGCGCTGCCACCCCCTACGCCAGCGCCGCCACCCTCGCCTTCCCCTTCACCTTCGCCCTCCCCCTCTCCTCCGGGCGGATCTTCGCACGCGTCGGGATCGGCGGAGAGGTCGCCGGCCAAGCCCGGGTTGGAGATGCTCGTGGTGCGGTCGGGGATCGCCCCCGGCACCCAGGTGAGACATGGATCGCCGAGCTCCTGAGCGTTGGTCTGGCCGTCACCGTCCGCGTCGAGCTCGCGCAGCTCGAGCCACCAGCCGTCCTGCGGCACCGCGTCGAGGACGAGCGCCTCCACCGCGAGGCCGAAGGCGTTCCGGGGGGTGTCGCCACCCGCCGTGTGACAGGTGTTGCAGTCGTTCGTGGCGGCGTTGGGGATGGCCGTTTTGTAGATCGACTTCGCCAGCGCACCACCGCTGACGAGCTGCAAGCCCAGCCCAAGCACCAGCGCCACGGCTCCCCGACGCAGACCCCTCGCCCCGAGCCAGACCTTCACACGCGCCGCGTTCGTGGACAGCTCGGTCATGACGAGGCCGCCGTGCAGGTTTCGTACCGTAGCGTAACCCATCGACGTCACGCGCAAACCGAGGGTCCAAGGGCCCGCGTTTGGCTCCGCGCCGATCCACGTAAGCACACCGGCGACATGTAGCAACGTGTAGGAGCAAACCAGGCCCCCATTGAATTTCCCGGTCGAGCACCCTACGCCGAGGGCGTGCCTGCCCGCGGCGAGGTGATCGACGGTCGCTACCAGCTCCTGCGCCCGCTGGGCACCGGCGCCATGGGCTCGGTGTGGCATGCGCGCCACCTCACGCTGAAGAACGACGTGGCGATCAAGCTCATCAAGCAGAGCGCCGCGCGCAACCCGCGCTCCCTCGCCCGCTTCGAGCGAGAGGCGGTGCTCGCCGCCAAGCTCCACAGCGCTCACGTGGTACGCGTGATCGATCACGGACACCACGACGGGCTCCCCTTCATCGTGATGGAACACCTCGTGGGCGAAGACCTGCGCGATCGCCTCGAACAGCGCGTGAGGCTGTCCCTCGAGGAGACGACGCGCCTCGTGCGCCACGTGGCGCGCGCGCTCACCGCGGCCCACGCGCTCGGGCTCGTCCACCGCGACATCAAGCCCGAGAACATCTTCATGACCCCCGACGAGGACGAGGGCGAGGAGCGGGCGGTGGTGCTCGACTTCGGCGTGGCGAAGGTGACCGATACGTTGCTCCGGGACGACTTCGCGCCGACCCAGACAGGGGCGGTCGTGGGCACCCCCTTTTACCTGAGCCCGGAGCAGGCGAGCGGGCACAAGACGATCGGCCCCCCCGCCGACATGTGGTCGCTCGCGGTGGTCGCCTTCGAGTGCATCACCGGACAGCGCCCGTTCATCGCGTCCTCGATGGGACCGCTCGTCGCCAAGATCCACCACGGCGACATCCCCTCCCCTTCGCAGCTGTGCCCGGAGCTCTCGCCCGCCATCGACGCGTGGTTCACGCGCGCGCTCACCCGCGATCCGTCCGGCCGCTTCCCCGATCCGCGCGCGATGGCGCAGGCGCTGGAGGAGGCGGTGAACGCGAAACCCATGGCGGAGGCGGCCACGGCGGCCCCCACCGCGACGGCCCCGGCGGGGCAGCAGACGCTCGTGATGGAGGAGCAGGACGACGCGCTCCGCACGATGACCGTGGTGCCTGCCACGTCACCGGCGACACCGGTGACGCTGTCGACGAGCGCGCTCGAGACACCGGCGCCGCCCGCGGACGACGACGCCTCGGGCGCAGCGGCGTGGCCCCTCGCGTCGCGCGCCGCCCCCGCGTCGACGCTCGGGCTCTCCGGCGATGGCCCGCTCACCAGGCCGATGCCCACCGCCGAGGCGCGCAGCGTGGCCGTCTTGTCGGCCGGAGCCGCCGACGTCCCGGCCCCCTCCCGCGCGGGGCTCGCGCGCCCAGCCCCCGCGCGCCCAGCCCCCGCGCGCCCAGCCCCCGCGCGCCCAGCCCCCGCGCACCCAACCCCCGC
>CAYOAL010000196.1:0-13833 GCA_964401935.1 uncultured Polyangiaceae bacterium
ACCGCTTGGCACGCATCGCAGCGCGTCACCGCGACCTGGTAGCTCGCCCGACCCGGCTCGCCCGGGCCACTGAGCGCCCGACGGGCGAGCTCGCTCAACAGCACGCTTCACGCTTTGCGAGAGCGCCGTTCTTTTCTGGCGTTCGGTCGAGCTTGCGGCGAGGGGTCCAAGCGCCCACTTGGTTCGAGTCTCGGTGGAAAAGTACGTTGGTGATGTAGGTTCATCGCCGATGTAAGAGGATGTTGGGATATCATGTAGGAGAAATGCCGATCGCCGAGCTCGCCTTCTCCGACGAACACGTTCAGCTCTCCGTCCGCGCCTTCTCGATCACCGATGGGATCTCGAGCCTGTTCGATGTCTTGGTCACCGCGTCGTCGACCTCACCGGACCTCGATCTGACGGCCATCGTCGGCCGCGCGGCCGCGCTGCGCCTCCACACCGGCGACGTCGAGGACCAACCCTACGCGGTCTGGAGCGGGGTCTGCAGCCACATGGAGCAGATCTCGGTCGAGGAGAACGGCGAGTCGCTCTACACCGTGCGCATCGTGCCCACGCTGTGGCGCACCACCCAGCGCCGCAACTTTCGAGTGTTCCAGCACGCCCACGGTGTGGCTGCGGTGAGCACGTTGCTGGGGGAGTGGGAGCTCGAGCCGGAGCTGCGGCTCGATCTGAAGAAGCTCCCCGTGCACGAGTATCGGGTGCAGTTCGGGGAGAGCGACTTCGCCTTCGCGAGCCGCATGCTCGAGGAGGCGGGGGTGAGCTACTTGATCGAGCAGAAGAACCCGCGCGGCGCCGAGACCGACGCCCGAGGGCGGGACGACCGCGCCCGCGCGGACGCGGGCCCACAGACCGAGGCGGAGCGACGCCTCCCGTCGATGCAGGTCGTGTTCACCGACAGCCCCGGCCAGTCGGGCAGGCGTCGGGAGCGACCGCTCACGTACATGGGCAACACCGCCGACGTGCAGTCGATCCCTTGGATCTCCAAGGTGCGGGTGGGGCGTGGGGTGCGCGCCGGGCGCTACACGATCGCTGGCTACGACTACCGCTCCAGTCCAGACCTGCGGCTCTTGGCCGAGGCGCGGGCCGGGATGCGGCTCGAGGACAACCTCGAACAGTTCCACTACGCCCCGGAGGCCTTCATCGCGGAGCCCAGCGCCGAGGAGCGGACCCAGCGCGAGCGTGAGCGCGGCGAGGAGAGCTCGCGTGAGCGCTCTCGTGAGCGGGGACGGGACGAGGGGCGCGAGCCCGAACGCGAGGGCGGGCGCGATCCGGAGCGTGAGCGCGAGCGCCGTCGCGACGCGCCCGCGATCGACGACACCGTCGGCAAGACAGCGGCGCGGCTCGGGCTCGAGCGCGAGCGCACGCGTCAGCAAGCGATCACGTTCTCCACCAACCAGCTCGATCTGGCGCCGGGGACCATCTTCCGTCTCGTCGGCCATCCCCGCGCCGAGCTCGGCGTGGAGGGAGGGCTGCTCGTCACCGGCCGCCGCATCGAGGGCCACGTCGACGGGGAGTGGGAGGTGCGGGCGGAGGCGGTGATGGCGAGCGAGCCGTTTCGGCCGCAGCTCGTCACCGCGAAGCCACGGGTGATGGGCCTGCAGTCGGCCATCGTGGTGGGCCCAAAGGGCGAGGAGATCTACACCGACAAGCTCGGACGCGTGCGGGTGCAGTTTCACTGGGACCGCTACGGCAAGCGCGACGAGAGCTCGAGCTGCTGGATCCGGGTGAGTCAGGCGTGGGCCGGGAGCGGCTACGGGATGAGTCACATCCCGCGGGTGGGCCACGAGGTGCTCGTCGATTTCTTCGAGGGTGATCCGGATCGGCCGATCGTGATCGGGCGGGCTTACAACAACGGGGCGCTTCCCCCCGACGCCCTCCCCAAACACAAGACCAAGACCACGTGGCGGAGCTCGAGCACGCCGGGCGGCGAGGGCCACTCGGAGATCAGCATCGACGACGCGAAGGGCGAGGAGCTCGTCTACCTCCGCGCGCAGCGCAACATGCAGCGGATGGTGGTGGTGGACGACGAGGCCACCATCGGCGGCGTGCACAAGACCACGATCGGCAAGGACGAGGAGCACAAGGTGGGCGGCAACCAGGCCATCGAGGTAGCTGGCAACCGCAGCGTGAAGGTGGACGGCACCTACGCCAACACGGCCGCGAGCGTGCTCACCCAGGCCGGCGAGGCGACGGGGGTGAGCGTGCAGGACGGCAAGGTGATCATCAGCAACGGCTCGGCCTCCATCGTGCTCGATGGCCCCCACGTGTACATCGACGCGGCGGCCAACCTCCGCCTCAGCGCAGGGCGACAAACTCAAATTCACGGCGCCAAGGTGACCATCGACGCCCGCCCCGAGGTGTTCCTCAACTCGGGCAGCTACTTGCCCCCGGACGTGGCCATGCTCCCCATCTCGAGCGGTGGACGACGGCGGCGCGGTGAGGTCGACGGCGATGGCGGGGGCCGAGATCGCGATCGCCCGGGCGACCGCACCCCGCGCCGGCCGGGAGGGACCGACGAGGCCGAGTTCAGCGGAAAAGACTACCTCCTCGGGGTGGTGAACCGTTCGTTCGGCACCAAGCTCAAGCTCCCCAAGGCGGTGAAGCTGCCACCCGAGCTCGACGAGCAGCTCGAGCGGTACGGCCGCATGGGCTACAAGGGCGAGCGGGTGGCGGGCCACCTGATGGATCCCGACACCTACCGCAAGATGCGCACGCGCTTCGAGCGCCGCATCGAGGCGGAGAAGCGCCGGCTCCAGCGCCTCGGCGACGACATCCACAAGACCTTCGACAAGCACCGCGATCACTACGAAGCGCTCGGTGAGCGCTTGGCGACGCGGGCAGCCCAGGAGCGCGAGCACCTCAGCAAGCTCGGCGACGATCTCGGCGCGATCTTCTCCGGTGAGAAGGGAAACTTCGTCGAGTCGTGCAAGGCCCTCATCGACGTCGCGAAGGAGCAGGGCAAGCACCTCCAGGCGCTGCGCAACGACGTGAAGGACATGATCGATCGCGAGCTCGCCTACTTCGAGAAGGCCAAGCGCGAGTGGCAGCACCAGATCAACGAGGTGAAGGAGGCGGCCGAGGACCTCAAGAACCTCATCGACAACCCCAAGGATGCGCTCCTCGACATCGTGATCGGAGAGGACAAGCAGATGGCCGAGGACATCGCGAGCCTCGCCGACGAGCTCGGCATGGGCGATGAGGTGCGCGACTTCCTCGGTCTGGACGGGGACGCGGGCGGCGGCCGGGTGCCTGGTGGCGCCGGCGACGTGCCCGGGGGAGGCGGCCGGCGGCCTCGGGACCCCCGAGGGATCGAGGCTGGGCGCTCGGGGCGGGGTCGCCGCTTCAAGCCCGTGGAGCACGACAAGGTGGCGGAGCGCGCCGGTCGTGGGAAGCGCTTCAAGGCCATCGAGCGCGAGCGCGGCACGCTCGGAAGGAGCGGGCGCGGCACGCGCTTTTCGCCGGTGGAGGCGGGCGATGGCGGCGGCATCGGGCAGGGCTCGACCACCGGCATGAGCTCGGGGGGTGTCGGCCAGCGGATGGCGGGCCGCGGCGGCACCCCGGAGCTGTCTGCGCGCGGCGCCGGACGGAGCGGGCTTTCGGGGTCGTCGCCGCAAGGGATGGGCCGCCTCGGCGACGCGTCGGCGGCTGCCACGGGCGCTGGGGCAGGCGGCAAGAGCCTCGGGCGGTCGTTCGAGGGCTATGGCGGGGAGGCGCTCGCCAAGCGCGGTGGCCTCGGCACGAACGACTTCGTGGCCACCGTCAAGCAGGACGGCCCGTCGTTCCTTCAGTCGCCGGGGGATGGCCAGCTGATGGTGGTCCCCGAGCCGGGCGCGCGGGCGCTCGACTCGATGTCGATGAACGCGGCCATCGCCGAGGCGCAGATGACGGGCCAGCCGGTGAACAAGGCGGTGGCCGATGCGCTCGGGCAGCAGGGCTACACGGTGTACACCCGCGAGTATGGCGACTACATGGGGCCGTTCGTTCAAGCCACGGAGGCGGCCGCCACCAAGGTGTAAGCTGCGTCCGCACGGCCAGCGAGAGCCCGACGAGAGTCATGCCCCGACACACCGATCCACTCATCAGCTTCGACGTCCCCCGCGACTGGGAGAACCGGAGCATCATCGTGTACGCCGCGCCGTCGGAGCAGGGCCACAAAGGCGCGGCCAACGTGGTCGTCTCGCGCGATCGCCTCCGCGACGACGAGGAGCTCGTCGACTACGCCGACCGCCACCTCGACGACCTCGAGGCGAGCATGGAAGGCTTCTTCCTCTCGAGCTCGGTGGAGGAGCAGATCGGCGGCCGCACCGCGTACACCGTGGCCTTCGCGTCGGCGGGACCGGAGGGGCCGCTCGCGCAGCGGCTGTCGATGGTGGAGCTCGGCGACCGCTGGGTGGTGTGCGTCACCCTCACCGCCGAAGAGCGCGAGATCGAGCAGCTGTCGCCGCTGTTCGAGCGCATCGTGGCGAGCATCACGTGGGGGGCGCCGTGAGCCGCCGCGCCGAGGTGCTCGAGGCGGCGGGAGTGGGCCACCGCATCACCCACGAAGACCTGCCGCCGCCGCGGACGGTGGCCGCCGCCGCGATCCGCGCGCTGTCGGTGTCGCCGCGACAGAGCGGGGCGGTCGTCGCCACTCGGGTCGGGAGGACCGTCACCGTGCATGGCCTCGGTGAGCTCGAAGGGGAGGATCCGGGCGAGGCGCCGGATCCGTGCGGGGTGATCGAAGAGGGCTCGCCCGACACCTTCATCGGCCGCGACCGGCGCCCCGTGGCCGCCGCCAACCAGGACATCGTGGTGCCCTGCGAGGACCACGCGGACGGCCCCATCATCACCGGCGCTCTCACCGTGTTCGTGAACGGGAAGCCGTTGGCCCGCCGCAGCGACGAGCTCGACTGCGGAGCCTTCATCGGCGAGGGCGAGCCGACCGTGCTCGTCGGCGCGTCTCGCACCGAAGCCACCGAGCGCCGTTCTCGAGGGAGCTACGGACGCACGCGCGGCCTCGGCCCGCTCGTTGGCCAGGAGATGCAGCGCACCCACCCCGGCGTTGGCCCGCGGCTCGGCCGCTCGCTGAGCGGCGCGGACGACCGGACGGTGAAGCCGAAGCGCGAGGCGACGCGCACGCCGGCCCCGGTGGCGGTGGGGCGCGAGCTTACGGGGGGCCACGGCGCTCGCCTCCTGAAGGCGCTCACGCACCGGTGAGTCTCTTGGAGGGTCTGCCGCACCCTCCCCCCGCCGCTCAGGCTTCGACCTTGATGACCCGACCGAGGGTGATCACCCGCAGCGCGTGGGGGTGTTGCTCGTACTGATCCTGCTTGATGTGGGTCTCCGCGATGACGCGGACCGGGATCGAGTGCAACATCGGGAGCGTGTTGGCCAACGTGGCCGGCAAATAAGTGGGGACGGGCTTGTCGGCGCCTCGCAGGGTGAGGAGCGCGCGGATCTGCTCGGCGCCGAACAGCGTTCGTTTCTGGTAGCACCGCTGCTCGAGCATGAGCCGATCGATGGTCTCGTCGATGTACTCGAGGGTGATGGTGCGGCGCGTGGCGTCGTAGCGTTTGCGCAGCACCGAGGTGAGGTTGCTCACGGTGTCGGTGGAGCCGCTGAGCACCGGCGAGGCGAGGAGCTCTTCCACCTGCGTGAGCGTGCTCTTGAGCTTCTTGTCGTCACCGGCGATGGGCTTCAGCATGGCGTGGGTGGCGCGCAGCACCGCCACCTCGTCGAACGGGAAGCGCAGGACGCCGCCGACGAGGGCTAGCGGAGGGGTGAAGCGTCCCTGTTCGCTGATGGCCTCGCGCAGGGTGCGCCGCAGGCCATCGGCGCCCTCGAGGGGGCCTTCGGTGAGCACCCCGAAGTGGGTGTGATGGTCTCGCGCCGTCTTGGGATCTTGGGTGGCGAGGTCGTGATGGTCGTCGCGGGGGGCGAAGGCCAGCTCTTCGCAGAGCGGGCGCCAGCGGCGACGGAGCCGCTCGGTCGCGCTCTCGTCGTACCACAAGAGCTCGACCACCTCGTCGGGTACGCGGCGCCGCGGGGTGGCGCGCTGGGCGGGTTGGGCCGGCTTGAGGGCGGGGGTGAGCACGGGGGCCGCGCTCGGTGCCCGCGTGGCGATCGGCGCTCCGAGCGGCGGGGGCGGCGGTGGGGCGACCGAGCCGCCAGCTCGAGTGGGCGGCGGTGGAGGCGGCACCGAGGGCGCCCGCGGGTGCGCGCTGGGGGCGGGGATGGCGTGGGCCTGCGGCGCGGCGCGGGGCGTTGGCGTCGGCGCCTTCCCCGGGGGCGGGCCCCCCTCGACGCCGACGGGAGGGTACGGAGCGCGCGGGGGGGCGCTCTCTCTGGGGCCTCCGCCCTGCGCGTTGCCGCCGGGGGCCGCCGCAGACGCCACGTTGAGGGGGTCGAGGGGGAGACTCGAGGTCTCGGCGAGCTTGTCGCCGTTCGGCGCGCGGTGGCTCGAGGGCCACTCGGGTTGGAGCGACGCGGGGCCGAGCCCGTGCTGGGTCGCGCTGAGCGCTCGGAGCGGGGGGACGTCGTGGGCGCTCGCGGCGGGGAGCGGCGAGCCGTGTCCGGGAGAGGTGGTGGCGCGCTGGCGGCCGCGCGGCTCGTCCTCGTCGCCGCTCGGCGCCGGCGCCGAGCTCGGGGGAGGGAGCGTCTCACTGGTGGCGCCGTTGGAGGCAACCCCGGTCCCGGGTTGGTTGTGCGCGAGCCAGCTCGGGAGCCCGTCGGCGCGGGTCGCGGGGAGGTTGTCGGCGGTGGTGTCGCGAGGGTCGCCGAACATCGCGCCGGCGCTGAGCACGGAGGTGAGGGTGTCCTCGCGCGAGGAGGAGCGGAGCCGTGCTTTGCGGATGGACACGGTCTTGTTCATCGGATCCGCGCCCTCGTCGGTGGTCTCCTCGTCGGCCACGCTGTGGGGGGTGCCCTCGTGGCTTCGTGACAGCGAGCCGATGAGCTTGGCGAGCTGGCTCGCGCTGAGGCGGCGCCCGGGCCCGGCGACGGCCACCCACACCCGCCCCCGCTCGTCGCGCTCGGTGAGCTTGATCACGCCGTGAAACGTGAGGGTGGCCACCGAGCGGCGGGTGTCGATCCACAGCGCGCTGATGCGGCCCTCGATCTCCTCGCGGCGCGCCTGACCGGGGGGCCGCTCCACGAAGAACTGAGCGGCGACGTTGGGGAGGCGCGTGCGCAGCACCGCATGCTCGGGGTGGAGGTGCTCGAGCACGAGCTCGGCGTTGGCGGGGAGCTCCGGGAGCTGCTGATCCGGCGGCGCCGCGTTGAAGAAGCCGAGATCGAACTCGGCGGGGAGCTCGGTCGGCTCGCCCGGCCCTTCGAGGTGCGGGGGCTCCTGACCCCGCAAGAAGCTTCGGCGCGAGAGCCAGTGGGCGGCGATGGGTCCGAAGCCGGGACTCGTGAAGCCGGGGTTGGTGTGGCTTGGATCCGGCTGCTGGTGGATGCGGTGGCCGTGCCCCTCGGCGTCGCCGCGGGTGCCGATGGGGTTGGTAGGCCCGGCCTCCGCGTGCTCGTAGCCGAGGTAGGCGCTCTTGAACGGCACCTCGTCGAGCGCGTCGACGTTCAGCCGCTTGTCGATCGTCATCACACAGAGGCGCGCCCGGAGCGCGGTGGTGGTCGTGCCGCGAGGGGCGTAGGTGTTGCCTACCACCATCACGTCGACGAGCTTCCTCTGCGGCACCAGGTCGGAGGGAGCGAACAGGCTGGCGGTCTCGTCGTCGTCGGGGAACCGGTCTTGCTCGTGGATCGGATCGTGGCGCTTGGCGATCTCGGCGTCGCCAGGGCACAGCTGCAGCGTGAGCTTGCAGATCACCGACAACATCCAGGCACCGTCGCCCATTCGCCATTTCAAGGAGGCCACCGGCACCGGCGCGAGGGACACGACCTGCATGTTCTGAGCAACGCTAGCTCAAATCGCCGATGAGCAACACTGCGCCGCGTTCACGACGCGAGAGCCCCGACCGAGACCGGTGTAGGGTTCGCGCATGAAGGCGGTTTGGATTTCGCGCTACGGCGATGGCAGCGTGCTCGAGGTGCGCGAGACCGAGGATCCCGTGCCCGGGCGCGGCGAGGTGCGCGTGCGCGCGCGCGCGTGTGGTTTGAATTTCGCGGAGATTTCGGCGCGCCAGGGCTTGTATCCAGACGCGCCCAAGCCGCCCATGGTGGTGGGCTACGAGGGTGCAGGCGTCGTGGACGCGGTAGGGGAAGGCGTGACGAGCCCCGCGGTCGGCGATCGCGTGATGTTTCTCACCCGCTTCGGGGGCCACGCGGACACGGTCTGTGTTCCCGCCGAGCAAGCGATCGCGATGCCGGAGGCGATGACCTTCGAACAGGCGGCGGCCATCCCGGTGAACTACATCACCGCCTATCACATGCTCTTCCGGGTGGCCCGGATCCGCCCCGGGGAGCACGTGCTCGTGCACATGGCGGCGGGCGGGGTGGGCACCGCGGCGCTGCAGCTCTGCCGCACCGTCGACGACGTCACCACCTACGGCACCGCCTCCGCGCGCAAGCACGACTACGTGCGGGGCCATGGCTGCGACCACCCCATCGACTACAGGAGCGCCGACTACGTGGAGGAGGTGATGCGGCTCACCGACGGTCGCGGGGTAAACGTGGTGCTCGACGCGCTCGGCGGCAAAGACTGGAAGAAGGGATATTCCCTCCTCCGGCCGGCGGGGATGCTGATCGCCTTCGGCATCGCCAACACCAACACCGGGGGCAGCCGCAGCCTGCTGCACGTGCTCAAGGTGCTGCTGCAGATCCCGCGCTGGTCGGGCCGTACGCTGCTCGACGACAACAAGGCGGTGGCGGGCGTGAACATCGGCCACCTCTGGGACGAGCGGCAGATGTTGCTCGAGGAGATCGAGGCGCTGATGGCGCTCTTCGAGGCGGGAAAGATCGCGCCGCACGTCCACGAGGTGTATCCGTTCTCGCGTGCCGCCGAGGCCTTCGGCGAGGTCGAGTTCGGGAACAACCTCGGCAAGGTGCTGATGCGCCCAGACTGAGGCCAACGAACAGGAGCGCCGCGCGCCCACCGCCTCGCGTGGTTGCTGATGGGCGCGGAGGCGGCGCGTGCTCAGCGCCTCTGTGTGCTGATCGCTCGGAGATCGGCGTGTGCGCCTTCGATGTGGGCGAGTCGATCGCGGCCGCTGTGCGCGCCTTTGGCGAGGGCGTCGTGCACGAACGCGAGCCCGTGCGCGCAGGCATCGGGGAGATCGCGGCCGAGCGCGCTGAAGGCCGCGATGGCGGACGAGAGCATGCACCCCGAGCCGTGGGTGTTGACGCCTTCGATCCGCGCGTGGCGAAAAGAGAACGTCTCCCCGGCGGCGACGAGCACGTCCTCGGGGGGGCCGTCGAGGTGCCCTCCTTTGAGCAGCACCGCGCAGCCGAGCGCGGCGGCGAGGGACGCCGCTTCGTCGTGGAGCGCGCTCCGATCGACGGGGCGTCCGAGCAGCACCGCCGCTTCGTCGAGGTTGGGGGTGGCGACGGTGGCGTGCGCGAAGAGCCCTCGGTAGCGCTCGACCGCGTCGCCGTCGAGGAGCCGCGCGCCGCTCGTGGCGACCATCACCGGATCGACGATCACCGGGATGTCGAGGGTGGCGACCCGCGCCGCCACCACGTCGACGAGGGCCGCCGACCACAACATCCCGGTCTTGATGGCGCCCACCGCGAACCCCTCGAGCACCGCGTCGAGCTGCGCCTGCAAGAGGCTCGGCCTCACCCCCTCGACGTCGCGGACGCCGCCCGTGTTCTGCGCGGTGATGGCGGTGATGGCGCTGGTGCCGAACACGCCGAGGCGGTGCATCACGCGCAGATCGGCCTGGATGCCGGCCCCTCCGCCGGAGTCGGAGCCGGCGATGGTGAGCGCGACGGGGGGTTGGTGGAGCGTCGGGGGCATGTTCGGTGAGGCTTCGCTTCTACTCGAAGCGCGCCGGCGCGACACCCGATGGGCGCGATCGAGGGCCATCGTTGGCGCCGCTGCCGCCGGGTCGCCCGGCCGCTCGGGAGGGGAGCTTCACGGGCCTCCGAGTCGTGATAGCCTGCCCTCATGTCGAGATCTCTCGTGGGCGTGAGCCTGTTGGCCATTTGTGGGGTGGGCTTCGCGGCGGCGTGCGGCGACGACGACGGGCAGACCCTCGCCACCACCACCGGCAACGGCGGCAACGCCGGAGGCAGCACCGCGACGGTCGGCGGCAGCGGTGGCGACGGTGGGGTGCAGATGGCCGGCGGCGGAGGCAGCACCAGCACGAGCTCGGGCGGGGCCCCTTCCGACTATCCGGACGGTGGCTACGGCAACCAGGAGGGCGACGTCTTCCCGTTCCTCACGTGGCAAGGCTACCTTCAGCACCGATCCGACCGCGCTCGCCACCACCGAGACGTGGACCGACACCTACACCTCGCTCGATCTGCATGGGAGCGGCGCGCAGTACGCCCTCATCCACACCACGCTCTCCGGGTGAAGCGGCTGTCGTAAGGTCGCCCCGGGTTTGGGCACCGACGGCAACGCAACCGGGATCACCAGCGAGGTGGTGCAGGAAAATGGAGGGATCTTCATCGAGCTGATGGTCGACTCCACCGGCAATCCGATGGGCCTCGTCGACGACTGGGTGAGCACCTACTCGCTCAACTGCAGCGTGATGCACGACAAAGACGGGGCGAGCCGCACCGCGCTCGCCGACAACGGGGCCGATCGCGAGTGGGCGTTCATCGTCGATCTGTCGACGATGGAGATCACCTGGCGCGGCTTCGGCAGTCTCGGCGGTGGGCTCGCGGTGGAGGACTACGCCGCGGTGCTCGGCTTGGTCGAGATCTGCAAGCCCGAGTACCTCGACTGTCCCTGAGCCGTCGTTCTGCCACCGCTGCGCCGCGCGCGCAGCGAACGCCTCGCCTCCGCGCTCACTCGGCGGCGCGGATGGCGATCCACGTGAGGAAGGTGAGCCCTTCTCCCGCGTCCATCTCGATGGTGGCGCCGTCCGACGAGACGGCTCCTTGGGCCACCACCGCGTAGTCGCCGGCCTCGAGCCCGCCGACGATGAAGCTCCCGAGCTGCAAGAGCTCGACCGCGGTGTTGGCGGCGAGCCCGAGGGTGTTGTCGAACGAGAGCGTGACCTTCGCGTCGGTGCCGGGGTCGTCCTCGAGGTCGAAGCGGGCGTCGAACGGGGTCATGGCGTAGAGGGCGAGGGCCCCGAGGGCCGGATCCACGAGCTCGCTCACGAACGCCTCGGGCACCTTGCGGGCGCGGAAGAGCTTGCCTTCGTCTCCGAGCGCCACGTCCTCGAAGTCGATGTTTACCCGCACGCCGTCGGGCACGTGGAGCGTCACGTCGCCGTCGGTCACCTCCTGAGCCGGCGCGCCGGCCATGTCCGACTTCACCACCAGCGGCTCGCCGGTGCTCGGTGCGTCGAGGAGGCGGATCGTGCCGAGATCGATCGTCGGTCCTGGCTCGCTCGCGTCGAACGCGAAGTAGTACACGAGCTTCCCCAGCTCGCGGCCGTGAGGGACGGTCGACCAGTCGTCGACGAACATCGGAAAACCCACCTCGATGGTGAACGCACCGGTCGCGTCCGTCTCGTCGGGCTCGCAGCCCCCGGGGCCGCACGCGGTCATGAGCACGTCGGAGATGGGCGCGTCCGCCTCGTCGATCACGGTGCCCCGCACCTCGGTGATGCACACCCAGTCGGGCCCTGGCGTCACGCCGCTCTGAGGCATGCAGCCGTCGCCGCCCGCGCCGCTGCCGCCGCCTCCCCCCGCGCCGCCGGCCCCCGGCGCGGTGGTCGAGGCCGCGTCGTCTCCGCACGCGCACAGCCACAGAAGAGGAACGAAGACCAAGGGCAGAACGGGACGCATCGCACCGATGATACGCGATCGTGGCGCGCGAGCGTCGGGAGCGTGCGGTTTTGCGCGATAATCGCCCGATGCCCGGGTGCAGAGGTGCTCTCGCCGTGGTGCGCGTCGCGCTGGCCTCGACCGCGCTGGTCTGCGGCGCGCTGGTCGTCGCGACGAGGCCGGCGGTGGCCCGCACCCTCTTGTCGGAGCGACACGAGCACCCCTTTCCCGGCGTCGCGCTCGTGCGGCGCGTGGAGGTCGCACCCCCGAACCGGGTGACGGTGGCCTTCGTCTCGCTCTGTCACGACCACGTGCACGTTGTCTCCACCGCTCCCGCCAAGCGTCACGCCACCCCCGCCGCCTGGGGCGCTGCGACTGGCGTGCAGCTCGCGGTGAACGGTGACTTCTTCGTGAAGGGCGTCACGCCCCCGCGCGTTTACGGCGACGCGGTGGGGGCGGCCGAGGCGTGGCCATGGCTTCAGACTGGCTACAGCCAGACCGACGCCTGGTACCACGCTCAGCACGGCTTCATCGCGTTCGGAGACGGCTGGGTGGAGTTTTCCCACACGAAGCGCACCAAGCTCGAGGACGCCGAGCGCTTCGGGGTGCGGACCGGCTTCAGCCCGCGTGAGGTCACCACCGCGCGCCCGCAAGGCACGCGCGCGCTCGTGAGCGGGTTCCCCGAGCTGGTGATCGAGGGACGGGCTTACACCTGTGCCTCGCCGGAGGCGCCCTCCTGCTTCCCGGATCGCGCCGACATGCGCGCCCGCCATCCCCGCACCGCGATGGGACTCACCGAAGATCGGACGACGTTCATCCTCGCCGTGGTGGATGGGCGCGACGCGCCCCGCTCGGTCGGCATGTACGGCACCGAGCTCGCCGAGCTCATGGCCGAGCTCGGCGCGTTCGTCGCGTTCAACCTCGACGGCGGCGGCTCGAGCGCGCTCTGGCTCGAGGGGCGCGGCTACGTGAGCTCTCCCTCCGAGGCGGGAGGGCGCGCCGTCGCCAACCACTGGGGGGTGTTCGCGGGGCCAGCGTCGGGCAAGCCGAAGGCGCCAGGGAGCTGCGTGGCCCCCGGCTCGCGGCCACCCTCCGCGCTGTCTTCACGCGAGCTGCCCGACGCGCCGCCGAGCCCCGGCGCGAGCGCCGCCCTCCCCCCGTTGCCGGCCCCTCGGCGACTGCGCGACGGCTGCGCTTGTCAGTCGATCGGGCGCCCGCTCGGGACCCGTCGGCACGCGTGGCTCGGGTTCGTCGTCGTCGCGGTGGCACGGCGCGGGCGCGGGCGGGTGTGCCGCTGACGATCCTCCGCATGGATCGCAGCACCCCCAGCCGCGGGTCCAGACGTGGTCGTGATGTGTGTCATTTCTTGGTGTTGCGGGGGCGGCGGATGTGGGTACACGTGGCACGCCGGTTGCTCTGGCAACGCGACGCATGGTGTGGATCGTCTTCGCTCGTCGCCGAGAGAGACATCCATGAAGGAGCACGACACACGCCACCACGGGATCGCACTCGACTACGATGACGCCTTCGAGCGCACGCCGGGACGATCTCGACGTGAGCGGACGTCGCAGTTCGACGCGGCGGGGTTTCCCGACGCGTGGTCGCCGTCCACCGCCCCCTCGGTCCACCAGCGCTGGCTCGAGGATCAGTCGGTGTTTCGCCGCTCGCCGCAGCCGCTGAGCGAGCCGCCGGAGTCGGGAGGGGCGCTCTCGCGCACGGTGCGTCCGCGGGCCGCGGCGGCGCCCTCCGAGCTCGGCTTCCTCGTGGGCGCGGCGGGGATCGGTCTCGCGCTCGCGGCCGCGTCGTGGGGGGTGCTCACGCAGCTGCAGGCCCGCGACGACGCGCGCGCGGTCGCCCAGGCCGACGCGGCGCGGGAGGTGCCGCAGGAGGTGTCGGAGCCCATCGCCACGCGCGCCGCGCCCCTCCAGCGCCGCCCCGGCGAGAGCGCTCGCTACGTGGTCGGGGCGCTGCCGGTGCGTGTCGCGGCGGCGCCCGCGCCGGCCCCCGCGACGG
>CAYOAL010000197.1:0-9972 GCA_964401935.1 uncultured Polyangiaceae bacterium
ACCTCGACGCCAACAAGCCCTCCGGCTCGATCAAGATCCGCGTCAAGACCTACGCCCACAGCTTGAGGATGCACACCGAGGCCCTCGAGGACCTGGCGCAGAAGAAGGTGGAGCTCGGCCACGGCATCGATCGCGCGCGCCTCGAGCTCTTGCGCCTGAAGGCGGCTCAGCTCGAAAAGCGCATGCAGACCGATCCCGCGCTGCTCGAGGCCATCCACAAGCTCGAGCACAAGATCGGCGACTACAAGCCGTCCACCAAGGCGGTGGAGCCCACCCCCGGGCTGGTTCAGCTGAAGAAGAAGAACGGAGAGGGCCGTCCGGTCGCCATCGCCCCCAACGCCAGCGCGCAAGCCACGGCTGCGCACTCCACTACTGCTCACTCCACGACTGCGCACTCCGCCGCGGAGTGACCGCCGTCACCACCCCAAAACGTCCGCCCGAGACATCCCTCTCGCCGCAGTCTGAGATCGCACTCATCACGGAGCTCACACGCAAATGACGCACGCACGCATCAGCCTTCCGATCCTCGACGATACCACCCTGGCCGGGCAGCTCGCCGCTGGCGAGGAACCCCTCACCGAAGCCCAGATCGAGGGGTACCTCGAAGCCTACGAGGCCGCCGAGCGGGAACGGCTCCAGATCAAGGAGGAGCGCAAGCAGTGGGTCGACGAGATGATCGAGCCCAACTTCAAGAAGACGGAGCGCCCCAACGTGACCCTGCTCATCTCGGGCCTCACGAACGCGCAAGACTTCCTGGTCGAGGGTGCGCTCCGCGGCGTCGGCTACAACGTGGAGAACATCGGCACGCCGAGCAACGACGGCCTGCAGGTGGGCAAGGAGTACGGCAACCGTGGGCAGTGCAACCCCACCTACTTCACGGTCGGCAACCTGGTGCGCCACCTCATCCACCTCCGTGACGACAAGGGGATGAGCGCCGAGGAGATCGTCAAGAAGTACATCTTCCTCACCGCTGGCGCGTGCGGGCCGTGCCGCTTCGGCATGTACGTCACCGAGTATCGCAAGGCGCTGCGCGACGCCGGCTTCGACGGCTTCCGCGTCATGCTGTTCCAGCAGCAGGGCGGCCTCGATCAGGCCACCGGCGACGACGCCGGCCTCGAGCTCAACCCGCAGTTCTTCATCGCCGTCATCAAGGCCATCGTCTGCGGCGACGTCATCAACGCGCTGACGTACCGCATCCGCCCCTACGAGGTGACGCGAGGCGCCACCAACCGCGCCGTCTTCGAGGCCAAGAAGATCCTCTACACCGCGCTCTACCAGCAGACGAACATCTTCTCGGCGCTGCTCCGCGCGCGCCGGCAGTTCGCCACCGTCGAGGTCGACAAGCTCCGCGCCCTGCCCAAGGCCGCCATCATCGGCGAGTTCTGGGCCATGACCACCGAAGGCGACGGCAACTACCACCTCCAGCACTTCCTCGAGAGCGAAGGCGCAGAGTGCGACATCCAGCTCGTGACCGCCTGGCTGCTCTACAACATCTGGGAGGTGTCGCGTGACACGAAGGTCCGCGCCGAGCTCCGCGGCGCGGATGGCTCCGGCGGCGGCCTCGCCGAGTTCCAAGGGGAGTTCGACGTGGCCAAGCGCCTCGCCGCCCTCCACTTCGCCGAGTGGGGCCTGCGCATCGGCTTCCAGATGTTCGCCCTGCCCCCCGGGTTGCACGGCTACCACCTGCCCGACATGGACGTGATCGCGGAGATCGCGGACGACTACTACTCCAACGATCTTCGCGGCGGCGAGGGCCACATGGAGGTGGGCAAGCTCATCATGAACGTGGTGAACAACAAGTCGCACCTCACCGTGAGCGTGAAGCCGTTCGGCTGCATGCCCTCCTCCGGGGTGTCCGACGGCGTCCAGTCGCTCATCACGAGCAAGTACCCCGGCACCATCTACTGCGCGGTGGAGACGAGCGGCGACGGCGCCACCAACTTCTACAGCCGGGTGCAGATGTACCTCTACAAGGCCCGCATCAACGCCGAGCAGGAGCTCGCGCGCGCGCTCGCCGACAACAACCTCACCGAAGACCAGGTTCGCCGCTTCCTGCGCGACAACCCCGAGTACGCCTCGCCGCTGCACCACTCGCCGCACCACCCCCACATCGCGGGCACGGCCGCTCACCTCGTGTACGAGGTGGCGCCGCTGATCCATCAGACGCGCCTCGAGCGCACCGTGGGGAGCGCCAAGCGCACCGCGCACCGCGTCGCCGCCATCGCTCGGGTGGCCCCCTCGGTGCTCGCGTCGGCGGCCCGCAAGGTCGTCGAGCCGGAGTTCCGCGAGGCCGTCAAGATCGATCTCGAGGTGGTGGTCGACATCGCCCGCGGTCGCGTCGAGCAGCACTACAAGCCGCTCGTGAAGCGACTGCTCAGCCGCGCCTACTACGAGAACAACCCCGAGGCGCCCGTCGCCGAAGAGACGCCGCTCGCCGCAGAGTGAGCGGGGCCGGCCCGAGCGCGTGATCGAGCCCGATCCGCGGTCGGGCTTTACGCTGAGCCTTGGCTCGGGAACCATCCTCCCGATGGTGGACGAGCGTGACCCCGTCTCGGGCAAGCCCGCGACGCCCGAGCCCGTCTCCTTCCCCCGCGGGGGGGCGGGCCCTCCGCAGGCCTTGCCCAAGGGCGCCCATGGCCTGCTCGTGGTGGTGTCGATCGTCGCCCTCGGCGGCACCCTCGCCCTCCTCTGGTGGGTGCTCGGCATCTAGCGGTGGGAGCGGCTACGAGCGCCGTCCACGTGTGGGGTAAACGAGCCGTTTGTCGCACCGAAGTCGCCGATCGGCGGCCCGATGCCGCCGGGCGAGGAACATTCGGGGGCTCCCCAGCGTCCCATGCAGATCGAGCGGGCGGGGTGCACGTCACCATGCCGTCGCCGAGCCGAGGAGCGGGAGACGATGCGAGGAGTGCTGCAGGGTGTTGGGGTGGCGTTGACGGTGGTCGCGGGCGCGGGGGTCGCCGGCTGCGGAGGCGCGTCCCCGCCCGCCGAGGGGGCCACCAACGGCCTCACGTCACGGAGCGCCGACGCCGAGCTCCCTGGCGCTGGCCACTGCGAGCGTCGCGCCGCGGCGCCGCGCGTGCGTCCGCTCCCCTCCGCACGCCAGGGGGGAAGCGCGGCGCTCGCGCGTGATGGTGCCCGGCTCCTCGCCTATGCCGCCGACGAAGACGCGCACGCGCTGCACACCGTCGACGTGGAGGCCGGGAGCGTGCTCGCCACCACCCAGCTCTCGGGCGCCCCCTCGCAGGTGCTCGTGCTCGCCGACGGTCGCGTCGCCGTCACCCTGCGCAACAAGAACCGGCTCCAGCTGCTCGAGCCTGGCTCCGACGCGGGCCAGCCCCTCGACGGGCTCTGCAGCGTGAAAACGCCCGTGGAGCCGGTCGCGCTCGCGGTCACTCCCGATCAGCGCACGCTCGTCGTCACCACCGCCTGGGCGCGGCGGCTCAGCGCCTTCGAAGGCCGCACCCTCGAGCACCGGTTCAGCGTCGAGCTCGCGCGAGAGCCTCGCGATGTGCTCGTCGACGACGACGGGTCCCGCGCCTTCGTGGCCCACGTGGTCGGAGGGGCGCTCAGCGTGGTGGAGCTCGCGGAACCCGCGCACGAGGTGCGCACCGTGGATCTGCGCGTGCCGCGAACCCACGTGACCAGCGGCGCCGACAAGACGCGGGAGAGCTGCCAGGGGTTCGCCCTCGCCAAGACCCTCGACGTCGAGCTCGCTGCCCACGCTCCCCCGCTCACGCCTCGAGGCCGGATCTTCGTCCCCCGCGTGACGATCGAGCCCGGCGATCCGACGCAGCGCACCGCGGGATACGGCGGCGGCGCCTCTCAGGGCGTCGTAGAGCACCCCATCGTCAGCGTGGTGGACGCGGCCGCCGAGCGAAACCTCACCGCGGCCCTGATGGAGCCCCGGTCGCGCACCCCGGCCGCGCCGGGCGGCTGCCTCCTCCCCCGCGCCGCGCGGGTGAGCCCGCACGGGGGCGGGCTGCTCGTCGCTTGTGCGGGCACCAACGTGCTCCTCGAGCTCGACCCACGGGGCACCGATCCGGCCCGCCTCGAGCGCCGCCGTTGGACGGTCCCGGCGGGGCCCACGGGGGTGGCGGTCGACGACATCCGCGCCACCGCGGTCGTGTGGTCGCAGTTCGATCGCCAGCTCGCGGTGATCGATCTGAAGGCGAAGGGCGCGGAGGCGGTGAGCTTCGTCACGCCGCCGCTGCTCGCAAAAAAACCCATGAGCGAGCTCGCCCTCTGGGGTCGGCGCCTCTTCCACCAGACCGACGACCCGCGCATCAGCCGCGACGGCCGCGCCTGTGCGAGCTGTCACCCCGACGGCCGCGAGGACGCCCTCACCTGGTCGACGCCGGTGGGGCCCCGCCAGACCATCATGCTCGCCGGTCGGGTGCAGGCAAGCGCGCCCTATTCGTGGCTCGGCGCGCACGACGACGTGGCGACACACCTCACCGCCACCTTCCAGCGCCTGGGCGGCACCGGCCTCCAACGCCGCGACGACGGCCAAGGAGAGCTCGACGCCCTCATCGCCTACGTCGAGACGATGCCTGGCCCCACGCTCGAAGACGCACTCGAGCTCGCCGACGCGACGCTCGTGGCGCGAGGCAAAGCGCTCTTCTTCGCCAACGACATCGGCTGCGCGAGCTGTCACGTGGGCGGCGCGGGCACCGACAAGACGACGCATGACGTGCACGGCAAGGTCGCTGACATGCCGAGCGACAAGTTCGACACCCCCTCGCTCCGCTTCGTCGGCGGCACCGCACCCTACTTCCACGACGGCCGCTATGCGTCGCTGCTCGCGCTGTTGACCGCCTCCGACACGACCATGGGTCACACCCTCCACCTCCCCCATCGGGACATCAAGGCCCTCGCCGCCTTCCTCGAGACGCTGTGATGCGGCACTCGCTCGTCCCACGCTGCCGCCCCCTCTCGCGCTCGCTGCTCCTCGGGCTCGTCGGAGCGGTCTCTGCGTGCGCCACGTCGGTCGCTCCCGCCGCGCCGACGAACCACCCCGCCGCCGCCGAGACCACGCGCGCGGCCGAGCCCGCCGAAGCGCGCGCCACCCCGAGCGCCGTCACGAACCATCGCGCGCCTTCGAGCCACGTCCAGCTCAAAGTCGCGCCCCACCTGAACGGTCCGCTCCCTCCGGCGCTGACCACCGAGCTCGCTCTCCCGAGCCTCCCCGAGGCGACGCCCCCCGCGCCCCTCGCGGCGAAGTACATCCCCACGACGCTGCCCCTTGGGATCAAGCCTCACAACCTCACCATCGAGGCCTTCGACACCCGCACGCGCGGAGGCGAAGGTCGCCCCGTCTACGTGTCCGCGCCGGGGCCGCTCGCCCGGGTGCAGATCTCGTACGTGGAGCGGCGCCAGCACGCCGGCAACCGGGTGTATCGCAGCTGCGGCGAGGAGATGTTCCACCAGCCGTTCGTGTCTCCGATGCGCTGGGAGACCCTCGCGGTGAACGCCAAGGGGGTGGTCGAGTACCGCATCCACGACGGCTGGTTCGAGTCCAGGTCCTGCAAGGCGTCGCTGGTGCGCGAGACGGTCATCCAACCCCAGCCGCTGCTCGGCGGCCTCCTCTACGCCTTTCGGACGCGGTGCGACGACTGCCCCGCGCGCGAGACCATCACCGTCCTCGCCCCCTCCACCCTCGAGACGCAGGTCGCGGGCGTGGGGGGCACCGCCACCGCCGCCCAGGGGAGCTTCGCCATCATCGAGCTCCCCGTGCGCCGCGGGGGCGCTACGTCGTTCGCGGCCAACCTCTCGCCTTACGCGCTGATCAGCTGGAACAGCGCCCTCGCCACCGAGCTGCCGCCCACCCACGCCAGGCTCGGCATCGAGATCAGCCAGACCGTGGCCGATCCGAGCCCCATCGCCATCGCCTTCGCGCGCTTCGAGGTGCTCTGAGCTCAGCGCGCACGCTCGTCGTGCTCTTCGATCACCTCGTGGAGGCGCTCGGTCGTCACGAGTCCGAGGTGGCGCCACACCTCGCGCCCACGACGATCCAACAAGACCACGCTCGGCACGTGATGCAGGCCGGGGAACGGTCCCTGTCCAGCGGTGGTGGCCTCGTCGGCGTGCACCACGTCGTAGCGGAGATCGAGCGTCCCTGCGAAGGCCTGCACCATCGGCTCGTGATCCCGCGGCTCGAGCACGAGCAAGAGCGCGTTGATGCGCGGCGTGTGGCGCGCGAACACCTCGTTCATGAACCGCGCGAGCGCGTGAGAGCCGAGATCATAGGTGGCCGCGAAGCCGACGAGGGTCATCCGCCCGCGGTAGGCGGTGCTCGTCACCGCCTGCCCATCGAGCGTCACGAAGGCGAAGGTGCGCGCGGGGCGGGCGCGCTCGGGGATCTCGGCCGCCACCCCGAGCGGAGGGGTCTGGGGCTCCGTCGTGCCCCCGCACGCGGCGGTCAGCGCCACCGAGAGCGCCAACGCTCGCGAGCAACGAGAGCGCCCGAGGCGTGTCATGCGAGCTTCGCGCTGAAGAGATCGGCGCAGTCGCGCAAGAGCTGCGGCAGCTCCCGCCCGGCGCGGCGATGCGCCAGCACCGCGTGCGCGAGCTCGTCCACCACCGACTCCGACGAGCTCGCGAAGAGCTGCACCCCATCGATCACGCTCCCCGCGACCGGTGCGTCGCGCTCGCGAACGATCGGCTCCTGGCGCACCCAGTCGAAGCCGACGTCCTTCACGAAGCGACACACGACCAGCCGCACGAAATCGAGGTAGAGCGGGATCACGAGCGCGGCCACCCGTAGGCCACCCCCGGAGGTCCCCATCAGCGCGCGATCGATCTGGGTCACCGGTCCGAGCGACATCCCGGTGAGCTCACGAATGCGGTGGCTGCGGGTGGGATCGGTCTCCACCGCGAGCAGTGGCCCGTAGACGGCGCCGGTGGGCACGTCGAGCTCGGGAGCGTCCTCGGCGAGCGCGTCGAGCCACGCGTCGCGCCCGTCGGGCGGCAGCTCCCCATAAATGCTGGCCGCGGCCATCGCAGCGTCGGCGTTGGTGGCCAGCGACTCGAGCCACGCACACCAGGCGCCGCGAACCCGAGGCTCACAGTTCTCTGAGTCGCGCACGGGATTGGACGAGCCGCGGCGGCGCTTTTCGGAGGCCATGATCACTTCGATCCTCGACGGACACCCCCCGGGGGCTCCCTCCACTGGGTTCTTCGACACTCTCGGAATCAAACGGACGCCTGCGGGAGAACCTTCCACGTGAGGCCCTCGATGGTGGCCACGAGATCTTCCAGCAAGTCGTCGACCTCGTGCGCGAGCTCACGGGTGGTGGCCACGTAGAGCCGTGCCGTCGCGAGACGCGCAGCGCCTCGCGTCGCGTGTACGGCTGCGATCCCTGGATAGGCCTCGATCACACCTTTGAAGAACACCACCTCCTCGGTCGGCATTTCGACCTCGCGAAGCGCCATCGCGTCGCTCGCCATGCTGTCGAGAAGCTGTTGCAGATCCGTCACCGGCTCTGACTCAACCACGAACTGGCGCCGAGAAAAAGCCTTGACCTGCCAACGTGCTATCGTCGCAGCAAGATGACCGACAGGGCCTTCGACGACAACGATCTCGACCTCCCCGATCTCGGCGATCTCGACGCCGACGAGGTCGACGGCGTCGAGGAGGACGTGCCGGTGGACGTGCGCCTCCCCGCGGACGGCGCCGATCCGTTCGATGACAGCTACGCCGACGACGTCCCGATCGACGTCGAGATCCAGACCGAGCTGGACGAGGAGTCGGCCCTCGGCGACGCGAGCCTCGGCATCGAGGACGGCGGCGACGACGATGTCCACCTCGACGAGGACGGCGAGTCGCTCATCGACGAGGGACGCGGCCACGCCGAAGAGGGTCTCGACTTCGGGGGTGATGACCAGCTCGGCCTCGATCCCATACCCACCGAGGGCGAAGACGACGGTGGCCTCGAGGGCCTCGAAGATCCCGCCGGCGAGCGCGTCGAGGCCGACGAGTTCCCGCCCCTCGACGGCACCGACGACGACGACGCGGAAGACGAGCTCGAGCTCGGCATCGATCTCGAGACGCCACCCCCGAGCGAAGACCCCGAGGAAGATCTGCGCTGAGCTGGCTGCGCGCGTCGCTGCGCGCGCGCGTCGCTGCCCGCGCGCGCACTCCTCTCGCTCCCGCACCGGCAGGCGCCGCAGCACCGATCGATCGCGGGTGCCGCCGACGACCCGCGGTCTCTCAGGGGCTCGAGACGAAGGCGGCGTGGAGGTCGCGGGCGAGCTCGTCGACGACGGCGGCGGGGACGATCGCCGAGAGCCGGAGCGGTGACGCCATGGCGAGGCGCGCGGTGCAGCGCGCGTTCACCACCGTGCGGAAGCGGGTGACGTGCTCGGCCCGGTCGGTGAGGTTGCCGCCCACGACGCTGATGAGGGCGACGTCGTCGGCGACGCGATAGCGCGCGCCGAGGCGGCTCCTGGCCGCCGCCCAGTCGGGCGCGTTCAGGAGCGACAAGAGCGCGTAGCCACCGTGCCCCCGATCCTGCGACTCGAGCACCGTGAGCGAGAGCTCGTCGAGCTCCTCGAGCAGGGCTCCGAGCGGCTGGGCGTCGTCGAGCGTGAGCAACGCCACCTTGCGATCGCTGGACACCGCGCGGGCGCGCGGCTCCTCCCCCGGACCGTGGCGGCGCACGACGGTCTGCTTCGGGCTTTCGCTCACCGCGTCGAAGGTGCTCCGTGCGTAGATCGCCACGCCCGTGCGGCGCGCCCACTCCACCGCCTGAGCGCACAGCACCTTGGCGCCGCTCACGCTCAGCTCCTGGAGCATGTCGTAGTTCACCTCGGGGAGGTGCGCCGCGTCGGGAACCACCCTGGGGTCCGCAGAGTAGACGCCGTCGACGTCGCTGTAGATCTCGCACCGCTCGGCCTCGAGCGCGGCGGCGATGGCCACCGCGGTGGTGTCGGTGCCCCCACGGCCGAGGGTGGTAATTTCGCGGCGGTAGCTCATCCCCTGATAGCCGGCGACGATGACGATGCGTCCGAGCGCGAGCTCGTCCTCGATGCGATGGGGGCGCACCTCGATGATCCTGGCGTCGAAGTGACGATCGTTGGTGATGATCCCCGACTGCGAGCCGGTGAAGGAGATGGCCGCCTCCCCTCGTGCTTGGATAGCGATCGACAAGAGCGACATGGCCACGCGCTCACCGGTCGACACCAGCATGTCGAGCTCGCGCCGCGGCGGAGCGCTCGGCCCCGCCACCCGCATCGCGAGCTCGAGCAGGCCGTCGGTGGTCTTGCCCATGGCGCTGACCACCACCACCACGTCACGCCCCGTGCGCTTGGTGGCGACGACGCGATCGGCGACGGCGCCGAGCTTGTCGGTGTCGGCCACCGACGAGCCACCGTACTTCTGCACCACGATCGGGCGTCGCACCGCACGTCCTGTTCCCCGCTCCATGTCCCTGGGATCTTCGAGCAACATCTTCGCCTGGTGTCCTGTTTTTCGTGCCGCCGTCACCGCACTACGGTCACTGCCCCCTCCGGTAGCACGCGCAGCCAGCGCGGGTAAACAAACGGGACCGTGGCGGCGCGGAGGCGTTCACGCCGACGGCGTAGCCCGCCGGTTCAGTCGGCTGCGAGCATCAGCCGATACAGGGACGCCTCGTCCGCGCGGCCCGACGCCTCCGCCAGCTCGATCATTCGCGCCAGCACCCCCCGACGCCGCTCGACGAAGGCGCTGCGTTGATTGTCGGGCGCCTCCTCGACCCGCGCCGAGAGCAGCGCCAACAGCTCGTGGAACCGCGAGAGCCGCTCGAGCAAGTCGGCCAGCTGGTGCACCACGTCGGCGTCGTCGGGGTTGGCCCGCACCTGTTGGGTCAAGAGCTCCACCCGCGCCTCGAGCGCCGCGCCGGCCAGCTCGTCCTCGTCCATGGTGTCAAAGCTCGGGGACCCGTCGTCCAAGAGGACGAGTGCGGGCGGCAGCCCGCTCCCCGCGCCCTCGAGCTG
>CAYOAL010000197.1:10072-13794 GCA_964401935.1 uncultured Polyangiaceae bacterium
CGACGCCGTGTCGTGCGACGCCGTGTCGTGCGACGCCGTGTCGTGCGACGCCGTGTCGTGCGACGCCGTGCCGTGCGACGCCGTGTCGTGCGACGCGCGGCGCTCGGGCTCGTCGCGCGTGACGCCGCCACGCGAGGCCACGCGTTGGTAGGCGGCGCGAATGCTCGCCACCCGCGGCGCCAACCGGATCGCGAGCTCCAGCAAGCGCCGGGCAGCGGCCGGGTCGTCGCGGTCGAGCTCGTGGATGCGCGCCCCCTCCTCGGCGAAGGCGGCGAGGGCCCGGCGCGCGTCGACCTTGCTCGGGTACAAGGCCAAGAGCCCCGCCCCCAGGGAGGCCTCGCGACCCGCTCCTCGCGACGGGCCGGCGACGAGGGCTGGGGCGACCGTCTCGAGCGCGTCCGCGAGGCACTCGAGGGACACGCTCGCCCCCGCGAGATCCCCGAGCTCGGCGCGCCACCGTGCCTCGAGCACACGCGCCTCGAAGCACGCCGCCGTCATGTGCTCGATGCCCGCGACCCGAGCGATGGCGGCCGGTCGGTCGTCCGCGATCTCGGCCAAGGCGCGCGCAAAATCGAGGATCACCCGTGGCGCCGCCTGCCCGCTTCGACCGGAGAGGCCCGTCGCGCGGCTCAGGAGATCGAGCGCGCGGTGATGATGCCCCAAGAGCGCGAGCGAGCGGGCGAGGCCCGCGAGCGCGTCGACGTTCGTTGGCGCATACCGGAGGGCCCGCTCGAAGAGCTCGCTGGCCTCGTGCAGCAGCCGCTCATCGAGGAACACCTCGGCCGCCCGGCGCAGCACCGCGAGGCGAGCCTCGGCGCCCTCGGCCCGCGCCTCGAGGTGCTCGACGTCGGCCCGCGCCAGAGCGACCTGCCCGCGACGAACGTGCGCCTCCAGCCGCCGCCAGCGCGGCAGCGCGAGCGAAGGACCACGCGCCACCGCCTCATCGAGCGCCCGCTCCGCTTCCACGCCCACCGAGAGACGGCCGAGCTCGGTCCACGCGAAGGCTGCCAGCGGGGCATAGGGCTCGCCAGCCGCCGCTCGCCGCCACGCGGCTCGCGCTCCCGCGGTGTCTCCCACCGCCTCGAGCAGCGCCGCCCCGAGCGCGCCCCCATCCACCGGCGCCTGCACGTCGGCGAGGGTGCTGAGCGCGGCCTCGCTCCGCTCCCCAACCGCGAAGTCGAGCTCGGCGAGGCGGCGCGAAATCTCCAGATGGCGGGGCGCCGCGGTGAGCGCCTCGAGGTAGGCGCGACGTGCGCGACCGAGCTCACCGGCCGTGAGCGCGCTCTCGGCCTCGGCCACGAGCGCCGCCAGCTCCACGGCGCGCACCGCTCGAGGCGTCGGCTCCACCGGGGCACCGCCACGCTCCGCGAGCAGCGTCGCACCGTCGAGATCGTGATCGAAGCGCGTGAAGCAGAGCTTGCGCGCGGCGGGTACGCGCATGCCTGCGAGCGGCAGGAGCGCCCGCGCGAGCTCCATCGGCCCGCGCTCCACGATCACGGCGCTCCCCGCCGACTTGCCGAAGGGCGCGGTGAGCGCCATCAGCACCCGCAGCGCCGAGCGCTGCGGCGGCTCGCCGAGCCCGAAGCTCCGCGCGTTCCACGGGATGAGCCGCAGATCGCCGTCGAGCGGGCACATCAGCACCTCGAAGGCCAGCGCCCCCCGCTCGGTGGCGACCCCGAGGAGCCAGCCGTCCTCGAGCGCGATCACCGCGTGGTGCACGACCGGCGCGACCACCGCGCGCGTGAGGCGAGGCGCGAGCCAGCGCCTCGCGGCGGGTCCGGTGATCCGCACCCGCAGCCGGTCGAGCTCTCCCCGACGATTGCGAAACGCGGCCACGCCTCCCGACAGATCCACCGGAAAGCGCACACTCGGGAACGACAGCGCGAGCTCCTCGACGAGGAGGGGCCCCAGCACCTGCGGGCCGTCGAGCTCGATGCCCAGCTTGCCGCGTGTGACCAAGAGGCGCAGCCGCGGCCGGCTCTCGCCCACGACGACGCGCTCCTCGCGTTGCTGCGAGGACACACGGATCGCCAGCGCGGGGTCGGACTGCGGCATGCAGATCGGTCTCGAGGTCGGTCTCGACCTCCAAGGGTACCAATCGCGGATTGGCGCGGCGACTTCTCTGTCTCTGTCTTCCCCTGCTCGAGCTTCTCGAGGGGGCGGTCTCCTGCGAGGAGCCGGCCCCAGACCCCGCGGCGCCCACAAACGCGCGAAGGCGGCACGTGCCGCCTTCACCGCGAGGGCTGGCCCGTGCGGCCGCCCCTCCCCGGAGCTCGGCTCAGCAGCCGTCCTTCTTGATCTTGTCGTCCATCTTCTGGAGCAGCTTGGTGAAGCCGTCCTCCTGCTTGAGGATGCGGAGGAACTGGCTCCTGTACGTCTTGGTGAGGCTCGCTCGCTCGGTGTAGATGTCGATGGCCTTCAGGCTGCCGCCCGAGGACTTCATCAGGAAGTCGATCTCGATCTCCGGCTCCCGCTCGTTGGTCTTGTGGCGGGCGCGCGTCTTCACGAGCGTCGCTCCCCGCGTGCTCTCCTCGCCCGCGTACACGATGTTGTAGTCGAGCATCTTGGTGAGGTTGCGCTTGTAGTTGCACCGCACGAGGGTGGTGAGGCGGGTGGAGAACTTCCCCTGCTGATCGGCGTTGAGCGTGTCCCACTTGTCGCCGAGCGAGTCCTTGGCGAACACGTCGTAGGCGAGGATCTGGTCGAACAGCGCCTTCAGCTTGGCGTTGCGGGTCTCTCCCTCGGGCTGGGCGATCACCTCGAACAGCTGCGTCTGCTTGGCCTTCACGGTGTCGGTCGCGGCGCCCGCGAACGCGAGGCCGGCGACGAACACCGTCGCGACCACACCAACTGCTGCTAGAAACTTCTTCATGGGGCTTTCTCCTCAATCTCGGGATGGGATCTCAGCGGCGGCGACAGGCGAGCCGGCCGGCACGCGGAGCTCCGCGCGATGAATGTACGTCTCGAGCGCGTGGCCCCTTCCTCGGGGACACGTCGTGGAGCAACTCGGGACAAGTCTCGTGGCCTCTCACTTGGTCGCGCTTCACTTGCAATTCCTCTGCAGTCCTTTGCACCTCGTCCTGCGCGAGGTCCTGTGCGAGGTTCTCTCCAGGGGCTTTGCAAGTTCCTCGCCAGGTTGATGTCGGGGGAGCGGACACACGAACGCTCCGAGGGAGAAGACGGTCTCGGCCGGCACGCTATTCACCGCTGAATCCACAACCGCGCCATGGGTGACACACCAGCTCCAAGAGATCCAGCACCTTCGAACCGCTGGAAGGTCCGCGGCGCGATCGTCGTCGGCCTCGGAGCAGCTTTCGGACTGGGCTGGGCCCTCGCGCCCACGCGCGGGTCCGACGTCCACGGTGTGACCCACGCGCCCACCGGTGCGAACCCGTTGCCCCGGTCCGGCGTTCACCTCCAGCTCGACGCCGGCGGCCTCACCCTCGTCCCCGATGGTGGCCTCACGCTCGCTCCGCTCCCCTCGCTCGATCCCGGAGCGCTCTACGACGAGACCCTCCAGCCGTCGGCGCGCCCAGCACCAGGCCAGCGCGACCACCGGGCCCCTGAGCCACACCCCGAGTGAATGTCGGTTCACGGCGCGACAGGCTGGACAAGCCCGAGAGGTGACGCTAGAAAGGCGCCCTTCCCGGGCCTGTAGCTCAGCTGGGAGAGCGCCTGACTGGCAGTCAGGAGGTCAGCGGTTCGATCCCGCTCAGGTCCAC
>CAYOAL010000198.1:0-13784 GCA_964401935.1 uncultured Polyangiaceae bacterium
CCCTGCTACCCCCCCCCGCCCCACCTCCCCCCCCTCCCTCCCCCCCTCCCCCTCCCCCCCCCCCCCCCCCCCCCCCCCCCCCCCCCTCGCCCTCGCCCTCTCGCTCTCGCTCTCCCTCTCGCTCTCCCTCGCGCTCTCCCTGGCCCTCGCGCTCTCCCTGGCCCTCGCGCTCTCCCTGGCCCTCGCGCTCTCCCTCTCGCTCTCCCTCGTGCTCTCCCTCGCGCTCTCCCTCGCCCTCGCCCTCGCCCTCGCGCTCGCCCTCGCCGCTCGCGTCCCCGCCGCTCGCGTCCCAGCCGCTCGTCCCTCGCCCTCGCGTCCCAGCTTCCCTCGCGTCCCAGTCGCACGCCCTCGCTCTCGACGCTTGGGCGGGTGGTTCTTGGCTTCAGCTCTTCGGGAGGGTGATCAGCTCGAGCACGCTGGGTGGGCTCGTTGCGAAGGTGAGCGAGGTCTGGGGGTGCGTCGCCGAGCCTGCGTAGGCGTACACGCGGCGGCGCCCGTAGAACGCGAGGGCTTCGTTCACCAGCTCGTCTACGGACACGCCGGCTTCGTGAGCCATGTGCTCGTAGCTCTGCCACAGCTGCTCGCTGCAGTGGAAGGTGCGTTCGTGGCTGGTGCCTTGCAGCGGCGTCTCCACCGGACCGAGGGCGGGGGCGACCATGAGGGGGGTGAGCTGCTGCGGCGGGGGTGCGTAGGGGGGATGGGGCCCCGCGCGGTTGGGCGGGGGGGCATAGGGATGGGGCGCCGCAGGCTCGTCGGGAGGCGCCCAGGAAGCCGCGGGCGGGTGCGTCGGGGCCATCTGCGCGGCGGGGCCACCGTGGGTTGGGGTGACCGCGGGGGCCTGGCTCCCGGGATGGGGGGGGGCCATCGACGCGGCCGGGCCCACCGACGTCATGGGCGGCGCGGCGGTCACCGGGGCCGCCGAGGCGGAGGGCGCCCCAGACGGACCTGGAGGGACCGTGGCGACGTCGTCCGGGGGGCCCGCCGAGACGCGGTCGTCGAGGATGCGCACCCGGATCTCGTGGTCGCAGATGCGGAGGACCTGGCCGGCGGCGACTCGGCTGCGCTGCGCGAGCGGCTCTCCGTCGAGCGTGCTCCCGTTGCTCGAGCCGAGATCCTCGGCCCAGAGCTCTCCGCCCACCAGATCGATCTTCAGGTGCCGGCGTGACACGTCCGGATCCCGAATCACGACGTCGCACTTGGCGCTCCGACCCACGATGAGGGTGGTGCGGTCGAACTGATCGGTGCGACGGCCGCCGGGGATCTGAAAGAGGTCGACCTCGAGCACGGTCCCATTTTAGGCAGGCTGGAGCGTTACGTCCAAGCGCCCTGCGTCGACATTCCTCGCGGGGGTCAGCGTTTTCCGAGCGCTGCCCACTCCTGGAGGCTCCGAACGCGAGGGAGCGCCCCCGTCTCGGCGTCGTCGTCCGCCTCCATGAAGCCCACCCCGGCGAGCGCCGCGGAGAGGGTGGTGAAGTAAGGAATGTTGGCCAAGAGCGCGGCTCGGCGGATGCTGTAGCTGTCGCGCACCGCGCGCGCCCCCCGGGTGGTGTTGACCACCAGCGCGATCTTGCCCTCGCGCATGGCGTCCACCGTGTGCGGCGAGCCCTCAGCCACCTTGTTGATACGCTCGGCAGGGATCCGCGCGCGCTCGAGGTAGCGGGCGGTGCCATCGGTAGCCACGAGCTCGAAGCCGAGCGCACGGAGGCGCCTCGCGACCACCGCGGCGGCCGGCTTGTCGGCGTCCTGCACCGAGATGAACGCCGTCCCCTTGCTCGGGAGGCGCACGCCAGCGGCAGTGAGCGCCTTGCCGTAGGCACGCTCGAAGGTGCGCGCGATGCCCATCACCTCACCCGTCGACCGCATCTCGGGACCGAGCTGCGTGTCGACCCCGGGGAGCTTGATGAACGGAAAGACCGACTCCTTCACCGCAACGAGCGGCGGCCAGGCCATGTCTTCCACGCCCTGTTCGTCGAAGCTGCGTCCAGCGATGGCCTGCGCCGCGATCTTGGCGAGGGGGCGGCCCGTGGCCTTCGACACGAAGGGCACCGTGCGCGCTGCCCGCGGGTTGACCTCCAGCACGAAGACGTCGTTGCCTTGCACCGCATACTGCACGTTCATGAGGCCGATCACGCCGAGCTCGAGGCCCAGCTGTCGCGTCCGCTCCTCGATGGACGCGATGAGCGCCGGCGACAGCGAGTGAGGAGGGAGCACGCAGGCCGAGTCGCCAGAATGTACTCCGGCCTCTTCGATGTGCTGCATCACGCCGCCGATGACCACGCGGTGGCCATCACACACCGCGTCCACGTCGACCTCGATCGCGTCGTTGATGAACTTGTCGATGAGGATGCTCGATGCGCCGGCCTCGCGCGCCGCCTCGACCGCCACGTGCATGTAGGCGACGAGCTCGTCCTCGTCGTCACAGACCATCATCGCGCGTCCACCGAGCACGTAGCTCGGCCGCACCAGCACCGGGAAGCCGATCTCCCGCGCGATCCGGCGCGCCTCCTCGGGGTCGCGCGCGATGGCCCCCGGAGGCCGCCGCATGCTCAGCTTGGTGAGGAGCTCGTCGAAGCGCTCGCGATCCTCGGCGCGATCGATGGCGTCGGCGGGCGTCCCGAGCAGCGGGATACCCTCTCTGGCGAGCGGGACGGCGAGCTTGAGCGGGGTCTGGCCGCCGAACTGTACGATCACTCCCGCGAGCTCCCCTCGCTGCTGCTCTTCGCGACAGATCGCGAGCACGTCTTCGAAGCAGAGGGGCTCGAAGTACAACCGGTCCGACGTGTCGTAGTCGGTCGACACGGTCTCCGGGTTGCAGTTGACCATGATGGTCTCGAGGCCGATCTCGCGCAGGGCGAAGCAGGCGTGCACACAGCAGTAGTCGAACTCGATGCCCTGACCGATGCGGTTGGGGCCTCCGCCGAGGATGATCACCTTCTTGGTGGCGTTGGCCGGGATCTCGGCGCCGCCGTCGCCGGTGAAGGTGGAGTACATGTAAGGGGTGCGCGCCGTGAGCTCGGCGGCGCAGGTGTCTACGTTGCTGAAGGTGGGTATGAGGCCGAGGGCGAGGCGGGCCGCCCGCACCCGCTCGGCGGGCAGCTCGGCGACGCGCGCGATGCGCTCGTCGGTCATGCCCATCCGCTTGGCGTCGCGGAGCGTATCGGCCTCGAGCGCGGCCTCGCCAAGGAGCCTGCGCTCCATCGCCACGATGCGCCCGAGCTGATGCAAGAACCAGCGGTCGATGCGCGTCAGCTCGTAGAGCTCGTCGACGGTGATCCCGAGGCGCAAGGCGTCGGTCACGAGGAACAGCCGGTCGCCCTGGGGACGCCGCACCACACGCCGCAACAAGCTTCGCAGATCCCGCTCGCTCGGCGGGGGTTGGCTCTTCCTGGTGGTGGGGGCCTCGGGGGGCTCCATCAACAGGTCGCGCGACTCGTTCGTCTCGTGCAGGAAGGACTGAAGGTCGACGCGGCCGCGCAAGGTCGAGAGCCCGTCGTGCCCCGTCTCCAGGGAGCGGGCCGCCTTCTCCATCGCCTCGCAGAACGTGCGGCCGATGCTCATCGCCTCCCCCACGCTCTTCATCTGCGTGCCGAGGGTGGTGTCGGCGCCGGGAAACTTCTCGAACGAGAAGCGCGGCCACTTCACCACCACGTAGTCGATGGTCGGCTCGAAGGCGGCGCTGGTGCCGGTGATGTCGTTGACCAGCTCGTCGAGGGTGTAGCCCACCGCGAGCTTGGCGCTGATCTTGGCGATGGGATAGCCGGTGGCTTTGGACGCGAGCGCGCTCGAGCGCGACACGCGCGGGTTCATCTCGATCACCACCATGCGCCCCGTGTCCGGGTGGGTGGCGAACTGCACGTTCGCCCCGCCGGTCTCCACGCCGATCTCCGTGATGACCGCGCGCGCCGCGTCTCGGAGGCGTTGATACTCGCGGTCGGTGAGGGTCATCGCGGGGGCGACCGTCACCGAGTCGCCGGTGTGCACACCCATCGGATCGATGTTCTCGATCGAGCACACCACGATGAAGTTGTCCGCGCTGTCGCGCATCACCTCGAGCTCGAACTCCTTCCACCCGAGCAGGCTCTCCTCCACGAGCACCTCGCCGTTGGGCGACTGGGAGAGGGCCCAGGTGACCACCGAGCTGAGCTCGGCGGGAGACTCGGCGATCCCCGCCCCCGAGCCCCCGAGGGCGAAGCTCGCGCGCACGATGGTGGGGTAGCCAGTGCCCTTGTCGCCCTCGACGATCGCACGCGCCTCGGCCACCGAGCGCGCGAAGCCGGACCGTGGTGTCTCGAGGCCGATCTTGGCCATCGCTGCCTTGAACTCCTGTCGGTTCTCAGCCTTTCGGATGGACGCGGGGCGGGCTCCGATGAGCTCGATCCCCAGCGCCTCGAGCGTGCCCTGCTCGAAGAGCTCGAGCGCGAGGTTCAGCGCGGTCTGACCGCCGAGGGTGGGGAGGATCGCGTCGGGCCGGTCACGCTCGAGGATCGCACGCAGAGTGCGCGGCTCGAGCGGCTCCACATACGTTCGCTCCGCCATCGACGGATCCGTCATGATGGTGGCCGGGTTGGAGTTGACCAGCACCACCTCGTACCCCTCGTCGCGGAGCGACTTGGCGCCCTGCGTCCCCGAGTAGTCGAACTCACAAGCCTGGCCGATCACGATCGGACCCGAGCCGATGAGGAGGATTTTCTTCAGGTCATCGCGCCGCGGCATCGAGGCGCAGTTACCACGTCCCCGCCCTCGCGAGCAGTCGCCTCTTGAAAAGCACCGACCCTCCGCGCCGCGGCGGGGGCTCAGATGCCGCCGGTCTCCGCCGACTTGTCGAGGGCTGCCTTCAGATAGTTGCGCGTGCGCAGGGTGTAGGGGCCGTTGGGCTGCTCGTCGAGATAGGCGCGGAACGCCGCCGCGGCGCGGGCGAAGCTGCCGCTCTGGAAGTGGACGATACCGCGGGCGAGGAGCAGCGGGTACGTCGGGTCGCGCTCGGCCAGGCGCTCGACCGACTCGAGGCGCCGGGTCTCGATCAGGTTGTCGAGCGCGAGGGGGGTGCCCGTGGTGGCGCGCACATCGACGCGCCGGCGGAACGGGTGGCGGATGAGGAACGCGTGCCGAACGCGATCTTCGTCGAGGGTCAGATCGAACACTTCGCCCCGCACACCGACGATGTCGTTCCAGCGCTTCTTGAACAGCACGCGCAGCACGCTGTCGTCCATCACGAGCTTGCGCTCCGCGCCGGCCTCGCACCACGCGTTGCGCCTCACCGCGTCGACGAAGTCGCCCGAGAGATCGGTGAGGTCGGCGCTCACCTCACCGGTGGCTTCCCAGCGGCGGAGCTCCCGCACGAAGATGGTCGTGTGATAGGCCCGCAGCATCGCCAGCTCGTCGACGCTCACCGCGAGCGCTCGGCGGGCCGCCTCGACCACCGCGTAGCGGGATCGTCCGAACGCGTCCGCGTCGCTGGCGGCGACGGCTTGGTTGTAGGCTCGAAACTCGGAGCCGACGGCGCGCACGTCGACGTCGAGCGTCCTCGTCTCGGCCTCGACGGCCAGCCGATCGTCACGCGCCTCGGCCTCTGCGAGCGCGTGTCGGTCGATCCGCGGCTCGGGGACCAGGTCGGGCGCGACAGCCCTCGGGAGGGCGAGTAAGATCGCACTGCCGGCGATGACGAGGACGAGGACACCGGCTTGCCACCCGTCGAGGTGGCGTCCGAATCCCCGCGGCTCCGGTCGCGGTATCACCGCTCGACGATAGCGAAGCTCGGTCAAGGAGACGACAGTGTTGGACGAAAGACGTCGCTACGTGCGCAAACGGGTCGACCTCGCGGCGACGTTCCAGGAAGCCGAGGGCGACCTCCACGAGGCCACCGTGTCCGACATGAGCCTCGGCGGCGCGTTCGTCGAGACCGCCGACAAGCTCCCGTTCGGCACCGTGGTGACCCTCACCGTGGCGCTCCCCAAGGGGGAGCTCCGCGTCGACGCCACCGTGCGGTGGCACAAGCCCGCCGGCATGGGCGTGCAGTTCGGTGCCCTGCGAGCGAAGGACACGTTCCTCGTCACCGAGTATCTCGCGACGCTCGAGCCCCTCCCCGACTCCCGACGCTTCTGACCAGCGCGGGGCGGTGGCGGGAGCTCCGGTCGCTACTTCGCGGTGAACGTCACGCGGAAGGACACCGAACCGGCGGCGTCGATCTTGCGGCCGAAGAGGGAGGCGCCGCAGCGGGCTTGGAGATCGGGCTGGAGCGGCGGTGAGAACCGCACCGCGTTGACCGAGCCGTCGGCCCCGAGGACCGCCGTCACCTGCGACGTGATGGTGACCACCGCCTCTCCTTCGCCGCGCTTGGCGTGACCGCTGAGGCACCCGACCATCGCGGCTCGAGCTTGCGGCACGGTGAGCAGCGGTGGCTCGGCCGGCGCGGGCGGATCGGCGGGAGCGGTGGGCTCGCTGCTCGTGGTCGCCTTGGGCGCGCTGCCGCTCGCGGCCGGAGGACCGACTCGGGGAGAGGGGGGCCGAAGCGGATCCGCGGCGGCGCGCGCGGGTGACGCGGGCTCGGGGTTGCCGCGATCCACGGGCTCGTGCTCGGCCAGCGTCGGTTCGTGGGCGGCCACCGCGTCGCTCGTTGGCGGCAGGCGTCGCACGAAGGCACCGTTGTGGGCGTTGAACGAGGCGCGGGCCGGACTCACCAGGAGGTGACCGGTGGTGGCGCCTCGGTAGCTCGCCGGTCCGACGGTGACCGTCCCGCGGGTCACCTCGACGTGCACCAGCTCGCTGGTTCGCACCACCGAAAATACGGTGCCGTGCACCGCGACCCGAGTGCCCCCCGTCTCGACCACGAAGCTCTCCACGAGCTCGTCCGCGGAGTGACGCGACACGACCTCGGCGACCAGCGAGCCTTGCTCGAGCTCCACCACGTGGGGAGCCTGGCGCGTGCGCACGATGGCGCGGCTCCTCGGACCGAGGGTCCACGTCGCGACGCCTTCGAGGGTGAGCTGGATCGGCTCCGCCTCGCTCTGGATGACGGCGTTGGGAGGGAGCGCCTCCACCGAGTATCGCGGCAGCGTGTCTGCCTCCTGGGGGAGCGTGGGCAGCGAGCGCACATCGACCACCTCGGCGAAGGGCGCGGGGCCGGCGCCGGGGCGCTCCTGGCTGCTCGCGCTGGCGATGAGCATCACCACGGCGGCGGCAGCCGCCGCGAAGGCGGCGAGGCTCCCCCACGCGCTCGGCGGTCGCCGGCGTCGGCGGGCTGCCGCCTCGAGCGCGGTGCGTTGGCGAATCTCGGTCTCGAGGCGTCGCCAGTCGAGCTCGGGAGGTGGCGCTGCAGAGAGCTCCTTGGCGAGCTGTCTCAAGGCTCTCGCCTGCTGCGGATCGATGTCCTGGTCGTGGCTCACGACGTCTCCTCTCGGGCTCGTGGGGGGGGCAGCGCCTGTGCGCGGCGCTGTTTCGCCCGGGGGGAGGGCGACGTCTCGGGGGGGCTCGTGTCCGCGGTCGTGGTGTCCGCGAGGTAGGCCAAGGTTGGCTCGTTCTGCATCAGCTGCGCGAGCTCGCGGCGCGCGTAAAACAGCCGGGTGCGCACGGTGAGCACGGGGCAGTCGACCATCTTTGCGATCTCGGAGGGGGCGAGGCCTTCGAGCTCGTGCAGCACGTACACCTCCCGTTTCTTTTCGCTGAGCTTGTCGAGCAGGCGCCGGAACGCCTCGACCCGGCGGCTGCGCGCGACGTCTTCATCCGGCGCCGGTCCCACGTCTGCTTCGCTCCGGGCCTGGTCTTCGTGCACGTAGTGAGGGCGTGATCGCGCGCGCCGCCGCGCCATGAGCACCACGTTCACCGCCACCCGATGCAGCCACGTCGAGAACTTCGCCTGCCCGCGAAAGTCGGGGAGGCTGCGATGTACCTGGAGGAAGACCTCCTGCACGATGTCCTCGAGATCGGCTCCCGGACCCAACATGCGGTACGAGATGGCGGTGACCGCGCCGCGGTGTCGCCGGAACAGCTCGGCGAACGCTTCGGCGTCGCCGCGCTGGGCGCGAAGAACGATGTCGTCGACCTCTCGCGTGGTCACGGGGCTGTCTACCCTACTCGGGGACGCGCTGGTCTGCGACTGCCGCGCGCCGCCGGCGATCGACACGAGCGGCGGATGCTCGGCCCACCGGCGTTGCGGCGACAAGCGCTCTGGCGACAGCAGCGCGGTCGCGATGGAGGCAGCAGTTCCACCCACACCCCGCTTTGATGCGAAGGGGTGGCGGGTTGTTCACCGGATGCCGCAGAGGCCGCGTTTATCGCGTCGCTCTGGCTCCCCGGTCGAGGAGATCGGCCAACACCAGCACTACCACGGCTGCCCCCGCAAACATCAGCATGCCTCCACATCGCCCGCGTGGGGGTGGGATGGCCAACTTGTGGACGTGTGATTTCCGACAATTGGTAGCAGGCGAGCTTACTCGTCGCTACCTTCGCCGCCATCCGCCTTCTTCGGCGCAGGTGCATCGAAGAGCGCGTCCAGCTTGACCGGCTCCTTCTTCCGCTGCTCCAGGATGCGGTTGACCGCGCGCAAAATGCGCGTCTTCTGAGGACCGGAGATGTCCTCGTCCCGAAGGGCGCGGTCGACGCTGATCGGGGTGACGACGCGGCCGCTCCGCGGCTTGTCGAGGCCCTCGGGCTTCTTGCCGTCCTCGCTCTTGCGGGCCTGGCGCTGCTTCAGCCGGATCGCGCGGTCTTCCGAGCGCAGACGCTCGAGCTGACGCGAGGCCGTGACCAGCCGGCGGCGATCGATCTTGTTCTCGGAAAGAAAGGTTTCGAGCTTGTTTGCCATCATCTGCCTCACACGGCTGTCCAGAAACGGGCAGGCGATGTAGCACAGCCCTCGGGTAGCTGAAAAGCTGAATGCGTTCCGCGGGGTCGGCCGCGATCCTCCGGCAGCAGGCGAGACCCACGCTCCCCACGCGTCGCCGCGGCGCCTCGCGGGAGCCGGCGAGGCGGCGGCTTTCGCTCGGCTCCCGACCCCCGCGCCTCCAAACGGGCGCGCCGCCGTCGAGGTGTATTGACGTACGTTCGCAGGCTGCGGAGTATCGGCGCGATGTCAGAAACGCTCATCGAGAGACTGGACGAGGCTGCCGACGCGGTGCGCGCCAAGTGCGGCGGCGACCCCGAGATCGGGCTCGTCCTCGGGTCGGGCCTCGGCGCGCTCGCCGACAGCCTCACCAACGCTACGAAGCTGGCCTACAACGAGATCCCCAACATGCCCGTGACCAGCGTGTCTGGCCACGCTGGAAAGATGCACGTCGGTGATCTCGCTGGAGTGCGCGTCGCGTGCCTCCAGGGACGCGTGCACCTCTACGAGGGCCACGCCGCCCGCGACGCGGTGTTCGGCGTGCGCCTCCTGCAGCGACTCGGCTGCTGGGCGGTGCTCCTCACCAACGCAGCGGGAGGCATCCGCACCTCGTTCACGCCCGGCACGCTGATGTTGATTTCGGACCACATCAACTTCACCGGTGACAACCCGCTCAAGGGGCCCAATTACGAGGAGATCGGTGAGCGGTTCCCGGACATGACCCGCGCCTACGATCCTCGCCTCTCCAAGCTCGCCCGCGACGCCGCCGCCAAAGTGGGGGTGCGGCTCGAGGAGGGGGTGTACGCAGCCATGCCGGGGCCGTCCTACGAGACGCCCGCCGAGATCCGGATGCTGCGCACCCTCGGTGCCGACGCGGTGGGGATGTCGACCGTCTACGAGGTGATCGCGCTGCGCCACATGGGGGTGCGGGTGGCCGCGATCTCGTGCATCACGAACATGGCCGCGGGCATGACCGCGGCGCTGCTCGATCACGCCGACGTCGAACAGACTGCGTCCGAGGTCCGCGGCGACTTCGTCAAGCTGCTCACCAGCTGGATCGAAGGGATCGGCAACGCCGACTGGGAAGCGAAGACCGGTCGCTTCTCCGCGCCGCGCTCTTGAGGCTGTCCACCGCCCCGCTTGGACCTCCGGCCCCGGGGCTCAGTCTTCCAGGTCTTTGACGACGGTGTCGTCGAGCGTCCGGACGAGGTTCGCGAGCGTGTTCTTCATCTGCTTGAGCTCGGCGCGGTCTTCGCCCCAGCGAGCCCGCGCCTTGCCGAGCTTCGCCTCCAGCTCGGCGACCCTGTCGGCGAGGGAGGCGCCCTCGCGGCGCTGCTGCGCGCGTAGCTCCTCGAGCTCGGCGGCGAGCCGAGCCCGCTCCGCGGTGAGCTTGGCCACCTCGTCCTCGCGGCGCTGTTGAGCGGCTCGTGCCGTCTCGGCCTCGCTCGCGAGCCGCGCCTCGAGCGCGGCGAGCCCTTGGGTTGCGGCCTCGAGCGCGGCCGCCTGCTCGGCCGCCCGGCTCGCGGCCTCCTGCTGCAGGTCGGCGAGCGCCCGCGCGTGCTCGTCTTGCGCCTGCTTCAAGGCGTCGCTGCTCGCCGCCTTCACCGCTGCGAGCGCCTCCACGTTCTCGCTCCGGAGCGCCGCGAGCGCCTTGTCGTGCTCGGCCTGCGCGGCAGCGATGGCCTTGTCGTGCTCACCTCGGAGGGCCTCGATGGTGCTGCTCTCCAGCCCCCGATCCTCGAGCTGTCGCTGCAGCGCGCCGAGCTTGGCCTCGTGCTCGCGCTCGAGCGTCGCGAGCTCTGCTTGGCGCTCGCTCTGGATGCGCGCGAGCTCCTCCTCGTGGGCCTGCTCTCGCAGCTGTTGCTCCGAGAGCGACTCGTCGATCGTCTCCTTGGCTTCTTCGAGGAGCTTGCGCAGCTCCTCCGACTCGAGGTTCGCGGCCTCGAGCGCCTTCTCGAGCCGCGCGGTCTCCTTCTCCTGCTCGTTCTTGGCGCGGGCGAGCGCGTCCTCGAGGTTCTGCTTGGCCTTGGCCTCTGCGCGCTCGACCCGCTCCGCTGCCTCCTTCTCGGCGCGCTCGACGAGCTCCTTGGCCCGGAGCTGGGCCGTCTCGATCTTGGCTTTGGTGGCGAGCTCGCTCTTGTCGGACTTGTCCTTCCCCGCGTCGAGCGCGCGCTGGAGCTGGTCGCGGTGGGTTCGCTCCACGTCCGCGAGCTCTTTGCGATGCTTCTCCTCGGAGCGCGAGAGCTCCGCCTTGTGCTCACGCTTCTGCTGTTCGAGCTCGCCTTTGTGCTTCTCGTTCAGCTCGAACAGCTCTTTGGCGCGCTGGTTGAGCTGCTCGGCGATCTTACGGGCGCCGAGCTTGAAGTCTTCGGCGCGTTTGTCGGCGAGCGCCTTGTCGGCGAGGAGCGCCTCCACCCGCGCGTTGGCGGCGCTCTTGTCCGTCTCGAGCTTCCCGAGCCTGTCCTTGAGCTCGGCGAGGCCGCGCTCCACGGCGAGGGTTGCGTCTCTGGCGGCGAGCACCTCCCGCTCCTTGGCGGCCACTGCCTCCCGCAGGCCCACGAGCTCCTTGTCACGCGACTGCAGCTCCTCGCGCAGCCGCAAGACCTCACGCTCCGCGGTCTCGCTGTCGCTCCGGATGCTCGCGAGCTTGCGCTTCTGCTCCTCGAGCTCGCGGCGGGTCTTGGTGAGCTCCTCGCCTTGCCCTCGCTGCGCCGCCGCGAGCTGCTCTCGCAGCGCGCTCGCGTCTTGGCGCGCCTGATTCAGCTGCGCGAGCGCAGCCTGGAGCGCGTTCTTCGCGCGCTGCATGTCGGGCAGCGCGGCGGGGGCCGGGGTCGACCACGGGATGCCCGACGCGGAGCTCTGCGCCGCGGGGGGACCGCTCAGGGGGCTGGCGGAGATGGGCGGTCCCGACCCGGGGGACGGCTGGGAGACCGGCGGCTGAGAGACCGGCGCCTGAGAGATCGGGCCCTGAGAGATCGGCACTTGAGAGATGCGGTCTTCGGAGCCCGGATCGCTCGGCCGGGTGCGAAACTTCTGGAGGAGGTGCTCCGGCACCTGGGGCCGCTCACCGACGACCGTCACCAGCTCCTCGTCTTCCTCGTCGTCGTCGCGGTAGAGGGCCGGTGGCCCGCGCCGCGAGGTGAGGGGTTTCCCGGCGTCGTCCTCGAGCTCGAGGGTGGCGCGGCGGCGAGGCTCCTCCCGTGTAGGGTGGTCGCTGGCCTCGACCGAATCCTCGATCACCACGACCTCGTCCATGAGGACCATCCCGGTGTCCTCGTCGGTGAGGCCCTCGCCCGGCTCCAGCTCGATGAGCTTCTGGATGTGGGGCAACAGATCGGCGAAGCTGATGGGCTTGTGGATGTAGTCGTCGGCCCGGCTCGGCAGGCGCCGGTGCTGGTCGAAGGTCTCCGGGCTCGACGAGGCCGACATCAACATCACCGGCACCTGGCTGAGGCGCGGGTCTTTCTTCACCTTGTTGCAGGTGGAGAAGCCGTTGACGGGGGGGAGCTCGGCCGAGATGAGGATCAGATCGGGGGGGCTCGACTTGACGGCGTCGAGGCCCGACTGGCCATCCGTGAACACCTGGACGGTGCAGCCAAACCGCGCGAGCTCGGTGCGGAGCTCCACGGAGAAGGCGTGGTCGGTTTCGAAGATCGCTACTTTCGTCATGGGCGGCCCCGCTCGGGAACGACCGTGGCGTCCAACCTTTCCTGCATTGCGGCGTTATCGCAAGCTTCTGACGCTACCTTCTCCACGAGCTCGGTCGCCCCGAGCCTCACCAGCGTGCGGGCGACGCTGACGATGGCATCCTCGAGCGCGGGCTGGGAACAGCGGATTCGCGAGAAAAACACGCTCAAGAGGGCGCGCTCGCGACCGGTGGCGAGCGCCTCGAGGGCCTTGGCGATGGCGGTGAGGGCGGGGGCCGGCCAGCGTGGATCTTGCAGGCGCCAGGCCAGCGCGCGAGCTGCCTCGGGGTGTCGCGCCTCCACGAGCGCGTGCATCATCGGGGGTATGGGGAGGGCGACGCTGCCGCCGTAGAGCGCTTCGACCATGGCGTCGAGCCCCTCTCGACGCTCCCACAACAGCTCGGCGGCGCGTTCTCGGAGGAGCTGCCGATCCGGCGCGTCGTCCTCGCGGGGCTGTGCGAGGCGTAACATGGCGCCGGTGGCCTCGGGGGAAGGCTGCTGCTCCAGATCATCGAGCAGCACGAGCTGCACCGGCGAGAGCGCCTCTCCCTCGGCGGCGATGGCGCTCTCGAGCTGGTGGGTGAGCGAGGCGGGGTTCTTCGGGGCGTCCGCAGGACGCGCCCGTTCGCTCTGGACCGCGCAGGCGATCACCGCCTCCTGGAGGGAGCGGCGCTGCAGCACCGAGCCGGTCTCGAGATCGAGCCAGCGCACGTCTCCCGCCGCGTCGCAGAGCACGAGGGTCTGGTCGCCGATGTCGCCCCCGAGGAACGGGGCGTTGGCCACGTGGGCCCAGCGGGTGGCTCCGTCCGGAGACGACAGCCCCAGCACGATGCGGAAGTAGCTGAGCGCGTAGCGATCGATGCGCGAGCTCGACGGGGTGGTGCGGGGTCGCGCGTAGAAGCGCACCGAGTCGTAGCGCACGGCGACCGGGGGGAGAGCGGTCGCGCCGGGGAGCATCCAACGAGGGTCGCCAGGCAGCTCGCGCGGCGGCAGCTCCACGTAGGTGCCCCCCCCGCGCCGGGCATCCACCACGCCGGCGTCGAAGCGCAGCGCGCCTCGCTCGCCGAAGAACACCTCCGAGCCGACCATGAACGCGCGCGACACCGGCACGCTCGAGACCACCCGCGCCGCCTCCGAGCCCTCGAGCAGATCGAAGATGAGCACGTACTCTGCGCCGAACGGGAGGAACGCGAACGAGTCGAGCACGATGGGGGCACCGATCACCGCCTTCTCGTAGATCTGGCGCTTCTCGTGCGCGTCGGGGGCCACCGAGAGCACGA
>CAYOAL010000199.1:0-13708 GCA_964401935.1 uncultured Polyangiaceae bacterium
CTGCCGAGCATCACGTCGAACGCGTGGGGCGGCGCGCAGCGCGACTCGTAGCCCAGCTGCACGCCCGTGAGCTTCTTCTTCTCGCCCATGCGCTGGTGGTAGCGCTCCGACACGAGCTGGGCCACGAGCTTACCCAGATCGATCCGCCCGAGCGAGATGTGCCCGTGCTCGTCGCGCGGCAGGCCCGCAAGGAACGACTCCGGCAAGAGCTCCGAGAGGCCCTCGGCCAACACCACCGTGCCGTAGTGTTTGCCGCGCTTCTCGCGCCGCACGATGAGATCGACGATGCGGTCTACGAGCGCGCTCATGTCGAGCTGCCCGTCGCCCGTCTGAAGGTCGCCCTGCACGTCCTCCACCGCGATCACGAGGTTGGCTTCCCCCGCGATGGCCACCCCGTACGAGAGCCACCCTGCCTTCCGCCCCATCGTCTCGATGATGAAGTAGGCGTGGGTCGCCATCGCATCGGCGCGCAGGTTCTGGAGCTCCTTGGCCATCACGTCCACGGCGGTGAAGAAGCCGAACGTGAAATCGATGCCCCGGTAGTCGTTGTCGATGGTCTTCGGCAGGTGCACGATCTTGAAGCGCCGCGCCTCCTCGGGGAGGGTCTGCTGAAACACGTGCAAGTAGTTGGCGGTCTTCAGCGTGTCGTCGCCGCCGATCGAGATGAGCGCGTCGATCTCCAGATCGACCATCGCGTTGTACACGTTGCGGAGGCGCTTGGTCTTCTTCTCGTCGGCGAGGTCTTCCGGGCCCGACACTTCCTTGCCGGGGTTGGCGCGCGCGGTGCCGATCAGGATGCCGCGGCTGTTGCGGATCCCGCGCACGTCCTTGTCCTCGAACACGCGGTAGTGCTCCCCGGGCAAGAGCCGCTTGGTCACCGGGTGGTAGTCCTGCAGCGACGAGTACCCGTGGAAAAACCCGATGGCCTCACGCCCGTCCTCGAGGAACGAGATCACCGCCGCGCTGATGACGGCGTTCGCGGCGGGGGCCGGTCCCCCCGCGAACACGATCCCCACGCGCTTGATGGCGTCGCCCCGCTTCTCACCTTTGGACCCAGATCGGACGGTCGCCATGGGCTGCCGTGTAGCCCCCTGCCGATCACCGATCAATCTCGATCTTCACGCCCCCAAAAATGAAGCGGGGGCGGCCCGGACGTGCCCCGTAGGGCCTCCGCGACACGATGTACTCGTTGTCGAGGAGGTTCTCCACCTTGCCGTAAACCGCGAGCTCGGGCGTGAGCTTGAGGGTGGCCGACGCGTCGATCACCACGAACGAGTCGGTCTCGCTCCCCGGCAGCGGCTCTCCCTGCCCCGCGCTCTCGCGCATCCCGTCCATGTACGTCAGCCCGAAGCTGAGGCCGCCCCACTCCTCCGACAGCAAACCCACCGTCGCCGCCGCCTGGTGCATCGGCACGTAGGGCAGCTCGTCGCCCGCCTGCACCTGCCCGAGCTGCGGGTTGTCCGACGTGAAGCTCTCGAGCAACAACGTGCGCGTGAAGGTGTACGTCACGCCGACGGGGATGCGCAGATCGATCGGGGTGGGAACGGTGACGTTGGCGCTCGCCTCCACGCCGGTGATACGCGCCTTCCCCGCGTTGAACTGCGTGTCCACGTTGTCCTCCGCGCAGCCGCTGGAGAACGTGCAGATCCCCGAGAGGTTGTCGTAGAGGCTGACGAAGCGCGTCAGCTCCGCGTCGAGCAGCTCGCTGTCGAACCGCGCGCCGAGCTCGATGTTGGTGGCCACCTCTGGCTTCACCTCCCCCGGCTGCCCCGGCGTCACCGGGCTGAAACCCTGGTGCACGCCTCCGAGCAGCGCCAGCGACGGGAGCGGCTGATACACGAGCCCCACCCCCGGCAAGAACACGCGCTGCACCCCCTCGAGCGTCTCCCCGCTCAGGCGGTTCTCGAAGTGGGTCTCGATGTGCTCGAAGCGCACCCCCGGCGTGACCAACACCGGGCCGAGCACGAGCTCGTCCACCGCGTAACCCGCCACCGCGACCGCGCTCCCGAGGTTGTCGGCGTTGACGCGGGTGGGGTCGGCGGTCCGCTCCGGCCGGCCCGACCGCATCCGGTGCGGGTCCTCGGTGTGCAGCCGCTCGATGCTGTCGTTGTGCACGCGCAGGCCGAGCTGCAAGCGCTGCTCGAGCGGGCCGAGATCGGGCAGCCGCCACGCCGCCGCCGTCTGGATGCCTTGCGACACGAAGGTGCGATCGTTGGTGCCGATGAGCAGCGTCTCGCGCGCCGTGGTCGAGTCGGCCGCGCCGGTGAGCACCTCGTAGAGCACGCCTCGCTGCCCTCCGGTCGGCTCGGCGAGCACGTCGGCGATGGGGATGGCGCCGTCGAACGCGTTGAGCTTGCGCCACGCGCGCTGAAAGTCGTGACGGTAGGCGGTGGTGCGGAGCGAGAGCACCGTGCGGTCGTCGCTCTGGTACACGAGCCCGTGGCTCAGCGAGAACGCGATGCGCTCATATTTCATCCGATCGAGCGCGCTCGCCGCGTAGCGCCGCAGCGGGTTCTCCGCGAAGTCGGCGTCGGTGAGCCCGAGGTAGGTCTCGTTCGACACCTCGCGCGAATAGGTCACCTTGAGGTTGCCCTCGTTGTAGAGCGCGCCCCCCGGATCGGTGTTCACCCGCGCCTTGGCCATCACCTCCATCTTGTCGAAGCCGGTGTTGTCGCCGAGAGAAGACGCCGCAGACGAATCGAGCTCCTTGAACCCACTGCTCCGCAGGCGCACGCCCTCCACCAGCACCCCCCAGTGCTCGGCGCCGTACCCGTAGTGACCGTGGGCCTTGCCGTAGAGCTCGCTCCCCGCCGCGAGATCGAAGCCGAGCTTGTGCTGGTAGGGGATGGGTCGGGTGAGGAAGTTGATGGTGCCGCCGATCGTGTTCGGTCCGTAGCGGATCGCGCTCGGCCCCTTGAACACCTCCACCCCCGTCATGCGGGTCATCAGCGGGAAGAAGTACGCGGCCGGCGCCGAGTAGGGGGCCGGCCCGAGCAACACCCCGTCCTCGAGCAGGTTCACCTTGCTCGAGCGATCCGAGTTCGCGCCGCGCATGCCGATGTTGGGGCGCAGGCCGTAGCCGTCTTCCCCCCGCACATACACCCCCGGCACCCGCGGCAGGATGCGGTGCACGTTGTCGTCCTCGAAGCGCTCGAGCTCCTCCTCGTCGATCTTGTGCGCTGGTCCTGCCACCCGCCGCTTCGACGCGGCGTCGCCGAACACCGACACGTCGTAGAGCTGGAGCGCGGGCTCGTCGTCGCTCGCCGCGTCGCCGTCGTCGCTCGCCGCGTCGCCGTCATCGCTCGGCGCGTCGCCACGCGCGGAGTCGCCGTCCGCGCCGGCGTCGTGTGGCTCCTCGGCATGCGCCGACAGCGCCGCCGCTCCCATCGCACAGAGGAGCGCCAGCGCGGTCAGCGCGGCCCGCGCCGCTCGCTTTGCCTGGACGCCTTTCACAGACTCTTGATAATGAAATCGTCTTTCATTGTCGACTATATTGAAAACGACTTTCAATATCTGTATTGTCAGATCCCCTGAACGGAGCACTTGGCGTCCTCACACCGCGCCAAGTCCCACGCTCCGCCCACGGAGATCCACATGAATCGAACCTTCCTCCCCTTCTTTTTCACCACCGTGCTCGCCCTCGTGGCGTGCAGTGACGACGACAGCCCCATCGATCCCACCGGCACCGGGGGGACCGGCCAGGGCGGCACCGCGCAGGGCGGGAGCGGCCCAGGCGGCTCGTCCCAAGGCGGCTCCGGTGGCCAGGGCGGGGGCACGGCGGGAGACGTGTACGCGTTCGACAGCCGCTTCACCCCCGGCACCGACTCGGTGGCCTACACCGGCCAGGCCTATCGTCACGTGCTCATCAGCACCCTCACGAGCTACGTGGGCGGGCTGACCGCGCGCATCGACGCCGACACCTACAACCCGGCCGACGCCGACGAGGCCTTCGCCGCGCTCAACTTCTACTACGAGCACGACGCCAGCACCTCGACCGACATCCCGCTCGGCATCACCACCGATCCCCCCGCCCAAGAGACCTACGGCGAGCTCGGCGGCAACGCCGATCTCACCGGCAAGATGGCGGGCAAAGACGCGAGCACCGACTACAAGAACTGGTCGACCGACTTCGTGGGCTGGAGCGACGCCGCCATCGAGGCCGCCGGCGGCGACATCGACACCCCCGAGGGCTTGGCGCTCGCCTTCATGCACACCCTCGCCCAGCAGACCTACGACCGCGCTGCCGACATCGCCATCCCCAACGAGCCCGGCACCGCCACCCCCATCGCCGCGGTCTACGTCACCCCCGAGGGCTGGGATCTCCAGCAGCTCCTCCAGAAGTTTCTGCTCGTGGGCGTCACCTACTCGCAGGCCGCCGACGACTACCTCGACCGCGACGACACCCAACCCACCAAGGGCCTGCTCGCGCCGAACACCCAAGACGGGGACAAACCCTACTCGGTGCTCGAGCACCAGTGGGACGAGGGCTTCGGCTACTTCGGCGCCGCCCGCGACTACGCGCTCTACACCGACGACGAGCTCGCCGCCGCCGGTGGCCGCCCCGACTGGCAGGGCTACCACGACACCAACGACGACGACGCCCTCGATCTGACGAGCGAGATGAACTGGGGCATCTCGGTGAACATGGCCAAGCGCGACCGCGGCGCCACCGATCCCACCGACTTCACCGAAGACGCCATCCGCGCCTTCCTCGCCGGCCGCGCCCTCATCGCGAGCGCCGGGGACACCCTCACCCCGAGCGAGCTCGACGAGCTCGACGGCCACGCCACCGCCGCCGTCGAGGCCTGGGAGAAAACCCTCGCCGCCACCGTGGTGCACTACATCAACGCGGTGATCGCCGACACCGAGGCCATCGACGGCTCCGGCTACGGCTTCCTCGCGCACGCCAAGCACTTCGGCGAGCTGAAGGGCTTCGCTCTCGGCCTCCAGTTCAACCCGCGCAAGCTCATCAGCGACGGCGACTTCATCGTGCTCCACGAGCTCATCGGCGACCGCCCGGTGCTCGCCACCGCCAGCGCCGGCGATCGCAGCGACTACATCGACGCGCTCCTCGAGGCGCGCGATATCCTCATGACCACCTACGGCTTCAGCCAAGACAACGTCGAGAACTGGTGATGCACCCCCCCACGCCGATGAGACACGCCCCCGCGGGCAACGTGCGACCGAAGCGCTCCCCCAAGGAGCGCAGCGTCGCCAAGGAGCGCAGCGTCGCCAAGGAGCGCAGCGTCGCCAACCTAGCGTGGCGCGCGGGAGCGGTGCTCGCCTCCGCGCTCGGCGTGGGGACCATGGCCTACGCCTGTGTCGAGAGCAGCTCGTCCACGTCCACCTCCAGCGCGAGCAGCCAGAGCGCCACCAGCGGCACGCCGACGAGCTCCACCGGCGGCGAGTTCGACAAGAACGCGCTCCTCCGGAGCCTCGCCGACAACGTCTTCCTCGCCACCTACGACGACTTCACCAAGCGGACCGCGTCCCTCCGCGACGCCACCGCCGCCTACGCCGCGTCTCTCTCCCCGAGCGATCGCGACGCAGCGCAGAGCGCCTGGCGCGACGCGATGAGCGTGTGGCAGCGCGCCGAGGTCACCCAGGCGGGCCCCGCCGGCGTGAGCGGCATCGTCACCGGCGGCCAGGATCTCCGCGACGAGATCTACTCCTGGCCGCTGGTGAACCGCTGCCGCACCGACACCATGCTCGTGTCCGGCGCCTACCAAGACCAAACCGCGTTTACCTCCGAGCTGGTGAACGTGCGCGGACTCGACGCCCTCGAGTACCTCCTGTTCCACACCGCCACGAGCAACGCCTGCGCGCCCCAGCACCCCATCAACGCCGATGGCACCTGGGCCGCGCTCGGCGATCTCGAGCAGCGCCGTGCCGACTACGCCAAGAGCGCAGCCGCCATCCTGCACGGCCACGCCACGTCGCTCCACGAGGCGTGGGCCGAAGACGGCGGACGCTTCTCGCGCGAGCTGGCGGAGGCGGGGAAGAGCGCGACCACCTACGACTCGGCCCACGCTGCCCTCGAGGAGGTGTCGTTCGCGTTGCTCTACGTCGATCAGCTCACCAAAGACCTCAAGCTCGCGGTGCCCGCCGGCTTGAGCCCCGAGTGCAGCACCGACACCTGCCCCAACGCGGTGGAGCTCGGCTACGCGCGCTTCTCGAAGGCCGCCATCGCCGAAAACCTCGATGGCCTCGCGCTCGTGCTCGCCGGCGGGAGCAGCGACGACGCCATCGGCTTCTACGACTGGCTCGAGGCGGTGGGCGCCGCCGACGTGGCCACCACCTTGCAAGAGCGGATCGCGGCGGCCAAGGCCGCGCTCGACGCCATCGAACAGCCCGATCTCGTCACCGCCCTCGCCGAGGATCTCGCCAGCGTCGAGGCCCTCCACGCCGCGGTGAAGGCCGTCACCGACATCCTGAAGTCGGACTTCACCTCGGTGCTGGATCTCGAGCTTCCGAGCGGCGTCCCCGCCGACAACGACTGAGCTCCCGATGGTGTCCTCGCCGCCGCGCGCGGAGGTGCCCGCGGTCGCGGCGCTCGACCGGCTCGCCCGAGCCCTCGCCCGCCCCACCGACGTGGCCGCCCTCGTCGCCTTCCGCGCGATGTTCGGGTGCCTCTGCGCCCTCAGCGCCGCGCGCTTCTTCTTCTTCGACTGGATCGACCGCTTCTTCGTCACCCCCACCTTCGCCTTCAAGTACTTCGGCTTCGCGTGGGTGCCCATCTGGCCGCCGGGGGGTATGCGCCTGCATCTCGCGGCCCTCACCCTGCTCGGCCTCGCGGTGGCCGCCGGCGCCCTCTACCGCGTCACCGCCCCGCTCCTGTTCGTCGCGTTCACGCACCTGCAGCTGATGGACGCGTCGCTCTACCTCAACCACTACTACCTCGTCAGCCTCCTCTCCTTGCTCCTCGTGTTCCTCCCCCTCGGGCGGGCCGGATCCGTCGACGCGTGGCTGTGGCCCGAACGCCGGCTGCGCTCCTTCCCCGCCTGGTGCACCTACCTGCTCCGGTTTCAGATCGGCCTCGTCTACGTCTTCGCCGCCTTCGCGAAGCTCTCCACCGACTGGCTCGTCCACGCGCAGCCGCTCAACATCTGGCTCCACGCGCGCACCGAGATGCCCCTCCTCGGCCGCCTCTTTCACCGCTTCCACTTCGCCCTCGCCCTCAGCTGGGTGGGCTTGTTGTACGACGCCACCATCGTCGGCTGGCTCTCGTGGCCGAAGAGCCGCCCCTTCGCCTACGCGGTGGTGCTGGTGTTTCACACGCTCACCCACCTGCTCTTCAACATCGGGATGTTCCCGTTCATCATGAGCGCCTGCGCCCTCGTCTTCTTCGGCCCGAGCTGGCCGCGGCGCCTCCTCCCCTCGAGCGCGCGCGTGGCCCCGTCGCCGCTCCCTGGCCACCGCCCCCTCCGCCGAGGGACCCTCGCCGTGCTCCTCGCATGGTGCCTGCTCCACGTGGCGTTTCCTTTACGGCACTATTTATATCCAGGCAACGTGCTGTGGAACGAAGACGGCATGCGCTGGTCGTGGAAGGTGAAGGTCCACGAGAAGAACGGCGCCGTCACCTACTTCGTCACCCTCCCCAACGGCCGTCGCCACGTGGTGCTCCCCAGCCGCTACCTCGCCGACTACCAGGAACGCGAGATGAGCGGGCAGCCCGACCTCATCCTCCAGCTCGCCCATCACATCGCCGCCGACTACGACGCCCGCGGATACGGCCCGGTAGAGGTGCGCGCCGAGGCCATCGTCGCGCTCAACGGCCGCCCCGCCGCCGCGCTCATCGATCCGAGCGTCGATCTCGCCCGCGTGCGCGACAGCCTCGCCCCCGCCCACTACGTGCTCCCCCTCCCCGACGCGCCACCGCGTCGTCTCGGGCGCTGAGCCGTTCCTTGTCCGCGCGTCAGATCCCGAGGAGCTGGATGGCGAGGCCGCTCCCCGCGATGGCGAAGCCCGAGATCGCGTGGAGGTGGCGCTCCACCCCGCGAAACCCACGCCAGCGCATCCCGTAGAAGCCGGCCATCACCAGCGTGAGCATCGTGAGCAAGGTGGCCAGGCCGAACACCGCCACCACCAGGCCCACCACCAGCCAGCTGTGGGAGAACGCGGGCGCCATCAACATGGGGATGAGCACCTCGCAGGGGCCGAGCACGAACACCACCAAGAGCCCCAGGAGCGAGATGGTGCTGCCGCCCTCGTGCGCGTGCACGTGCTCCTCGAGGTGATCGTGCTCGTGGCGGTGCACCGACCCGTCGTCGTGCGCGTGCACGTGCTCGTGACGGGCCGCGCGGCGCTGGCGCAACAGACCCCAAGCCGCGTACGCGAGGCCGAAACCGATGAGCAGCCACGCCGCCATCCCGCCCCGCACGCTCTCGATCCACTCCAGCCGGTCGACCGCCACCCCGAGCGCGATGCCGACGCCCCCGATGAGCACCGACGACAACACGTGGGCCACCCCACACAAGGCCGTCACCCACAGGAGCTTCCGAAGGCGCCAGGCGTTGGCGCGCGCGAGCACCACGAACGGCAGCGTGTGATCCACACCCACCAGGGTGTGCACGAAACCCAGCGTAGCCGCGGTACCGATCAGGTAGAGCCAGGCGTCTTGCATCGGCACCGCTCCCATAGCGCGGCCCGGGCCGGCAAGCCATCACCGTCGGTCGACGGCGCGCGGCGCGGGCTCGGGCCAACTCGTCACAGGTTGCCGCTGGCGAACTCCCAGTTCACCAGGTTCCACCACGCGTTGATGTAGTCGGGCCGCGCGTTGCGATAGTCGATGTAATACGCGTGCTCCCACACATCGCAGGTGAGGATCGGCTTCTTGCCCTCGGTGAGCGGACAGCCCGCGTCGTGGGTGTCCACGACCGCGAGCTTGTCGCCGTCCTTCACCAACCACGCCCAGCCCGAGCCGAAGTGACCGCCGGCCACCTGCGTGAACTGCGCCTTGAAGTCGGCGAAGCTGCCGAACGACTTGTCGATCGCGGCCGCGATGGCGCCGGTCGGCTCGCCGCCGCCCTTCGGGCTCAGGCTGTTCCAGTAGAACGTGTGGTTCCAAATCTGGGCCGCGTTGTTGAACACGCCCCCTTTGGTGGTTCGCACGAGCTCCTCGAGCGACTTGCCCGCGAGCGCTCCGTCGGCCTCGATGGCCGCGTTCAGCTTCGCCACATAGCCGGCGTGGTGCTTGCCGTGGTGAAACGAGAGGGTCTCTTGGGAAATGTGAGGCGCGAGCGCGTCGCTCTGGTACGGGAGGGCGGGAAGTTCGATAGCCATCGTGATCTCTCCTTGAGGAATGCGGCATTTGTTCCCATGCGGTACTTTAGGGGTCAACGCTAAACGTCACCTCGCTCCTTGCTTGAGAGCCGCCCGATGATGAGCCAACGCATCGCCATCGCCTGCTGTGTCCTCGGCGCCCTCTTGCTCGTGGGCGCCGGCGTGCTCGCCACCCGCGAGGGCCCGAGCCCCGAGGCCATCTGCGCCCGCGGCGCCGACAAGGTCATCCTCTGCATCGCGCAGACCTCGCGCTCGGCCGCCGAGCTCTCCCGCTCCCGCCGCGACGACGGCATCCTCGCCTGCAAGGAAGACCCCGACAAAGTCGCCCGCTATCGGGAGTGCCTCGCCCACGAAGACTGCAGCGCGTTCATGACCTGCGCCGCCGGCAAATAAGCCAAGCACCTCAAGGTCCGAGGCTCGCGCCGGGCACATCCGCCGCGCCGTCGGTGCTCGGCCGCGCCTCGCCGTCGATGTCCGTCGGCGGGTCGCCCGTCTCCCACCGCGCGACCCCCGCGAGCGCCGCCTGCCCAGCGCTCGTGAGCCGCAGCTCCCCCGCGTCCAGATCGTCGAACAGCGAAGCGGCCATCGTGGTCTGGTAGTTCGTCGCGCCCGCGAGCAACACGTCCGCCGCCGTGTACGTCGCCACCAGCATGTCGCACCCCAGGAGGTTCGAGCTCGAGGAGATCACGACGCCGTTCCGGAGAAACCCACCGTGCTGGCCGCTGCAGGTGATCGCCGCAGAGGTCGTGCTCATCACCGTGCTGTAGAGGAGCCCGAGCGTGCCCCCAGCCCCCAGCTCGATCGCCTCGCCGCTCGACGCTCCGACTCGCGCCAGGATGCTGTTGCGCGCCCGCACCTCCGCCATGCCTTCGGTCCGAACCGCCTCGCCCCCGCCGCTCGCCACCACGTGCACCCGATCGAGCGCCACCTTGCCGTTCACCCTGATGAGCGGCGCCCCGGTGGACGCACGCACGTCCACGCCCTCGACGAGCAGCGTCACATCGGCCCCCACATTGAGCGTCGAGAGGTTCGTGTGGAGCAACACCGGGCGCACCGCCTCCCCGGCGAGCAGCGCTACCACCTTGTCACCGGTCAGCGTCGGTGGGCCGGTGAAGCTCCCCTCGCTCAAGAGGAACACCGCCTCCTCCCCGTCCCCCACGCTCGCCAATGCCGCGGTTAGATCCGCGTACGTCCCCCCCGACCCCACCGTCTCCGGCGTGGCCTCGAGGCACGCCCCCGTGAAGACGTTGCACGCCGACGCGGGGCACTGCGCGTGGTACCGACAGGCCTCACAGCTGCGGCTGACCGGATCGCAGATCGGGGCCGTGCCCTCACAAATCTCGGGGTCCTCGACGCAGCTCGGGCTGCCGCCCCCCGCGCCACCGCCGCCCCCGGCCCCACCGCTCGCGCTCCCACCGCTCGCGCTCCCGCCGCTCGCGCTCCCGCCCGCGCTCGAGGCGCCGCTCCCTGCCCCCCCGCTCGCGCTGCCCCCGCTCCCCGCCGGGGTCGCGCAGCTGTTGGTCACCGCGCAGTCATCGCCCGCGCCCCCGAGACACCCCCCCGCGCTCGCGCCGACCACCGTCTCCACCAAGAGCGCGCTCCCTCCGACCGCAGACCACCACCCCAGCGCCGACAACCTCAGCGCAGACAACCCCAGCCCGTGCCGCCCCGCGCGCGCTCGGCCTCCGTCACCACGCGACGTCTCCCGAAGACGCAACCCCCTCACCGACCGTCTCCCCCGAGTCCCCCGAGCGCTTGCATGCGCTCCAGCCTACCGCGCTCTCCGCTCGCCCGGCAGCCCAAACCGTACGTGTCCCAACTCACCTCGAGGAACAGCGGTCGACGGCGGAGGCTTTAGGGGCCGAGGCTCGCGCCGGGCAGATCGTCCGCGCCGTCGGTGCTCGGCCGCGCCACGCCGTCGATGTCCGTCGGCGGGTCGCCTGCCTCCCACCGCGCGCGATCCGAGAGCTGCCCCTGCCCGACGCTGCTGAGACGCAGCTCCCCCGCCGCCCGATCCTCGAAGTACGAGGTGGCCAGCAGGGTCTCGTAGTTCGTGGGACCGAGATCTTCGTCGGACGTCGTGTACGCGGCCGTCAACGGGTCGCAGCTCGTGAAGGTCGGCTGCCCCACCGCAAACACGATGCTGTTCCGCAGCGAAACATCGTGTCGGCCGCCGCACACGATGCCCGGAAAGGTCGCGCTCATCACCGTGCCGTAGAGCAGCCTGAGCGTGCCCCCCGCCCCCAGATGGATCGCCGCCAGGTTGGAGGCGGACGACGTTTGAGCCAGGATGCTGTTGCGCGCCAGGACCTCCGCGCCTGCTCCCGTCCGAACCGCCTCGCCCATACCACTCGCGACGACGTGCACCCGATCGAGGGCCACCTTGCCGTTGGCCATGACGAGCGGCGCGCCCGTGGACGCGCGCACGTCCACGCCCTCGACGAGCAGCGTCGCGTCCGCTCCCACGTTGAGGGTGGAGAGATTGCCTTGGAACAACACCGGGCGCACCGCCTCCCCGGCGAGCAGCGCCACCACCTTGTCACCGGTCAGCGTCGGGGGCCCCAGAAAATCTCCCTCACTCAAGAGGAACACCGCCTCCTCGCCGTCCCCCACGCTCGCCAATGCCGCGTTCAGATCCGCGTACGTCCCTCCCGACCCCACCGTCTCCGGCGTGGCCTCGAGGCACGCCCCCGTGAAGGGGTTGCACGCCGACTCGGGGCACTGCGCGTGATACCGACATTGTTCGCAGCTCATGCTGACCGGGTTGCAGATCGGGGCCATGCCCTCACAAATCTCGGGGTCTTCGACGCAGGTCTCGTTGCCGCCCCCCGCGCCGCCGTTGCCCCCGCTCCCGCCGCTGGCGCTCCCCCCGCTCGCGCTCCCGCCCGCGCTCGAGGCGCCGCTCCCCGCCCCGCCGCTCGCGCTGCCCCCGCTCCCCGCCGGCGTCCCGCAGCTGTTGGTCACCGCGCAGTCCTCGTCCGTGCCCCCGAGACACCCCCCGGCGCTCGCGCCGACCGCCGTCGCCACCAAGACGAGCGCGCTGCCCCCGAACGCGGTCCACCGGAACGCACTCAACCCGAGCGCACGCCACCCCGAGCGCGCTCCGCCCCCGCCACCCCGCAACCCCTCCCGTGAACGCAACATCATCGACGAACGTCTCCCCTCGGTCCTTCGCGCGGTCCCCCGCGCGCATGCATGCCCCCGAGCCTACCGCGCTCGCCGAGAGCCGGCAGCCCAAACCGCGCGCGATCGCACCTCCGGGCACCTCGGCCGGCGTGCGCGAGCCGCGCTCAAAAGCCCCGCGCTCAGAAGCCCAGGTGAGCACCAGCCGCATCCGAGCTTCCATCGACGCTCGGGCGTGCCCCTCCGTCGACGTCGGTGGGCGGATCGCCGCGACGCCAGCGCCCGAGCGACGCGAACAGCGCGCGCCCGTCCGGCGTGAGGCGGAGGTTGCCCGCCACCATGTCCGCGAACAGCTCCTCGGACGGGGAGAACGCGTAGTTGTCCCCACCGAGCGACTCGTCGCTCGCGGAGCGCGAGACCTCCGCGTCACCACACGCGAGCGTCCCCTCCCCACGACTGAACACGATGGAGTTCCGCGCCACGACACGCCCCCCCGGTGCGCAACGCACGGTGGCTGGCGCGTTCGGCTCCGACGCCACCGTCGAATACAAGAGCTCGAGCGAGCCCTCCCCGAGCTCGACGCCCACCACCGCCCACCCGTTGGCCGCGACGATGCTGTTGCGCACCCGCAGCTCGGCGTCCGCCCCGAGCGCCTCCACCCCCCCGCCGGGGTTGCCAACCACCTCCCCCCGCTCCAGCAACAGGCGCCCCGCCACCGTCAGCGCGCGCCCCTCCACGTGCCCTCGCAGGCTCACGCTGTCGAGCAAGAGCGTCGCGTCGCTCGCCACCTCCACCGTAGGTTGCGCCCCCGCTCCCCGCAGCACCGGTCGGGCGTTCCAGCCCAGCACCGCCACCACCCGCCCCTCCACCACCAGGCTCTCCACGTAGGTCCCCGTGCTCGCCTCGGACGCGAGCCAGAACACCGCCTCCTCCTCATCGTCGCCGAGCGCCGCCAACGCCGCCCCCAAGCTCGCGTGGGTTCCCTCCGGCCCCACCGTTTGCGGCACCGCGTCCAAACACGCCCCCGTGAACGCGTTGCACGCCGACGCCGGGCACTCCGCGTGAAACCGGCACACCCCGCACGTGAGCGTCGCCTCGTCACAGTACGGCGTCTCGCCTTCGCACTGCCCACACGGCGAGCTCGGCACCTGCACCCCGCCGCCGCCTCCACCCCCGTCGTCGTCCGCCGCGCAGGTCCGTGTCACCTCACAACCCTCCCCCGACACCGGGAGACAGCCCCCCGCGACGAGCGTAAGCGTTCGGTGAGCCGCGTTCCTGACGCGGCCTCGGGATCGTCGTACTG
>CAYOAL010000200.1:0-13333 GCA_964401935.1 uncultured Polyangiaceae bacterium
CATGGGTCAACTCTGACGAGCAGAAGTGGGTCCACTTTGGTGAGCGTCACAGCGATCCGAGCACACGACGGGCAGCGGACGCCAAGTTCGTCGCGAGCGACCGGCTTTGGTGGGGGCGAACCTGGATGCGGATTCCACGGCGTGCCGAGGGTGTCCTCTTCCTCTCGCTCTTCGGCGGTCGTCGTCGCATGACGATCGGCGATCGCCAGCGCGTCGCCGATCCACACGAGTCGCGCGAGCTGACCACGTCGGTGCATGGCTCGCGCTTCACCGGCCGTGACGATGGTGCTTGTGCCATCGGTCGTGATCGCCACGATCGCCGCGTCGTCTGGGGTGTAGTCGGGGTGGCTGTCGTCGGTGATCGCGAGCACCGACGTGGTGTCCGTCGGGTCCACGATCTGTGCTGGTTTCTTTCGTGGCGTGGCCATCCGCCCGGTTCGGTCGACGATCACGACGCGTGCCTCCGGTTCTCCATGCGCTCGCCGCACTCCACCAACAGCTCACCTGCGAGCCGCAAGCGATCGAGCACTTCGCGAGGCACCGACGCGCGATCGTCGCCGCTCGCGTTGGCCAGCGCTGACGATGCCTCGGTGATGAGGGGGAGCGCTTCGATCACGGCGGTCAGCATCTCTCGCCGGTCCTCGGGGTTGATCGCGAACTTGCTCGTCTTGGCCTTCCGCGTCAGGAATGGCCGATTGTTGGCCGGCGAGTCCACGAGGGAGACCTCGCCCGTCAACATGTCCACGAGGCGATGAGTCGCCGCGGTGATGTCTCTGGGCTTTCGCCCCCTCGGGCGACGGGCGCTCATCGGCTCGGCCTCGTGGTCACGTCGTCACTGAACTTGTGCCAGAATGCTTCCTCGGCGTCAGCGGCCATGTTTCGGGCGATGACGCGCTCGGCCTTCTTCGCCGCGAGCTGACACGCTTTCGCCAGCTCGCTCTCCCCGACCAGATCGCTCGGGGAGAGCCTCGTGGTGGTCATCCCGGAGGTGTTCTCGAGTAGTTTCTCGATCGCCTTCGCCTGACGCAACACGAGCTGTTCGAGCGCGCCGAGACGCTCCTCGAGATCGCTCGTGGCCGACGTCGCGGCATCTCCCGCGGCCTTCGCCGCGGCGTGGATGATATCTGCGGTATTCATGAGTCGGTCTTTCGGTTGGGGGTGGTTTGGGCCAGCTCAAGGTCGCGAGCTGCGGCGTCGAGCCGCTCACGGATGCTTGGTCGCACCGACATCCGATCGCGCATGTACCGATCCGCCGTGACGTGGTGGCAGCGGGCCATCGCCGCGAGGGCGTACATCGTTTCGGCTCGCGTGTAGCTGTGTTGATGAGGCAACATATCTGACAAATGATTGACTACGCGGTGGAGCGACGTAGTCAAACCGGATGTCGAACTACATCGGCCGAGACACCGAAACCCGCACCCACGCCGCTCTACTCGTGCACCTGTCGGATGTTCCGGCGCGCGTCGTCAAAGCGCTGCCGAAGGTGGAACCCGACTCGAACGGCGAGCTGCGGCTCGTGACCGGCATCGTCCTCGAACCCGACGTCGCGGACTCGCAGGGGGACACGTATTCAGCGGATGAGATCCGCAAAACGGCACATTTGTGGATGTTGGACTTCCGGAACATCGGCCTCCAACACAAGGCGATCGTGAACCACAGCGTGCAACCGGTGGAGTCTTGGATCGCACCGGTGGACCAGGTCATCGCGGGGGTCGACATCGCGGCCGGGACATGGCTCCTGACCGTCAAGGTCTTCGATGACGAGTTGTGGCAGCAGGTGAAGCAGGGCACGCTCACCGGATTTTCGATCTCGGGGTTTGCTCGGCGTGTGCCTGTGGGGGTCAAACCGTGAGGTTCGAGAGCAGCGACCCGGTCATCCCTCCGACCGTCGCAGCTGGCGACCCGGTCCGGACACGCGAGCTGACCGATGTGTACGTGTACCTCGACGGCACCGACTTTGACGGCGTGGTCGCCATCGATGTCTCGCCGGACGGAGCCACCTGGCTCCAGCTCGCCACCGAAACGTTCGACGGCTCGCCCCGGCAAGCGATCGTCGCGATCGACGTCACAGCTCACTCCGTCCGGCTACGGACAGCGACAGCGAACAGCGGCACCGTCCCTTGGGCGATCGTCACGGGTCGCAACGTGCTCACGCTGTGAGCCTCGTCACGGCCCGACGACCGGCCGACCCCCCACCGGTCGCCCCGTCGTCGCTCGGGGGGTGTGGTGTGGCGCTGGCGCTGGGCTAGGGGGTGACGAGCCGGGCCAGCTCGGGATGGTTCGCGACGTGGTGGGCGAGGTCGGCGAGGGCGATCATCGAACGGGTGGACCACACAACCGGGCACGAAGAACCGGGCACGCGATGGCCACCTCGATGGGAGACGGCGAGAACACCCACGATCGGGTGTGGTGCTTCGCAGCACTTCAACGTAATTCCCAAGGGTTCCGGATACTTAGTGGCCTCCGAAGCCAGGGGTCGCAGATTCGAATTCTGCCAAGCGCGCCAGCGAGATCACACGAGATCCGGAGAGCCTCGGTCTCGTGGGCCTCCGTTCTCCGAGCCTCGGCTCCCGGGTTTCAGGTGTCGGAGCCGCTCAGAACGTGGAGCCGCCGTCGACGTCGATGGTGCGGCCGTTGAAGTAGTCGCACTCGATGATGAAGCGCACCGCGAGCCAGATGTCCTCCGGCTCACCGATGCGACCGACCGGGATCTGGGCCACGAACGCGGCGCGCGCCTTCTCGTTCATCCCGTCGGTCATCGGGGTTCGCACCATGCCCGGCGCGACCGCGCCTACGCGCACGCCAAAAGGGGCGAACTCGAGGGCCCAGGTCTTGGTGTTGGCGGCGAGGGCGGCCTTGGCTGCGGCGTAGTTCGATTGTCCACGGTTGCCGTGACGGGCGATCGAGCTCATGTTCACGACCACGCCACGTTGCTCGGTGCGCGCCATGGTCGCCACCACCTCGCGCACCATCCACGTCGCGCCGGTGAGGTTGACGTCGATCACGTCCTGCCAGCGCTTGGTCGAGAGCGTCACGATCTCGCCGCTCGCGCGGTCGCGCTTGACGAGCAGGCCGTCGCGCAAGATCCCCGCGTTGTTCACGAGGCCCGTCAGTCCCCCCATCGCGCCGTGGGCAAACTCGACGAAGGTCTGCACCGACGCCTCGTCGCCCACGTCGAGGGGGTGCGTGAAGAGCTTGCCGGGGAGGGGTAGAGCGGCGGCGACGAGGCCCGCGAGCCCCGCGGTGTCGACGTCGCCGGCGGTGACCGCCGCGCCTGCCTCGAGGAGCCGCAACGAGAAGTGGCGCCCGAGGCCGCTCGCTGCCCCGGTGACGATGATCTTGCAGTCGGTGAGCTTCATGGGCCGCTTCTTAGCGGGCTTCCCCCGATGTCGATCAATGTTGCAGTGCAAAAATCGGATCGAGCCTCTCTCGGGGGTACCCCGTGAGCGACTAAGTTTGTTAATGATACTATATGCTTGATCGAGTTTCTAGGGGGTTGGCTTCGGGGCCGTGTGCGCCGGGGCGAGGAGCGGAATGTGCTGCGGTGCAGCAAGTGGACGGCTCACGTGCCTCGCGCCGCGTCATTCGTCGTCGTCGACCCCGAAGCACTGGGTGAAGGCGCGGGTCTCCGCCTCGCAGAAGGGGCCGGCCGTCGTCTGCCGGCAGCCCTCGGGGAGGTTGTCCGCCGCGCAGGCGGTGTAGTCGTCCCAGACGTCCTCGCAGCCGATGATCTCGGCGAAGTCGTCCTGCAGATCGCAGAGGTCGCCGCAGCTCGCGTTGCCGAGGAAGGTGTTTTCGATCTCGGCGGAGGCGCACTCCTTGGACCACTCGCACACCTCCTCGCAGTCGCTCTTGCAGCCCGCGGCCAGCGCCGCGACCGCCATCGTGGCAGCCAGCGCGAGCGGTCGTGCTCGCGTCCCCGTGTCCCATCCTGCGCGTTTCGACATCCGCTCAGTACACCGCTCCCGGTCGGTCGCGTCAATGTGGCGCCTGGCCCCCCTGCGCTCGCCGAGGCGTGAGAGCTTGGCGCGTGAGAACTTGGCCCGGCGCCGCCGACTCTGCGACGGCATGAACATGACGAAGCGTAAGTCCCTCGCCGCGTGGGGACTCGTCTTGGTTGCAGCTTGTGGAGACGCTTCGCAGCCGGGCGAGCCCATCGCCAACTCGAAGGTCGCGCCTGCCGATGGGGCGGAGCCGGCCGCCGCCGGCCCCGACGCCGCGCTCGCCGCCGTGGATCTCGGCCCCGACATGCTCGCCAGAGCCGACGGCCCCGAGCTCGGCGCGGTGCGGATGCTGGTGTCGATCTACGAGAAGCCGGACCGCAGGTCGACCAAGCTCGGATACCTGCGCCTCGGCACGCGCGTGCGCCGCGGCGAGAAGGCGGCCGCCTTCGACGCCTGCCAGGGCGGCTTCTTCAACATCCTGCCCCACGGCTTCGTCTGCGTCGACGATGGCGCGACCACCGACATGGAGCACCCGATCCTGCGCGCCAACATTCGGCAGCCGGATCGGAACAAGCCGCTCCCTTTTCACTACGCCTTCGTCCGCGCCATCGCGCCCCGTTACTATCGGCTGCCGTCCAAGAAGGAGCAGTACGAGTACGAGATGTCGCTCGAGCGGCACATCCGCAGCTTCCACCGCTTGCGCGACACGTGGAACGCGGTGGAGGTGGGATCCAACGACGTGCGCATGCTCGACGATGGCGTGGTGCTCGGGCCACCACCGGACGAGCCGCCGGCGATGAACCCGTTCGAGAAGTTCGGCGGCGACGGCAGCGGCACGGTGCCGTGGTTCTTCGAAGGGGGACGCCAGATCCCGAACGTGTCGAACTTCAAGGTTCCGGAGTACGCGGTCATCACCAACCGGATCAAGCGCCACGCGGGCGTCTCGCTCGTCGACGCCTTCGCGGGGGACGAGCGCGAGTTCGCCCTCACCACCGACCTTCGGCTCATCCCCATCTCCAAGCTCAAGCCTGGGCGAGGCTCCACGTTCCATGGGGTGGAGCTCACCGAGGGCTGGGAGCTGCCGGTGGGGTTCGTGAAGAAGCTGGAGGGCACGAGCGACTACGAGCGCAAGCAGGGCCGCTTCAAGATCAAGAAGAAGAAGCTCGCCTATGGCACGCCCATCCAGCTCACCGGCGAGGCGAGGCACGACGGCAAGATTCGCTACGTGGAGACGGAGGCGGGCGACTGGGTGCGCTCCCAGGATCTGGCGATCGCCCCGCTCGTGAGCAAGTTCCCCAAGCACGCCCGAACCAAGGAGCAGAAGTGGATCGACGTGTCGATCCAGCGCCAGACCCTGATCCTCTATCAAGGCACCAAGCCGATCTACGCGACGATGGTGTCGACGGGCAAGGACGGGCTCGGCGATCCGAAGAAGACGCACTCGACGCCGCGCGGCACCTTCCGCATCCGCGACAAACACATCACCGCCACGATGGACTCGCAGACGCTCGGCGAGGAGTTCGAGCTCAACGACGTGCCGTGGGTGCAATACTTCCACGCTGGCTTCGCGCTCCACGCCGCCTACTGGCACACCGAGTACGGTCGCCCGCGCAGCCACGGTTGCATCAACCTCTCCCCCATCGACGCCTATCGCATCTTCAAGTGGACCGATCCTCCGCTCCCCGAGTCTTGGCACAGCGTGGACGCTGGCGAGTCGATGGGCGAGGGCACCATCGTGCACGTGCAGCCCTGACCGCGACGTCGCCGAGCCGCGTCGTTCGCGCCGGGGGGGCCTCGCGCCGCCCACGCCTCGTGACCGTCACGGGCTCGGCGCCGGGAGCAGGAGCGCCTCGAGGGGCGGGCTGAGCTCCCACGCGTGCAGTCCTTCGGTGCGCGCGCGCTGCCGACCGGTGCGGCGACCCTCGAGCCCGATCGTCACCCCCGACCACGACGCCCACAGGTCGTTGGGATCGGACGCCCAGGTGGCGCTGAAGGCGTCGCGGAGCACGAGCTCGGCGCGCTTGCCCCGGGGCGAGAAGCCCCACTCCGCCTCCTGCGAGACGTCGTCGGGATCGGCGTAGGTGCGCCACACGAAGAAGCCTGCGCACCACGGCTGATCGAACAGCGGGGTGAGGAGGGCGCGGTAGGCCGTCGCCTGTGCCACTTCGTCGACGACCACGTTCTGCATCCCGTCGGGCCACTCCCACGGTCGCAAGGCCGGGTCGGGGCGCGTGGTGTAGCCCATCTCGGTCAGGAGGACGGGCTTGTGCCAGGTGGTGGCCAGAACCTGGAGATCGGCGGCCACGGTGAGGCCGCCGAGGCGGAGGTCGTCGTAGCTCGCCTCTTCCTTCTTCGTGAGCGGGTAGAACGCGTTGACGCCGATCACGTCGAGCTCGCCTAGGATCACGGTGTGCTCGACGTCGTCCCAGTTGGCGGAGTAGGTGAGGAGCCCGCGGTAGTGGGCACGCACGTCGGCGATGATGGCGCGGAAGCTCGAGGCGCGCGGGCCGGTGACCCAGCTCCGGAGCTCGACGCCCACGCTGAACAGCTCCACCCCTCCGCGCTCGGCGATGTCGGCCCAGTGCAACAGGAAGCGGCGGTAGGAGGCCGCCCAGCGCTCCCAGCCCGCGTCGTCGCCGGGATCGATCTGGGCGCGCCACCCGCCCGACTCCACCCAGAGGTGAGGCACCAGCATCACCCGCAAACCGAGCTCGTGGGCGTGCCGGATGGCGGTGAGCACGTCGCGCGCGTTCTGCTCGGCGTCGGCCTCGAACGTTAGATCGACTCCGCCCCCGTCGAGATCCCACACCCGCCCGAAGGGCGTGATCGCGACCCACGTCGCCCCCATGCGCTCCGCCTCTGCGAAGGCAGCCCGTCCCCGCTCGGTGCCGTAGCCAGCCTCGGGGTGCAGCGCGCTCTCGATCGGGCCCACCGTGATGCCGCGCACCCCGCCCACGGCGGCGTGAGCCCAGCCGTCGCGGCCGGGGGGCAGCGGATGGTCGCGATCGAAGGGGAAGCGCTCGAGGGCTTGCGCCTCAGACGCCGCGAAGGCGACGACGAGCACGAGGGGTGCGGCCCAGCCGCGCGTCGTCAGGCGGCTGACCCCCCGCTTCAAGGCCCGCGAGCCGTAGGTGATCAGCGCGACCACGCCGAGGATGGCCACCCCCGCCGGCACGGCCAGCGCCGCCGTCTGATAGCCTTCGAGCACGTCTTGCAGCTCGAGGCCGGCCGCGAGCACGAACACGGTGTCCAGGGTGTGGGCAGCGGCCACCGCGACGCCGAGCCAGAGAGGACCCCACACGTAGCGCCAGAAGCCGCGGCGAGTCACCCACGACCAACCGAGGAGCGAGAACCAGCTGAAGGCGTAAAGGGCGACGGCCCAGGTGGCCACGCCCCAAACCCGCTCTCGCTCCGGTGGTGCGAGGCGTCGCTTGTCTCTCCACTCGATGGCGAGGGGAAAAACGATGCCGAGCACCATGGCGATGGAAACGCGTGCCGTGTCCATACGTCTCGGCCCTACGACGAGGGACGCTCGGCGTCGCTCGCGCGTGCGCGGTTCTCGGACAGGCTCTTGGCACTCACGGCGGGTGTCGTTCTAGTGCCGCGTGTCGCACTCGGGACCAAAAAACGACCCCTCGCCCTCGACTCAATAGGCGTCGTCGCCCACCTCGGTGCCCTTGGGGATCACGAGCGACAGCGGGGCGATCGCGCCCCGTCCGCCGGCGAGGTACTGATAGCGGGCGAAGTTGGTGATCACCCGCTGCACGTAGTGGCGCGTCTCGGTGTAGGGGATGCGCGACACCCACACGTCGAGGTCTTCGGTGTTGGCGGCGGCGAGCCAGCGCTGCACGGCTTGAGGGCCCGCGTTGTAGCCGGCGGCGGCGAGGGGGACGCTGCCCTTGAAGCCCTCGAGCAGCTTGCCGAGGTAGAACGAGCCGAGCGTGAGGTTCTTGTCGGGACGCCACACGTCTCTGAGCTCGATGGTGATGGGGATCTCGGCCGCTGCCCGCACGGCGGTGTTCGGCATGAGCTGCATCAGGCCCTGGGCTCCCACCGGGCTCTTGGCGTTGGTCTTGAAGGCGCTCTCCTGCCGCATGATGGAGTGCACCAACCCCTGCGGGATCTTGAAGCGCTGCTCGTTCTCGGTCACGAGCGTGGCGTAGGGTCTCGGGTACACGCAGTCCCACGCCCAGCGGCTCCCCGCACTCACCGGTTGCATCAACACCTCGAGGCTCACCGCCCGGTTGCCGACCCGGCTCCGCTGGCGCGCCACCGAGAGCTTGCCGTACATCTCGCACAGCGCCTCGCTCTCGCGCGACGGGTAGCTCCGCGCCGCGTCCTGCTCCATGTTTGCGAGCCGCTGCTCGGCGACCACGTCGAGCCCGAGCTCGTGGAACATCCGTGGCGTGCTCGGCAGCGAGATCGGCAGCGGCGCGTGATGCACCACCTCGGCGCCGCCGATCAGCGGTGGCATGGGGCTGTGACCGGCGGCCGCGAGGCGGGCGTGGGCGGCCATCCCGGCCCAGGTGAGGGGCTGCTCGCGCACGAGCTCGAGCCACAGCTTCGCAGCCTTCTCCGGCTTGCCGGCACGCGAGAGGGCCACCCCTTCGAGGTGTTGGAGGCTGGCGGAGAAGCGGCGGTCTTTGGCCTTGTCGCGCAGGCTCTTGAAGAGCGCGGCCGCCGCGTCGGGCTTGCCCCCGCTCAAGAGCGCCATCGCGCGGCCGTAGTGCGCGCTCTCCACCGACTCTCCTTTGGCGAAGCGCGACGTGTAGCTCGCGAAGGCCTGCGCCGCTGGCTCGTAGCGCGCCATCGTGAGCTGGAGCTCGGCATACCGAAGCGCGCTGCGCTCCGCCCAGATGCTGCCCGGATGGCGCGCGCTCACCTCCTTGTAGCGGCTGAGCGCACCCTCCTCGTCCCCTGCGCGCTCCGACGCCCGCGCGGCGTAGTAGAGGGCCTCGGCCACGAGCGGGGTGGGCTGTTTCACGAGCGCGTCGAACGCGTCGCGAGCGCGTGGATAGTCGCGCGCGTGAAAGAGGGCGCGAGCCTTGGCGCGCGCGTGGGCGAGACCTTGGCTTGGATGCTGGGCGGCGAGGGCCGAGAGCATCACCAGGGTCTTGTCGACGTTGAGCGGCGAGGCAGAGCGAGCGAGCGCCTCGAGCCGAGCGTCGAGCGACAGCGTGCCCTGGTTGCGATCGACGCCGGCGATGGCTTCGCGCACGTCGTCGTGGTCGGGCGCGTTCTCCACCACCCAGCGATAGTCGGCGGCGGCGACCGCTGGCTGCTTCTGGGCCTCCGCGATCTGCGCGCGCACCAGGTGCGCCTCCACCTGGAGGGAGGCGAGGCGGTTGCGCTCCGCTCGCTGAAGCGCAGTGTCGATGGTGACCCGCGCCTTTCCGAGCTCGCCGCCCCGCTGGTAGGCGCGGGCGCCGAGGATGTTGTCGCGCACGAGGGGGGAGCCGCCGAGGATCCCGCCGGCCTTGTCGAATGGGCCGGCGTGGGCAGCGGCCTCTGCGAACCAGGCGTCGATCTCGTCCTTGGCCACCGGGAGCTCGCTGGCCAAGCCATCGAGCTCCTTGACCGCGTCGGCGTGGCGTCCGGCCTGGAGCGCGATGAAGCCGGCCGCGAGCCGAACCCGCGCCTGTCCGCGCTCCGCGGCGGGTAGCGCCGCGAGCAGCTCGGCGGCCCGATCGAACTGGAACAGGCGCGCCGCCTCGCGCCAGTCGGTGATGGCGCCCGGCTGCTCCGGCGCTCCCGCGTCACCGGCTACCGTGGCGCTCGCGCTCCCCGTGGCCTTCTCCAGCGCGCTCGCGCTCCCTTGGGGAAGATCGACGCCCCCGCCGATGGTGCAACCCCAGAGGGCGAGCGCCGAGCTCGCGATCAGGGTGGAAGCGTGGCTGCGTCGGGTGAAGACCCCCATCCCGTCTTTTTTAGATGCCCACGACCGAATGCGCAAATATGTCGACCGTTCGGGCGCTCACGCCAGCGGCACCGCGACCAGCACGATCTCTCCACCCTTTTGCTCGATCCGGTAGCGGAACGGCTTTCCGTGTTGATCGGTGAGGCGTTGCTCGCCGTCTTGGACGCGCTTCTGGAACGCCGCGAACCGCACGTTGTCGGTGGGGTCGCCGAGCTTGCGCTTGGCCGCGAGATACTCGTCGAAGATGCGCTTGTAATAGTCTTCGGGCGCTTCGTCGCGCAGCGCCCGGCCGTCCTCCACGTCGTCGAGCGAGAGTGACACCATGCGCTCATCTACGTTGAGGGCTTCGGCGAAGGACGAGGAGGATGGAGCCACCGACGGGCGCCCCTCGTCGTCGGTGTCGTCTTCCTTCACGCCGAGGAGCTGGTTGAGCAGCGAGTTCACCTGGTACACCAGGCCTCCGAGCATCTTGTGCTCGAGCTCGAACCGGATGTCCGTCTGCCCGTTGATCACTGCGAGCAAGCCGTCCTCGAGGTCGGAGATGGGTTGGGCGATGTAGCGGTTGAGGAGGTGAGCCGCTACCGCCGTCAAGAGCAAGCCCAAGAGGAAGACGCCGAGGAAGGGGACGACGAGCGTGCCGAAGCTGCCCACGTTTTTGGTCTCGGTGACGGACGCGATGACCGCGACCTGGTCGCCGTAGCCGCCGAGCGCCTTCGCGGCGCTGTCGAGCTCGGTGGTGAGGCCCTGAATCGGGGTGATCACCTGATCGGTGTCGAGGGCGCTCTCGGTGCCCAGCGCGAAGTCGAGCTTCGCGTCGTTTCCAGCGTTCTCGTCGGCGGTCCCGAAGCGACCGATGAGATCCTTGGCCTTGCTGCTCTTGGCGACCACCTCCATCTTGCCGTTGCGCTTCACGGCGGCGTAGAGGCCCAGCTCGCTGGTGGCGTTGCTCGTGTTCTGGAGGCGCTCGTCGTTGAAGGCCGTGCCGAGCACCACGCCGCCTACCACCTGGTCTCCTTTGCGGATGGGCGCGAACGACACGAGCATCCCCTCTTCGACCCAGACGCTCGAGCCGCTGCGGCCGGCGAGCACCGCCTCGAGCACCTTGGGGTGCGAGTCGGTGAGCTTGTTGCCGCGCATGAGCGCGGTGCCGTTCCGGCCGAGCACCTCGCCCTTGTCGTCGAACAGGAGGATGAGCGAAGGGCGCACCGACGCGAACACGCCGGCGTTCTTCGTGCGCTCCTCGAGGCCGTTGGCGCGGGCGGTGGCTTCGTTTCCGCGCGCCTCTTTGGCGCTGATCGCGAACGGCTCGAGGAGCTCGTCGGCGTCGGCTTGCTCCGACAACCAGCGCTCGATCCGCAGGCCTTCGACTTGCAGCTGGGCCACCGCCGCGGTCACCGCGCGCTGGGCCTCGCCCTTGGTGTTCACGTCACCGATCGCGAGCCGCATGAGCATGAACGACAGCACGCTCACGATCAGAACGACGACGGCGAATACCCCGATGATGGTTCCGCGCACGGGGCGCTCCCCTCCTGCCAAAGTTGGGGCGCCAGCGGTCGCCGGCACCGGCCCTCACGAGCCGTGTGCAACTTACCACTTGCCAGCAATTCCGAACAACTACATCCACAAGCAGCGTCTCGGGACACGGGCCCTTGTAGACCGGCGCGTCATGAGTATGATCGCGGCTTCCCGGTGGCTGTAGCTCAGTGGTAGAGCACTGGATTGTGGCTCCAGTTGTCGGGGGTTCAATTCCCCTCAGTCACCCCACACCCCTCCCTCTCGTCGGCGCCCGCCTCGCGGCGCGTTGTCCGACGCGGGGGTGGGGGGCGCGCGCGGCGTCGCGAGGGGGGACGAGGGGGGAACGGTGACCGACGGGCGCCCCCTCGGTCGTGACGACTGGGAGGCGCTCACGGTGTCCGCCCTCGCCGATGGCGGCCTCGCCGCGGTGCACATCGACGAGCTCGCGCGCCGCTTGAAGGTGACCAAGGGCAGCTTCTACTGGCATTTCGACAGCCGCGACGAGCTCCTCGCGGCCTCGCTCGCGCGCTGGCGGGACGCGAGCGTGAGGCGGCTCGAGCGGCTCCGCGCGGTGTCCCCACCCCACGAGCGGCTCCGCGTGCTGGCCGCGCGTGGGGTGCAGGAGCCCGAGCACGCCCACGTGGAGGTGGCCCTCTCGGGTGTGGTCGACGACGAGCGTGTCACGCCGTTTCTCGAAGAGGTCACCACACGGCGGCTCTGCCTGCTCGAGGACACCTTTCGCGAGCTGGGCGCGGATCGCGTGGAGGAGCGCGCCCTCCTCGCCCACGCGCTCTATGTGGGCCTGCTCCACACGCTGCGCGTGGATCCGCTGCGCGCGCGCGATCCTGGCGCCCTCGTGCGTCTCTGGCTCGCGCTCGTCTCCCCCTGACGCCGCCCACCACCCGAGGGTTCGGTGGCGGAGGTCAGCCGAGGGCGCGTAGGACCGCCTCGGCGGTGACGAGGCGTGCTTGCCGTTCGTTCGCGAGCGCGGCGAGGAGCACCTCGCGATCACGCGCCGACACCACGGAAGACTGGGCGAGGCGAGAGAGCGCGAGGCCGCGGTCACCGATCTCGGCCAGTCGCGCCGGCCCGGTGGCGACGCTTGGCTCACGACCGGTGGCTGCGTGGGCCATCAACGCCGCGAGGGCAAACACGTCGGCGGTCTGATCCCAGCGCACCTCGCCGCGCGCGACCTCGGGGGGCACGTAGGGAGGGGTGCCGCGCTCGTGCTCCCCCGCGGCCTGGTCGCGCCAGCTCGCCTGTCCCAGATCCACGAACCACAGCTGATCGCGGCGCTTGCCGATCACCAGGTCGTCGGGGCTGAGGTCGCCGAGGGCGAGCTCGAGAGGGCCGCCGTCGTCGGCGAGGCGGTGGATCTCGTGGAGCGCCGAGAACGACGCGCGCAGCACCGCGGCGAGCAGCGGCCCAGGCAGCGGTCCTCCCTCCACGAGCTCGGCGAGCGCGGTGCCCTCCGCCAACGACTGAACGATGAACGGGCCGTGCTCGTCGGCGCCATGGTGCAGGAGGCGCGGCAGGGCCCGATGTCGGGCGAGGCTCAGCGCGCGGATCTCCCGCTCGGCCGCCGCCTGCGCGAGCGGCTCGTGCCGCATCCGGGGCAGGAGCCGCTTGCAGATCACGCGCTCGTCGGCGCGTCGGCCGCTGGCCACGAGGAACACGCTGCCGGCCGCGATGACGCGCTCGACCTCGAGGCCGGAGGGGGCCGGAAACCGCACCCGTCGAGCATAGTCGACGCCGACGGCGGGTTCGAACGCTCGTTCGCGGGGCGCCGTTCGCGGCGCTTGATCAGCGGGCGTGGCACGCCTACAGGGGGGGCATGGCGCAGGCAAACGACGGTTGGTCGCTCGACACCCTGGCGATTCACGCGGGCCAGCCCCCCGATCCGCTCAGCGGGGCGGTGATGACGCCGATCGTGCTCGCCAGCACCTTCGCGCAAGCG
>CAYOAL010000201.1:0-13242 GCA_964401935.1 uncultured Polyangiaceae bacterium
GGGGGGCAGACGGTCACGCTCAGGAGCGTCGCACGCCGAGGGAGCTCAGGAGCTTGGGACCATGCGCGAGGTGTCCGCGCCGCGCTCCGCGCCACCTGAAGCGACCCACCGACCCCGCCACTCCGCTTTTTCCGGTCGGCTCTTGAGTTTTCCTGGAGGGTGCTGCCGCACCCTCCCCCCACGCTGCGCGGGGCCCCCCTCCCACCGCGTTGCGCTTCTCGCCCCCAACGCCCAAGCGCGCTTCGCGAGAGCGTCGGCCTTTTCCGGTCGGGTCTTGAGTCTCTTGGAGTGCTGCCGCACCCTCCCCCTACGCTGGTGCAGGGCCCTCGACGGCTGACCGTCGACTGGATACCGTCGGCCCAATGCCCGAGCCCCCGCATCTCGACATGACCACGCTCCGTCGCGGGCTCGCGGTGGTGGCCGATGTCACCCGCCGTCGCGCCCGGCGGGTCCTCGGCGCCATGCGGTCCAGGCGGACGAGCGTGGTGTTCCACAGCGCCTACGAGCCTCCCCGCAGCGAGATCGCCGACCACCATCGCGCGCGCAAGATCCTCGGGTACCTCGAGGCCGAAGGCTGGCTCGTCCCCAAGCGGGTGATTCGTCCTCAGCCAGCCACCATGCGAGAGCTGCTGCGCGCGCACGACGCGGAGTACCTCGCGAGCCTCGATCGGCCGCGCGCCATGGCCCGCGTGTTTGGCGTCGACACCCTGTCACGGGGCGACGCGGCGGCGTTCCTCGAGGCGCAGCGTTGGGCCACCGGCGGGACGGTGGCCGCGGCGCGGCTGGCGAAGAAGCTCCGCGGAGGAGGCGGCGTGGTGGTCAACCTCGGGGGCGGCTTTCATCACGCGCACCGCGACCACGGGGCCGGTTTCTGCGCGCTCAACGACGTCGCGGTGGCCATCGCTGCGTTGCGCGCGGACGGCTTCGGGGGGCGCGTGTTGATCGTGGATCTCGATCTGCATCACGGCGATGGGACCCGGCGCATCTTCGCAGACGACGATCGCGTCGTGACCTGCTCCATTCACGCCACGAGCTGGGACGAGCGGCCGGTTCGGCGCAGCATCGACGTGGCCCTCGGCCTCGCGGTGGGCGATGGCCTGTACCTCGAGGCGGTGGCCCGCACCCTCCCCGAGGCCTTTCTGCTGGCCGATCCGGAGCTCGTCTTCTATGTGGCTGGCGTCGACGTGGCGGAGGACGACCGGCTCGGATCGTGGATGGTGAGCCCCGAAGCGGTGCTGCGCCGCGACCGGCTCGTGCTTGAACACCGCCCGCGGGTGCCCACCGTGATGGTGACCGCGGGTGGCTACGGCGAGGAGGCCTGGCGCTACACCGCGCGCACGCTCGTGTGGCTCATGTCGGGGAGGGACGAGCCGGTGGAGGGCTCGGTCGAGCGGAGCCTCGCGCGCTTCCGCCGCATCAAGGAGAACATCTCCCCCACGCAGCTCGCTGGCGATCCGTTCCAGCTCACCGAGGCGGATCTGATGGGCGACCTCGAAGAGGGCATGGGCGAGCACCGCGTCCTCGACTACTACACCCCCTACGGGATCGAGCTCGCCTTCGAGCGCTATGGGCTGCTCGAGCACCTGCGCGAGCGCGGTTACGATCACGTCGAGATCGAGTGCGCTCGCGCGACGGCGTCCGGCGACCGCGTCCGCGTGCTGAGCGGCGGCGACGAGCGGCTGTTGCTCATCGAGCTGGTGGTGAAGATCGTGCGCGATGTCGAGCGCTTCAAGCTCCTCGACATCGAGTGGCTGCTCCTGCAAGACCCTCGGAGAGCGCCTTCTCCGTCCCGTCCGCTCCTGCCTGGCCAAGAGCACCCTGGCCTCGGCTGCCTCGCCCTCGTGGTGGGCATGTTGGTGATGGCCTGCGAGCGACTCGGCCTCGACGGGCTCCTCTTCACGCCGTCGCACTATCACGTGGCCGCGCAGGCCCGCGGCCTCCTCCGCTTCCTCGACCCCGAGGACGAGGCGTTCTTCGTCGCGCTCGGCGAGGTAACCAAGCCCCTGCCGCTCGATCGGGCGACCCAGCTCGTGGCCGACGGCGGGATCGTGGACGAGGCCACGAACGAGCCGGTGCGGTGGCGCCCGGCCCGCATGTACTTCGCGGTCTCCGAGGCGATGAAGACGGCGATGGCAGCGCCCGCCTTCGAGCGCACGGTGCGGGAGAAGGTGGCGCGGCTCCGCTTCCGCCGCGCCGACGAGCCCCTCGCCGACCCCGCCTAGGGAGAGAGGGAACGAGGGCGAGGACGTCGACGTCTCCTCGCCTCAACCTCCCCCGGCGTGGGTCTTGAGCCTGCGGCACGCTTATCGCATTCGAGACTTCGTGGCCGGACGATCCGCGCTACCATCGATCGGTGCGTGGGGTTTGGACTTGGGTGACGACGCTCCTGCTCCTCGGCGGCCCCATGCTCTTCGGCTGTGGCGTGGCGTTCGAGCAGGTGGAAGGCGAGGGGGGACCGACGCCAGGTGGGAGCGGGAGCGGCGGCGGTGCCGCCGGCGGCGGCGGCGCGACCGGTGCGCCGGCGGAAGGCGGCGCGCGCTCGTGTCCGACGGAGCTGCCCGGACCGGCGCTGATTCGGCTCGACACCGCCGGCGAGACGTTCTGCATCGACGAGACGGAGGTGACGGCGGCGCACTACGCGGAGTTCCTCGCGAGCGCGCCGACACCCGACGACGACGACGTCACCTGCGGTTTCAACGTCGACTACGGGCCGCACATCGGCGCCGCCAACTGTCTGCCGATCGACTACGATCCTGTCGAGCGCGGCGACCATCCCGTCGCCTGTGTCGACTGGTGCGACGCGCGCGACTACTGCGCCTGGGCCGGCAAGCGGCTGTGTGGCGCGATCGGCGGGGAGGCCGGCGACTTCGACGCGTTCGCCGATCCTTCGCGCGACGAGTGGATGGCGGCGTGCAGTCGCGGCGGCGAGCGGCAGTTCCCGTATGGGAACGAGTACGATCTGGGGCGCTGCGTGGGCGACGAGTTCGATGGCGTCGACAACGGTCCCGACGATCATCCCCACCTCGTGAGAGAGGCGGCGAGCTGCGAGGGGGGCTGGCCTGGCCTGTTTGGGATGAGCGGCAACGTCTGGGAGTGGACCAACGCGTGCCAGGACGGCAGCGGCGCGCCGGCGGCGGACACTCGCTGCCGTCTCCGAGGCGGCTCGTTCTGGGACGACGCCAACGCGCTCCGCTGCGACAGCGCCGACTACGACACCTTCACGCGCTCGTTCATGAACAAGAACCACGGTTTCCGCTGCTGCAGCGATCCACGCTGAGGCCAGAAGGGGGAGCGCTCGCCCCTTCCGGGCTTGCAGCCCTCCTCAGGGAGGTTTCCCGTGGTTCTCTCCGGTGCCACCCTGGGCTACGAGGACAACATGCGTCGTCTCGTTGCCAAGGGGGCCAAGCTCCGCTGCGCCGATGGGAGCTCGCCCTGCGCGCTGAGCGTTACACGCACCAACTACGTGGTGGATGGCGCCGCCATCGCCAACGTGGAGGACCACCTCTTTCCGATGAACATCGAAGGATTTGGTATGTGCAGCTCGCTGCAGAACCCGCTGGTGCAGACCGCCACCGCGGCCGCCAACGGGACGCTCACCCCCGTGCCGTGTGTGCCGCCGGCGTTCACGCCGTGGACGCCGGGGGCCACGTTCATCCAACAGGACGTGGGAGGGGGACGCATGGTGCGGGCCCTCACCAACGACTCAAGGTGCAACTGCGGCTTCGGGCCCACCGTGACCGTCGAGGACCCGGCCACCGACCTCGCGGTGGAGGGCTGACGGGTGTCGGGGGATCCTACCGCCGTCGGCGTGACCGCTGAGCTCCGCGTGCTGAACGGAGCGCTGGCCCGACCCGAGCCGGAGCCGACCGGCTTCACCGTGATGACCATCACCGGGTCGGAGGCGGTGTCGGAGCTGTTCTCCTTCGACATGGTGGTGCTGGTGTCGCCAGAGCAGCTCCACGAGGCGGACGAGGTTGGCGGCCTCGAGCGCGCGCTGCTCATGCACGACGTGGCGTTCCGACTGGGCCCGGACGGCAACCTCCGCTTCGGGATGGTGTGCGAGCTCGATCTCGAGGGGCCGTTCGAGTTTGCCGAGAGGCTCCATGCGCGGCTCCGCCTCCGCGTCGTGCCCCGGGCGTGGATCCTCACCCAGCGTCGCAACAGCCGCATCTTCCAACACGAGTACGTGCACGAAATCGTGAGCCGAATACTCCATGAGTCGGGGGTGCGCCACCGCTGGGAGCTCGTGAAGACCTATCCGCGCCGCATCTATTGCACGCAGTACGAGGAGACAGACTACGAGTTTGTGCGACGGCTCCTCGCCGAGGAAGGGGTTCTGTTTTTCTTCGAATTTCGGCACGAATTCGCCGGAGGCGACAGGGCCAAGGTGGAGCTCCCGAAAGGTGAGTTCGCCGACGCGCTCGACGCGATCGACAAGGCGAACACGGTGTTCAAGAGCGCCGCCAAGGAAGCGCAGGGCATCGCCAAGAAGACGGGCAACGAGCGTGAGGAGGGGGCGTTCGGCGCGCTGGGCTCGGTGGCGGGCTTGGTGGGCGACCTGCTCGACATGCCCGAAGACGAGGAGGCGCCGCTCCCGCGCGTACTCGGCTGGGGGGAGGCGGGCCCGTCCGGCGACGGCGACGTGTTCGTGTTCGCGGACACCGCGGCCGCCTACGGCTGGGGCCTGGCCGAGGACGACGGCGCACGCGTGCTCGAGCTGCGCCTCCGCGATCAGGCGGGCCTCACCGGCAACACGAGCCAGATCGACCGCCTCGCCCCGGGGTGGAAGACACGGCCCGAGCACGTGGAGACGCGCGACTACGACTTTCGGCGCCCCCTCCTCGAGCTGAAGGCCCGCGTGGGAGAGCCGCTCGAGCCCGACGACCCGCCCCCGGGGCTCCCGCTCGAGATTTACGATCACCACGGCGAGTACACCATCGAGGACGTGAGCCTCGAGGGCGCGGAGCTGCAGCGCGAGCAGTATCGGCGCGACGCGGCCCTCGCCAACGGGCGCGGCCGCTCGGCGCGCGTCATGGCGGGGCACAAGTTTCGGATGACGGCGATGCTGGAGCGCGGCCGCGAGATCGTGCCCCCCGACGGCGACTACGCGGTGACGCGGGTGCATCACCAGTACGAGAATCCCGACTTCGCGGCGGGGGGTACCGGCGACGTCGACGGCGTGGTGCGCGGCTGTGCGCGGGCGATCCGCGAGGCGCTAGTGTCGGGGCGCGATCTGCCGGAGACGGAGCTGCGTCACATCATCCACGGCATGCGCGACGGGAGCGGCGCGCCGCGCATCTATCAGAACCGCTTCGAGTGCATCGACGCACAGCTCGCCTTCCGCCCCCCGCGCCCGACCCGGCTCTTGCGCCACGTCACCGAGACCGCCACCGTGATGGGCCCGCCAGGCCAGGACATCTATCACGACAAGTACGGCCGGGTGAAAGTGCAGTTCCACTGGGACCGCCAGGGCAAGTACGACGCGAAGAGCTCGTGCTGGCTGCGCGTGGTCCAGCCGTGGGCCGGCGCCGGCTATGGGTTTCAGTTCTTTCCGCGCATCGGCATGGAGGTGTTGGTCACCTTCCTCGGCGGCGACACCGATCGCCCGGTGGTGGTGGGGGCGCTCTACAACGGCACCCACGGCACGCCCGAGATTCTGCCCGAGCGCATGACCCGGAGCGGGATCCGCACCCAGACCTCGCCCAAGGGGGGCGGCTTCAACGAGCTCAGCTTCGAGGACGCCAGGGAGAAGGAGCGCGTCTTCATCCACGCTCAGCGCAACTTCGAGTGTGTGGTGCAACACGACCACGACATGACGGTGGGCAACCGCCTGAGCTTCAGCGTCGGTGGCGATCAACGGAGCGGCGTGGCCGGCGATCAGCGCTTCACGGTGGGAGGCAACCGCTCGAACAGCGTGGGCGGCGATTCGTCGCTGTTCGTGAAGGGGAGCCACACCTCGCGGGTTACGACCAACCAGCTCCAGCTGGTGGAGGGGAACAACAACCTCGTGGTCGGCGGCGCCAACGTGCGCCGGGTGAACGAGAGCGATCTCACGAGCGTGAAGGGGGTGTACAACGTCACCGCCCGGGCGGGCGCGTCGTTCATGGTCACCGGTGGGGTGGAGACCAACACCTCGGCGACGGCCTTCGTGAAGGGCTCGGCCTACCTCACCGCCAGTCAGCGGGTGGTGGTGCGCACGCAAGAAGAGGAAGACCCCGCGGTCATCCGGCTCGAGTGCGGCACCAGCGTGCTCGAGCTGCACCCCGACCGCATCGTGATGATCGCGGACGACATCGGGTTCCGTGCGCGCCAGCGGTTCGACACGAACGCACAGACCAAGACCACGCGCGCGGGCCGCGTGGTGGTGAAGGGCGACGAGATCACGCTGGAGACCCCCGACGCCAACGCGCACCTCATGCTGCGCAAGGGCGACGGTGGGAACGCGTTGCTTCACGGGGGCCAACAGGTCTGCCTCAACTCGCCGGGGACGGTTTGGCTCAACGCGGCGACGCTCGACCTGTTTGGAGATCAGACGACGTTTGCCCACATGGAGGGGAGCCCCACCCCGAGCGGCGCGCGCCGGGTCTCGCGCGATGCGCCCCCCGCGCCGCCGCCCAACGTCACGCTGCGCTTCACCCACCTCGCCACCGATCACAGCGAGCCCCTGGCCGACACGCACTATCGCGCGGTGGCTGGCGAGCACACCCACGAAGGCACCACCGACGGCAACGGTCAGATCCAGATCTACGTGCCCGACGACGTCAGCTTCGCCGACGTCACGCTCTTCGCGCACGAGAAGTATCCCGACATCTATCCCGATCCCATGCCGCTCGTGTGGAACATCGCCATCACCGGCCAGCTCGCACCGGCGAGCGAGCACATGGGGGCGGCCATTCGCCTCAAGAACCTCGGCTACGACCTCGCGGTGCCCGCGAGCGAAGACGACCCCTCGTTCGTGGAGGCGCTCACCGCGTTTCAGTTCGACCACAAGCTCGCGGAGACCGGCGAGAACGACGAGGAAACGCAGAACAAGCTGCAGGAAGTGTACGGGAGCTGAGGATGCGTGCACCGAAGATCACTCGAGCCATCGCCGTTCGCGGCGGCGACGTGACCCGCGTCCACGTGCCCCACAAGGTGCTGCCGATCATCTTCGTACCCGGCATGCTGGGTACGCGGCTCATGGACCAGAAGACCGGCAAGCTGGTGTGGAACCCCACCGGGATCCCGTTCGGTCCTGGCCCGCGCGCTTTCAAGGTCGACTACGACCGGCTCAACCAGCCCGCGCCGCTCGTGCCCGACGAGAAGCACAGCCACAAGGATCCCGAGCAGAAGCGCCGCTACAAGTACATCAAGCACTTCAACAACGTGGTGGGCACGCTCTACGGCGATCTCGTGCTCGAGCTGTCGCGCCTGTCGGGTGGCGCCTTCGACGACCACGGGGTGAAGCCGAAGGTGTATTGCTGCGGTTACGACTGGCGGCAGGACAACGCTCACTCCGCGCTGCGACTGGCGCAGATCGTGGAGGAGGCGCTCGCCGAGTGTCGCGCCGAGCGCTGCATCATCGTGGCCCACGAAATGGGTGGCCTCATCGCTCGCTACTTCTGCCACGTGCTCGGCGGCGAGAAGCGCGTTCACTCGCTGTTCCTCATCGGCAGCCCAACCCTCGGCATGCCCGAGGCCTACAGCAAGCTCAAGACGGGCCTCGGGGGGCCCAACCCGAAGAACCCGGTGGGGCTCGGGATCTGGGCGCTGACCACGCTCATCAACCCCGCCGAGCTCGAGAACATGTACAAGAACCTCTACCTCATGCTCTGCATGGGGGCGGGGCGGTTTCTGCCGGGACCGGAGACACGCACCTTCATCCGCCAGATGGCGTCGATGTATCAGCTGTTGCCGAACAACATTTACTGCCAGGACAACCCGCACTGGACGGTGTTCGATCCGCTGCAGACCGGGCATCCGCCCACCGGCACGATGTTCGTGTTTCCCTCTGCGCTCGACGGGCTGGTGGAAGGTGGCACCGCGGCGCTCGCCGCGGTGGACGCGTCTGCCGGCGAGACCGGACAAGAGCTGAAGCGGCTCTACGAGGAGAACATGACGCCGGGCAAGGCGCTGCGCACCTCGGCCCGCGCCGAGCGCAACGTGATCACGCTGGAGTCGTTCGCGGAGGACATGGCCGAGGCCATGAAGAAGCTCGAGAAGGACGGGGACGGCTACCAGATTCACAAGATCTACAAGCAGGTGAAGGAGCTCTACGACCGGGCGGAGGAGTGCTTCCTCGACACCCGCGCCCACGAGCATTTCTACCGCGACATCTACACCGGGTTGCTCGACATCGTGCACGAGCGCGCGCTCGCCGCCGGCCACCTCGAGCTGGCGCTCCGTTTCGAGGAGGCGCTGAAGCAGGGCGAGGGCAGCCACGGCAACAACGGGGTCGGGATCATGCGGGCGATGCTGCACCCCATCCTGCTCGCCGCCGGTGTGGCGGAGGGCAGCGATAGCCACGCCCGCGCGGAGGGGCAGGGCTCCGGCGCCGACGGCGAGGGCGCCGCCGACGCCTACCGAGGTCCCAAGGTGTACATGCACCCCAAGACCTACAACATCTACTGCAACACCCAGAACATGGGCGTGGCCTTCGTGTGCCTGCACAGCGAGACGCTCTCCAACGATGACTCCAACGAGGTGACGTTCCAGCTGATGCCCATCCCGTTTGGGGCCACCGGCGACGGCCAGGTGCCGAGCTCGAGCGCCAATCCGCCCGCCTCTCGTCTGACCCATGCATTCGAGGCGGAGGAGGTGTTTGCCAACGCTCCCTACTCTCGGATGGCCAGCGATCGCGACGTGATCAAGTTCGTCAAAGATCGCATCGGCCTGCTCGTCGAAGACTACTGCACGAGCTGAGCGCGAGCCTGCCATGCCCGATCGTTATCGCATTCAGCTGTACTGGGCGCCGCGGCGCGAGACGATGGACGCATTGGCTCGCCGCCTCTTCGCCACGCTCGGCGCGCTCGGAGAGGTGCACCCGCTCCTCCGGGGGTTCCTCCGCGTCGACGATGACACCGACACCAACGTGGCCGTCGCCTCGCTCGAGCAGTGTGTGAGCACGCTCGCCGCAGCCGCGGAGACGTGGCACTTCGGTCGCGAAGAGCGCACCGCCTACGAAGCGCGGCTCTTCGTGGGGCGCGCCCTCTCCCCGCCGGCGTCGCTCACCCTCACCTGTGGCATCGAGCCCGAGCACGTAGGCGGCCTCTTCGCGCCCAATCGGCTCGAGCTCTGGCTAGAGCGCGAGGCCCCCGACGATCTGGCCAGCCCCCCTTCGATCCAGGCTGCCCTCGTGGCCGCCGCCGCGCAGTGGGACGCCGACTTCGGCTATGTCGGCACGGCCACCTTGCCGCCTCCGGCGGTGCCGTTGACGTCGCTCGGGGTGCCTCCCGTTGGCTGGATGACCTACCTGTCGAACCGGCTGCCGCCCCCACCGACGACGCTGCGGTCACCGGCCGTGACCTACTCGGCGGGCTCGGGCGCGAGCGTGGTGGTGGCGCACCCCTCGCCCTATCGCGATCACGTCAGAGAGCATCGCGAGGCGATCGAGCTCGTGCGGCGCGCGCTCGACGAGGCCTCCGTGCTCGTGCCGTCGGTGGGATCGGCTCAGCGCCCGAGCTGACGGCGGGCGTCACCGCACAGCGCGTCGAAGCGAGCCTTCAGCGCCGCGTCGGCGTCGAACGCGCGGCCGTACCGAGCACGGAGGCGGCTTTCCCCGGCGACGTCGAGGCCATACTTGGCGCAGGTCGCGGCCTGATGTTGCGGCCACAGCTCGCGCTCGATGAAGAAGTAGGCGTACTGCTCGAGGGTGAGCGCGGGCGGCGCAGCGTCCGAGGCCATCTCGCGCGCCGCGGTGGAGGCGCCGAGTGGCGCGGTCTGGCCCATCTCCGGGTGCGGCTCGAACGACGAGCGCTGGGGCGTGGGCGCTGCGCCGGAGACGAAGGGGAGCACCGGCCGGGGCGACGCCGCGCTGCCGTCGAAGGTGGTGTTCATCGGGCCGTCGGGCTCCAGCGAGAGCTTTCGCGGGAGGACCGGCTCGCCTGCCGCGGCCCACGGGGACGGGCCCCGCGAGGGGGCGACGTCGATGACGGGGCGCGCACCCGACGGGAGCGGGGGCATGGGGGCAGGGAGCGGCGCGGGGCTCGGGGCTGGCGCCGGGCGCGGGGCCTTCGCGGCTGCGCTCTCGACGGGCTCCTTCACGCCTGCGCGGTACTCCTCGAGCATGCGGCGCGTGTGCTCGAGGCTCATCAGCCGCTCGGGGGTGGGCTCGCGGAGCGCCTCCCCGAGGTGGACGAGGATCGCCCGCGCCGCCGCGGCGTGGGAGGGGTCGACGGTGCCGTCTTCCAGCCGCTCGCGCACGAAGCCATCCAGACCGTCTTCAGGGGCTTGGAGCAGCGTCGACAGGAGACGCCCGGTCTTGCGGAGCCACTGAGGATCGTGAGCCATCGCGTCAGCCGCGGTCGACCACGCGGCCCCCGCGTCGCTCCTTGTGCCTCTCGGTGGGCGTCGAGCTCGTCACGTCATGGGGATATCACAGAGCGCGAGAGGGGTGGAGCAGAGCTCGCGGCGCACGAGGGGGCTCAGGGCCGCGAGGCCTTGCGTTCCCTGGCCGCGCGCTCGTCACGCGCGACCAGATAGGCGCCGTAGGCCAACACCGCTCCCGCTGCGAAGGTGAGGCCGAGGGCGGTCAACAACACTGCTTTCATGGTTCGTGCTCCTCCTGGGTGGGGAGCCGACAAATCCGGGCTCCGATGTGCTAGGGAGGGTTTACATCACCGGAAGAAGCGACACAGCGACTACCGTGTTCCGAGGGCCGATCTCGACGTCTTCCGACGAGAGGGGAGGGACAGGGAGCTCGGCGGGGTCGGCTCCTTGTGACGCATCCCGGTGAACTCAGAAGAGCACAACGAGATGAGCGAACCGACGATCCTCTACACCAAGACCGACGAAGCCCCTCTGCTGGCCACCTACTCCCTGCTCCCCATCGTTCAGGCGTTCGCTGGCGCGGCGTCCGTCCGTGTCGAGACGCGAGACATCTCCCTCGCCGGGCGCATCCTCGCCACCTTCGGCGAGCGCCTCGAGCCCGAGCAACGCATCCCCGACGCGCTCGCCGAGCTCGGCGCGCTCACGCTGCGGCCCGAGGCCAACATCATCAAGCTGCCCAACATCAGCGCCTCCGTGCCGCAGCTCAAGGCGGCCATCGCCGAGCTCCAGGCCAAGGGCTACGCGGTGCCAGCCTATCCCGAAGAGCCGAAGTCGGACGCGGAGCGCGCGGTCAAGGCTCGCTACGACAAGGTGAAGGGGAGCGCGGTGAATCCGGTCCTTCGCGAGGGCAACTCCGATCGGCGCGCCCCCCGGGCGGTGAAGGAGTACGCGCGCAAGAACCCCCACTCGATGGGGGCGTGGTCGTCGGCGTCGAAGACCCGCGTCGCCACCATGGGGCGCGGCGACTTCCGGACGAACGAGAGGTCGGTCGTCGTCGAGGCCGCCACCGAGGCCCGCATCGAGCACGTGTCCACGACCGGTGAGGTCACGGTCTTGCGCGACGGCCTCGCCCTCGTCGCTGGCGAGGTGCTCGACGGCACCAAGATGGAGAAGCAGGCGCTCGTCACCTTCTTGCGCGAGCAGCTCGCAGACGCGAGGAGCGCGGGGGTGCTCTTCTCGCTGCACCTCAAGGCGACGATGATGAAGGTGTCCGATCCGATCATCTTCGGCCACGCGGTGCGCGTCTACTTCGAGCGCCTGTTCGACAAGCACGGCGCCACCTTCGAGGAGCTGGGCGTCGATGTGAACAACGGCTTCGGCGATCTGGTGGCGCGCATCCGAGAGCTCCCCGAGGCGGAGCGGTCCAATATCGAAGCCGACATCGAGGCCATCTACGCCGCCGGTCCGGGCCTCGCGATGGTCAACTCCGACAAGGGCATCACCAACCTCCACGTGCCGAGCGACGTGATCGTCGACGCGTCGATGCCGGCCATGATCCGCACCTCGGGGCAGATGTGGGACGCGGCCGGGAACACCCAAGACACCTTGGCCGTCATCCCCGACTCGAGCTACGCCGGCGTGTACCAAGAGGTCATCGACTTCTGCAAACGCCACGGCGCGTTCGACCCCACCACCATGGGGAGCGTGTCCAACGTGGGCCTGATGGCCCAGCAAGCCGAAGAGTACGGCTCCCACGACAAGACCTTCGAGGTCGCCGCCGACGGTGTGGTTCGGGTGGTGGACGCGAGCGGAGCCGTGTTGTTGGAGCACGAGGTGGCGGCAGGCGACATCTGGCGCGCGTGCCAGACCAAAGACGCGGCCGTGCGCGACTGGGTGAAGCTCGCGGTGAGCCGCGCGCGCGCGACGCACACCCCCGCCATCTTCTGGCTCGACGCGGGCCGGGCCCACGACGCCCGCCTCATCGACAAGGTGAAGCGCTATCTCGCCGACCACGACACGAGCGGCCTCGAGGTTCAGATCATGTCGCCGGTGGAGGCGACGCGGTATTCGCTCGCGCGCCTCGTCGACGGAAAAGACACCATCTCCGTGACCGGCAACGTGTTGCGCGACTACCTCACCGATCTGTTTCCCATCCTCGAGGTGGGCACCAGCGCCAAGATGTTGTCGATCGTTCCGTTGATGGCCGGTGGCGGCCTCTTCGAGACCGGCGCTGGCGGCTCGGCCCCCAAGCACGTGCAGCAGTTTCAGGCGGAGGGCCACCTCCGGTGGGACTCCCTCGGTGAGTTTCTCGCGCTCGCGGTGTCGCTGCAGCATCTGGCGGAGCGCCACGACAACGCGAAGGCGCGCGTGCTGGCTGCCGCCCTCGACGAGGCCAACACGCAGTACCTCCTGCAGAACAAGTCGCCCTCGCGCAAGGTGCGAGAGATCGACAACCGCGGGACCCACTTCTATCTCGCCCTCTACTGGGCCCAGGCGCTGGCCGCGCAAGACGACGACACGGCGCTCAAGGAGCGCTTCGCCCCGGTGGCCGCCGCGCTCGCCGCGAACGAGGCGACGATCATGGCCGAGCTCGCGGCGGCCCAGGGCTCGCCGGTCGACATCGGCGGATACTACTTCCCCGACGACGCGCTCGCGACGGCCGCCATGCGACCGAGCGAGACCCTGAACCGCATCATCGACGGGATCTGACGCCGAGCCACGCTCAAGACCTGACCGGAAAAGGCGGAGTGGCGGGTCGGTGGGTCGCTTCAGGTG
>CAYOAL010000202.1:0-13192 GCA_964401935.1 uncultured Polyangiaceae bacterium
CGCCGGACCGCGCCTCGAGGAGCCCCGCGAGGCAATGTCGGTCGGACCTTCAGTGCAGGCCGGAGAGGGTGGTCGTGCCGAGGGACGCCGCCTCGATGGCGGTGCGCGCGGCCTGGCGTGTGGTGGTCGTGTCGAGCCCGAGCTCGGCGGTGTTTAGCGCGTGGAGCGTGAACGTGTACGTGTTGATGGTGGCCGGAGAGCAAGGGCCGGCGTAGCCCCGCGTGCCGCTGTAGGCGATGGCCTGCTTGGCGCCGGGGACGTCGGGCGGCTCGTACACCTTGTCGACATCTTCGGGCAACGCGAGCGTGGCCGCCGGGATGTCCCAGATCACCGAGTGCAGGAAGCTGATCGTCTCGTCTTCGAACACGATGGCGTAGCTCTGAGTACCCGCCGGTCCTGCCGTCCAGTCGAGGGCGGGGGAGATGTTCGCGCCGTCGCAGGTGTGAGCGTCGGGGATCATCGTCCCGTCGTCGAAGGCGGGGCTCGTCAGCGCGAACGCGGCCACGCCGCCGCCGCCGCCCTGAGCGCCGCTGCCCCCCGCTCCTCCGGTGGCCAGGCCCCCTCCCGCGCCCCCTGTCGCTCCACCCATTCCACCGTCCGCCCCGCCCGCGGCGCCGCTGCCCCCCGGGCCGGTGGGCGTGGAGCTTTGACGCTCGTCATCGCCGCAGGCGGCGACGGCGAGCGCGGAGGCGAGGACGGCGATGGCGAGCGAACGCGTCATGGCGGGAGCATACTCGCTGCCTCGGGCCCGCGGTGGGAATCATCGCGAACGTCCCCGCCCCGCGAAACCCGGGCGTCAGTCGCCGAGCTCGTCGACCCCCTCGCCGATGGAGCCGAGCGCGTCCGGATCGACGATCACGAGCTTCCCCGCCGTCTGCTCGATGAGGCCATCGCTCACCCAGGCGCGGAGCTGCTTGTTCACGCTCTCGCGCGTGGCGCCCACCAGGTCGCCCAGCTCTTGCTGGCTGAGCTTGAGCTCGATGTGAACGCCGTCGCCCACCCGCTGACCGTAGCGCTCGGCGAGGCGCAAGAGCTCCTTGGCGAGGCGTCCCGACACCTCGAGGAACGCGGTGTCTTCCACCCGCTCCGAGAGCCGCCGAAGCCGGCGGGCGAGCACCTCGAGCAGCTTGATGGCGGCCTGCGGCGAACGCTCGAGGAAGTGGAAGAAGTCGTTGCGCTGGATGATCAAGAGCTCGCACGGCTCGAGCGCGGTGATGGTCGCCGAGCGCGGCTCGCCGTCGAGCACCGCCACCTCGCCAAACACCTCCCCCGGCCCCATGATGGAGAACGCGGCCTGCCGCCCCTCCCCACCCGCCGTCATCGTCTTGAGCCGTCCGCGCAGAATCACGTAGATCTGGAGCGCGGGATCGCCCTTGCGGAGGACGACCTCGCGGGCACGAAACCGCTTGCGCACCGTGAGCGAGGCCAGCGCATCGAGCTGCCGCGGCTCGAGCCCGGCGAAGATGCTCGCCTGCGCGAGGACGCGCCGAACGTCGAGAACCGTGCTGTCAGAAGCCATCGAACGACCGCCCGTGATCGATCGCGAGCTTACTCGGCGCGGCGGGTTGCGGAAATGGGGCTCCTGGATCCATGATGGCAGATCCTATGGTTCGTGAATGCGCGATCGTGCTGGGTATTTGGGGGTGCGTCACCGGTTGTGGGGGTGGGCAGGCCAACGCCGACGCGCCCACCACCGAAGATGGCAACGAGCGCGCCGAAGCGAGCGACGTCCCCGTCACGCCCGAGAAGCAGGGCCCCGAGGGCTTGTCCGACGGCGAGAAGAAGGAGCTCGGCGGCAAGTGCAACCTGATCGAGCCCGACATGTACGACGCCAACAAGCAGGCGGTCGCCACCCTGCACGCCGAGCTCGAGAAGGGCAGCCCGAGCGCCGCGGCGGAGAAGGCGGGCCTCGAGGCGGGCCTTCGGATGCTCAAGGAGAAGGCCAAGGGCCTCGACGCCAGCGACATGAGCCGCTGCGTCGCGCTGTTCGAGAAGCGCACCCGGCGGGCGATGTTCGACTACGAGCCGAGCGAGGAGGTGGCGCGGTCGGCGGTCACCTCGTGCGTGGAGCGCGTCCACGCCACCGTCGGTAAGAACAAGATGAGCTTCGACATGGGAGGCAGCGGCAACCCCACCGGGGGCACGGGGCCGTTCTGCCCCGACGACTTCCCCATCCCCGCAAACCTCTCGGATTTGCCCTACAAGTCGTCGGCAGAAGACTGGGATACCCCTGCGTGGAAGTGCCTCAGCTTCGGCCTGCGCGTGAAGCAGACGTTCCAGATCGAATACGCCGCGCCGTTCGGCGAGAACGCGTTCCAGTGCATCGCCCGCTTCTTGCCGCGGCAAGGCGGCGCCCCGATCGAGCTCGTGCGTGGTGGGAAGATCCAGGACAAAGAGCTGGTGATCGACAAGAGCATCACCAAACGACGCATGAAAGCGCCCTGAGTCTCTGGTGGGTGCTGCCGCCCCCTCCCCCGCCGTGTTGCGCTCCTCGCCCCAACACTCGAGCGCGCCTCGAGCGCGCCCGGGTTCTTCTCGGTGGGCACTCGTGTCGCCGGAGGCAGGAGGGCGGTCGCCGAAGCCTGCGGCCCGCGGCTCAGCTCCACAGGATTCGCACGAGCGACAGCGGCTCCGTCTTGCCCTTCACCCGCGTCGGGGGGAGCACCTCCGCGCGAAACCGACCCGCTGGGAGTCGCGCGAAGGTGCCGCCGTCGATGACGATCTCGGTGGGCTGAGCCACCGCACAGATCCGCGACGCGACGTTGGTGGCGTCGCCGATGGTCGCGTACTGAAGGAAGCGTTGCGAGCCGATGTTGCCGGCGGCGACGGGCCCGCTGTTGATGCCGATGTGGATCGCCAGCTCGGGGCCGGGAGCGAGACCACGAGCGACGCGATCGGCGCAGAAGTCGCGGGCGAGCGCTCGCATCGCGCGCTGCATGTCGACGGCGGCGCTCACCGCTCGCAGCGCGTCGTCTTCGGTGCGAAGGGGCGCGCCCCACACCGCGAGGAGCGCGTCGCCGATGTACTTCTCGAGCGTCCCCTCGTGTCGGAACACGATGTCGGCCATCACCGGGAAGTAGCCGTTCAACAGGCGGATCACCTCGCGGGGCGGCACCTCGGCCGAGAGCGCGGTGTAGCCCGAGATGTCGCAGAAGAGCGCCGTCGCCTCGGTCTCGGTGGGCTCGAGCGCGGCGCCACCGGCGAGGATGGCCTCGATGGCGGTGGGCGGAAAGAACCGCATGAGCGTGCTGCGGGTCACGGCCTCCTCGGCGAGCCGCGCCGTCAACAGGGCGTTGTCGACCGCCGCTGCCGCCTGGTTCGCGAACGCGGTGAGAAACTCGAGGTCTTCCTGGTTGAAGCCGTGGGTACGCGTGCGGTTGTCGACGTAGATCGCGCCGAGCGGCGGGCGGTCGTCGCGGGGCTTGAGCGGGGCACACATCGACGCGCAGATCGACTGCTGCAAGATCGAGCCCTCCTCGCGGAGCCGCGGATCGGCGTGGGTGTCGGCGAAGAGCGCCCCCACGCCGTGCTCGAGCACGTAGCCGACGATCTGCCGGCTGAAGGCGTCCCTGGCGTCTGCGACGGGGCCGACGCGGCTGCGGCTCACGCGCGGCGCGGGCACCCCCGCCTCGTCTACGGTCAGCACCGTGCCGCGATCGATGTCGAGGATCTGGAACGCGAGCTCGAGGATCTTCGCCAGCAGCTCGTCGATGGACGACGGCGACGAGAGGAGCTCGCTCACCTTGAGCAAGATGTGGAGCTTGTCGCGCGCTCGCTCGGCGGCGGTGGCGCTCTTGAGGTGGAGCGCGGAGCTCCCGGCCGCCAGCGCGTTGCTCGGCAGCCGAGAGAGCAGCCGCTCGAGGGGCTGGGTGAGGGGGTCGCTCTCGAGCGAGCACACCATCGCGGGTACGCCCCCGTCGACGAGCGATGCCGGCGGAGCGTCCCCGCCGACGAACGAGAACACCACGTCACCACACTTCACGTAGTGCGCAGCGCCGAGCTCGCGACGCGCGACGCGCACTCCGTCGACGAAGGTGCCGTTCTTGCTACGGAGGTCCTCAATCGCCCACTTGCCGTCGACACAGCGGAGCTCGGCGTGCGTGCGCGACAGGCTCTTGTGGAGGATGAAGATGTCGTTCTGTTTCGTGCGACCGATGGAGCTCACCCCGTCGCGGAGCTCGAAGACGCGCTCGTCGGGCTTGCCAGGGTTGAGGATCAGCCGTGCCATGGGCTCGTGCCGGCCGCAGTCGTTACTCGTCGTCGTCGGCGACGCGCGTCGACTCCCAGCTCGCGCGGTCGTCGGCGTCCTCAAACTCCGAGCCGGCGGCCAGTGGATCGGTGCGCTCGAGCGGGTGGTCCGCCTCGCCGGCGATCTCGTCGGTTCTCTCGAGCGGGTGGAAGGGATCGGGCACCTCGTCGTCGGGAGGCGGCGCGGGGATCGTGCCCGTCGGGGAGTAGGTGGGCGGCGAGAAGCCTGCCGGGAGCGTCGCGTAAGGGTTGGGCGACGCTGGCTGTCCCGCGCGCCGCGCGGCGGCCTCTCGCGCGGCGGCCTCGCGCGCGGCGGCCTCGCGGGCCGCCTCGACGTGCGCCGGGGCTTGGTATTGGGTCGCCGACTGCCCCCAGTCGTTCCCTGCTCCCGCCGGATAGCTCGGAGCGGGGGTGGGCACGCCATGGGCCGAGCCGGGGGCGCTGGGGAACGAAGCGCTCGGAAAGGCGCCGCTCGAGGCCATGGCCGAGCTCACCGCCTCCGACGACACCACGCCGCTCGCCGGATCGATGGCGCTCGGGGGCTCTTCGACCGCCGGAAACTCGTTCCACGAGGGGCGCGCGACCTTGTGGTAGGCGGGCGGCGGCGGCACCGGCGCCGGCGGGAGCGGCGGGGGCGGCGTGCGTTGCTGGCGACGAGGCGGCAAGGGCGGCGCTCCGCGCGGCTCCGCGCCGGGGCTCGCCGCGGTGCTGAAGAGGCGCTGTCCCCCGCCCGCCTGCGGCAGCGACTTGCCGGTCTGCGCGGGCGACGCGATCGCCTCGAGCGCGTCGACGGTGGGGGGCCACTGGACGGCCTCTTGGCCCTCCTGCACCGCCCCCGCGATCACGAGCGCGGAGGCGGCGAGCTCGCTCGGCACCACGAAGTCGGCGCGCCACACGAGCGAGCAGCGGTCGAAGTCGGGCTCGATGTGCAGGGTGTCGCAGGTGAGCTCCACCAGATCCGGCGCCTCCACGTTCTTCTTGCGATAGATCCGAGCCAAGCCGCGCGCCTTGGGGATCCGCACCCGCAGCCGCGGGTGCCGTGGGTGCATGCCCTCCAGCATCAGCCACTCGTCACCACGGAGGCGCTCGAGCCGTTGGTCGCGTGGCGCGGCCTGGAAGTACTCCCAGTCGAAGTCGTCCGGGAGCTCGACCACCCCGCTCTCGAGCGACTTGGGGTTCACCTGGCCGAGCTTGCGGCGGCGCCGGGGAAACCGCGCCGGCACCGGTCCGTAGCCCCCCACCCCTTTCTTGGGATCCTTGGGATCGATGATGTTCGGCCGCGCCGTGGTCCCCTTGTCCATGCCCACCCCGATCGGGTTTCGGCTGAACTCGAGGCCGCCGAGCGCCCGCTCGTAGCCCACGTGCATCTTCATGAAGCGCTTCGGCGAGCCGCCCTTCACGCGATCGCCGTACACGTAGAGGGTCTTGTCGATGAGCAGGTGGTTGCCGCGCACGATGGTGAAGCGCACCGAGCGCTTCTTCACGCCGTCGGGCGACGGCGAGTACGCGTGGCCCACCACCACCGCCCCCGCCTCGCCGAGCCGCGGCGCGATCTCGGCGGCTCCGGCGAGGCTCGGGAGGCCGTGCAGGTAGTCGTCCGAGCGCCGGAGGGGCTGAGGATTGACGCGCGACATCTCGCCCGTCTCGGGCATCGCGAACGTGGCCTTGACGATGGCGGTGCAGTGGAGCTGGCCGCGAAAACGCCACAAGACGCTCCCCACGGCCACCAACCCCACCGGCGCGCAGCGTACCGGCCACAATCCCATCGTCAGAGCAGAGTCGTTGCACGCCGGTCCGTCAAGTTTCCCCGCGCCGCCGCGGCGAGGTGGCCCGCGTTTCCCCGCGCTCGAGCCCGGGAGCTCGCGGCGGCGCCTCGGCGGGGCGCGCGCGCTCGTGCACGCTCCGACCGCGCCTCGCGCAGGCCGCGCATTCGACCTTGCGAATCCACGCCGCACCGCCAAGACTCGGAGCACCGCGATCCGCGAGCCCACGAAACCGCATGTGCCCTCCCCCGTACGCTAGCGACGACATGCGCCACTCCCTCCTCGGCGTCCTTCTCGGCGCAGCGCTCCTCGCGCTCGGCTGCTCGTCGGAGCCAGCGCCGGCGCCCCCCGGCACCGGCGCTGGCGGTGGGGGAGCGGGGGGCGGGGCCGCGACCATCGAGCCGGTGACGTTCACCGTGCGCGGCGCGTTCGGCTACGACCCCGACGACGGCGCCACGCGCGCCTACTACCCGGACGCGACGAGCCCCGTGCCGCTGAATCCCTGGCTCGAGCTGGTCGTGACCCAACGCACCGCCGACGGCACCGACGCCTTCAACTGCATCGTGAGCCTCTTCACGTCGCAGCCCGCCCATGCCGACGCCGGCTGGCCCGCGCCGAGGTTTGGCCTCGCGCTCACCGAGGCCGGTCACCAGAGCAGCTGTTACGGCTGGGATCCGGCGCGGTTTCGCGATCCCGACGACGCCGCCGGCTCCTTCACCTGGGGCCTCGCGGTCGGCGCGCTGCGGGCCGAGCTCGACGAGGGGGGCTCGGCCTCCCTGCGCGCCACCATGCCCGAGCTCCCACCTCGCGAGTGGGAGGAGCACTGGGGGCCGTTCCTGATGGGCGGCATGTTGCACTGGAGCGCGCTCGCGGAGGCCGAGCCGAGCCAGCCCGATGGCCTCTACGACTGGGGCTACGCCATCGGCTACGAGGTCGATGACGACTTCATCGTCCAGTATCACGACGCTCCCCCAGCCGACGACGACGCGACGCGCGCCCGTCACCTCGACGGCGGCGATCCACGACAGATCCCGCGGGACCTCATCGAGGCCGCCCCCACGCTCCCGCGCGGCGTGTACGTGATCACCGTCACGCGGCCGCTCGACGCCGCGCTTTTGTTCGCGACGCCCTGAGGACGCCCCGAGGAGGACGGCACGCGAGCGCCCCCGGGCTTCGGGTCGCTTGAGCAAGTCACTGAACAGGTGTACAGTCCTCGGATGGCACGACACTCGCCGTCGCGGGACTGGATGCGTGCGCCCGAAGGTGGCGTCTGCTCGGTTTGTGGGCAGCCCCTGGCGCGCGGAGCGCAGCGTTACTGGATGACGAGCTTTCCCGACGGCGTGCATCACGGCTGTCGCCGCTGGGAGCTCGAGCCGTTCCCGTTCCATCGCGACCTGGTGATGTTGCGGAAGATCGCCCGCACGGTCCGCGAGGCCTGGCGCCTCACGGTGAAGGAGGGCCGGTGGCTCGCGACGGTGGAGCGGCGCTGGCCCACCGCCGCGCGCGCGCTGGCAGACGACTGGCTCGGGCGCAAGGCGCAGCTCGAGCAGCGCCTCGCCGAGCTGCGCGAGCGCATACGGTTCTGATACAACCGCCGGGTGGGTGTGTTCGACGGGGTCGATCCAGTGCAACAGCAGGCGATCCGCCGCGCCCTCGAGAAGGAGCTCCGCAGCAAGGTCGCCCACGAGCTCGAGGAGGAGATCCGGCGCAAGGTGGAGCGCGAGGTGCGGCAAGAGACCCGCGACGCGGTGCTCCGAGAGATCGCCGACCGCGCGCCCACCGCCGAGGAGCGCGAGCGGTTCAGCGCCTATGTGGGAGAGGTGAGGCTCGACGCCTACGCGCAGGCCACCCTCGCCTCGGAGATCGCCGATCGGGCCGACGCTGCGCTCGCCGCCTCTCGCCGCGTGACGAGCCCTCTGCTCACCAGCGTGCTCGTGGTCTTTCCGCTGGTGGCGTTCTACGCCTCGAAGCTCCTCGCCGAGAGCTCGGGCCTCTTCGTGGCGGTGATGAGCACCGCCGCCCTCGCCTACCTCGCCGCGGTCGTGTCCTCGACCCGGCGCGAGCGCAGGCTCGAGGCGCAGAGCAGCGAGCACCGCAAGATCGCCAGCAGCTTCTTGATCCTCACCGAGCGGGCCAAGGCCTACGCGATGGTGCACGCCGAGCGCCTCGTGTCGTCGCGAGAGCTCCTCGAGGTGCTCGAGGAGCTGCGGCGGGCGAAGGAGCGACAAGACAAAGACTTCCACCCGGGAGCGGCAGAGCTCGCCGACGCGAAGGAGCGCGTGGGCCCGCGCATCGCCGCCGAGAGCCTGCAGCGCATCGCGGACGACGCCCGAGAGAGCGATCTCGAGGCGGAGCCCCCGCTCGAGCCCCGCGCGGCGAGAGCGCGCCGACGCTAGCCACCCGCTCCGATCGATGACGCCGTGACCGACTCCGGACCCTCCTCCCCCACCGCGCTCCGTTACGGCGGCTCCATCCGCACCCTCACACGCACCGGCAGCCGCCTGCAGCGGTTCCCCCGGTGGGCGGCCGCGGCGCTCCTCCTCGCGGTGGGCGTCGGCGTCCCTGCGTCCCCCGGTGGCCTGGGTTCGCTCGCCGGCGGCGCCTTCGCCGTCGCCCTCGGGCTCGGCGTGCTCTCGACCGCCGCGCTCGCCACCTGGGCCGAGCTGCGCCTCTACCGCGGCTTGGTGGGCGTGAGCGGGCCCAAGCGCCTGGCCCTCACGCTCTTCGTGCCGCTGGTGGTGGCGCTCCTCGTGTGGCCGCTGTCGCTGGCCGCGGCCGGGCTCGTGGCCGCCTTCCTCGACGACGGCGTGCTCCTCGCCGGGGTGTTCTTCGGGGGGGCGTGGTTTCTCAGCGCGTCGGCCGGCACCACGATCATCGTGCTCCTCGATGTGGTGATCAGCGCCTTGATCCCCGACTTTCGCAGCCGCATTCAGGCCGCGGTGCTCGGGCTGCTCGTCGTGTCCGTCGGCTTCACGGCCCTCGTGTACGGCCTCGGCCAGCGCCTCGCGGCCGCCATTCGGGCGGCGGCCGAGGCGGGTGAGATCCCCAGCGAGAGCCTGGTCATCGACCTCGGCCCCGACCACAAGGTCAGCGGCCAGGACGCCATCGAGCTGCTCGCCTCCAGCGAGACCGAGAGCTTCATCGCCGTCGCCTTCGTGTTCCTCGCCGCTGCGCTCGGGCTCCCCGCCATCGTGAGCGCCTGCGGCAAGCTCGCCGACGCCGTGATGGAGCGGCTCAATCCCCTCGTCGAGGCGATGGAGCGCGTGGGCGGAGGCGATCTCGACGTGCGCGTGGAGGTGGGCGGCTCGAGCGATCTGGTGCAGGTGACCGCCGGCTTCAACCAGATGGCGAGCTCGCTCACCCGCACCCTGCGCGATCTCGAGCTGCAGAACCGCGAGCTCGCGGCGACCAACCAGGCCACGCGCCGCTTCGTGCCGTTTCAGTTCCTGGAGCTCCTCGACAAACGCACCATCGTCCAGATCCAGCGCGGCGATCAGACTCAGCTCGAGATCTCGGTGATGTTCTGCGACATCCGCGGCTTCACGACGATGGCCGAGCGCATCGGACCCGCCGCGACCTTCGCCTTCATCAACCGCTACCTCGCGGTCATGGAGCCCGAGATCCACCGCGAGCAGGGCTTCATCAACGAGTTCCTCGGCGACGGCATCATGGCGCTGTTCCACACCTCGGCCGACGCGGCGGTGCGAGCCGGCCTCGGCATGCTCGCCGCGCTCGAGCGGTTCAACGCCACCCTCCACGACGAAGGACAGGAGCCCATCGCGATCGGCATCGGCCTCAACAGCGGCTCGCTCATGCTCGGCACGATCGGCGGCGAGGAGCGGCTCAGCTGCACCGTCATCGGCGATCCCGCCAACCTCGCCGCCCGCGTGGAGGGCATGACCAAGCTCTACGGGGCGGCCATGCTCATCAGCGAGGGCACCTACCAGCGCCTCGAGGACCCCGCTCGTTACCTCGTGCGCGAGGTCGACCGGGTGCGCGCCAAGGGCAAGCTCGAGCCGGTGGCCATCTACGAGGTGCTGCCTCCGTCCCAAGCCCACAGGCTCGCCGCTCGGGAGCCGTTCGCCGCTGGCCTCCTCGCCTATCGGGAAGGCGAGTTCGAACGCGCCCTCGAGGCGTTCGGGCGCTGTCTCGCGCAGGCTCCGAGCGACGGTGCGGCCGCGCTCTACGTGGAGCGCTGCGAGCGGATCCTCCGGCGCGGTCCGCCCACCGGCTGGGACGGCGTCACCCACCTCACCAGCAAGTGACGTCGCTTGGCCGCCGGCTCCGTCAGCCGGTCCACCCGAGCCACTCGGGGAACGCGCGCGCTCCGATCATCTCCACCGCTTCGAGCCGAGCCACGAACCGCCGGTAGTCTTTGTAGACGACCACGTCGCGAGGCCGCAGCTCGTAGTCGGTGATGCGCGTGATGGCGAAGCGCACCGCCGCGAAGCGGGCCTCGTCGTAACAGGCGTCGCGCTCGCTCTCGCCGAGCTCGCGTCGACGCCGATAGCCACGCACGAGGGCCCGCGCCAGCCCCTGCTCGAGACGGTCGGTGAAGCAGAAGGCGAGCATCGCCACCATCAGATCGAACGACGGGTGCCCCATCGAGGCGCTCTCGAAATCGAGCACCGCCGTGAGCGCCTCCGCGTCCCAGAGCACGTTGTCGCGAAACACGTCGCCGTGAATCACCGTTGGGCGTTCGGGCTCGCGCTGCCGCTCCTCGAGCTCGTCGACCACCGAGCCCAAGAGCGCGACCACGCGCGTGAGCTCGTCCCCGTGGCTCCCTCGGCTCACCTCGTGCAGCCGCTCGCGCAGGTGCTCGCGCGAGAAGCGGTTCGGAGGCGCCCCCTCGTAGCTCGCCCCCGCCTGGTGGATGGTGGCCACCACCTCGCCCACCCGCTCGCAGCGCGGCTCATCGATGCGACGCTGGCAGAGCCAGCTCCCAGCCACGAAAGGGAACACGACCGCCGGCTTGTCGCCGTGCATCACCACCGTGCCTCGGCCGTCCACCCGCACGAGCGGCGCCGGCGTCGGCACCCCGCGCCCCACCAGATGTCCGAGGAGGCGATTCTGGGCCCTCACCGCCCCCGCGTCCGACTCCTCGCACACACGCAAGAAGCGCTTGCCGCCCCCCAAGAGCGCGAGCGCGAAGTTGGAGTTCACGCTGCCGTGAGGGATGGGATCGAGCGCGGTGATCGTCAACCCGAACTTGTCGCCGATCGCCTGGGCCTCGGCGAGCGTCATCGGGGTCAAGAGCGCCATCCGTGTCCTGCGTGAACCGGCCGCCCGACGATGTCAAGACGACAAAGCGCTTGCCCTCCCCTCGGCGATTGTCTACTGCGCGTCCGCGGCCGCCTTTCTTTGTATGCAGATCCAGGGCAACACCTCCGGACTCAGCCCCCACGCCCAAAAGACGCTCGAGCGCCTCTATCGGCGCAAGGTGCCGCTCGGCAACATCACCACCGCCGAGCTCAACAAGACGCTGGTCGAAGCGTCGGTGGAGACGGGGCGGCAGGTGGGCGTGCTCGTCCATCGCTCGGGTCAGATCGAGCACGTGATCGTCGGCGACGCGACGGGCCTGATGCTGCCCGAGATCGGCCGGCTGCGGGCGGCGCAGGGGCGCTTCCGAGCGCTCCGGCTCGTGCACACGCACCTGTTCGGTGAGGCGCTGACGCGCGACGACATCGTCGATCTGGTGCGCCTGCGGCTCGATCTCGTGTGCGCGCTGATGTTGTCGCCGGAGGGCGAGGTGCGGGCGCTGCAGTACGCCTACAACACGCCCGCTTTCGTGGACGGCGACGCCGCCTACCAGACGGTGGGTCCGCTCCATCCCAGCCGGCTCGAGGTGAACTTCGGGCACCTCATCACCGCGCTCGAGGACGAGTTCGCCAAGCTCTCCAAGACCCGCGCCGTCGACGCGAAGGACGGCAAGGCCATCCTCATCCACGTGGGGAAGAAGCGGAAGAAGCGCGGCAGCGGCGCCGGCAGCCCCGATCCCACGCTGGAAGCCGAGGCGCGTCTGCGCGAGCTGCGCGAGCTTGCCCGCACCGCGGGGGTGGAGGTGATGGACACCTTCGTGCAGCTCCGCGAGCAGATCGATCCGCGCTTCGTGGTGGGCAAGGGCAAGCTCGACGAGATCTTGTTCCGCGCCTTCGAGCTCGACGTGTCCACCCTCATCTTCGATCGGGATCTCTCGCCGTCGCAGGCCTCGGCCATCTCGCGGCTCTCCGATCTCAAGGTAATCGACAAGAGCCAGCTCATCCTCGACATCTTCGCGCAGCGAGCGGAGTCGGCGGATGGCAAGCTCCAGGTGGAGCTCGCGCAGCTGAAGTACACCCTGCCGCGCCTCGGCATGAAGGACGACTCGCTCTCGCGCCTCACCGGCGGCATCGGCGGGCGCGGCCCCGGCGAGACCAAGCTCGAGATCGGACGCCGGCGCGCGCGCGAACGCGTCGCGCGGCTCGAGGATCGCCTGAAGAAGCTCGGCAAGCAGCGCAAGCAGCGACGCCAGAAGCGCGCGCGGCACGCGCTGCCGATCGTCTCGATCGTTGGCTACACGAACGCCGGCAAGAGCACCCTCCTCAACACCCTCACCCAGTCGGAGGTGCTCGCCGAGGACAAGCTCTTCGCCACCCTCGACACCCGATCGCGACGGCTGCGGTTCCCGGAGGATCGCGAGGTGGTGATCACCGACACGGTGGGATTCATCCGTGACCTCCCCAAGGATCTGATGGCGGCGTTCCGCGCCACCTTCGAGGAAGCCGCCGACGCGGATCTCATCCTCCAGGTGGTGGACAGCTCCGATCCCGACCGCGACCAGCAGATCGCCACCACCGAGAGGCTCCTCAGCGAGCTCGAGCTCGATCGGACGCCGCGCCTTTACGTGTACAACAAGATCGATCTGGTGAGCGACGAGGTGCGCGCGCGCCTCGCCGCCAGCGGCGACGACACCGTGCTCGTCTCCGCGCTCGACCGCCACAGCACCCACGCCCTGCTCGCGAAGATCGCCGACCGCCTCCACATCCGCTGGGAGCGCTCTCGGCTCCGGCCCGAGCCGCCCTACGCCGGCTCGAACGACCACGTCGCGCCCCTCGACGGCGGCGACACGCCCGAGCCCGACGACGCCCCCGAGCCCGACGACGCCCCCGAGCCCGACGACGCCCCCGAGCCCGACGACGCCC
>CAYOAL010000203.1:0-12993 GCA_964401935.1 uncultured Polyangiaceae bacterium
ACGGCTCGCGGGCGGCGCCGCCCGCCGCGGAGCTCTCGAGTGAGCCCGTCCCACCGCCCCGCCCCCCCGCGTCTTCGAGCGCGAGCCCGCCGCGCGGCCCTGTCCCGGTGAGCGCGCCGGCACCGAGCCCTCCCGCGCCCGCTCCGCTCGGCCCGCCCACCGTCTCGGTGTCGGCCACCGCGGCCCCCGCGCGCGACGACGACGAGGCGTCGCTCATGACCTATGAAGGCTTCCTCGTCATCAAGTCGTCGGTCGACGCGGAGGTGGTGTTGAAGGGCGTGGTGGTCGGCGCCACGAACCAGAAGAACCGCGTCCGCTGCGGTCAGTTCAAGCACGTGCGCTTGCGCCGAAAAGCCTCGCCGCCAGATCGCTCGCCCTGGCTCACCGTGGGCCGCGCCATCCCGGTACCCTGCAGGACGACCACCACCCACGTGATCGAGCCCGATCTCTCGGAGTGACGGCTCGTCGTGGCCGGCGCAGCGCTTCGAGCTTCACTTGGTAACGAAGTTCGTGTATCCGTACGCCCATGCAGGGTGTGACGTGGGTGTGGGCACTGAGCTTCGGGATAGGGCTCTTGGGGGCTTGTGCGGGGGGCAACGACACCGGCGTCGGCGCCCAGGATGGTGGTAACGACGGTGGTGCGTCGAGCACGTCCACGGGAGCCGGGGGGACGGCGAGCACCGGGCCGTCGACGACGAGCACCACGGTGGGCACGGGCGGCTCGACCGGGGTCGGAGGAGGCGGCGCGCCGACGGTCGCGTCCTGCTACGCCGACGCCTTCGTCAACCCGTTCGAGGGCGGGCCCGACTACGATCAGTTTGGGCCCACGGTGGGCTCGCACTGCTTCGGGACCAACCACCAAGACATCCAGGACGTCGAGCGAGTGGTCTTCCTCGGTGACTCGGTGACGGTGGGGACGCCCCCCACCGCGAGCGCCGCCGTGTATCGGAGCAAGCTCGCGCACGCCCTCGCCGACACGTTCGATCTCGCCGGACCGAGCTTTCTGTGGGAGACGGTCGACGTCGTCAACGGCACGAGCCTGCTGAAGACCGACGGCGACTTCGCGAGCTGCAGCAAGTGGGGGGCGCGCACCGACGACCTCCAGTCGCAGCTGGACAGCTGTTTCCCGTCGAACGCGCGCGGTCAGCGCACGCTGGTGGTGATGACGATGGGGGGCAACGACCTGTCGAACCTCACCAAGAACTCCATCGACGGCGTGCCCGAGAGCGAGCTCTGGGCCCAGACCGAGGCCTTCGTCGCGCTCCAGCGCGAGGCGGTCGAGTGGCTCCGCGAGCCAGGACGCTTCCCCAACGGGGTGTATGTGGTGTTCGCCAACTTCTTCGAGTTCACCGATGGAACCGGCGACGTCGAGGCGTGTGACGTGTCGGGACTCGCCGGCTTCGACGAGCCGGTGCCCCACCCCGAGCAGCTCGCGGAGATGGTGATCTGGGCCAACGAGCAATACCTGAAGATCGCGGTGGACACGGGCACCGACATGATCTTCTTGCTCGAGGAGTTTTGCGGCCACGGCTTCAACGCCGACGATCCGAGCGCGCCCTGCTATCGCGGGCCGGGCGCGGAGACGTGGTTCGATCTCACGTGCATTCACCCCAACCCCACCGGCCACCAACACATCACCGACATGTTCATGGCGGTGGTGACCGAGTGACGGCGCTCCGCTGACGGCCGTCGTGTGAAGCGCTCGCGCGAGCGTCGCGAGCGCCGGGCCACGACCGCGCGCCTCACATCATCGAGGGGGGCACCGAGACGCCGAGCGCGTGTCGCACCATCGCCACGTCGCGCCCGAGCTGCGGGGGCGGCGGCGCGCCGAGCAGAGCGATCACGCGCTCGATGATCTGGAGCGTGCGATGGGCCGCGTCGCGTGCGCCGCGCGCGAGCTCGAAATTGGCGCGGCGGCACAGGAGCGCGGCGTGCTCGCGCCGGGCCGCGTCTTCCTCCAGGCTCCCGAGCAGGTGGTCGCCGCGCTGCCAATTTCTCCAGGCGCGGTCGACGTCGCCCTCCGCGGCGTAGCAGCTCGCGAGCGCACCGAGCGCGTGGCCTTCGGTCTCGAGCGCTCCGAGCTCGGCGGCCCTCCCCGCCGCCTGCTCGAGCAGCGCCTTGGCCTCGACGAGCTGGCCTGCGTCGGCGGCGTGGGCTCCGAGGTCTCCGAGCACTCGCGCCTCTCCGAGCCGATCGCCGAGCTCACGGTAGAGCGACAAGGCCGCCTCGTAAGCGCCGTGGGCCTGATCGATGCGCTGCTGCTCGACGTGAACGCTGCCGAGCGCCTCGAGGGTGCGCGCGTAGAGTCGTCTCGCGCCGAGGTCGTGGGCGGCCATGCGCGCCTCCTGGAGGTGGCGCACGGCACCCGTGAGATCGCCGTGTCGGCGGAGGAGCTCGGCGAGCACGAGACTGGCTTGAGCGGCCCCTACCCGATCGCCGAAGCGGGCCGACTGCTGGCGCGCTCCCTCGAGCTCGGCGTGGGCGTGTTGCATGTGTCCTTGCACGAGGTAGAGCTCCCCCAGCGCGCGCATCGCTTGCGACGCGAGCGCCGCCTCGCAGTCGTTTCCGAGCGAACGGCGGGCGCGCTCGAGGGCGGCCCGCGCCGCGTCGCTGCGCCCGGCGGCGAGGAGCGCACGCCCCTGCGCCACCAGACAGCGCACGCGCAGCGGCTCCGGGGTCTCGGGGATCGTCACCGCCCTCACGAGCGTGGCGGCGGCGCCGCCGTGCCGACCGAGCAGCGTCTGGATGGCGGCGACGGCGAGGCTGCACGCGGCCACGACCGTGCCGCGCTTGTGGTGCGCCGCGCGGTCGAGCGCCGCTCGGGTGTTCCCGAGCTCGTGGGCGTAGCGCTCGCGCCGCACCCAGCCCCCGCGCAGCGCCAGCGTCTCGAGGGCCTCGCTCGAGCCGAGCTGAGCGAAGTAACGCCCGTGCCGATCCTCGGGGGTGGTGATGCCGACCCCCGCCGCTACCGACGCGCCGGCGTGGCTCGGCGCCAAGCTCAGGTCGTGGTCGATGCTCTCTGGCGCGAAGGGAGCCTCCTCGTGCCAACGCCCGCACACCCGTCGGACGGCGGGGTGCATCTCGTAGCGCGGGGTGGTGTGGGTGTCGGTGACGCGCAACAACCCGCGCTTGACCAAGAGCTCGAGCATCTCCGCTACCGGTGGAGGCTCCGGCCAGCGCGACAGATCCACCACCGCCTCCGCCGCCTCGAGCGTGCAGCCGCCCACGAAGATCGCGAGCTGGGCCAGCGCCGCGCGCACCACCGGCTCGTAGCGGGCGAGCACCCAGGTGATGGTGAGCTCGATCACCGCGTCGGGCATGATGATGGCGGTGCCACCGGGATGGATGAGGGCCTGGCCGAGCTCGCTCGCCACGCTGCCCGGGGCGCTCGTCTCGAGCCGACCCGCGAGCAGCTCGAGCGCGAGGGGGTTGCCCCCGGCCATGCGTGCGATGGTTCCGAGCGCCTCCGGAGCGGTGGGGTCGGCCATGATCTTGCGGTTGAACCCGAGGACACGCTTCAGGAACAGCTCGCCGGACGGATACGACTTCACCTTGTCGAACGTGAGCGGTACGCCGTAGGGGGGGTAGTCGAGCTCGCGCACCTCGACCACCCGCTCGGTGGGCACCTCGAGGGGCTTGTTGCCGGTGATGATGAACACCGCGCGCGGCGCCTCCCGCAGCCACTCGCTCACCGCCTTGGCCACGTGCTCGCGGACGCGGTTGGTGTCGGTGAGCACGAACGAGAGCTTGCCCCCGGAGTGGAGGGCGTGGCCCAGCCGCTTGGCCGGAGCGGTCTCGCCGAGCCGCGCCCCGAGGGCGAGGGCGAGCGTCTCGTACATGCTGTCCGCGTCCACGATGTCGGCGAGCGAGCACGACCAGGTTCCCCCCGGGAACGCCGCCGCTTCGGCGCGTGTGAACTCTCGCGCGAGGCGTGAGCGCCCGCTCCCCGCGGCGCCGACGAGCGAGAGCACGCGGCAGTGGCTGCTCACCGCCTCCCGCATGGTCGCGAGCAGCTCGCTGCGCCCCACGAAGGAGCTCCCGAGCGACTTGTCCGGACCCTTGCGGAGCGTTCGGTCGGCGAAGCCCGTCCGGTCCATCGAGCCCGTTCGGTCCAGCGTGGTCTGGAGCACGTCGCTCAGCGTGCTCGTCAGCGCGCCGGTGTGGGTCAGGCTCAGCGTGTTGGCGTCGCCGAGCACCTCCTGGAGCTCCTCGATCATGAGCTTGGTCGACTGAAAGCGCCGCTGAACGTCGCGCTCCACCGCCTTGGCGAACCACCCGTCGAAGCCAAGCGGCACCTCCCCGTGCTGGGACGGGACGGGGATGGGGCCGGCCGCGATGGAGGCGAACACGCGCGCCAGCGACTTGCCGACGAAGGGGCGCTCGCCGATGAGACACTCGTAGGCGATCACGCCGAGCGCCCACAGATCGGTGCGATGATCCACGTGGGTCAGCCCGCGCGCCTGCTCCGGGCTCATGTAATAGGGCGTGCCGATGGGGCGGCCATGCTCGGTGTGCACCGGATCCACGGTCGAGAGCGGCGTGGCGAGGCTCTTGGCCATCCCGAAGTCGAGCACCTTCGCGGTGAAGGCGCCGTCGTCGCGCTCACAGAGGAAGATGTTGGCCGGCTTGATGTCGCGATGCAGGATGCCGCGCTGGTGAGCGAGGCCGATCGCGCGCCCGAGGTGGCTCATCACGCGGAGCGTCACGTCGGCGCTGAGCTTGGTCTCGCGGCGGAGCCGATCGCGCAGCGCCTCGCCGGTGAGGAGCTCCATGGTCAGGTAGATGAGGTCGCGTCCGTCGCTCGGCGCGGTGCAGGATCCATGATCGAACACCTGCACCACGTGCGGGCTGCGCAGCCGCTGCATGGCCCGGGCCTCGCGGAGGAAGCGGCCCACCTTGGTGGTGCTCGTGTTCCCGGCGGCGTCCGCCGGTTCGATGAGCTTGATCGCGAGCTCGAGGCCGCTGTGCGTGTCCACCGCCCGCCACACCGTGCCGACCCCACCGCGGCCGAGCTCGTCGACCAGACGATAGCGACCGGCGATGACCTCACCGGGTTCGACAGGGTCGCCGTCCGCCACGGGCCCAGCATACTCGAACCCACCGCTTTCGGGAGACTGCTGGGCCAATCCGGCGCACTCCACCAGAGCACCAGGGAGCGCAGCGCGGCGGCGGGGTGGGCGCTTAGCGCAGCGACTCGCCCGCGCGCGGCGGCGTGTAGGAGAACACCTGCTTCACGGGGGGAGGCGTGAGGCCGAAGCGGCCGGTCATCTCACGCGCGTAGTTGTAGTAGGCCGAGTCCATCATCACGCTGTACATCGACCAGTCGGGATCGGAGGGCCCCGACGACACCTTCACGTTGTCGGCGGGTTTGCTCCGCTGCAGCGGCGGCGCGTAGATCACCTTGCCCTCGCGGTCGTAAATCTTGAAGCCCCACTCCACCTCGATGGCGAAGAGGAACCCGGCGAAGAGGCCGCTCTTGGTGAAGGTGAAGTAGTCGTTCACCCGAATGATCCGCGAAGATACCTCGAGGACGATCTTGCCCTTGCGCGCGTCGTCCTTCGGGAGGGGCACCAGCGTGAGCAAGCCCTCGCTCGAGAACACCTGACGAAACGACTCGCTCATGGCGGCGATGAAGGTCTCGCGGCGGGCGTTGTCGTAGGCGGGGCTGAAGGCCTGGCCCTGATCGATCACCGGGGTGGGGCGTCCCGGATACTGCGCCTGCGCGCCGCGTCGCATCTGCTCGAGGAGCGCGGCGTCGCCCGGCGGAGGGGCAAGCTCGGTGGAGTTGACGAAGGCGACGTAGACCTCCCCGTGCGAGGCGGTGGCCAGGTCGTCGAGCATGGTGGAGAAGGCGCGGCGCAGATCGGGGTCGACCGGGAACTCGCGCTGGCCCGACACGTCGGCGTAGAGCACCTTCTGCGCCTTGTCGTAATACTCCTTGAAGGCCGCGCTCGCGTCTTTGCGCGCCTTGGCGCAAAGCTTCTCGGCCTTGCCGTCGAGATCGTCCTTCTTCTCGTCGATCTCGGTCATGATGAGCCGCAGATCGCCCGGCTTGTCGTCGTTCTTCGCGCGCTTGACCCGCGCGACCATGTACTGACCGAACCACTCTGGCCGCTGAAACTTGTCGTCGACCTTCGTGGTGTAGTCGTACTTCCACCGCTCGGGATCGAACGAGTCGCTCTTCATCGCGGAGACGAGCTTCTCGTATTTGCCCTTCTCGTCCGACTTGCCCCAGGCGTTGCCGATGGGAGGACCGGCGAAGGTTGCCACGATCGCGAAGACGGCGGCCACGCCGAGGAACACCGGCCACGAGAGCTGCTTCTTGGCGAGGCCGGCGCCGCCGCTCACCAGGCCGGCCATCGACACGCCGAGGAACAGCCCCACGAGACCCGACACGGCCGACCCGTGAAAGCCGTAGATCGCGAGCGAGAACACGAAGACCAGCGCCATGAAGCCGCCGCAGCCGAGCTTGGCGATCGAGCCGCCAACGCTGGGTTCGGAGGCCTTCTGTTGCATCCGCGCCTGAAACTGCGGGTTGCCCATCGGTCCGCCGGCGCCGAAGCCTGCCTGCGGAGCGCCGAAGCCTCCTTGCGGCGCGCCGCCGGGAGGTCCGAAGCCCCCACCGGGAGGTGCACCGTAACCGCCGGGGGGGCCGCCACCGGGTGGACCACCGAACGGCGGCCCGCCAGCTGGAGGCCCACCGAAGCCTCCCGGGGGGCTGCCGCCGGGAGGTCCGCCGCCGGGCGGTCCGCCGAAGGGAGGTCCGCCGCCGCCGGGCGGTCCGCCGCCGGGAGGTCCACCGTAGGGAGGCCCGCCGCCGGGAGGTCCGCCGCCGGGGGGGCCCCACCCACCGCCGCCAGGGGGCCCGCCGCCGGGTGGGCCCCACCCACCGCCGCCCCCAGGAGCGCCGCCGCCAGGAGCGCCGCCGCCAGGAGCGCCGCCGCCGGGTGGCCCCCAACCGGGAGGGCCGCTCGCCCAGCGGTCCGGCGTGGCGTGGCGAGGGTGACCCAACGGTGCGGGAGTCTGTGTTTGTGGCTGTTGCATGGCGACCAGGCTGCGTGGCGAGGCGTGCGTGACCCGCCTGTGGGTGTCGAGCGCCCCTGCGGGAGTACGGGAGGATACAAGAGCACCTTCCCGTTCGCGACCGCTTCCGAACGTGGCGATGCGCGTCACCCTCCTGCTACACTGGCCTCGTGAGCCTGCATCCGGGAAAGCAGGTCTCGCCGACGTTGCGGCTGGTGAGCTTGCTCGGACGCGGGGCCATGGGGAGCGTGTGGCTCGCCGATCACCTCTCGCTGCAGTCGCAGGTGGCCGTGAAGTTCATGGCTCCGTCGATGGCCGACGATCAAACCTCGGTGCGCCGCTTTCAGCAAGAAGCGAAAGCCGCCGCCGAGATCCGCAGCCCGCACGTGGTGCAGGTGTTCGATCATGGCCAGACCGACGATGGACAGCTGTTCATCGTGATGGAGCTGCTCGAAGGGGAGAGCTTGGAGAAGCGCGTGCGGCGCGTGGGTGCGCTGCGGCCGAGCCAAGTCGCGCGGATGGTGGCGCAGGTGTGCAAGGCGCTCGCGAAGGCGCACGAGCGCGGGATCGTGCACCGCGACATCAAACCCTCCAACGTGTTCGTCATCGACTCTGGTGGGGACGAGTTTATCAAGCTGCTCGACTTCGGCGTCGCCAAGTTCTCCGGCGAAGAGGCGGTGAACATGACCGCCGCCGGCAACATGGTGGGGACCCCTGCGTTCATGAGCCCCGAGCAGCTCTTTCACGGGCGTGACATCGATCATCGCGGCGACCTGTGGTCGGTGGCGGTGGTGGCCTACTTCGCGCTCACCGGCGCCCGTCCGTTCGGCGGAAAAACGCTGGGCGAGCTCGCAGTGCAGATCAAGGGCGCAAAGTTCCGCGCGCCGAGCGAGCTCCGCAACGACCTCCCCCCCGACGTCGACGCGTGGTTCGCGCGCGCTCTGCACCCCGATCTGACCGCGCGCTTCTCCACCGCAAAGGAGATGGGTCAGGTCCTCGAGATGGCGTGCGGGGTGTCGTCGCTCATGGCTTCGACGCCCAGCGGCGTCGCCAACCAGCTCCACACGTTTCCGGGCACCGCGCTCTCGAGCTCGGCTCTGCCCATCCCGACCCGACGCGACCGTCGCGTGCCCATGGCGATCGGGGTGGGGGTAGCGATGGCCCTGGTGGGGGGGGTGGCCGCCTTCGTGCTGCTCGGGGGCGCCTCCGGAGCCGCGGCCACCGGCGTCGAGAGCTCGAGCGCGGCATCGGCCGCCGCCGCGACGTCCGACGCCCAGGCCGCCGAGCCCGACACGGAGCCGAGCCCGGACGAGCCCCCGCCGGAGGAGCCCGTCGAGGAGCCCCTCGCGAGACCGGCGTCGAGCGCGCCGCCCGCGTCTTCGAGCGTCGCGCCGGCCTCCCCCTCGCCGGTGCGCCCCCGCGACGCGGCGCAGCCGCGGCCCGTCGACCGCCCCAAGCCCGACACGGACGACCGCCTGAAGGACGCGGCCGACAGGCTCGGGATTTGAGCCTGAGCTCGCGCGGAGCGCCCAGGCGCCGGAGCTCGAGGAGAGACGCGACGGAGGCGCGGTGAGGGCGGGTCGCACCGGTCGAGCGCAGGATCTGACAATCTCGGCGCGAGGTCGCTACAATGGGGTGATGCCGTCGTGGAAAAGGTTCGGGGCGCTCGTCGTGCCGCTCGCCCTGCTCACGACGCAGCCCGCGTGGGCCAAGCCGTCCAACGCGGATCGACAGACCGCGCTCAAGCTGGGCGGCGAGGCGCTCGATCTGTTCGCCGCCGGCGACTTCGAGGCGGCGCTCGCGAAGTTCCGCGAGGCCGACGCGTTGGTTCCCGCGCCGACCTTGAAGCTCCACATCGCGCGGTGCCTCGACAAGCTCGACCGCATGAAAGAGGCGGCCGACACCTACCGTGAGGTGATCGCCACCGAGCTCGCGGCGGATGCCCCGGCGGTGCATCGAGAGGCGCGCAAGGAGGCGGTCCCCGAGCTCGCGGCGCTGCTCGCCGAGCTCCCTTCGGCGCGGGTGTTGACGAAGGGGCGGGGCGCGGCCGAGGCCAAGGTCACGATGGATGACGCCCCGCTCGACCCCTCCCAGCTCGGCGTGAAGGTGTCGCTCGATCCCGGCCACTATCGGTTCGAAGCGCGGGTGGGCGAGCGCGTGGTCGGCAAGAGCATCGATCTGCGGCGAGCGCAGCACGAGGAGGTGGTGCTTCACCTCGCCGAGGAGACCACCGACGTCGAACCCGAAGCTCAGCCGAGCGCGAGCGATGGCGGCGCGTTCCGCAGCGTGGGGTGGGCGGCGATCGCGGTGGGCGGCGCAGGGGTGTCGCTCTTCTCCATCGCTGGCGTGCTGCTGCTCTCCGAGGAGCAAGATCTCGCCGAGCGGTGTCCAGAGCGCCAGTGCCCCCCGGAGGCCCACGACGACGCGCGTGGCTTCGACACGCTGCGGGCCCTCACCACCACCGGCATGATCGTGGGTGGCGTGGGCCTCGCGACGGGCATCACCCTCTTGTTGCTGGCGCCGAGCTCGGAGGCCGAGACGGCGGTGCGTCCGCTGCTCGGGCCCGGCTTCGTGGGCGTGGAGGGCTCGTTTTGAGCCGCTCGCTGTGGCGCCTCCTCGCCGCCGCTGGCGCGGCGGCGGTGTGCGCGGTGAGCTTGGCCGTGAGCTGCGCGATCCCCGGCTTCGAGCTCGCCGACGCGACCTCGGGCCCGGGCAGTGGGGGCGGGGGCGGCGCCGGGGCCGGAGGCGGCGACGGAGGGGCTGGGGCGTGCCAGAGCATCGAGCCCCCGCTCGCCCCGAATCACACGGATCCGGGAACCGACGTCGATTTCGTGGTGGCGGTGCGGACGCTCGACTTCGGCGAGGACTTCGATCCCGACCAGGGGCCCGTGGTGGGCTACGACCTCGACGCGCGCTGCACCTGCCTCGGAGGGACGCCGAGCTGCGCGACGGTGGGCAACCAACCCGTCGACTGCGACGGGCCGCGGGGTCGCGACAACGCGGTGGCGCGCCTGTTCGACAACCTCGGCCTGTTCGAGCCCGAGTCGTTCAACTCGCAGTATCACAGCGCCGCCGCCAACATGGGGAGCTTCGGTCTCCTGTTCCGCGTGATGGGCTACAACGGCGGACAGAACGATCAAGACGTGACCCTCGCCATCTACACGAGCTCGGGCATGGACGCCGATCCGTGCGCGAGCGGTGAGCCGCCGGCGTGGGACGGCTCCGATCACTGGCCGGTCGACGCGCTGTCGGTCGCGACTGGCGGCGCCGGGGGCGGGGGCCCGGGAGGCGGCGGAGCCGGCGGCTCGCTCGGCGGGGGCGGCGCGGGCGGCTGCGACGCGAGCGCGCCTGGTTACGACGTGGACGATCCCATCTTCGTGTCGCAGTTCGGCTACGTCACCGAGGGGATCCTGGTCGCCAACCTGCCGACGGCCGGCATCGCCCTTCAAGCGGACGACCAGACCATCGCCCTCAACCTCGTGGGAGGCTTCGTCACCGCGCGCATCGAGCAGACGGCGAACGGCTACTTCCTCCGCTCGGGGGTGCTCACCGGGCGCTGGCGCCTCGCCGACTTCTTCGGCTTCATCGGCTCCTTCTCGGCGAGCGGGCAGCAGATTTGCAAAGACAGCGCGCTCTACGGCCCGATCAAGGAGATCGTGTGCAACTATGCCGACATCCACGCCGAGATCTCCGGCACGGCTGCGCCCTGTGACGCGATGTCGTTTGGGATGGGCTTCGAGGCGGAGCCGGCAAACCTCGGCAACGTGATCGACACCTCGGGTGGCAACGGCGGCACGAGCTGCACGCCAGAGCAAGACCCGGCCGGCGACGACTGCCGCGATCAGGGCTGACGCGTCGTCCCCGACGTCCTCGAGACCGGGCGCGTGCGCTCCTGGGGCCCGCGTGCACGCGCGAGCGCTTCCGTCTGAGCGAGAAGCGGTGGTTCGCTCGTGAGGGCTTGCGCTCAGCTGAGGAGGCGCTCGTAGGTGACGGAGCGGACGGCGACGTAGCCCACCACCACGGCGGCCACGAGGAAGAGGGCGGCGATGCCCAGCGGGCGCACGACCCCCCCGGGGAGCAGCGCGCCGGCGGCGAGCGTGACCACGAGCGAGGGGACGATGATGGCGCCGGCCACGTTGTTGGCGGTGCGCAGATCGCGCGCGAGGAGGGCGAGGAGAATCGAGGCGGCCGTCGAGTAGCCGAGCGCGCAGAGCAAGAGCACCGGGAGCGCGATCACGTCCGCCACGGTGGCGTCGACCACCCACGGGAAGAAGATCATGTCGAAGGCCAGCAAGGGAAAGGTGACGATGGACGACACGGACAACACCGCGAGCAGCTTGGCGCGCACCACTTGCTCGACGCGCACCGGCAACGCGATCAAGAGCTCGAGGGTGCGCCGCTCGCGCTCGATGATGAGGAGGTAGCTCGACATCGCGAGGGGCACGAGGAGGCCCGTCATCGCCACCATCAGCGGCAGGAGGGCGATCCCGAGGCGTGTCGGATCGTCGCTGAGCTCTCCGATGATGCCGAAGCCGCCCTTGGGGAGCTCTTGCGTCGGCGCGCCATGGGTCGACACCGCCATGAAACAAGGGGCGACGGTGAGCATGATGAACGGCGTGAACACGGCGGTGGCCACCGCCGAGCGCGACGCGAGGAGCTGTCGCAGCTCTTTTCGGAGCAAGAGCTTCACCTCGCGTTCGATGATCGACAAAGAGACCCCCGCTCAGTCGTGCACGTTGCACGAACACGCTACCACGCCGCTCCGATCGAGGGTGCAGGTGGCCGCGTAGCTCAGCGCCACCGCGGTCACTGCGCCCGGTGCCACGGTCGGCGCGCACGGCTCCGGCGGCGTGTCGTCGACGCCGCCACACGACGGTGCCTGGCACCGTCCACCCCAGCATGCGAGCGCGCCGTCGTCGAGCACGGCGCAGGCCCGTGACTCGGAGAGGGCGACCGTGACCGCCGGCCGTGGGAGCGGGATGGTGGTGGGCTCTCGGCGCGAGGGGCCGCCGCGACAGAGCTGTCCGTACTCGTTCTCACCCCAGCACTGGACGGCTCCGTCGGCGAGCAGCGCGCAGTTCGTCCACGTACCGGTGACCACGAGACGGGCGGGACCGTCGAGCTCGAGATCGGTCTCCAGCGCCTGCGCGAGCGGCTGGGTGTGGCCGAGCTTGTCGCCGCGCGCGTCGCCCCAGCAGCGGACGCTGCCGTCGCCGCGGAGGCCGCAGGTGTGGCCTCCGCCGGCGCCGACGTCCGCGAGTGTCGGGATGGCGACCAAGCGCGTCGGATCGGCGGGGAGGCTGCGCCGTGGCGCTTCGGGCGGGATCGCCGGGACGCCGAGCTGACCGGTGCTGTTGTCGCCCCAGCACTGGACGCGACCGTCCTTCAGCACCGCGCAGCTGTGATCGAAGCCCGCGCTCACCGCGCTCGCGGGGCCGGCGAGGGAGACGGCAGGGGCGGGCTGGGCCAGCTCGGGGTGATCGGGGTCCTCGGGGCGCCCGAGCTGCGCGCTGAAGTTGGCGCCCCAACAACGCACCTTGCCGTCGGTGAGGAGCGCGCAGCTGTGCCGCGCGCCGCTCGCGAGCGAGACGACACCCTGGGTCACCGGCGCCTCGAGCGCCTCACCGAGCGCGCAGTGAACCTCGAGCGCCCAACAATGGAGCGTGTTCGTGGCGTCGATCGCACACGGCGCCGCTCCCTCGGCGCCCGCGTACCAACCGAGGCGGGCGTGGGTGGCCCGCGCCGCGTGGCTCGGAGGTCCGGTGGGGCGCGCCGAAGCGCTGCCCTCGATGGCCACCACGACGTTCGGTGGGGGCACGGGGGCCGGCGGCTCGGTGCAGCCCGCGACCAGCGCGGTGAAGAGGGCGATTCGCTTCATCCCAAGCCGCTCTAACCCTGAAACCAGCGCGCCCCAAGACAGCGCGGTCGAGAAGATGCCCGCGTCGCAAGGACCGAGGGCGAGGGCGAGGG
>CAYOAL010000204.1:0-12939 GCA_964401935.1 uncultured Polyangiaceae bacterium
CGGCACCGTCGCGCCGATGCCGTCGACGTACACGTGCCCATAGTGACCACTCAGCGAACAGCCGGCGGCGATCACCTCGAGCTCCACCTGGTCGCCGATCGCCAGCGAGGCGTTGCCCGGGGCGATGTCGACGAGCTGCCAGTCGGTGTAGTAGAGCCCGTTCGACACCTTCCACGGCACGCCCGGCTGAGCGCTGGCGTTGTAGTCGCGATAGAGGATCGTGCTCTTGGTGACGTTGGTGAGCTGCACGAAGTAGTACGGCTGCTGCGCCGCCGTGTGGCCGGGCTCCTCGAGCACCGGGGCCACCGTGAAGCGAACGTGCGCCTTCCCATCCACCGGATCGATGTCGCCGCTCGTGATCGTCATCGTTTGTTTGAGCGAGTTGGTGTTCCGGTTCAGGCCCTGGAAATTGACGACCCCCACGCCGTTGCCGTACTTCGGCCAGCGGAGCGAGGAGCCGCTGCCGAGGCCCGGATCCCACTGCGTCTCGGGGCCGCTCGCCGTGAGGTAGGTGAAGGTCTTCGCCGAGCCCCCCGTTTGCAGGTTGAGGCCCTGCTTGGTCTGGGGGCTCTGAATGGTCACCCCTGGGTTCAGGTGGCTCGTGACCGTCCAGGACGGGGGGGCGGCGTTGTGGGTACCCGACTCGAAGTTGCCGTTGGCAAAGAGCGCCTGACCCGCCGTCCCCACCGCAGCCTCTTCGGCCTCATCGCCCCGCTCCGTGGTGGCGGCCGGGGTACAGGCCGGGGTGCTGGCCGCGAGCAAAGCGCAGGCCATGAGCCCGAGCCAGCTGGCGCCAAATGAGTTCGTCGTCCGGTACATGTTCTGTTCGTCCTCCAGGCAAGGGTCGAGTCCCACCTGCGGAACGGCCACCGCTGCTCGCGCTTGAGCGATTCGCGAAGCACGACGCTCGGCCACCGCTGGGAGCTCCGCCGCGCGTTGCTCCGGATCCCGCTCGCCCGAGCTTGGGACGACGAACGCGCGCGCGACTGGTGGCATCGTGAGGCGCAGGAGTCCGCGCGTCCCTCGCGCGGGTGAGGTCCCGCCTGACGAGGACGCAGCCGTGAGGGCCGGCGACCGAGCGCGACGCGCGCTGCCTCGCGGAGCGGCGGGCTGCGGAGCGGCGCCGTGGCCGAGGGGCCGAGGCGCGGCGAGCCGAGGTCGTCGAGGTCGCGGAGGGTCAGGCTGTCTCGCGCAGCGACCCTCCTCGCCCGAGGAGCGCGCCGGCGCCAAGGTACATGAGGAGGCCCACCGGTCCGAAGAACCAGGTCGCGACGAGGCTCGGGGCGACGAGCAGTCGGCTCATCTGTCGACGCTCGGCGTCGCGCACGATCCACGCACCCACGAAGAGATCGAAGACCAGGTAATGAATCCATGCGGCGATGGTGGTCTGCGGCTTGTCGAAGATGGCCATCACCCCCTTCAAGGTGAGCATGCTCGCGTCGCCGCCGCCGCCCATGTCGGTGAAGAGCAAGAGCGCATAGGCCACGCCGAGCAAGAGCGGCATCAACACGGAGTGCACCAACCGCTCGGTGCCCTTGAAGCGTGGCACGGTGAGCAGCAGCACCCACGCCGGCGCGGTGCTGAAGTTGGCGATGGTGAAGACGAGGTCGAGGTCCATCGCCCGCGATGGTGGCGCTCTCCTTCCGCCGGAAGCCAGCGAGACATGCGACCCGGCGAGCGACGGTGGGAGCGGTGCGGCCTCCGGCCGGAGGCCTGTGGCGGACCGAACGTCGCCTCGCTCCGTGCTTCGACGGCGCGCCCGGGCGCGGGCCGATCGCGCCCGGACACGATCGCGAGCGGCGTCAGCTACAGACTTCGCACTCGGAGGTGCAAGCGCTGTCGCTCGAGCACGGCTCGCCGTTCTTGCCGTCCGTCCTGCACTCACAGGCGCCGCCGATGCAGATGTGGCTGCTCTGGCAGTTCTCGCCTTCGCCCTCGCCTTCGCCTTCGCCTTCGCCTTCGCCTTCGCCTTCGCCCTCGCCTTCGCCCTCGCCCTCGCCCTCGCCCTCGCCCTCGCCCCCACCGCGGGTGTCGCTGTCGTCGGAGCATGCGGTCAAGGGGAGCGCTGCGAGGAGGAGGGTGGCGAATGCGACGCTCACAAGCTTTATGATCTTCATGGCTAATCTATCTCCATTGCGTGTTGTTGAGGTGCTCTGACCCGCGGAGAGCGGAGCGACGATCCAGCACGTGGTGACCTCTTCGGGGCACCTGCTCGGATCATCATGGTCAGTCGACGCCGGGGCCGGATCCGTCACGGAGGCGCGCCCACTTTTTCGCATGTTGGTCGTGGCGCTTCGCGATCGCCGGGTCGAGTGGCGCCCTCGCTCGCTCGTGGCCCTCGGAGCGCGGCACTCCGCAGCGGCTCTCGACGCCTCGAAGCACGCGGGGGGCACCGGATGGGATGGCGAGGTGAGAGGCGTGCGTCCACGCAGCATCGGCTTGGGGCTCGCGAGCTTCACGGCTAGAGTCGCGGCATGTTCGACAGCGTCATCGACACGGTCGGCAACACCCCGCTGGTGAAGCTCCAGCGGCTCACCCGAGACGTCTCCGCGAGCGTGTTCGTGAAGCTCGAGTCGCGAAATCCATGCGGCAGCGTGAAGGACCGCGTGGGCGTGGCCCTCATCGAAGACGCAGAGCGGCGCGGGGTGCTCAGGCCGGGGGCGACGTTGGTGGAGCCGACGAGCGGCAACACGGGGATTGCCCTCGCCTTCGCGGCGGCGGCCAAGGGGTATCGCCTCGTGCTCACGATGCCGGAGCGCATCTCGCAAGAACGGGTGGCCCTCCTCGAGTTTCTCGGGGCCGACGTGCAGCTCACGTCGGGCTCGTTGATGGCCGGCGCGGTCGAGCGCGCGGAGGCGATCGTGCAGCGCACGGCGGGGGCGGTGATGCTCCAGCAGTTCGACAATCCCGCCAACCCCGAGGTGCACCGGCGCACCACGGCCGAGGAGATCTGGCGCGACATGGGCGGCGACGTGGACGCGTTCGTCAGCGGCGTCGGCACCGGGGGCACCATCACCGGCGTGGGCGAGGTGCTCAAGGCACGCAACCCCAAGGTGAAGATCGTGGCGGTGGAGCCGGCGGGGGCGGCGGTGTTGTCCGGGTGCGAGCCGAACGGGCACTACATCCCCGGCCTCGGCGCGGGCTTCATCCCCAAGGTGCTCAACCGTGACGTGATCGACGAGGTGATCCCCGTGACCGAGAAGACCGCGGTGGCGGCCCAGCTGCGCCTCGCGCGCCTCGAGGGGATCAGCGCCGGGATCAGCTGTGGGGCGGCCCTCGCCGCGGCCCTTCAGCTGGCGGCGCGGCCCGAGATGGCAGGGTCGCGGATCGTCGTGGTGCTCCCCGACGGTGGCGAGCGCTACGTGACCAACCCGGTCTTCCAAGGGCTCGCGCGCGAAGCCTCCAGCGCTTGAGCGCTCGCTTCTCCTCGGAGCTTGGAGCTGCGCTCTGCGCGGGGTGCGCTGCGCGACGGCTGCGCGTTGTCGCAAATTGTGCGCGCGGGCGCGCGACAACTCGCGTCGAGGGGTGCGGGCAGCGTGGCACGGGTGCTGCAGTGTCGGGCCCCTGATGACGAGGTGGTCATGAATCGAGAGCTCACGCTCCATCGGAGCGTCCCAGCGAGGCGGTCATGAGCGCGCACGCGCCCGCTGGGCGTTGGTACAGTCGGCCCGTCGACGAGGTGCTCGCCGAGGTCGCCGCGACGCCGGCGGGTCTGTCCGAGGAGGAGGCCAGTCGTCGCCTCGCTCGCGACGGGGCGAACAAGCTCCCCGAAGGGCGCAGGCCCTCGTTCCTCTCGGCCGTCGCGGACCAGTTCAGGAGCCCGCTCATCTACATCCTCGTCGCTGCCGCGGTCTTGTCGCTCGCGACCGGTGAGCTCACGGATGCCATCTTCATCTGCGCGGTGCTCGTCCTCAACGCGACCATTGGCAGCATTCAGGAGTTTCGTGCCGAGCGCAGCAGCCACGCGCTGGCCCACCTCGTTCGCACCAAGACCACGGTTCTGCGCGACGGGCACGTGCGTGAGGTGGACGCCGAGGAGCTCGTGGTGGGGGACGTGATCTGGGTGGAGTCGGGGGGGCGTGTGGGCGCCGACGCGAGGCTGCTCGACGGCAACCTCGAGGTGGACGAGTCGCTCCTCACCGGGGAGTCGATGGCGGTGCAGAAGGACGCGAGCTGGCTCGGCGCCGTGACCACGCCGGTCGGCGATCGGAAGAACGCGCTGCACGCTGGCTCGGTCGTTGCGCGCGGTCGCGCCCGCGCGGTCGTGGTGGCGACGGGAGTTGGCACCATGGTCGGTCGCCTCGCCACCGTGATGTCGAACACGGCCGTGGGTAAGCCGCCGCTCGTCCTTCGGCTCGAGCGGTTCACGCGGGCCATCGGGATCGCGGTGCTGCTGGCGGCGGTGGCGGTGGGCGTGGTGGGGGTGATGCGTGGCTTCTTGGTCGCGGAGATGTTCCTCTTTGCCACCGCGCTCGCCGTGTCGGCCATCCCCGAGGGGCTCCCCGTCGCGCTCACGGTGTCGTTGTCGGCGGCGGCCCGACGCATGGCGGCGCGTGGGGTGATCGTGCGCAGGCTCGCCACCGTGGAGGGGCTCGGCAGCTGCACGATGATCGCCAGCGACAAGACCGGCACCCTCACCTGCAACGAGCTCACGGTGCGAGAGGTGGTGCTCCCCGATGGCAGCGTGTTCGACGTGAGCGGGGAGGGCTACGCGCCCATCGGTGAGGTGACCGCACGCCACGACGGATCGCGGGAAGGGGCGCAGGCGGCGGTGCGCGCGGTGGCACGGGTGGCGGCGCTGTGCAACGAGGGGAGTCTCCACGAGGGCGATGGGGCCTTCGCGTGGCGGGGTGATCCCACCGACGTGGCCCTCCTCGCGCTCGCCCGCAAGGTGGGGATCGAGCGCGAGCAAGCGCTCCTCGCGACGCCCGAGATCGCCGTCATCCCCTTCGAGCCGGAGCGCAAGTACGCCGCCGGTTTCCATGCCGACGGAGAGAGCACCCTGGTCGTGGTCAAGGGCGCGCCGGAGCGCGTCTTCGAGATGTGTCGCTGGCCGTCGGAGGCCGACCGCGAGCGAGCGGTGGAGGCCGCCGCGGAGCTTGCCGCCCGTGGACATCGGGTGCTCGCCATGGCCGAGCGCCGCGACGCGGTGATGCTCGACGCGCCGGCCACGCCGGCCGAGCCCGAAGCGCTCACCTTCGTGGGTCTCGTGGGGATGATCGATCCTCTGCGCGTCGGGGTGCGCGAAGCGATCGCGCGCTGCCGTGCAGCGGGGATCGTTCCCATCATGATCACCGGCGACCATCCCCTCACCGCCCTCGCGATCGCGCGCGAGCTCGGCCTCGCGTCGGAGCTCGACGAGGTGCTCACCGGCGGCGACCTCTCCGGGCTCGGGGAGGCCGAGCTCGCGGCGGCGCTCGGCAAGGTGCGCGTGTTCGCCCGCATGGCGCCCGAGCAGAAGCTCGCCATCGTGCGCGCGGCGCGTGACGCCGGCCACTTCGTCGCGGTCACCGGCGACGGCGTGAACGACGCGCCGGCGCTCCGTGCGGCCAACATCGGCGTGGCGATGGGGAAGGCGGGCACCGACGTGGCGCGCGACGCGGCCTCCCTGGTGATCACCGACGACAACTTCGCCACCATCGTCGCCGGCGTGGAGGAAGGGCGCACTGCGTATGCCAACGTCCGCAAGGTGATCTACCTGCTCGTGTCTACCGGGGCGGCCGAGGTGGTGCTCATCGCCCTGTCGCTCGTGGCCGGGATGCCGTTGCCGCTCACCGCGGTGCAGCTCTTGTGGCTCAACCTCGTGACCAACGGCATCCAGGACGTCGCGCTCGCGCTCGACCCCGGAGACCGGGATGTGCTCGATCGGCCGCCACGCGCTCCCGACGAGCGTATCTTCGACCGCCTCATGCTCGAGCGAACGCTCATTGGCGCGGGCACCATCGGCCTGGTGGCCTTCGCGGCCTTCGCGTGGATGATGAACGCGGGCTGGGCCGAAGCCGACGCCAGGAACGCCACGCTCCTGCTCATGGTGCTGTTCGAGAACGTGCAGCTCGGCAACAGCCGCTCCGAGACCCGCTCGCTCCTCCGCCACTCGCCGCTCTCGAGCCCGCTGCTCCTCGCGGGCGCCGCGATCGCCTTCCTCGTGCATGTCGCCGCGATGTACGTGCCCTGGGTGCAGTCGATCCTTGGCACCGGACCGGTGTCGGTCGGTATGTTCGCCGCTCTCGTCGCGGTGGCGCTCAGCGTGGGGGTCACCATCGAGCTGCACAAGCTCTGGTGGGCCCGCCGCGGCGGCTCGGGTCTACCGGTCGACGCTCACGGCGCGCCGCGGGCGCTCGGCGCGTGAGGCGCGCGCCTCACACCATGGGCTCCACTTCGGTGCCGGTCACGGGGGCGACCTTGCCGCGCAACAGCCGATGACCGAGGTCGAAGCGGAGCAGCCCCACCATGGCCGCGAACAGGAGCACGAGGGAGCCGCCGGCGAGCCAGCGATTGTAGACCACGCGGAGGAACACGGTCCCCTCGCCCACCGGGGGCAGCGTCTGCGGCTGCGGAGGGAGACCGTACCGCTCGGCGAGCTCGTCGATTTGGATGACGTGGATGATCGGCACCCCCGCCTGGGCGAAGCGCGACATCACCGAGTCGACGGCGGGACCGCGGGGAGGATCGGTGTTGAGGCCGGGCTTGAACATCTCTTTGCCGACGCGGGTGCCGACCGACGTGGTGCCGCCCCCGACGTTCACGTAGGCCCGGATGTCTGCGTCCCCCGCGTGCTGCCGAAACAGCGCCATCCGCTGCTCGATCCCGTCGGTGTAGCTCTTGGGGTCGAGCGGAGGCGTCTCGTTGCGCTCGATCGCGTCGCGCAGCATCTTCTTGCCCGCCTTCGACAGGCCGAGGGCCCGATCGTCGACACCCCCCGGGCTCACCGCGATGCTGCGAAACGGCAACACGTGGGTGTCGGCGAGGAGCTTCTCCATGTCGGGCCACATGAAGTCGGGGTGGTTGGCGCCCCACTGCGACGAGCCCGCGCTGCTGATGATGAGGGGTCGCAGCTTGAGCGCCTCCACCGCCGCGAGCACGGCGATGTTCATGGCGGGGAACGAGCCGCTCATCCCGATCGCCACCGTGTCGCCCTCGGAGACGTTGGCCTCTTTGAAGAGGTGCACCATCACCGCCGCGAAGTTGGGGTTCACGCTGGTTTGCTTGGCGCCGGTGTGGCCGATGTTCGTGGTCACCGGCGACAAGAGCTCGCCGATGAGGCCCGAGCCGGCCGGATCGGCGTCGACGTCGACGGGGATGCCGCGCCGCAAGCGCTCGGTCTTCACCACGCGCATGGCCTCGAGCGCGGTCTGGGCCGCCCGCATCTTCTCCCGGTAGAAGGGCTGCTGCTCGCGCACCTTGAACGTCTCTACGCTCGCGACCGAGCACAGGGCCACCAACGTGAGCAGGACCAAGACGCGCATCGAGACCCGTTGGGGGCGCCAGTAGAGCTTCTTCATCGGCCCACCACGAGCTCGGCGCCGATGAGCACGAGCACCAGCCGCACCAGGATCGTCACCACCGCCACCGAGCTCAACGTCTCGGGGATGCCCTGCTTGTCCATCCACATCGCGACGAGGCCGGGGATGATGAAGCCGATGGTGTCGAACTGCTCCCAGAACACCCCCGACCACTGGGTGAGCAGCATGCCGAAGATGTAGCCGCCCAAGATCATCAACACGCTGCGGCGCCGTCCGTGCAGGATGACGAAGGTGGCGACCACGCGGACGATGCCGTAAGTGGCGAAGGCGACCGCGAGGGTTGCCGCGAGCCGCAGCGGCTCGAGCAGGTAGAGGGCGAGGTAGCCGGGCACGATGAGCCCCGAGGAGGCCATGCCGAGGCCCTCGCTGCAGATGATGCCGACGATGAGGCCGATGCCGACGCTGAGTGCCAACAGCTCCACGCGATGACTCCCGCCTCACCGGAGGGTGCGGCGATTGCGAAACAGACGGTTCAGGGCGAGCCCCTGCTCGCCGATGTTTCCCAGCCCGACGATGAGCGTTTTCTGGGCGCAGAGCTCGATGATCGACTCGAAGACCTCGAGCGTGTCGTCGTGCTCCGCGTAGACGAGCTGCTCCGGGCTCGTGTCGAGCGCGCTCGCCTCGCGGGCGAAGTGATACGCGCCGCTCCCCATCAGCACCACGTGGTCAGCGGTCCGCCAAAAGTCGGTGTCGCGGGCGAGCTGCCGCGTGCGGTCGGCGCGGTCCGCCCGCAGGTTGAACACCGCGATCACCTTGTCCACGTCGCGATGGCGGTCGACGACCATGTTCCAGATCGCCGCCGTCGACTGGGGATCATTGGCGGCGAACGCGTTGACGTAGATGATCTCGCGGCCAAAGAAGCTCATCTCGAGCTCGAGCAGCGCGCCAGGGTCGGGCGTCGCGGCCCACATCCCCTCGAGCGCCGTCTCGCGTTCCACCTCGAGCTCCTCGAGGAGGCGGAGCGACAGGGCCACGTTCTCTCGGTGCTCGATGTAGCCGAAGCGGCTCATGTCGCCGTCGGACACGGCCGCCACCTCGTCGTGGGTCACCGTGACGAGGCGCGTCCCGCGGTCGTGGCACGCCTCGGCGATGATGCCGAGGCGGTCGGGGTGGCGCTCTCCGGTGACGAGGACGCCGCCCGGAGGGATCATTCCGCAGAGACAGCGAGCCACGTCGTCCGGGGTGGGGCCCATCACGTCGAGGTGGTCGGGCCGCGCGTTGGTGATCACGGCGTGGGTGGCACGCACGAGCTTGTTCTCGCTCACCCAGTGCAGCGCTGGCTGCAGGGCCATGCACTCGAGCACGATCGACTCGGCCTCGAGCGCTCGGGCCGCCGCCACGATCCGTACCTGCTCGATGATGTTCGGGCCACGCGGCCGGAACACCTGCACCTCGCGCGCATCGGGCAGGATCATCCGAGCGAGGGTGCCGGTGGTCTTGGCCGCGGTCCGGATCCCCGCCGCGCGCATCCCTGCCGCTACGAGGCGGGTCACGCTCGACTTCCCTCGGGTGCCCGCGACGTGGATCCGGTGTTTGAACGCGGCCAGGCGCCGTCGGTGCCCGTAGAGCTCGGCCGCGCCGAGACCCACGAGCCCGAGCGCGCCGAGGGTCAGGAGCTCGACGGCCATGCGAGTCCTCGGTCGCGAACGGAGCGGTGGCCCGGTGCAACGCTTGCGCGCGTACCGCCGCAGCGCATGCGCGAAGGCAGGGCAGGGGATGGGCTCATGGGCCTCTCGTGATGGCGCGGAAGGCCTTCTACGACGCCTTGCGGCGGCTCAGCAGGCTGTCGAGCACGCCGACCACCTGCGCCGGATCGACCGGATCGTAGAGCACGACCGCCGAGCACGTGTCTCGAATGGTGCGGTACACGAACGGCTCACGGGGATCGGCGAGGACGATCGCAGACCGTCGCGCGGCGGGCCGCAGCCGCTGCAAGAGGCTGGCGGCCCGTTTGGCGCCTTGGCGCCCGTCGACGATGATCGCGCCGTCGACCCCGGACGGGGTGGGGGCGCTGAAGCTCGCCCAGGCGGTGCGAAACCCCGAGGAGGTGAGCTCGGGCGCGAGTCTCCCACGGAGCGTCTGGTCATCGGAGACGACCAACACGTCGCCGGCGCGAAAAACGAGGCTGCCGTCGGGTTCTCTGGGCACGTGAATACCTTGTCCAACAATCATGCCAAACTCGGTGGCCCTGGTCCCACGGAATCGCACCCAGACCCGTTGCTTTTTTTCTGCGCCGCCTCCCCGCGGCGCTCGGGCCGGTCAGTTGTGCTGCGCACGCCCTCTGCCGGGTTGGGGCCGCGGCCTCGTGCGCGACGCGACGAGGCGGGCGGGGGGGATGGGGGCGCTCACGCAGCGGAGGAGCCCGAGGTAACCGACCAGATCGCTCGCGTCGACGCGCACCGTCGTGTAGCCGCGCCGTCGGAGCGACGCCTCCCACGAGGCGGTGTACTTCTGGGAGAGCACCTTCATCGAGGCGTCGTCGAACGCCTTGTGGAAGCTCGGCAGGATGGCGAGCGACGCAGCCGCCTCGCCGGCTGGACCGGGGGTGACGTTCAAGAGCAGCGCGTTGGCCGGTGAGAACACCCACAGCTCGAAGTCGTCATCGGCGACCTCGTCATGATCGTCGCCCTCGTCTTCGCCCTCCTCCTCACCCTCGCCCTCGCTCGCGGGCTCGTCACCGTCGTCGGCGCCACCGGGAGCGCCAGCCGCCCGCTCGGAGTCGTCGTCGTCGGTCGTCCAGGCCAGCGTCGGCGGGATCATGGGCCAGCGGGGCACGGAGAGGCCGAGCTTGTGGAGGGTGTTGGCCTGGGCGTCGAGGAAGCGCTGGATCTCCTCCCCCACCTCGCGCTCGCGGCCCTCGAGGAGATCGAGGGCCCGCGTTTCGATCCGAGGGATCATCACCGTGTTCTGATCGAGGGGGAGGAGGAAGAGATCGACGTGCTCGGTGGACTCGTAGGGCATGGGGGGCAGGACCACCACGTCCTCCGGGGCGCGCCGGAGCGTCCGAGCCAAGAGCTCCACCACCTGTTTTCGCGAGCGCGGCCGGTAACCGCTCTTCACCAGGTGCGGATCTTCGCGCACCTCGGCGTTGTCGGTGATGAGCTTCTCGCTCACGAACAGGTGCCGCCCCGCCACCAGCAGGTTTCCGTTCTCGTGCACCAGCGGCAGCGTGCGCGAGGGGAGCCACGCGCCGCCCTCGGGGGTGGGGATCCACGTCCTGCCGCGACGACGCGGCGACGGCGCCGGCGCTTGGAAGGCGTTGCGGTTCGGGTTCGGCGCGAGGTAGTGCACCACCATCAGCTCGCCCTGCTCGTCGCGCACGAAGATGGGCTGGTAGTCGCGCATCCAGCGCAGCGAGAGATCCTTGGCCGTGGGATCGGGGTCGTTGGTGCTCGGTGCGCTCCAGCCGGCGACCACGAGGCGGCCGCCGAGCAGGCGCTGAAGCGTCGGTCGCAGCTCCGGCGCCATCTCGTCGGCCTCGACGTGGATGGTGACGCCGGCCATCGACTCGTAGTCCGCGATCGGCCCGGCCTCGTTGGCTGCGGCCACGGGGGGAGCGGTGGGGGTGGCGGCCGGGGCGCGTGGGCAGCCGGTGGCGAGCGCGACCACCGCGAGAACCCACGCAACGTGCCGACCCATGTACGCTACATATCCAACGTACGTGACGTATCCAAGGTCCGCGACCATCCAAGCTCGTGCCGTTGGCCGACGCCGAAGGCTGGGGCCGCTGGCCGCGCGGAGAAACGCAAGGGTTGCACGTGGTGTGCACCCTGCCAGGGCGCTCGGCGGGCGCTTCGCGGAGTGGCGCTCTTGCGTTGGCCGGCTCGGAGCCATGCTAGAGATCGAGCATCATCCATGCGGCGCGTCGGCGGCGAGATCTCGGGGGGGGCACCATGATCGAGATCGCGCTCGACGTGCCGCCGCAGCCCACGGAGACGACCTGCGGGCCGACGTGTCTGTACGCGGTGTATCGGCTCATCGGCGAGGAGATCACCCACCACGAGGTGATCGCACAGACCCACGCTCTCGACGAAGGCGGCACGCTCGCCGTGCACCTCGGCATCCATGCCTTGGAGCGGGGGCTTCGCGCCACGCTCTACAGCTTCAACCTCGACCTCCTCGACCCCACCTGGTTCAACACCCCCGGGATCGATCTGATGGAGCGGCTGGCGCGGCAAGCGGAGGTGCGCCCGAGCCCCAAGCAACGGCACGCCTCGCTTTCCTACGAGCGTTTTCTACGTCTCGGCGGTACGGTCCGGATGACCGATCTGGGACACGAGCTCTTGAGCCGCTACATCGACAGGGGCGTTCCTTTGCTCGCCGGCGTCAGCGCGACGTATCTGTACCAGTGCGCGCGCGAGCTCGACGACGGCAACTACGACGATCTCGCGGGTCGACCCCAAGGCCACTTCGTGGTGATCGCGGGGCGCCGCGGCGACGAGGTGCTCGTGCGCGATCCGTGGCACGCACACGACCGCGGGACGCCGGGAAGCTACTGGTTGCCGATGGGACGCTTCGTCCACGCGATGCTCCTCGGGGTGCTCACCTACGACGGGACGCTGCTCGCGGTGGAAGCGGCGGCGGCTCCGGGAGCTGGCGGGGCGGCGCGGGGAGCTGGCTGATGCGACACGTCGTGGTCACCGACGAGGCGCCCTTCTGGGCCGCTGCGCTCGAGGGCGTGGAGGTGGTGCCGGCGCGCTACTACGTGACCGAGCCGGAGCGGTGGCCCACCCGAGGGGTGCGCGTGTTCAACCTCTGCCGCTCCTACCGCTACCAGAGCACTGGCTACTACGTGTCGCTGCTCGCCGCGGCGAGGGGCCATCGACCGGTGCCGGACGTGTCGACCATCCAGGATCTCAAGTCGACCGAGATCGTGCGCATTCGGTCGGAGGAGCTCACCGACGCGATCCAGCGGAGCCTCGGCTCGCTCAAGGCGGAGCGGTTCGTGCTCAGCATCTACTTCGGTCGCAACATGGCCAAGCGGCACGACCGCCTCGCGGCGCGACTGCACGGCTTGCTCCAAGCGCCGCTCATGCGTGCGCGCTTCGTCAAGCGCAAGGACGCGACCTGGGACATCACCGGAATTCGCGCCATCGCCGCCGAGGACATCCCCGACAAGCACCGTGCGTTCGCGCTCGAGGCGGCGAAGGCCTACTTCGGGCGACGCTGGCGGCCGGCGGGCAAGCCCAAGGCGCCGAGCTACGATCTGGCGATCCTCACCGACGCCTGTGAGGAGGAGCCGCCCTCGGACGCGCGGGCGATCGCGCGGTTCGCGCGGGCCGCGAAGAAGCTCGGGATGTCGACCACCATCATCGGCAAGGACGACTACGCAGACTTGGCCGAGTTCGATGCGCTCTTCATTCGCGCCACCACCCGGGTGCACCACTTCACCTATCGCTTCGCCCGGCGCGCCAAC
>CAYOAL010000205.1:0-12859 GCA_964401935.1 uncultured Polyangiaceae bacterium
GGGCGTCGCCGTGGCCAGCGCCCGCTTGCGGCGCACGACGTGGTCGTCGCGCCGCAACAGCTTCGGCAGCGCCTCCCGCGAGCGCAGCGGCAGGTCGGCGGCGCCGAGCGGCAGCGCGCGCAGCGCGGCGCCGGCGAGCCAGGCGCGGTAGCGGTCGGCGAGCGCCACCACCACCGGATGCGCGGCGATCGCGCGACAGTTGTCCACCGAGGGCATCGGCGGTGCCACGCCCGCGAACAGCGCGTCGAGCTCGGCGCGCGCGGCGGGCTCGAGCCCCTCGGCCAGCGGCCCGTAGAGCTGTCCGGTCTCGCGGTCGTCGTGATGGTCGAGCAGGCGCTCGAGGTGCACCAGCGTGTGTCGGAGCACGCGCGCATCCACCCGCTCGAAGGCCCGCAGCAAAGCGGCCTCTTCGAGTCGGTCGAAGCCGTGACGGATCAGCCGATGATCGCGCCGCACGTTGGACACGGCGTCGGCGGCGGCGCCCCGACAGCGCGGCAACACCACCCGCTCCTCGAAGTCGAGGTGGACGAGCAGCGCCCGCCGCAGCTGCATCGCCAGCGCCAGGGTGGCGAGCCCCTGGTCCAACACCGCAAACAGCGCGTCGAGGTAGTCGTCGATCACGCGGTGCGCCGCGCTGTGCGCAGCGAAGGCGGCACCTGCCGCGGCGGCGTCACGGTCGTCGCTCATCGAGAGACAGCGGAGCAGACCCCGCGGGCAGCGGCAAGGCTACCCCGCGCCGCGCGCGCGGCTGCGCCGGACCGCCGCCGAGCAGCGCCTCGAGCACGACCGACAGCACCACCGTGGTGCCGCAGCCGATCACGTTGAACCACAAGAAGCCGAGCTCGCTCAGCGCAAAGGCGAGCAACACCACGCCTTGCGCCGCCAGCGCGCTCCAGAAGACGGCGCGCGCCCCCACGCGGGCCAAGAAGAACGCCACCACGAACATGCCGAGGACCGTGCCGTAGAACAGCGAGCCCAAGACGTTCACCGCCTCGACCAGGTTGTCGAACAGATTGGCCACCGACGCGAAGCCCAGCGCGATCAGCCCCCACAGCGCCGTGAGCCACTTGGTGGCGCGCACCTGCGCGGCCTCGTCGGCGTCGCGGCGCCACAGGCGCTTGTACAGATCGAGCCCGCTGGTGGTCGCCAGCGCGCTCAGCTCGCTCGAAATGGAGCTCATGGCCGCCGACAAGATCACGGCGACGAGCAGCCCGACGAGGCCCGCCGGCAGCATGGTCAGCACGAAGCGGATGAACACGAAGTCGGCGTCCTGCGTCTCGGCGCCGGGGCGCGCCTCGGCGATCGCCTTCTTGGTGGCTGCGCGTGCCTGCGCGACGCGCGCGTCGGCCTCGCGAAACTGCGCCCGCGCGGCGCTGTCGTCCGCGCCGCTGCGCCGGAGGTCGAGCCATTGCTGCGCCGCGTGCTGCCGCTGCGCCAGGCTGTCGGCATGCTGCGCTTCGACCGCCGCCATCTCGGCCGGCTGGGCGCGCCGCGCCGCGTCGAGGGTGCTCGGGTTGAAGAAGGCCGGCGTCGGCGTGAACAGATAGAATGCGTACAGCAGGATGCCGATGAACAGGATGCAGAACTGCATCGGGATCTTGAACACGCCGTTGAACAACAGACCGATGCGCGCCTCCGCCGTCGAGCGCCCGCCGAGGTAGCGCTGCACCTGGGACTGATCGGTGCCGAAGTAGGACAGCGCCAAGAAGAAGCCGCCGGCGATGCCCGACCACAGGTTGTAGCGGGTGTCCCAGTCGAGCGCCGTCTCGACCACGTTCATGCGCCCGGCGGCGCCCGCCAGCGTGGCGACCTCGTCGAGCGACATGCCGGCCGGCAAGCGCAGGTAGAGAAACGCGCCGGCCGCGGCCATGCCGAGCAAGATCACCACCATCTGTTGCTTCTGCGTCTGCGCCACGGCCTTCGATCCACCGCTGACCGTGTAGGCGATGACCAGCGCGCCGATCACCACGTTGGTGGCAAACAGCGGCAGGCCGAGGATCGTCGACAGGATGATCGACGGCGCGTAGATGGTGATCCCCGCCGCCAGGCCGCGCTGCACCAGGAACAGCAGCGCGCCCAGCGTGCGCGCGCGCCCGTCGAACCGCCGCTCCAGGTACTCGTACGCGGTGTAGACCTTCAGCCGATAGAAGATCGGCACGAACACCGCGCACACCACGATCAGCGCCAGCGGCTGACCGAAGTAGAACTGCACGAAGCCCATCCCCTCCTCGTACGCGAGGCCCGGCACCGACAAGAAGGTGATGGCGCTCGCCTGGGTGGCCATCACCGACAGACCGATGGTGTGCCAGGGGAGGGTGTCGCCGGCGCGCAGGTACTCGGCGACGTTGGCGGTGCGCGTGCGCCAGATCCCGAGGCCGACGATCGACGCGAGGGTCGCCGCGAGCACCGCCCAGTCGAAGCCGCTCACGTGCTGTACCGGCGCGTGAGCAGGTAGAAGCTGCCGATGAGCACCGCGAGGAGGACGAGCACGACGAGGTAGAAGTTCCGCCAGCGGCCGAGCACCGGCGGCGGCTCGTCGCCGAGCTCCACCGCCGCGCCGCGTCGGGCGAGGAGGTTGGCGGTGAGGCGATAGGCGCCGGGGACAGCGGCCGGGATCTGCCGAAAGAGCGCGAGGCCCACGTAGACCACCCGCCCTTCTCCATGATCGGCCACGAGGAGCGAGCCCTTCTCCGGCGCCTCGCCGGGGTCGGCCATGGCGAGCAGCGGGGTCACGTGCGCTTCGTCCCAGGTCTCCCCATGGTAGAGCCCACGCTCCTGCACCCAGCCCGCGAAGTCGTCGGCGCCGATGCGGTGCGGCGTGGTGAGCAGCGGATGGTCGGGGACGAGGAGCTCTACGTTGGCGGTCTGATCCGTGACGCGGCCGCGTCCGATGCTCATGGGGTAGGGCATGAGGGGCACGTCGAGGGGATCGCGGCGGGGCTTGGTGGCGTACTGCACGACGACGGTGCCGCCGCGCTCGGCGAAGGCGAAGAGGCGCGCGTGGTGAGCGCGCAGCGCCTCACGGGTGTTGAACGCGCGCACCCCCACCAGGATCGAGCCGAACGCGTCGAGGTCGCCGTGGGTCAGCACCTCGTCGTCGAGGTCGGTGATGTCGAAGCCGACCCGCCGCAGCCCCTCCGCGACCTCGTCTCCGGGCCCCGCGATGTGGCCGATGCGGAGCGCGGGGACCTCGAGCGCGGCCGGCTCCAACGTCACCTCGGCGGGGAGGAGCACCGTTCGGGCGGGCAGGTGGCGATGACGGAGCGCGCGCTCGGCGAGCGACCAGCGTCGTCCCTCCGACTCGGTCACGAGCCGCAGCGTCCCACGCTTGGCATCGGCCGCGCTCTCGATGGTGAGCTCCACGTCGCGGTCCGCGGTCACCTCGAGCGCGCTCGGCGACACCGTGTAGCCGGCGGGGGCTTCGACGAGGAGGCGCCCCGGTCGCCGCGCCGCGAGGGTCACGCGGAGCTTGGTCTGGCAAGGGGTCGCCTCTTTGCCGGCACAGGTGGGGACGAGCACGGCGCCGGCCAGAGGGGTGGCGGTGATGGGGGGGAGCACCTCCACGTCGCGGTGGAGCTCCCCCTCGACGCGATCGACCCAGTGGTGGCGCACTGGAATGGTGACGGTGATCGCGGCCCCCGCGATCTCGAGGGTGAGCTCGGCGGTGAGGGCGGGTTGGGGGAGGGGCTCGTCGGGATCGCCGGGGCCGTGGTAGCGCCCCGGTCCGGGCGGCTCGAAGAGCCACGGAAACACGGAGAGCGGCGCGTCGACGGGGATTTTCGCGGTGAGCTCGCGCTCGTTCCGTACGTGCTCGGCGGCGGCGGTGTTCACGGCGAGGGTGGCGTCGCCGATGCGCACTTCGTGCCACGTGACGGGTGTCTTTCCGCGCCGCAACACGAGCACCTTCACCGGCACCTCGCCACCGGGGATCACCGCCCTCGTGCTCGCGCGGGCCTCGAGCAAGAGCCCGCTCACGCCCACCAAGAGCGCCCCGAGCTCGCGCTGGGCCCACGCTCGGAGGGCGGCGTCCTCCACTGCCGCGAGCGCGCGGAGGGCGCGCGCCAGATCGGGGGCGATGCGGCTCGGATCGTCGGCTCGGAAGCCCGCGCGCGCGGCCTCGAGCGCGCTCGCCACCGCCTCGCCACCGTCGACGCTGCGCCAGTCGAGGGGGACGCCCTCGAACAGATCGGTGCTGGCGCGCTCGCCGGCGAGGTGCCGGAAGCGCTCCGGCTCCGGGCCGAAGCGGCGCTCGGCGCCGAAGCCCTGGCTCTTGTGCATGCTGCGACTCGCGGCCGCGATCTCCCCGTGCGAGAGCCCCACCACCGGAGCGAAGCCGCCGATGTCCACGACCAGATCGTCGGGCCGCTCCTCGTCGGGCATGAAGCGGTTGGGGACGTTGAACACCAGGCGCTTGGCCTGCCACGGCTCGACGCGGGCGAGCTGCTCGGGGAACTGCGCTGGGTCGGCGGCGGCGGAGAACGCCTCTCGCGCGAGGATCGCGCTCGCGAGGTGGTGCCCATGGGTGTCGCCCTGCTCCGGGAAGCGGGTGACGATCACGTGGGGGCGCAGCCGTCGAATGGCCCACACCACGTCGCCGAGCGTCGCGCTCTTGCCCCACACCTCGAGCGCCTCGTCGGCGCGCTTGGAGTAGCCGAAGTCGCGGGCGCGCGTGAACAGCTGCTCCGCGCCGTCGAGCTTGCGCGCCTCCATGAGCTCGTGGGTGCGAATCACACCGAGCAGCGGCGACTGCTCGCTGCCGATGAGGTTCTGCCCACCGTCGCCGCGGGTGAGCGAGAGGTAGGCGGTGCGCGCGTTCTTCGCGTGCGTGAGGTAGGTCAACAGCTGGGTGTTCTCGTCGTCGGGATGAGCGGCGACGTAGAGCACGCGACCCACCACGAGGAGGCGGTCGAGGCGGTGCTGTATGTCGACGGCGCTCAGCTGAACCATCGACCACAAGAGCGAGGCAAGGATCACTTCAGGCGTCATGGAAGGGTCGCGGGGAGGGGAGCCGCAGGCGGTGGCTGTCGGGCGCGGGGTGGGCGATGGCGGCGCGATAGAGCGCCTCGTAGGCGTCGATGGCGCGGCTGGGGGTGAAGCTCGCGAGGGCGCGGGCGCGCGCGGCGTCCGCCTGTTCTTGCCATCCTTCGTCGTCGGTGGCGAGCGCCCGTGCGGCGTTCGCCATCGCCGTCACGTCCCCCACCGGCGCGAGGTAGCCCGTGCGCCCGTGCTCGACCACCTCGGGGAGGCCCCCCACGTTCGTGCCCACCACCGGCACTCCCGACGCGAGGGCCTCGAGCGCAGACAGACCGAAGCTCTCCCGGTCGCTCGGCAGGAGCGCGACGTGCGCGCGCGCGAGCCACCGCTCGATGTCGGTCTGGGCGCCGGGGGCCTCGACGCGATCGGTGAGCCCCCGCGCGGCGAGCTCGGCGAGGGCGGCCTCGCGCTCGGGGCCGTCGCCCACCAGCAGCAAGCGCGCAGGCGTGCTCGCGGCCACCGCGGCGAAGATGGCGACCACATCGCCGACGCGCTTCACGGGACGGAAATTGGAGGCGTGGATGAACGTTGCCCCTCGCGACGGCAGCGGCCGCGAGGGCGACGGCCGAAACCGCTCCCCGTCGACGAAATTGGGGATCACCTCGATGGGCAGCGCGTGCTGCTGCTCGGCGAGCTCGCGGAGGTGCTGAGAGGGTACCGTCACGTGATGGGCGCGGGACAGCGCATACTTCAACACCGGCGCATAGGACGGGTCGTTGCCGAGCGGCTCTACGTCCGAGCCGTGAAGGGTCGCGATCCACGGGGGGGCGTCGGCGCCGAGGATGCGACAGGCGAGCTCGGTGGCCACCGCATAGGGGATCGCGAAGTGGGCGTGCAAGACGTCGAGCTCGGCCTCGGCGGCCACCGTGGCGACGCGACTCGCCACCGCGAGCGACCACGGCGCCGACTCCCACATGTCGTGGGGGGCGACGGTCACCTCGTGCACCAACACCTCGCACCGCGAGGCCAGGCGGAACGGGCGACGCGGCGTGATCATGTGCACGTCGTGACCCCGGGCGGCGAGGCCCATCGCCAAATCGGTGGCCACCGTTCCGCTGCCGCCGAGCTCGGCGTGAGCCACGATGCCGACGCGGAGCGGCGCGAGGGGAGAGCGGCTCGGGCGCGTCACAGGGCCAGCTCCCGAAGGCGCCCGAGCTCGCCCCGACAGAGCTGCTCGTCGATGATGCCGAGCAACCCGTGGACGAGCGGCCGGAGGCCGAAGCGCGCGACGAAGTGGGGGACCGCGAGCGCGCGCTCCTGGGGCGCGCCGCCCGGGTGCAGCCGGCGGCACAGGCGCTCGACACGCTCGACTCGCGTCGCGTCACGGTGCGCTCGGGCGCGCTCGACGCGTCGTCCGAGCCTCTCCGCGCCCCGCGCGACGTGGGCTCGGGTGCGCGCGAGCGCCCGCGCGAGGGATGGCTCGATCGCCTCGAGCTCGGGCCCGAGGGCGACGAGCTCGCGCTCGACCGCGCCCACGAGGCGCCCTCGCACCTCGTCACCAGCCGGCCCCCCGTCGCCCTGGGAGAGGGCTCGCAAGAGCGGCTCGAGGTCGCCCACGTCGGTAGCCGCGATGCCGAGCGCGTCGAGCCGTCGGCGGCAGGCGGGATCGGTCACCACCACCCGCGCTCGCGGCACGACGCAGGGGGGCCGCACCCCGAAGGCGGCGCTCAACGGGGGCAGCTGGCGGAGGTAGCGCGCCTCGCCGGGGCCGGCGACCTGCGCCACCGTGGGGAGGAGCGTGTCTTGCAGCACCACCCGCAAGAGGCTCGAGGTGGAGAACGACAGCGGCTCGCGCTCGAGCCGTTCGAGGAGCGCCTCGTCCGAGAAGCGGTCGCCCGAGTGAGGGTGCTCAAAACCGCCGCCGCGGCGCACGAGGCGATGCCGTGGTCCGGTGGGCCCGTCCGCATGAAAGAAGGTGAGCGAGCAGCCGACACGAGGTCGCACGGCGATCGCCTCGCCTTCGCGCTCGAGGAGGTGGGCCCCCTCTTCGAGCGCAGCGTCGAGCGTCGCTTGCTCGAGGAGCGCGCGCCGATGCAGCGGGGTGGCGAGGGCGGCGATGGCGGGGGTACGCGGATCGAGCACGAGCAGGCCCTCCTCGGCGAACACCTCGCCGAGCGCGCCGGCGAAGGCGCTCACCCAGCTCGCCTCGGGTCGGTAGTGGCGTGCCAACAGCTCGAGCGCCACCGTTCGGCTCGCGCCTCCTGCGAGGTGCTCGGTGAGCTCGTCGAGCGCGCCAGGAACACCACGACCGAGGCTCCTGTGGGCCATCGACGCGCGCGCGGGGCCCGACGGCGCGAGGGTGACCGTCGCGAGCGCGTCCTCTTCGTCGAGCACGGCGGCGGAGGCGACCTCGTCGGCGTCGTGATCTTCGGACTGCAGCCAGAAGATCGGCAGCGTCGGCCTGCCGCTCTCACGCGCGAGCCGCCGCGCGAGCACGATCGCGGTCGCCGCCTTGTACAAGGTGAAGGCAGGGCCGAGAAACAGCCCCACCTGCTGTCCGGTGACCACCACGCCGAGCTCGGGGTCGCCGAGCAGCGCGAGGTGGCGCTCGCGCGCAGCGCTCGGCACCAGAACGCGGTTCTGCTGCTCGAGCTCACGCACGAGCGCAGGCGACAACGCACGGCGGGCGTCGTCCGTGGAGAGGGCCGAGAGCTGCATGCGCGGGGCGGTCGCCAACGGGTGTCGTACGCCGTTCAGCCCTGAGGCCAGGTGTCGAGCGCCTTCTTCACCTGCTCGGCGAAGGCGCGCTTGAACACGCTGTCGTTCTCGCCGAGGGTCACGGCCTTGTTGGCGTGCTCGCGAGCGGCCTTGTGTTGGTTGTCCTTGGCGAGCGCCTGCGCGGCCCACCAGTGGTTCCACCACGTGGCGCGGACGCCGATCGACTGCGTGAGCAGCTCGAGGGCGCGGGCGTTGTCTCCGGCGTCGAACGCGTAGCGGCCAGCGTTGAACAGCGGGCGCCACGCGTTGTCCAGGGTGTCGGCGATGCTCTTGTCGACGTGCTCCTTGGTGTTCACGGTGATGGGCACCGCCATCCGGCGCCCCGCCCAGTCGAGCACGAGCGTGGTGCTCTCGTCCGTCGTGTCGTCGAACATGAACACGAGGCGCTCGCGCGGCGGCGACGCCGTGCTCTGCACCTCGACGCTGGCCACGTCGAGCGTGGCGTCGTGCTCGGACGAGCCGGCGTTCTTCGGATCGCGGTTGAGGATCACCGTCCACGCGCTCTCGGTGGGCTTGATGAAGAGCGAGTAGCGACCCGCCGGCACGGCCTGGCCGCCAAACGTGAAGTCACGGCTCACCGTGAGCTTCGTCGGCGCGTTCGCGCCCGCGCGCCAGAGCTCGCCGTAGGGCACCAACGTCCCCCACACGCTGCGACCCTTGGCGCCGGGGCTGCTGTAGGCCACGTGCACCTCGGTGATGCCGACCGCCTGCTTGACCTCCGCGTTGGGGCTCGGTCGCGGCAGATCGGGGAGGGCTCGCAGCGCGCCGGGATTGGGCGCTCCGGCCTCGCTCGCGGGAGCGGCCGCGGGCAGGAAGACGGGCACTGCCGTCCCCGCCGCCACCGAGGCGGGGGGAGGGGTGGCGGGGTGCGGACAGGGGGGGGCTGCGCAGCCGGCGAGGGTGAACAAGGCAGCCGCGGCGAGGCCGATGGGCCCGGCGCCGTGGTGTGGAGGGGGTCGTCGTAGGGTCATGATCGTTCCGTGACGGCGCGCGCCGTCGGTTACGGGTTGCAGGGTTTGTCGGCATGGGCGGAGCGCCGGGCGAGCAGCTCGAGGAGCCCCCCGACCGCATCACGCGCCATGCTGCCGTCTTCCGTGACGCGGCCCACGAGCGCCACCCCCTGGCTGGTGCAGACGATCGTCCGCGCCAAGGCCCGCGCGTCGAGCTCCGCGGGCAGCTCACGAGCCGCCTGCGCCCGCACGTGCGCCGCGAAGAACGCGTCCTCGATGTGCACGAGCTGTTGGCGCAACATCGAGGCCATCTCCGGGTCGTCGCAGTCGAAGTCGGCGCAGCCCACCCCGAGCATGCAGCCGAGGCTGCCGCGGCGCTCTGCTTGCCGTTGCCAGCGCACGAGCTGTCGCCTCACGTTCCCGAGGGGCGATCCCTTCGCCTCGAGGGTCGCGGTCACCTCGGCCAGCGCTTGCTCGCCGTAGTGACCCACCGCGCTCAGAAACAGCGCGCGCTTGTCGCCGAAGGTCTCGTAGAGGCTCTGTCGCCCGATCCCCATGCAGTCGACGAGGGTCGCGATCGAGGTGCCCCGGTAGCCGCGTGCCCGAAAGGCCTCGCTCGCGCGGGCGAGGGCCTCGTTCGGCACGAACCGTTTGATGGGGCCAGGCGCCATGTGCCGGGGAGCATGGTGTACCTGGAATGTTCGTTCAAGGTAAACCGACCCACCGCGACAGCGGCGCCGTCCACGCGCGGAGCTGGTCGACGCGTGGACGGGAGCGAGCGCGGGGGCTCAGCGCGCGCGTGTCGAACGGCGCCGGGCAAGCGCGGCGAGCGCGAGCAGCGACCCCGCCCACCACGAGGACGAGCGCTCCGGCGCCGCGCCGAGCACCTCGCAGCCGCAGCCATCGCCGACCACCGTCGGCTCTGCGTCGTTGACGCCGCCACCGGCGCCCCCCTCACCGCCGCCGCCGCCGGTTCCGCCCGGGTCGTTCCCGGGCGTGGCGTTGGTGCTGATCACGGCGGTCACGTTGGGGCAGTTCTGCTGCCCGATCACCATGTGGTAGGTGGTGTTCGGATCGAACGGAGGATCGGAGTACTGATCGATCACGAGCTCGCCGCTCGGCGAGGAGATGTTGTCGACCGAGTAGTCGTACACGGTAGGCACCGGGAGCGGGAAGGGACCACCGCCCGACTCCATGCCCACGTGCTCGCCGGCGCGCACGTAGATGCTCCACTGAAGGTTGCCGCCGGCCGGACTCTTGTCGACGATGAAGCGCACCGCCTCGTCGCCCGCCTCGGGGGTGACGCGGAAGTGGAAGTAGCTCGAGAGCTCGATCCCGAACGCACGAATCGTCCCGCAGTCGGCGCCGAACGCCTGGCCCAACAGATCGAAGCCGATCATCTGGGTGGTGATGGACGCGTCCTTGTCGAGCGGCAGCTCTTGATCGCACTCGTCGAAGCCGCGGGAGGCGATGATCGTGTCGATGGTGTCGAGATCGTCGGCGGTGAGGGTGCTCCCCACCATGGTCTCTGCGGTGGTTCGCAGCGCGCGCGCGTAGTCGCCGAGCGAGGTGCCCGACGTGAGCAGGCTCACCGCGCCCCACACCAGCTGATCGGTCACCTCGGCGCCGAGCGCCTCGCGGATCGACCAGCTCATGCTCCCGATCATCTCGCCGTCGGCGTGGACCTCGCCGAACACGTCGTCGGGGCACACCTTGCTGGTGTCGGTGAGGTCGCGGGCCCCCCCGAGGTTGGCGAGGGAGGCCTCGCCGAGGGTGGAGTCGCCGTTGAGCGTGCACGCGAAGTAGTCGGCGATACCCTCGTCGATCGCGCCGCCCCAGGGCGAGAGGCCCCACTCGCTCGTGCCCGCCTGACCCTGGTTGTAGCCGACCGCGTTGTGCGACACGTAGTGGCCGAACTCATGGATGAACACGTCGGAGTCGTACGAGAAGTCGACCGAGCCCTGGCCGATCCCGATGAAGTTGGGGGCGTTCCACGGGGCGCCGATCCCCATCGGTGAGAAGAAGGCGTTGTCCATCGGCTGCCCCGCCTGCTGCACGTTGGCGGCGGCGACCAGCTCCCACGACGCGGGCTCGGTGTCGACCTCCAGCACATCGCGGAAGAAGTCGCGGCTGCGCGTGAGGTGATAGTAGAGGTTCACCTGAGCGAACGCGTCGGTGGGATCGTTGGCGTTCTGGGGGGGATCGTAGAGGAAGTCTTCGCCAGAGCTCGGCTCGAGCGTCTGCTCGAGCACGAGGGGCGCGCCCTGTCCGGTGGGGTCGCCAGACACATAGTTGGTGACGGTGAGGTTGCCGTTCCAGCCGGTGAGATATTGCGGGGTCGACGCGACCAGATCGGTGAGCTCCTCGTCCACCGGGGTGGGCGTCACCACCGAGCTGATCGGGTACACCCTCCCCAGGCCGTGCACCGCCAGGGGGCGTTCGTGCAACACGCGCCCGCTCTTCGCGTCGACGAGGTAGCGCCAGCCGCCGTCGCTGGTCGGGATGTCGAGCACCCACACGAGCTTGCCGCCGCCCTCGCCGAGCACGTGGAGCTCGGCGTGGGCGGGAGCCTCGTGGCCGCGTCGCGCGAACACCGCCGACTTGGCCGCGTCCGTGGTGAGTGTGGGGGTCGTCGACACCGTGAGACGTCGCGCCACGTCGAACACCGCCCTCTTGACCGTGCCGTCGGGAGCCACCAGCACCGCGCAGGAGGCCCCGAGCACCGGCACCCCTTGGTGGCGCTGCGTGAAGCGTACGGTGTGGAAGCGGCCGGGGAGGGCGACGGTGTTGCGGAAGATGAGATCGACGCTGCCGAGCTGATCCTCGAGGAAGCCGCGGGCGACGTCTTCGGGCGTGCCTGGATAGGCGACGGCGGTTCCTTGGTGCCACTGTGCGGCGTCGGCTGGCGTGGCGGCGATCCACAGAGACAGCGCCGCGAGCGGTGCAAAGGCTCTCTTCATGATGCTCCCTTCGTCGGCCGCCCGAAGGCAGCCCGTGCGTGCGTCTTCCGCACGCTCACTCGGTGTTGTGATTCGACACCAAGCAACCAGGCGAAGGGGCGTCGCCAGTGCCAGGATCCGGGGCCGGAACCATCCCCCGAAACCCCCGAGTCGGTCAAGCCCGTTGACGCCTCGAGCCCGTTGATGCGAGGCGCGCCGGGCCGTCGTTCTTCGCGGGCGCGCCGCCGGTCAGGGGCAGGCGGCGGGGGGACACACCACCACGCCATCGCCACAGTCGGTGGGGCTCACGTCGTCGCTGCAGCGGAGGTCGCAGTTGCTCACCGCTTCGCAGCGGCCGATGCTCCCCGGGCCCATCACGATGTCGCAGTTCGAAAGATCGCGGCAGGTGACGTCGCAGCCGTCGCCGCAGCTCCCGGTGCAGTTGCTCACCCGATCGCACACGATGGTGCAGCTCGCGGCGCACGCCACCGTGCAGTTGCTCACGTCGCGACACGTGAAGTCGCAGGTGTCGTCGCACAGCCCGTCGCAGTCGCTGGCTTGCTCGCAGCTGAGGTTGCAGCCCGGACCTTGGCAGTCTTGGTCGCATTCGGGGGTGTCGCGGCACACGCAGTCACCGTCTACGCAGCCGTCGTCGGGGACGAAGCGCTCGTCCTCGTCATCGCACGCGTTCCACGCGAGGAGGCCCATGATCGCGATCAGCGCGCCAGCATGCTTCATCGACGCCAGAATACTGCATCCAGCGCCCGATGATGCGCACTCCCGCCTGCCCCGCGCCCCCCGCCAGGGGCGTCGGCCGCGACGCTCGAGGCGGGGAACGCCGCCGCGGCGCTCTGCCGGTCAGGGGCTCCCGTCGCTCACGCAGCGGCCCGCCTCGCAGCGGAGGTTGTCGTGGGTGGGGCACATGGTGGTGCTCACCCGCTCGCAGTCGAGCTCGGCGGCGGCCTCCTCCACCGCCTCGCGGGAAGCCGCGTTCACCGGGGACGCGCAGGTGCAGGGGCCCTCGCCGGCGAGGACACACGCGCTCTCCGCCTCGCAGCCTCGGGAGCTCTCGACGAGCTCGACATAGCTCTCCGGGGTCACCTCGTCGCAGCCGCCGGTGAGGGCGGCGAGCGCGAGCCCCCAGAGCATCGTCGCCGAGCGCGTCGTCGCCGAGCGCGTCGTCGCCGAGCGCGTCGTCGCCGAGCGCGTCGTCGCCGA
>CAYOAL010000206.1:0-12362 GCA_964401935.1 uncultured Polyangiaceae bacterium
CATCACCTCGGGCGAGCGCAAGTTGGGGAGCCCCGGCAAGAACCGCCACGTGATGAGACGCAACCCGAAGTGCCCTCCTGGGGGAGCGTCAGGAACGGCGTCCACTCCTCCCAGCGGTCGCGCCAGGACTTCACCACGGTGGGGTACTTGTCGCCGTAGGCCGCTCACGTGGGGGCTCCCAGGCCCCCGCCGAAGCGGCGGTCACGTCTTGCTCCGGCCACGCAGACCCTCCCCGTCGCCAAGCGTCGTCGTGTCCTTCGCGCGTGGGTCGTCCCTCCCACCGTGTTTCGCTGGCTCCCCGCGGCTTGGATGCGGTGCTAGAACCGCCGCATCGTGGCGAAGCGAACCACCTCCAACCCGCGGCGCCTCGAGCGTCCGCCAGCCGAGGTGCGCTACGCCAACGAGCTCGCCCAGCTCGCCAAGGGCGACTCGCAGCCGCGGCCACCTGGCTGGCGTTTGTCTCCGCGGGCGGTACGCACCTTCATCCTCGGCGATCCGGCGGTGGGCATCGAGCGCAAGTTCGTGGGCCATCCGTCGCTGGTCGATCGCGCCATGGTGTCGCTCGCGACCAAGCGCGGCCTCATGCTCATCGGCGAGCCGGGCACCGCCAAGTCGCTCTTGTCGGAGCTGTTCGCCGCGGCCATCTCCGGCCGCTCGACGCTCACCGTGCAAGGGAGCGCCGCCACCGGCGAGGAGCACATCAAGTACGGTTGGAACTACGCCCTGTTGCTCGCCGAGGGGCCCACCCGGCGCGCCTTGGTCCCCGGTCCGCTCTACACGGCGATGCGCGACGGCGCCATCGTGCGCTTCGAGGAGATCACGCGCTGTCCGCTCGAGATCCAAGACTCGCTGCTCTCGTCGCTGTCGGATCGGGTGCTCGCCATCCCCGAGCTCGAGGCCGAGCCGATGCTCTTCGCCACTCCCGGCTTCAACGTGATCGCCACCGCCAACACGCGCGATCTCGGCGTCAACGAGATGAGCGCCGCCCTCAAGCGGCGGTTCAACTTCGAGACGGTGCTGCCCATCCAGTCCTTCGCGGTAGAGCTCGAGCTCGTGCGCGAGCAGACACAGAAGGCGCTCGAGGAGTCGGGGGTGCCCACCATGCCGCCGGAGCCGATCTTCGAGCTCCTCGTCACCACGTTTCGTGAGCTCCGCGCTGGACAAACCGAGGGCGGTCAGGCCATCGAGCGCCTCTCCACCGCGATGAGCACCGCCGAAGCCGTCGCCGTCGGTCACGCGGTCGGCGTCTACGCGCACTTCGTGGCCGACCGCGCCGCGGAGCCCAGCGACCTCGTGAACTGCCTCCTCGGTGCGGCCACCAAGTCGAACCCAAGCGACCTCGCGCTCCTGCGCCGCTACTTCGAGCAGCGCGTGGGCAAACGCTCCGGCGCTCACTGGAAGGCCTTCTACGACGCCCGGCACCTCTTGCCCGGAGAGTGAATGGCGACCCTGCGTATCGTCGGCGTCCGTCACCACAGCCCGGCGTGCGCCCGGCTCGTCGCGCGCGTGATCGACAGCTGCTCGCCGGCGATGGTCCTCATCGAGGGACCGTCCGACATGAACGAGCGCATCGACGAGCTGCTCCTCGGCCACCAGCTGCCGATCGCCGTCTACTCCTACCGCCTCGACGGTGACGACGCAGCGCACGCGCGCGGCACCTGGACACCCTTCTGCGACTACTCGCCAGAGTGGGTGGCGCTCACCCGAGGCCGCGCCGCGGGCGCCGAGACGCTGTTTATCGATCTGCCGGCCTACGATGACGCGTTTCACGACTGCATCAACCGCTACGCCGATGGGCTGCTCTCGCGCGTGCGCTGGAGCGAGATGGCCGCGCGGTATGGCTTCGACTGCAGCGACGCCCTCTGGGACCACCTCTTCGAGGCGCAGGGCGAGGACGAATCGAGCCTCGAAGGCCGCCTCGCGCGCTACTTCGACGGCCTGCGCGGGAGCGACGAGAGCGAAGACCCAGCCACGGAGATGGACGCGCGGCGCGAGGCGTTCATGGCCCAGTGGATCGGCTGGGCGCTCAATCGTGTCGAGGAACGGGCCACCGTGTTGGTCGTCTGCGGCGGCTACCACGCGCCTGTGCTGCGTCGCCTGAGCGCGTCGCTCTGCCCTCCGGAGCCACCTCCTTGTGCGCCGCCCGAGGGGGCCCGCGTCGGCTCGTTCCTCGTGCCGTTCTCGTTCAAGCGACTCGACAGCTTCGCCGGCTACGCCTCCGGCATGCCCTCGCCCGCGTTCTACCAGGCCGTCTGGGAGCGGGAGGGCGGCGCGCCCGCGCACATGCTCGCCCACGCGGTGGAGCGGCTGCGCCACATCGGACAAGTCGTCTCGACCGCCGACCACACCGCCGCGAGCGTGATGACCGAAGGACTCGCGCGAATGCGCGGTCACCTCGTCCCCACCCGTGTCGACACGCTCGACGGGCTCGTCGCCACGCTGCTGAAGGAGCCCATCGACGCGCCCCTCCCCTGGTCGGAGCGCCAGGTGCTGCGACCGGGCACGGCGCCGCTCTTGGTCGAGCTCGTCGCCGCCTACTCGGGCGAGCGTCGCGGCCTCTTGGCGCAAGGCACACCCGTGCCGCCGCTCGTCGACGACGCCAAGAGCGAGCTCGCCGCGGTCGGGCTCGCGCTCGGGCCGGTGGTGCGGCGTGTCGAGCTCGGGTGCGCCGACCCCACCACGCAACGCGCGCGCACGATCCTGCATCGCCTGCGCGTGTTGGCGATCGACGGCGTCGAGCTCGTCGGCGCTCCGTCGCTGGAGCGCACCCCCCACGCCGCCGCGTGGGCTGAGCGCTGGGCGCTCGTGGAGGTGGACGGCACGCTGCCGACCTTGATCGAGCGGGCCTTGTACGGGGCCACCCTCGCCCAAGCTGCGCGCGCGTGCCTCGAGGAGCGGATGGCACGAGCCGGCGATCTGCTGGCGTTCGTCGCGACCTTGCAGGACGCGCTGCTCGCGTCGCTGCCCCACCTCGCCGCGTCGCTGTCGGAGGCTACGCTGACGGTGGTGGAGAGAGAGTCGCGCCTCGCCCACGCCGGCGCCGCCCTCGACGCGCTCAGCGTGATCGATCGGCGGCTTCAGCGCGACACCGCGAACACCACCGTCGCCGCGCTCCGAGCGGCGGTCTTCGAGCGCGCGCTGTGGTTGCTCGAGGCGGCGGGCGACACCACGGACACCACCTTCCGCCGCGAAGACATCCACGCCGTGCGCGCCATCGCCCGTTGTACGCTGACCGCCGGCGCCGCTGAGGATTGCCTCGAGCGCATCGCTTCGCGTCGTCATGCCCCTCCCGGTCTGCGCGGGGCCTGCTTGGGTGCGCTGTGGTCGGCGCAGGTGATGAGAGGCCACGCTCCGGCGGAGGTCGCCAGCGGTGTTTGCGCCACCATCGAGAGCGCGCAGCTGGGCGACTTCCTCTCCGGTCTCGCCGTCACCGCGCGTGAAGAGATGCTCGCGTCGGAGCTGCTCGACACCGTCGAGCAGCGCGTGCACGCGCTCGAACACGAAGAGTTCCTGGTGGGGCTGCCCTCCCTGAGGCGCGCCTTCGCCTACTTTCCACCGCGTGAGCGCCTCGAGATCGCGCGGCGTGTTCTGGCTCGACGCGGCGTGGTGATGGATCGCACCGCGCTGCTTTCATCGGTGCATCTCGACGCGCACGCGTCCCGCATCGAAGCCGGGGTCATGCAGTTGATGCGGCGGTTCGGCCTGCTGGAGGAAGCGTGAGCGACCCGCACATCGTCCGCTGGCGCTTGATCCTCGGCGAAGACGGCGGCGAGGAGCTCGCCGAACGAGCCGCGCTCAGCGCCGACGATCTGGCGCGCGATCGCGCGCTCTCGTGGCTCTACGACCTGAGCGACGAGCTCACCGACGAGCACGACCGCGAGCTGGTCCGCAAAGGCAGCCGTGGCGCCTCGACGCTCACGGTGCCTGCGTGGATCAACGACATCCATCGCCTCTTCCCACGTGAGACCATCGAGCGGCTCGAGCGCGAGGCGGTGGAGGAGCACGGCATTCACGAGGTGGTCACCAGCCCCGAGGTGCTCGCCCGCGTCGAGCCCAGCGAGACCCTGTTGCGCGCGGTGTTGCTCACCAAACACCTGATGAGGCCAGACGTGCTCGTGCTCGCCCGCGAGCTCGTCGCCAAGGTCGTGCGCGAGCTCGTCGCCAAGCTCGCCACCGAGGTGAGGACGAGCTTCAGCGGCGCCAAGTCGCGCCAGACCACGCGGCAGAAGACGTCGAGCTTCGATGTGCGGCGCACCATTCGCAAGAACCTGCGCCATTTCGACCACGCGCGGCGCCGCCTCTTCATCGAGACCCCCTACTTCTTCAGCCGCCGCTCGCGCCGTGGTGTCCGCTGGCAGCTGATCCTCCTCGTCGATCAGAGCGGGAGCATGGTCTCGTCGGTGATCCACTCGGCCGTCACCGCCGCTTGTTTCTGGGGGTTGCCCTCGTTGAAGACCCACCTCGCGGCCTTCGACACCGAGGTGGTCGATCTCACCTCCGAGGTCGACGATCCGGTCGAGCTGCTCATGCGGGTGCAGCTCGGCGGGGGCACCGACATCGCCAAAGCGGTGCGGTACGGCGAGTCGCTGATCGAGAACCCGCGTCAGGCGATCGTGGTCGTCATCTCAGACTTCTTCGAGGGGGGAGACAGCGACGCCTTGGTCCGGAGCGTCGAGCGCATGACGGGGCAGGGCACGCGCGTGCTCGGTCTGGCCGCCCTCGATCACGAGGCCAACGCCGTCTACGACCGCGAGCTCGCGCGCCGGCTCGTGGAGAAGGGGGCCCACGTGGGCGCGATGACCCCCAAAGAGCTGGTCGGCTTCGTGGCGGAGGCGGTGAAATGACACGCTCCGATCTCGCCGGGCTCACCGACCCGCAGCTGGCCGCGCTGGCCAACGTGGGGCTGCTCAAGCGCGCGCGCCGCGAGGTGGACGCTGGCCGCGGTCCTCGCGTCGAGGTGACGTCGGACGGAACGCTCATCGGCTCCTCGCCCGACGGCGCCGTCGCGCGGATCGGCCGCGACATCGACAACGCCCTCGGCAGCTGCACCTGCGGGGCCGCGCGTGCCTGCCGCCACCGGCTCGCGACGATCCTCGTGTATCAGCGCGAGCACGCGGGGGCGGGCGCGGGCGCGTGGGATCCGGGAGCGTTCACCGACGCTCAGCTCGAGCAGCTGCTCGGCGCCAAGAGGATGAACGCCGCGCGCGACGAACAGGCGCGGGGGATCGCGATCCACGTGCAGCCCGGCGCCACCCCCGCCGCGGAGCTCCCCACCGCGACGGTCTCGTTCTGGGCTCGGGACGAGCTGCACCTCGCCCGTTGCGACTGTGGACACTCGCCCTGCGAGCACGTCGCCCTCGCCGTGTGGGCGTTTCGCAGCGCCCCCGAAGGCGGCCTCGTGGTGCTCGGTAAGGCGCTCGCCGAAGCGGCCTCTGCCACGTTCAAGCGCATCGAGCACGCCCTCGACGTGCTCCTCGAGGACGGCTTCGCGTCTCTCGGCGACACGCGCCTGTTGGCTGAGGCGCGCGCGGCGGCGCGTCACGACGGCTTCGTGTGGCTCGCCGACGCCCTCGAAGACTTGGAGCGCGACAAGGAGCGCTACGATCGCCAGAGCACCGTGTTTCGCATCGAGCGGGTGGTCGCCGGTGTCGCCGAGCTCACCGCCCGCGTCCGCGCCGCCAGCGCCCGTGCCCCCGCGCTGCCCCGTAGCTTCGTGCTCGGTGCCGACGTCGCCGCGACGCGTGGGCGCATCGATCGACTGCGCCTCATCGGGGTGGGCTGCGCCATCGAGGCCGACGGCGCGACAAGGATCGCGCGCGCCTTCTTCGTCGAGCCCATCTCCTCGACGGTGCTCGCGTTGCACGAGGAGTGGGACTTCGCGGGGCGATCCGCGCCCGTGGGAGCGGCCCTCGGCGATCTCTTCGCCTCGAGCCGGCGCTCGTTGCGCGAGCTGTGTGGTGGCTACAACGTGGCCCGAGGCGCGCAGCGGAGCGACAACGGACGGCTCGATCTGAAGCGAGCCCGCACCCTCCAGCCGTCGAACCCAGCGGGCGCGATGTGGAGCGAGATTCGGCCGCCGGTGCTGATTGAGAGCCTCGCCGCGTACGCAGACGAGCAGAGCGCGCGCCCACCGGCGCTCTTGGGCCCGCGTTGGATCGGCCGCGGCGTTCACGTGCTGCGCATCGAAGAGATCGTCGACATGGGCTATTCGTCCGCGCACCAAGAGCTCGTCGCCGTCGCCGCCGACGCCGAGGGCACGACCTGCGTCATCCGCGCTCAACACCGGGCCGCGAGCCCCGGGCGCATCGACGCCATCTATCGTTGCCTCGAGGGAGGGGCGCGCCTCGTCTCCGGCCGCCTCACGCGCACGGAGCGTGGTTTCCAGCTCCACCCGCTCGCGCTCGTCGACGCAGAGGAGCGCGTGTGTGTGCCGGACATCGAGGGCGAGCGGCCCCACCCGAAGGACAGTCGCCCGCGGCTCTTCGCGACCGCGCCCGAGTCGACACTCTTCAGCGACCTGCGCCACACCATCGAACGGATCGTGCACCGCGGCCTCCGCGGCGCCCGCGCGCTTGACGACCTCGGGCGACGTTTTGAGGCGGCCGGCCTCTGCGAGCTCGCGAAGCTCATCGAGCGCGCGGCCGCCGCGGAGCCCCGCGCGTTCCGTTCTCTCGTCGTGGCGAGCGCCCTCGCCGATGGCGTGATCGCTGCGCCGCAGGGGATTAACGCGCCGGATGGCGCGTAGTACGGCTGGCCATGGCCAGGTATGAGCTCGTAAGCGGCAACTCCAGCAAGTTCTGGCAGATCGATCTCGACGACGCTGCCTTCACCACGTCGTTCGGTCGCATCGGCACGAGCGGGCAGACCAAGACGAAGACCTTCGCCAACGCGAGCGCCGCGAAGAGCGCCCACGACAAGCTCGTCGCCGAGAAGGTGAAGAAGGGGTACGTGCTCGTCGTCGACACGACGAGCGCGCCGGCGCCGAGCGCACCCCACGAGCCCCCGGCCGCAGCACCGGCCGCAGCACCGGCGCCCGCGGAGGAGGCGCCCGCGCGAGCGGTGGAGCCCGCAGACGAGGCGCTCGCGCGAGCGGTGGAGCCCGCAGACGAGGCGCTCGCGCGAGCGGTGGAGCCCGACCTCGCCCTCGACCCCGCGTCGCGCTCCGCTCCCGACCCCGCCGCGTACCCCTACGGTCGCCTCACCTGGACCCCTGCGCTGGCCAAGCTCGCGGCCGAGTCCGTGGCGGCCGTCGCACCCATCACCCCCTCGCTCGGCGAGCCCGCCGTGCTCTACGCGCAGATCAATCGGTGGACACGTGGCGCCGCCAAAGCCGCGATCGAGAACGGTCTGCACTACCATCCGCAACAGCCTGCTTTCGTGAAGCAGGTGCCTTGGGCCTACTTCGCGGCCGCCCCCCCCGAGTCGCTCGACGTGGAGGTCGAGTCGGCCGCCTTCCTCATGCTCACGAGCGTGCCGGGCACCCCCCAGCGCGACATCGCGTGGACCATGATTCGTTACTGGGTCGCCAAGGCCGGCCTCGCTTTCGCAGTCGAAGCGTGGGCGCGGACGCTCAGCCCGTGGACCGCGATGGGCTACTCCTGGAAGACGCAGCCGAAGCTGGTGTTGTTGCCCGCCGATGCGCCACCCCTCCCCGGCGCGGTGGGGGCCGCCCCTCCCACCTCCGAGCGCATCAACCGCCACGACGTCGTCCCTCTCTTGCGGCGGCTGCTCGCCGACGCCGACGACCCAGCCGGTCTCCGCGCCCACGTCGACACGCTCCTTGGCGGCGCGGACCACGTGACGCGCCTCGGCCTCGCGGTGCTCGTCGTCGACGTGGCATCGATCTGCGAGGCGCTCACCGCGCGCGGCGCCTTGAACCGGGAGATGTTCATCATCGGCTGGGACGCGCTGTCGCTGGTCGACCCGGAGGTGCTCCCGGAGCTCTTCGCCAGCATGGGGCGCACCGCCTGTGTGCACCTCGGATCCGTGGCCGGAAGCCACTATCGTCGCGAGACCGACCTCGGCCCGCTCGTGCGCCTCTTCGATCGCCACCGCGAAGCGGCGCTGCCGGCTGCGTTTGCGTGGGCGCGACGCTGCGTGGACCTGATCGCGGAGGTTGGCGGCCCTTACCACGACGCCGAAGTGCTGGATCTGCTGAAGGGCCTCCTCGGGCTCTTCGCCAACGTGAGCGACTCACGACCCCTCGCCGAGATGTTGGCTGAGCTGCAGACACGGTTCGCCAAGCTCAAGTTCAACAAGGACGAAGACCCACGACCGGCCGCGCTGCAGCTGTTGAACGCCATGCCCGCGCTCGCGCTTGGGGCGGTGCGCGCTCATCGCCAGCAAGGCTGGGCCAAGCGGGTGTTGCCCCAGCTCGAGCGCGCCACCGGCGCCGTCGCGCTCGCCCCGGTCGCCAGCGACGACAGAATCCCGAGCGAGCTTCGTGGCCAACCGTTCACCGGCGCACCGTCGTTCTGGGATCCAGAGCTGCTGCCGCAGCTGCTGCTCGATGAGCACTCCGCGCTGCCGCCAGCGTCGGTGAACACGATTGGGCTCGCGCTTTCGAGAGACGACACCGTCGTGATCGATGCCGCGAAGGCGTCGTGCACTGCGCGCTCGCTCGCGCGGTTCGCATGGGGTCTGTTCAGCGCCTGGGAGGCGGCGGGCGCGCCCTCGAAGCAGAAGTGGGCCATGATGGCGCTCGGCCACTTCGGCGACGACGAGGTCGCCCAGAACCTCACCCCGCTGATCCGACGCTGGCCTGGCGAGTCGCAACACAGCCGCGCCGTGAACGGCCTCGAGGTGCTCTCCGCCATTGGCTCCGACGTGGCGATGATGTGCCTCAACGGCATCGCACAGAAGGTGAAGTTCAAAGCGCTGCAGCGCAACGCGCGCGACAAGATGGCCGCGATCGCCGCGCGCCGCGGCTTCACCACCGAAGAGCTCGAAGACCGGCTGGTGCCGGATCTCGATCTCGAGGATGACGGCACCATGGAGCTCGACTTCGGCCCGCGCAGCTTTCGGGTGGGCTTCGACGAGGCGCTCAAGCCCTACGTCGTCGACGCCAAGGGCAAGCGCCGCGCGAGTCTGCCGAGCCCCGGGGCCAAGGACGACGCCGCCCTCGCCACCGAGGCGGTGGAGCGCTTCAAGACCATGAAACAGAGTGTCCGCTCGCTCGCCGCCCTTCAGGTCGCTCGGCTCGAGCAAGCCATGGGTCGACGCCGCTGGCCGGCGGCCGACTTCGAAGCCTTCCTCGTGCACCACCCCCTCATGTTTCACCTCGTGCGCCGCCTGGTGTGGGGTGTCCTCGACGCCGAACATCGTCCGACGCGGTGTTTTCGCGTCGCCGAGGATCGCAGCTACGCCGACTGCGACGACGCCCCCTTCGAGCTCCCGAGCGACGCCACCGTCGGCCTGGTGCATCGCCTTCACCTCACCGACACGGAGCGTACGAGCTGGCGCACCGTGTTCGCCGACTACGAGCTGCTCGCCCCCTTCGATCAGCTCGACCGTGAGATCTTCCGCCTCGAACCGACCGACGTCGCGGACGGGGGCATCACCCGCTTCATGAACCGCGAGGTCGAGACCGGCAAGCTGCGCGGCCTCATGTCCCGCGGCTGGCGCCACGGCACCCCTCAAGACGCGGGGTTCTACCACGCGTTCGGCAAGCCCATTCGCGACGACCTGTTCGCCTGGCTTCCCATCGCGAACGGCATCTCCGTGAGCGGCGGCGGCTACGACGACGACACCCAGAAGCTCGGCGCGATCATCTTCGCCACCGACGAGCCGGGCTACTGGGGAAGCCCCCAGCTGGTGCCGGTCGGCGCGATCGACGAAATCACGCTCAGCGAGCTCTTGCGCGACGTCGAGGCCCTCGGCGAGGTGCCGCGAGAGCCAGCGTGACCGCACCGTCTCAGCGGCAGACGGCGGACCCCGAAGACCTCTCGACCTGTTCACAGAATCAACCATTGTTGCATCTATGCAACGAACGCGTCTCGCATGATGTGGAGGGCGAGCGGTGCTTATGTAGGTATAAGTGGTTGCGTTTGGATCATGTCTTGCTTTAGGGTGATGGAGAGGCGGAGAACCCTATGCACAAGACCCACCTCGTACCCGCCATCGTCCTCATCGCCCTCGCGTTTTCCGGTTGTCTCACCGACTCCGACGAGGGGTTTGGGCGAAACACCGAACACATCACCCTCGGCCCCGATCAGACGGCGCGGGTGCTCGCGTTCGTGAACTACCCGGGCACGGACTTCGAGCTGCTCGACCAGGGGGTCCGCCTCGATCGCCGCGCGGCAGAGAACATCGTGACCTATCGCAACGGCAACGATGGGCTCACGCCGAGCGCCGATGACCAGCTGTTCACCGACCTGGACAGCCTCGTCGCTGTGCCCTACGTGGCCAACTCCGCGCTCCAGAAGCTCGACGCCTACGCCGCCGCCAACCCGCCGCCACCGGAAGAGATCGCCGAGGGCGTCCTGTTTTCAGGCTGGGAGCGGGAGGCGGTGCTGTGGGGCGTCAACACCCTGGGCGCGGACGTGTTGCGTGGGCTGGCTCTCAACACGACCCAGGCCAACAACGTCGTCGCCTACGCCCCGTTCGCCAGCATCAACGAGTTGGCCAACGTTCCTCAGATCGGGCCCGCCACCCTCACCAAGCTGCGCAACGCGGCCGCCGAGCTCTGGCACGCGTGGCGAGGCGGTTTCACCGACAGCATGGCAGGCACCTACGACGGAGTGGCCTTCGATCATGACACCGCGGTGATCGCGCTCGAGATCGCCAACTTGGCGAGCCACGAGACCCTCACGGGGGCGGGGGTCTTCGCAGGCGGCGCCACCGCGATCGTGGGCGCCCGACCGTTCGACACCCTCGCCGCGGTCGCCGACACCCACGGCGTGGGTGCCGCGACTATGAGCGGGCTCCACGCGTTCGCCATCTCTGGCGACTGGTCCGCGCCCACCTACGGCACCACCCAGGAGGGGTACGAGTGTTTCGCTCACGGTGAGTGCGCCGAGGGGCTCGCGTGCATGGGGCTCACCATCGGCTTCGCGCTGTGTCTTCCCACTTGGATGGCCGGCACCTTCAGCAACAACAACACCCGCGCGATTCCCGACGGCGGCGGCATCACCAGCAGCCTCACCGTCTCCAACCTCGCCAGCGTCCCGATGGACGTGATCCTCCACGTCGACATCGATCACCCGCGCAAGAGCGACCTCCAGATCGTGCTCGAGCAGCCCGGCTACCCGAGCGGCGCCTCCGCGATGGTCTGGCCGGCGGGCTCCGACGGTCCCGCCACCGTGGTGGTGAACTGGGGCATCGAGCGCGACGCACAAGTGAACGGCACCTGGAAGCTCTACGTGACCGACACCGTGACCGGCGAAGTGGGCACCCTCAAGAGCTGGACGCTCGACCTCAACAGCCGCTGGGACTGAGCTCACGGGTGCCGGAGGGGGATTCAAGCCCCCTCCTTGGCCGCTCCACCGCGTCGAGCTGGTGGGGGCGGCACCTTCGCGGCCGACGGCTGCATCCCATGCTTCGTTCCCCAACTTGATCTACGTTGGGGAGGATGACCGTCGACGACCTCCTGCGCGCGCTGGAGCCCCACACCGATGCCGACGTCACGGCGACGTACCGGCGCTTTCGGGCCAGGAACGGCACCCAGGAAATGGGCGAGTTCGTGGACTACATGGTGAAGGAGGGCCTGCTCCCCGAAGGCGTGGCGGCCGCCGTGGTGGACGAGCTCGCGTCCCCGAGTGAGCCGACGGTGATCGAGCCGCACGCGAGGCGCGCCGGTGACACCGACTCTCGCCCCATCCTGAGTATCGAAGAAATGCGACAACTATCCTGACCACTGGGGGGGGCGGGTCGGGGGCGGGTGGTCGTTTCGGGGTCGTAGCAGGGCCGCGGTCAACTGCACCAGCGCCCGCGCCCGCACCGCCGGGTCGACGGATACCCCGGCTGGGGGGCGCCGCGCTTCGAATGGGTAGGCAGCCCACCGAGCAGCTCACCGCCGGACACCAGGCACGGCACCGCCGGACACCAGGCACGGCACCGCCGGACACCAGGCACGGCGCCACGGCACGCCAGGCACGGCGCCACGGCACGCCAGGCACGGCGCCACGGCACGCCAGACACGGCGCCACGGCACGTCAGACACGGCGCCACGGCACGCCAGACACGGAAATGTTCCCCCTTTGGGTTGCAACGAAATAAAATATGCCCATACTAAGCAGATGACAGTGGGGAGGACGCAGACGGGGTGCCGTTCGAGACGCTCGGCGCACGGAGGCTCGGCGCACGGAGGCTCGGCGCACGGAGGCTCGGCGCACGGAGACTCGGCGCACGGAGACTCGGCGCAC
>CAYOAL010000207.1:0-12150 GCA_964401935.1 uncultured Polyangiaceae bacterium
GCCTCTTCCGGTCAGGTCTTGAGTTTCTTGGAGGGTGCTGCCGCCCCCTCCCCCCACGCTGCGCGCGGCGCCCCCCTCCCACCGCGTTGCGCTTTTCGCCCCAACGCCCAAGCGCGCTTCGCGAGAGCGTCGGTCTTTTCCGGTCGGGTCTTGAGAGACGAAGACGCGCAACCGAGGCCCCGCGCGCTCTCGTAGCTGCGCCGAATGAGGAGGAACCAAGGCGCGGCGCCGTTGTCGGTGGTCGACATGGACAGAAAGCGCCTGGGCGCGCTGGCCGCGATGTTGGGCACCCTCGCCTACGCCGACCACAGCGCCGCCGAAGACCAGTACTGGGCCCGTCGCTCGAAGAAGATGGTGGAACACAGCCACGACGTGAAGGTGAAGGTGGCGCCAGGCCACGCCGAGCTCGTGGTCCGACGCACGGTGTACAACGGCGGCGAGCGCAACGACGAGGCCAACTTCGACATCTACGTCCCCGTCGGCGCAGTGGCGGTTGGCCTGCGCACCCTCGCGCTGAAGGACGGCGCGCCCCACTGGTACGCGGGCGACCTGATGGAGGCGGAGGCCGCGGCCGCGAAGTATCTCGAGCTCACCGGGATCGGCGGTGCCTACCCGAAAGACCCCGCCCTCCTCAGCTGGCGAGACCTGGGCCACCTGCGCCTCCAGGTGTTTCCGTGCCCTCCACAGGCCAACAAGTCGGTGGAGTACACGCTCTTGTTGCCCACCGAGTACCGCGGGGGAAAACACGTGGTGACGCTGCCGCGGATGGGCTCCAAGGCGGTGGCGCCCGAGCTGCGCCTCGCGCAGGCGGCTGGCAAGCTCTTCGTGGGTGGCAAGCCGGCGCAGCCCGGCGACAAGCTCGCGGTCGGCCCGGACGGTACCGTGGAGGTGGCGCTGGCCGCCGGTCACGCGCCGGCCCTCGGAGGCGCGCTGGCGGCCGTAGAGGCCGGCGACGCGGCGGCGCTGAACCGCTTTCGCCTGGAGGCCGCGCCCAAGCTCACCGCGACGCCGCGCAACGCGCGCGTCGTGATCCTCATCGACGTCTCGCGCTCGCTCGAGGAGGTCGACGTGCACGCCGCGCGCAAGGCGGCCCTCGCGTACCTGAGCCACCTCCCCGACGCGCGCGTCGAGGTGGTCACCTTCGCCCGCACCGCCAAGCGTCGCCACGGTCGCTTCGTGTCGGCCAAACAAGCCATCAACGATCTGAAGGGAGCCACCCTCACGCGCGACAACGGCAGCTTCGTGGACGAGGCGCTCATGCTCGCCGACGGTCTCCTGAAGAAGGGAGAGGGGCCGGCGCGCATGGTCCTGTTCACCGATCAGCTCACGCGCACCGCCCTCGCTCCCGATCACCTGCGCGCCATGCTCGGGGGCCACGCGCTCCTCCACGTCGTGGTCCCGCGCGATGCGTCCCAGAGCTCCCTCGTGCGACACGACGACGACTGGACGGCGATCACGCGCAGCACCGGCGGTCTCGTCTGGCACGCTCACGTGGCCGGCGCCTCGAGCCGAGACGTCTTCGAGGAGCTGGTGCGACCGATCCGCATCCACAACTTCGCGATGGCGAGCAGCGAGGGCATGTCGATCGACGGCTGCGACGTCCCCAGCGAGCTCAGCGAGGGCGAGAGCGTCACCTGCAGCGACGTAGGCGAGCAGACCGCGAGCTGGGTAGCGGCCACCGGAGAGCTGTGGACCGAGCCGGTCCGGGTGCGCCTCGAGCCCGACACCAAGGAGTCGGACCGCTGGGCCGCGCTGGTGTTCGGCCACTCCGATCACAATTTGCTCACCGAGGAGCAGATGATGGGCGTCGCCTTGCGTGGAAAGGCCGTCTCGCCGGTGACGAGCTACCTCGCGATCGAGCCCGGCGTGCGCCCCTCCACCGACGGACTCGAGCACGGCGCCGCGGGTGGCTTCGGCTGGGTGGGCCCGATTCGCTACGGCGCCACGGGGGTGAGCGGCAAAAAGCCCGCGTTCGACGGCAAAGCGTTCCTCACCCACGCCATCGCGACCTCATGGCTCGCCTGCGGCGGCGCCGGCAAGCGAGCCCACGTCGAGCTCGAGACCACGCTCGCCGAGGTGGTCGACGTCACCAGGGTGGAGGCCAAGGATGTCACCGCCGAGCAGCTCGTGTGCCTGCGGGAGGCGCCGTGGGCCCTCGCCCTTCCCGCCGCCTTCGAGCTCCCCCACGCCCAGTGGAGCATCGACATCTGAGCACGCGACGGGGTCGAGCGCGCCGCGCGGCGCGGCGCTGCGACGGCCGTCGCCGACCCGCTCGGCCGCCGACCCGCTCGGCCGCCAACCCGCTCAGCCGCCGACCCGGCCGCTGACCCCGGCGCTCGCCTGCACGGTGACCTTTACGCTGATGGAGGCCGAGACGCTCATGTCGGCCGCGGCGGCCACGCACGCGAGCGCGCGGGCGCCGGCCTGGCCGATGAGCCGCGGCAGCTGCTGACCGATCCCCACCACCGTGTCGATGTCGCCGGTGAGCCGCTGCCCGAGGCTGAACTGTGCGTGAATGAGCTGGGGGAGGTTGGCCTGCAGCGTGGCCACGAGGGCGGCCGCGGCCTGCGTGTTCTGGTTGGCCACCACCTGCACCACCGCCGGCGTGCACTGCGCGCGCACGTTGGCGCTCGCGCGGCAGCTCGCCTCACAGTTGGCGTCGGCGCTCGGGGGGCGCACGTAGGCCTCGCAGCGCGGCGCCTGCCATTGGCCCTGACAGTAGGCGTGACAGGTGGCGTCGCAGCTCCCGCGACACTCGCCCTGACACTGGCCCGCGCAGTTGCCCGACGCGTCGCGCTGGGCACAGGTGCCGTTGCACTGTCCGAAACAACGGCCGTCGCACGTGCCGACACACTGCCCCTGGCAGAAGCCGCTGAGCTTGCCAGGTTGGCAGTTCTGCACCACGTAGCCGGGATCGACGCTGGCCGCGCAGGCGCCGCTGCAGCGTGCCTCGGCCTGCACGTCGGCCTGGCACTGCGGCGTGCTGATGCGGACCGACACCCCAATGCCCTGCGCTTGGATCTGGGCGATGCGCTCGGCGACCGCGTCGCAGGCCCCCTTGGCTCGCTGACCGCCACGCGCGGTGCGATCGGGGGCCATCGCCTGCGCGGGCACCCCGAGATCGGCGCCCATGCGCAGACATGCCTCGGCGGCGAGGCGGTCGGCCTCGGCGGCGGCACCAACGATGTCTTTGGTGGCCTGCACGAACGCGCGCACCTTCACGTCGATGGCGGGATCGCTCGCGTAGCTCGCGCCCGATGCATCCACGTCGGGGCGGAGCTCCGGACAGGCGGCGATGCCGAGGTTGCCGAGCCCGGTACAGCTCGCGCTCAACAGCGCCACCGCCCCCACAGACGAGAGCCCCATCAACCCACGCACAACCCTCGCTCTCGAACCCAGCATGGCCGCGACTCTAGCCCGAGCGCTCGCCGCTTCAATCACAACCGTGTCCTTGCCCGTTGGTGGGCCTCCTCGGGTCGGGCCTCGGCGCGGCGGGAGGAGCCCTCGTGGGTGGAGCCGTGGTCATCGTGCTGCTCACCGGCGTGGTCTTCATCGTCGAGGGCAAGCTCTACATCGCCGCGGTGTTTGTGATGGTCGCGTTCTTCGCGGTCGGGGCGATGGGAGCGTTCTGAGCCTACCCCGACGTGTCGGTCACGGCCCGTCGGCGACCAAGAGCACGAGCTTTCCAACGTGCTCCGAGCTCTCCATCCGCCGGTGGGCCGCGGAAGCCTCCGCGAGCGCGAAGGTGCCATCGATCACCGGCTGGAGCCGCCCCTCGGCAAAGAGCGGCCACACGGTCTCGCGCAACGCGACGGCGATGGCTCGCTTCTCGTCGAGCGAGCGCGGGCGCAGCGTGGAGCCGGTCAACACGAGGCGCTTCTGCATCACCATGAGGAGGTTGAGCTCGGTGATCGGTCCACGCAAAAACGCGATGCTCACGTGGCGTCCGCGCTCGTTCAGCAGCTCGAGGTTTCGCGGCACATAGTCGCCGCCCACCATGTCGAGCACGACATCCACCCCGCCGGTCAGCTCTCGCAGCGCGGTGAAGAAACCCTCGTCGCGGTAGCACACGGCACCATCGGCCCCGAGCTCGAGGCACGCTCGGCACTTCTCCGAGCTCCCGGCGGTGACGAACACCGACGCACCGAGCGCCTTGGCGAGGGCGATCGCAGCCGTTCCGATGCCGCTGCTGCCCCCGTGCACGAGCAGCGTCTCGCCGGCCGCGAGGCGACCGTGCTCGAACACGTTCACCCAAACCGTGAAGAAGGTCTCGGGGATCGCGGCGGCCTCCACGAACGAGAGCGAGCCGGGGATCGGGAGGACTTGTCCGGCGGGTGCCACCGCGTACTCGGCGTAGCCGCCACCGTTCACGAGCGCGCACACACGATCTCCTACCGCGAAGCCCGCGACGCCCGCGCCGAGCGCGTCGACGACGCCCGACACCTCGAGTCCGGGCAAAGGGCTCGCGTCGGCTGGCACCGGGTAGCGCCCCAGCCGCTGCAACACGTCGGGACGGTTCACGCCGGCCGCCACCACCCGCACGCGCAGCTCGCCTGGCGCCGGCTCGGGGATGGGGGCGGAGGTCGGGGTCAGCACCTCCGGACCGCCTGGACGGTCGATCGCCACCACGCGCATCTCACGTTCCTTCATGGCTTGGCGTACCATGAACGGATGGCACGCGTCTGGCTCACCGTGGCGTCCCTGTTCCTCGCGCTCGGCTGCGGGAGCTCCGCTCCACCTCCCCACCGTGGCGGTCCGAACGACAACGTCGGCCCCTGCATGCCGCCAAGCGAGGGGGCGCCCCCGAACCCGGGGTGCCAGCCACCCCAGCCCGAGTAGAGCACCGAGCGCCCTTCGCGCTGATCGGAAAGGCCCGGGCTCTCGCAAAGCGCGCTTGGGTGGTGGGCCCCAAACGCAACCCAAGCGCATCGCGGTGGGTGAGGCCCCGCGCTTGGCGTGCGCGGCGGGGGGAGGGGATGGCAGTCCCTCCAAGAGACTTCAGTTGAAGTCGTAGATCTCGACGAGGGCGCCGGTGTCGCGGCGATAGGCTCCGAACCACACGATGTCGGAGCCGGGCCACACGACGTCCGGGTGGCGAAAGACCTGGTAAACGGCCGGATCGTACGCGAAGGGATCTTCCTCGGGATCGGTCACCTCTTCGACGAGCTCGACGCTCACCGCGGCCTGCGCCTCTGGGAGCGTGTTGCCGCCCATCTGCGCGACGTCGTCTCCATGGGCCGCGTACCAGTCGACGAGGGCGCTCGCCAGGTCGGAGGCGAAGCGCGTGGCGTCGGGCCTCGCGGGATCGGGGTCACCCGCCGCAGCCTGCCGCAGCGCGGAGAGCGCGGCGCCACCCACCCAGTAGAGCTCCGAGAGCGCGAGCACGCTCGGGATGGGCCGGGCCTCGAGGATGCTGTCGACGGCGCGGCGATCGAGACCGAGATCGTCGTCGAGCCACACGCCGTCCGCCTCGTTGGCCAGCGCCAACGTCGCCGCCGCCTCGTCGACGGTGAAGGAGACGCCGTCGTAGATCCCGAGGAGCTCGTCGCCGGCCGGCACCCAGCCGTGGGCCGCCGCGTAGTGCGCGATGCGCGCGAGGGTCGCCGGCCCGACCTGCGGGACCGCGTCCACCTCCTCGAGGCTGTCGAACGGGTTGTCGTCGCTGGTGCCGAAGATCCCGTCGGCGCCATCGCGATGGGCGATGAGGTTCTCGGCCGCGCGTCGATCGAGCGCGACGTCGACGTCGAGCAGCGAAAACGTGGTCGTGGCGTCGTTGAGGAACGCACGGACGCCGACATCTTCGGCGCTCCCCGCGATCAGCGCCTCGGTGGTGTTGGCGGTGTCGCTGTTCGCGGCGTCGCCAGGCTCGCTGCAAGCCAAGAGCGCCAAGCAGCCCACCAGACCCGCGCAGTGAAGAACCTTCATGATGCGGACCTGATACCACACATCTACCCACACGCCCATACCCGAAGCGCAGTCCCGCCCGTCAACCCTCCCGCCTTCGGGCGAGGTCAGCTCCGTCGCAGCGGTCGGGAAGGTGAACGACTGCGTCAACGCAGCGGTCGCCAAGATCATGTTCCCCAAGCTGGCCACCGACGCCGCCGTGCTGATCGTCATCTCGACGAGAGAGCCGGACGAGGCCCGCTGAGCGCGGGCCCGGGGACGTCTGCATGAGCAGCCACCCACCAGAGCCTGGCGCCCTCGGGTGTTGTCGGGCGCGAGAGGGTGTGCGATGCCGAGCCGATGCCGATCCTGGACCACATCAGTCTGAACGTCACCGACTACGCGCGCTCGCGAGCGTTCTACCAGGAGGCGCTCGCGCCCCTGGGGATCGAGCTGATCATGGAGTTCGGCAAGGCGGGTGGGTTCGGTCGTGATGGCAAGCCCGAGCTGTGGATCACCGAGGGGGTCACGAGCTTTCAGGCTCCGGAGCAGCTCGCTCCCATCACGCCCGTCCACGTGTGCCTCTCGGCGCGGAGCCGCGCCGAGGTAGACGCGTTCCACGCGGCCGCGCTCGCGGCGGGAGGGCGCGACTTCGGCGCTCCGGGCCTCCGGGCTGAGTACCACCCGGGCTACTACGGGGCCTTCGCCCTCGATCCCGACGGTCACAACGTCGAGGCGGTGATCCACACGTTCTCGGGCTAGCGGCAGACACGGGCCTTGAAGAAGATCACGATGTTGGGGATGCGTGTGGGCGTTGCGTTCGCGCTCGCCGCATGCGGCCCACCGCCGGAGCTTCAGGCCGCCGCCGAGCCGCACCTGGCGGAGGCGCGACGCATCGCCGAGGCCGCGGTGGGTCGCTGTGACGAGCTCGGCAGCGTCGGACCGGGCGGAGCGTTCACCGTCGCGCGCGGCCCCCATCCGTCGCCCGCGCTGGGCTCATCGCTCCTCGAAGACCCCAACGTCCTCAACGTGGAGGTGAGCTGCAGCTTCCGTGGGCGCCCGGGACGAACGGTGGGGACGCGGTTCGATCCGGTGCGGCCCACGCCGGCGCCGCGCTCGATCAACTCCGAGTTCTGGGTCATCGGCGGCAGCACGAGAAAGCGCACGGCGGAGGCGGTACGGCTGCCGTCGAGCCTGAGCGACGAGTCGGAGGCGTTCGACGCATGGGTCGAGCGGCCCCTGCCCGACGGCGGGCACGCGACCGTCACCGTGGCCCTCCGACGCCGATGAGCGGCGCGCCGCCCACGATTTGGCAACGGCCGCACCACCCTGGTCAAGGGTCCATCGCGGCGAGGGTGCGATCCACGAGCGTCGCGCGCTCCGGAGCGGCTCCGCCCTCGTGGCGCGTTCCTGTTGCCGTTCGACTTCATTCGGGCGACAACCGGCGCCATGGCCTCCTTGCACGAGATCCGGCGAGTCCTCGTCGAGGCTTCGCGGCGCCATAGCCGCGTCGGCCACGAGGCCGAGGACCTCGCTCACGACGTCATCCTCTCCGCCTTGCGGCGTGGGTTGCCCCTCGACGACGCATTCGTGCGCTGCGCTCATCGCGCCGCGCGACAACACGGTGCCTTCCTCGCTCGAAGCTCTGGCCGGCGTCGCGCCCGCGAAGTGCGCGCGACCGAGCCTCTCCAGCCGATCGAGCCTTGGGAGAACGTCGGCGGCGACGGAGTACCTGATGAGCGTCGGGGTTGCCCACCGTCGACGCTGTCGCCCGTGCTTCAGACGACGCTGTTCCTGCTGGTCTCGGGGCTCGACAAGGCGGAGCTACGCGCCGCGCTCGGCCTCAGCGACGCAGCGCTCCGAAAGCGTTTTCAAGCCCTGCGCGCGCACGGTCCCCTCGCACGTCCCATCTTGCCCGTGCCCGTCGAGCGCGAAGACCTTCCGCGGCTGCGTCGGAGCCAAGTCACGCTCCTTCCACGGCTCGCGGGCAGGCTCGCGAGCGATCAGCGGGCGCGACGTGTCCTGGCTGCCGCCGATCCGGATGGTCACGGCCTAATTTTCGCGGAGCTGCTCACAAAGAGCGTCGGCACGGCAACTACCAGCGCGCCGGTGCCCGCTCGAGGGCCGCGCAAGAAAGGACCACCATGCTCCAGGGCCAGCTAAAGAATCTTGGGATCGTCTTCGTCGTCACGGATCTCGTCCGCACGCACCGCTTCTACACCACGACCCTCGGCATCGAGTTCGAAGTCGAGGACTTCGAGGGCGGCTTCCTTCAGGCACGACTCCCCGGCGACGTGGAGCTTGTCTTCCTGCCTGGCGAAGCCACCCGCGGGACCACGCCGCAGGTGGTGTTTGGCCTCGCCAACGGCGGAATCGACACGATGGTCGCCTCCCTCGCCGCGGCGGGCGTCGAGCTGGTCACGCCCGTGACCGAAGCGCCAGGCGGCTGGTCCGCCGAGTTCAACGACCCGGACGGCCACATGCTCGCCCTCTACCAGGACGGCGCACTTCCGCGCTGAGCACGCGCGAGCAACACGCCTCGGGATCGGGCTCTGCTTCAAGACGGTGTCCATGGCCGCTCTCTTGCCGACACGGCTGGGCCTGCTCCTCCTGGTCTGCGGGTGTGGGCCCTCCGCCCCCACGCCGACGGCGCCGAGCCCGTCACCGTCTGCGTTCGCCCGAGCCCCGATCGCTCGGCCCACGAGCGCTCGGGAGGCGCGGTCGGCGACGGCACGAGAGCTCCTCGCCAAGCTCGACGGCGGCGTCCGCGCCACGGTGCCGCTGCTCGCGAGGATGTGTCGGGTGGCCATCGGCGCGCATGACGTGCCCGACAGCCCCGAGCTCCACGGACAAGTCGAGGTGGGCTGCACGTGCTGCCCGCCGTTCGACGACTGCCGCCCCGAGCCCGGAGGAGCCGTCGAGGTGGTGGTGGAGCCTCGCCTCTACACACTGCGCCATCACCACGAAGGCAGCTTCACGCGCAGCGGCGGCAAGCAGCTCGCCGCCACCTTCTGGGGCTGCGAGTCAGGCGCGGACAACCGCGGGGGAACGGTCGTGTTCGAGGAACGCGCCGGGGTGCTCGAGGTCGCCGCCTATCGCTCCGGCGTGAACCCCAACGCGTGCGAAGTGCTGCCGGGCACGGCTCGGCCCGACCAGCTCGTGTGTCAGTGGAGCGACGGCCAAGGGGGCTTGGCCTCCACCCGCGTGGTCCGTGTCGATCTCACCCAAGAGATCGACGAGGCCGGGGCGCTGGAAGAGCTCGTGAGCCTCCCCATGGACGGCATTTGCACGCTCGACGTGGGGATGCCCTTCGCCGACAGCCAGCTCCTCTCGTTCCACCTCAGCGACATCGACGGCGACGGCGATCACGACGTGGTCCTCGATCTGGCGCATCGAGGCGGTGTGGTGGCGCAGGCCCACCTCGATCGCTGCGCGGCCGCGCCCGAGCCACCGTTCTTGCCCGACACCCTGCCGAGCCCGCAGTCGTTTAGGCTCGAGTTCTTGCAGACGCCAGCGAAGTTCTCGGCCACGCCGGCCACGAAACAGCGGCTCGAGGCGCTCTACGGGGCCAGGGATCGCTTCTGGCAGCAACTGAACGGGCCGTGAGCGGCGCTCGCGCCGGGCGGACGGTCACAGCGGATAGGGCGACAGGAAGAAGTCACCACCGCCGCTGTGGCACCCCGTGCACAGGCTCACGCCGTCGCCGTCTGCGAAGGTCGTGTCGTCATAGATCTCGAACCAATACCAACCGGCACCGTCGGCGCTGTCGCCCCCGCGCTTGAGGGAGACCGCCCAGCCGCGCACCGCGTCCCCGTCCCCGAAGAGCTCCTTGACCGCGGCCGCGTTCGCGGGATGTGTGAGCCCACCGCTCGCGAGAGAGGTGTCGAGCACATCGTTCACGAAAACACGCACTGCGCCAAAGTGCGGGCCCGAGGACTCGTGCCGGCCGTCCTCCGCAGGCCAGGTGAGATACTCGCCCGCCTCGAGCCAAGGGACGAGCCGCGCGGCCCCCGTCGGCACCCCGCCACCCGTCGAGCCTCCCGCGCCGGTCCCCGCGCCAGCGCCAGCACCGGCGCCTTGTGGGTCGTCCCCCCCACACGCCAACAGGGTCGACATCCCCAGCCCAAGGAAAGCCCAGACGCGCATCTCGGCGCCTATGCCTCACCGCGCCGGCGGTTACCGGTCAAGCGACAGGGCCATGGCACTGCCCATCTCCGAGGGTGGCACGCCCACACCTAGAGTCCCTGCTTGCAGTGCGTGCCTTCGAAGCGGTCGGCAAAACGAAGGTGCGTCGCAACCTATCGATGATTGCCGTGGGGGTAAAGGTGTTGACGGATGGGACCATGCGCGCGGAGCCGGCAGGGCTTTGGTTGCGGGGTCTTCGGCGGTGGGCTCGCTGACGTCGTCGTTGATGGCTTCGCGGATGACGCGAGTTGTGCGCTCGTCGAGGTGAGCGTGGAGCTCCTCTGCAAGGGCGAGGAACTCGGGCCAAAGGGTGCGGTTGTGGAAAGCCTTCGGCGCGCGCACCTGGACGGTGCTCTGGCGCCGCCCGGCATCTCGAAACGGCTGCAGGCCGTAGTGGCGACAGAGAGCGACGAAGAGCCTGCGCTTCCGACGCCTCGATGAGTACGCGCCCTTGCTCGGCACGCCACGGCAACTTGTACTTTCCCTTCTCGAGCGTTTCATGGTCAGCACGTAGCCATCGCGGTCCCAGTGCAAGACGCGTACGCGGTCGGAACGCCGCAAAAAAACACGAACAACCGCGCTACGGCGTGAGTGAGCGCGTTGGGACCTGACCACTGCTCCGGCTTGAGACCCCGAGAACGGGGCGAAGCCGAGTCGCAGCGACATACGTGACCTGCTCGCCTTGACCCACGAACGTCACCGCGTCCCGCCCTTTACGCGCACATACGCGCCGAGGTGGGGTACTCTTGCACCCATGACATCGGTACCGGAGACGTTGGTGTTGTTGGACGGGGAGCTCAAGACCCTCCGGCGCCTCCACCGCATCGAGGTCGATCAGCTACACGAGGCGAAGTACGACTCGCTGCTATCCGAGCATGTTGAACTTGTCGCCGGTGCTTTGCAGCAGGCAGATATCATCGATGCGGATTCGTACTTCTGCCTTCTCGCGACCCAATTCGACAACATCGACCTCCTGTTCGGTGAGTTCGGTGCGGACGATCAGCTCGTCCGACTCGTGATCGTAGAGACAAAGCTTTTCCGCAACCGCGAGGCGCACCGCAAAGTGCTGGCCCAGGCGCTCGACTACGCTGAGCGGCTCCAGTACGCCGTAACAGGAGATGAGCTTCTCCGCAGGTGCGTGCCGGAGGCGCGCTCACTTCTCGAGGAGAACCGCGAGGTGCTCGGGTCGGTCATGAGGCGCGGAGACTTCCTCGTGCTGATCTGCGGTGACCGCCTCCAACCGCGCCTGGTTGCTCTCGTGAAGCCCTTCCTCGACCGCCGTAAACACATGCTCAGCAAGTTCGAGCTCGCATTGGTGTCGCTCGCGCTCTACGAAGACAAGGCGCGAGCTGAGTTCGTCCTCGTTCCAAACGTTGTCGGAGCTGTCGTCCACGGTGAACGCGACATCGTGCTCACCGTCGTCGTGACCGATGCAGAGGGCGAGCGAATCGGCGCGACAGTGTCTGCTGACGCGCCCGCTGAGGCTCGACCCACGCGCCGCGCGGTTTGGACCGAGGAGACGTTCTTCGAGAACGTGGCGTTGGAGAATAAAGGTGCATCCTGGGCGGACCCGGAGTCCGGTCTGCGAAGGCTCTTCGAGTTTCTCAAAGAGGAGCAGTTCGCCATCCAGTGGGGTAGCGGGAAGACGGCCTCGTTCACGGTGATTGCCGAACCGGGCGGTGCGAAGATGATCTGGTCCAACTCGCAAGCGAACGTCAGCCTCTACCGCGCGGCGCTTGTCAACGTTCTCGGGATCCAGCCGGTCCATGATGCGATCGCAAGGCTATCGAGCGAGTTGGGCGGAGAGATTGACACATCCAAGCAGGACCCGTGGCTGCCCGATTCGTTCAACATCAGCGATCCTGTGCAGCAGAAGGCGTTGTTCCGGTTCCTCGTGGAGATCAAGAGCGCGTTGGTGTCCGACACCTGAGCCACGCAGGTCTCCCACTCGCCCCGGGGCCCTGGGGTGCGCTACATCTGGGCAACGGAGCGCAATGTAGGTAACAAAGTCGGGCTCCTGTAGGTCGGAGGTGGGTGCGGCTCCTTTGCGACACCGAGGTTTCGGTCACTTGACGACCCTCA
>CAYOAL010000208.1:0-10046 GCA_964401935.1 uncultured Polyangiaceae bacterium
GGCTGGGTTCGGCTGGGTTCGCCCTGGCTGGGTTCGGCTGGGTTCGCCCTGGCTGGGTTCGGCTGGGTTCGCCCTGGCTGAATTCGCGCTGGCTGAATTCGCGCTTGCTGAGATCGCGCTTGCGGATTCGCCCTGGCTGGGTTCGCCCTGGCTGGGTTCGCGCTTGCTGGGTTCGCGCTTGCTGGGTTCGCGCTTGCTGGGTTCGCCCTGGCTGGGTTCGCCCTGGTTGGATTCGCCCTGGCTGGGTTCGCGCTGGCTGAATTCGCGCTGGCTGAATTCGCGCTGGCTGAATTCGCGCTGGCTGAATTCGCGCTGGCTGGGTTCGCCCTGGTTGGATTCGCGTTGGCTGGATTCGCCCTCGGTGGATTCGCCCCGCGTCGTTTGCCACCGCCGGCAGCTTGGGGAAGTCGGACCCGGGGAGACCGCGCTGACCAAGGTGCGCCGTGTGGGAACCCGCCTCGAGCTCGAGGGGGAAGGCGATCTAGCGCACGCAGGTGAAGCTGCCGAGGCCGTCCTCGGGCTCGGCCCAGAAGCGGTAGGGCGTGAACCAGAAGCCAGCGTCGATGCCGACGCTGGCCTGGTGCCAGCTCCCGAGCAGGTAGCCCCAGTCGCGCAGCGCGCGCTGATCGAGCTCACCGCCGATGAACCAGAAGGCGGTGAAGTCTTGGAGGTAGGCGGCCTGGAGGCCGTCGTCGGTGACCACGTAGGCGGTGCGGCCGCCGAGCGTGACGAGGAGGCTCCCGGTGTTGCGGAAGTTGGTGTGGGTGTGATCTGCGCACGGATCGAGCAACACCGCGTCGGCGGGGACGTCGAAGGTGCAGACCGCGAGGTGCATGTGCATGAAGGCCTCGTAGAGGGGGGCGTGGACCGCCCCGCCGCTGAACGAGACCACCGGGGCCACCCCGCCGTGGTAGGCGGCGGCGGCGCGTCCGGCGCGGATCGTGTTGATGGACAGAAAGCGCATCTCTCGTTGGTCGAGCGGGATGCACGCGTCGCCGGGGCGCCAACCAACGAGCGCGCTCTCGCCCATCACCGGGTGCCCGAAGCCGAAGGTGGCGGCGAGGGCGTAGGGGTGGCGCGTGGTGCGAAGCGAAAGCCGGCGCGCGAGGGCGCGTAGGGTGCGCGCGTTGGCGGTGGCGGTCGCGCTCAGCACCTCGCGTGGGAGCGCACAGTCGAGCGACATGGGCAGCGGCGCCGCCTTGCCGGCGGCGATCCCCTCGAGGCGCGACGCCTCCGCGTGCAGATGGGCGATGGCGGCGGGGCGCTCTCGGGGGAAGCCGCAGCCCTCGGGCACCGGATCGGGGCGCGGCAAGGCACCCTCCCCGTAACGCACGGGGATGAAACACCCCTCCGGCGCGAGCTGCGGGAACGAGGTGTGGGAGGCCGCGTCCCCCTCGCAAGCGTCGACGGCGTCTTCCCAGTGTCCGCAAGCTCTGGCCGTGTCGAGGCCGGCGCGGCAGCGCCCGACGGCGGCGTCCTCGGGCGTCCCGCTCGGCGGCGTCGCGGGCACCGCGCAGCCCAGCGCGAGCGTGACGACCCCGAGCGCGGCGAGGCGCGGGAGGGCCGCGCGTGCCCCCCCCTTCACCACCTCGGATCTCCTTCGACGAGCCACGCGAAGGCGTCGCGCACCCGCTCTCCGAGCTCCCCGGCGTAGGTGTGGCCGGCGCCAGCGACGTACACGAGCTGCGTCGCGAGACCGCCGCGCAACATGAAGCCCGAGGTGCGTTGAGCGTTCTCGAAACACACCGGGCGCCCACAGGCGAGGACGACTCGGCGCCCGCCGCGCTCGAAGAACCGCTCCGAGACCCGGATGTTCCACTCCTGGAACTCGCCCACGCCGCCCTCCCACAGCACCGCCCGGGCGAAGCGCGCCGCGTGCGTGGGGAGGAGGAGCGCACCCATATTGGCGCCCTGAGAGTAGCCCGCGAACACCGGGTCCTCGAGATCGACCCGCTCCGGATAACGCGCGGCGAGGGCGGCGAGCGCCTTGGTGATCTCCACGCCGAGGGCGGGGTGGCCGTTGTAGAAGTAGCCGGTGGCGTGGGGGGGGCCATGCGGGTAGATGGCGGTCCCCCGCGGACAGACCACGAAGGCGCGGTTCTCCACCACGCCTCGCCACAAGGCGCAGTGGGTGCTCGCGCGGCCACCCGCGCCGTGGGTCGCCACCAACACCGGCTTTGGGCCGACGCTGCCGAGCGGCAGCGACACGACGGCGGCGTGCGCGTCGGGCAGCGGGAGCTCCACGAAGGGCTCGGCGGCTTCGAGCGGGGCGAGCGGCGTGGAGCTCGGCGTCGGTTGGGGAAGCGGCGAGGCGCTCGCCGCGGGCTGCTCGCGGTCGGTCCTCGTTGGCACGGTGCCGGACGGGGCGGTCGCGGCGAGGGGGCGCGTGCGCGTGGGCAGCGGCGGCGACGAGGCCTGCGCGCAGCCGAGCCACGCCGTCGCGGCGGCGAGCAGAACGAGGCCACGAGACCACATCGCGCTGGCACACATACGCTGGAGGGCTACGCTACCTCCATTCGGGGGAGCCCATGACCTATCGTGACGATCTGCAAGCGGCCCGTCATCGGATCACGGAGCTCGAAGGCGAAGTGGCGACGCTGCGCGCGCGCCTCCTCTCGCGCGGGGCGAGCGCCCCCCCGGCCCGAACCGGACGCGCTGCGGCCTGGGTGCTCGGCGGCGTGCTCGCCGCGTCCGCGTGCGTCGGGGTGGGGGCCGTGGCGATCTTCCTCGGCCGCGCCCAGGCCACCCAGCACACGCTCGAGCAGGAGCTGCACACGGCGCAGGCCGACGTGGCGGAGGCCCGCGCGGAGTCGCGGCTGGCCTTCGAGCTCGTGGCCCGCGCGGCCGACGCGCAACGCCGCAACGCGCGCGTCCCCGAGCATGCGCCCGAGCTCGAGGAGGGGCTGTCGGGCGCAGCCAGAGCTCGCGAGGCCGACGAGGGAGAGCCCGCCGGCGCCCGGCCGCCCGCCGAAGACGCCGCCCTCGGGCGATCGTCGAAGGGCAGCAGGAGTCACAGCGAGGCGTGGCAGGAGCCAGAGTCGCGCGACAACGGCAACGTCGTGGTCGTGAGCGATCGTCCCGCGCGGATCGGCGTCGACGGGGAGGCGGTGATGGGGTGGACGCCGACCACGCTGTCGCTGCCGCCCGGCCCGCGCACGCTCAACGTCATCGCCGCCGACGGTGAGTCGCGCCAGCACGTGGTGCGCGTCCTCCGTGGCCACACCCAGCGGTTGGTCGTGCACTTCGACTGAACCGCGGGCACGACGTCTTCTCCTCATGACGCGCGCCCCCCTCTCGCTCTGGCTGCTGGTGACCGCCTCGTTGGCTTGCGCGGTGCGTCCCGACGCGGAGCCGCGCGCGGCGGAGCCGAGCCCTCGTGCCGCGTCGAGCGCGTCGGCGCGCGCCGAGGATGGCGCTGAAAGCGTGCCCACGGCGCGTCACGCGGTGCTCCCGCGCGCGCCCCTCGGCCCCGTCCACGAGGCACGCATCGCGGCCATCGTGAGCGGAGGGATCGGCCGCGGCCACTACCCAGGGGCGGTGGTGCTGGCGGTGCGCGAGGGTGAGGTCGCGCTGGAGCGCGCCTTCGGGGCCCGGGCCCTTCAGCCGACGCGGGTGCCGATGACCGCCGACACCGTCTTCGACGTGGCGAGCCTCACCAAGCCTGTCGCGACCGCGACCGCGGTCCTCGTCTTGCGCGACGAGGGGCGCCTCGCCCTCCACGATCCGGTGAGCCATCACCTCCCGAGCTGTCCGCTCGACGTCACCATCGAGGAGCTGCTCACCCATCGGTCGGGTCTCCCTGCGGCCAACGCGCTCTCGCACTACACGTCGCGGGCGTCGGCTCTCGCCGCCCTCTGCGCGCTGCCCCGCGCGCCGCGGGGCCAGGAGCTCTACAGCGATCTCGGCTACATCCTGCTCGGTGAGCTCGTCGAGCGGGTGGCCGGGCTGCCCTTCGCAGCCTTCTGTCGCGACCGCATCTTCGTGCCCCTCGGGATGCACGACACCGGCTTTCGGCCTGGCGCCGCGCTCCGCGCGCGCGCCGCCCCCACCGAGCTTCGGGGTGACGTGTGGCTCACCGGCGTGGTCCACGATCCACGCGCGGCAGCCCTCGAGGGGGTGGCTGGCCACGCGGGGCTCTTCTCGACGGCCGCCGATCTCGGTCGCTGGGTGAACATGCTCCTCGGCGGCGGTGAGCTCGAGGGCAAGCGCGTGCTGTCGGACGACGCCGTGACCCGCATGCTCTCCGGCGCCGCCGGCGGCACGCGCTCGCTGGGCCTCGAGCGCGCCCCGATCGGCGGGTTTGGTCACACCGGCTTCACCGGCACCTCGTTGTGGCTCGATCCTGCCCGCGGTGTGGGGCTCGTGTTGCTCGCGAGCCGGCTCCACCCGCACGGGGAGAAAGGCTCGGTGACCGCGCTCCGCCGCGACGTGCGCGCCGCCCTCGTGGACGCGGTCGATCGCGGAGGGGTGAGCACCGGCATCGACAACCTGCGGGCGCAGGGCTTCGCGCCGCTCGCGGGTCGCAAGGTGGGTCTCATCACCAACGCCAGCGGGCGGGCGCGCGACGGAGCGACGACCCGAGCGCTGCTCCACCAAGCCCCCGACGTCACGCTGGTCGCGCTCTTCACGCCCGAGCACGGGCTCGCGGCCACCGAGGAAGGCGCGGTCGGGCACGGCGTCGACGCGACCACCGGCGTGCCCATCTACAGCCTCTATGGCGCGAGCGCGCGCCCAACGAAGGCCCAGCTCGCGGGGGTGGACACGCTCGTGTTCGACGTGCAGGGCGTCGGCGCGCGCTTCTTCACTTACGTCACCACGCTGGGCTACGCGCTCGAGACCGCGGCGCTCCACGGCCTCCCGCTCATGGTCCTCGATCGCCCGAACCCGCTCGGTGGGGTGCGCGTGGAGGGGCCGCCGCTCGAGGCGAGCCGCCGCTCCTTCGTGGGCTACCACACCATCCCGATCCGGCACGGCATGACCATGGGCGAGCTCGCCCGGCTCTTCGACGCAGAGCGCAAGCTCGGCGCCGCGCTCACCGTCGTGCCCGTCACTGGCTGGAAACGCAGCGACCTCTTCGCCGACACCGGCCTGCCCTGGGTGAACCCGTCGCCCAACCTCAAGAGCCCCGAGGCAGCCCTCCTCTATCCTGGGCTGGCCCTGCTCGAGCTGACCAACGTGAGCGTGGGCCGCGGCACCGACGCCCCTTTTCTTCGGATCGGGGCCCCATGGATCGACGCGGCGGCGCTGCGGCGCGAGCTCGCGGCGGCGAAGCTGGCGGGGCTCGCGTTCAGCGAGGACACCTTCGTGCCGACCGCCGACCGCTTCGCGGGCAAGACCTGCCACGGCCTGCGCATCGCGGTCCTCGAGCCTCACGCAGTCGACGCGGTGCGCCTCGGGGTGGCCCTCGCCGTGGCGCTCGTGCGCCTCCACCCGACCCAGTGGCAGCGGAAGAACCTCATCACCTTGTGGGGGCACCGCGCCGCCGTCGACGCCGTCGCCAAGGGGCGCACCGTGGACGAGGTGATCGCCACGTGGCAGCCCGCGCTCGAGGGCTTCGCGTCGCGGCGCGACGAGGCGCTGCTCTATTGAAGCCGCGGGCGCCCGCGCTCGTGACGACCGACCGCTGCGTGCGCGACGCACGGGGAGCGCGAGGCCGGGGGCCGCCCGCGCTTACTCGAGGTCGTTCACGCGACGGTTGTCGCGCACCTCGTCACGCAGCGCCTCGAGGCGCTCGGGATCGTCACCGCTCGCTTCGAGGGCCGCGATCTCTTCATCGACGCTCGTGAGCAGCGCGAGGAGCTGGCTCTTGTAGCGGATGTTGAAGACCTCGTAGCTGCGCCAGCCGAAGTAGTCGGTGGGCTCGCTGAACGGGATACCGAGGTTCTCGGCGAAGATGCGATCCGAGTTGGAGAAGTCGTCGGCCGGGCGTCCGTCGGGGTGGGGGCCGTCGACGTTCTGCTTGTAGCCCGCGTCGCCGACCATGAAGGAGGCCTCGAAGTCGATCCCGACGCCGCACTTCTCGAGCAGCTGGGTGTCGAGGAGCTCGGCCATGCCCGTGTTCGGCTTGCGGAACTCGTCGTTCGCCTCGGAGAAGTCGAGGTAGTCGATCTCGGCGCCGAGCGCGGACAGCTGCTCGCCCACGAACACCAGCGCTCCTTCGGCCACCTCGAGCGGCGTGTGGCCCGAAGACACGCCGCCCTGGTTGGAGACCACCGCCACGAGGTAGCCGTCGCGGTTCAGCTCCGCGATCTTCTGGGCCGCGAAGGGGAGCACGTAGACGTCGGTGGGCGTGTTGGCCGTGGGCGAGCCCCCGCGCGAGATCCGCAGCGTGCTGTCGGCGTCGAAGAACGCCACCGGGATCGGCGCGTCGCCGGCGGGGCAGGCGAAGGCCTCGAGGGTGCGGCGCGCGGTGGGGAAGGGCGCGGGGCCGGCGCAACACACCTTCTTGGCGAACTGGCCGTTGGGTCTGCGGCAGACCCCGTTCTGATCCTTCTTGGCGCCTTCGCAGCCCGTCGCGTCGAGGGTCGTGGTTCCCGGGTCGCTCGAGCAGGCGGCGACCACGGAGAGGCTCAGGGCAGCGCTCAGCGCGCCGCCCAGGAGGCGTCGTCGGAGGGAGGGGGAGGGGCGCGAGGAAGGGCCAGCCGCAGGCATGGCTGGCCCCAAAGCAGGATCCGCGCCATCGGTGGGGTCATGTGGGTTCGCGCAGTTACAGGTAGGTTTAATGCCTACATGGGGTCGTCCGGCTCGCGCGTCGTGGGTCCATTGATCCACCCGACGCGACGCGACAATCGCGGTACCTTCGGAGGGATGGACAGGCGAACGTTGTTGCAGGCGCTGGCGTGGGCCACCGTCGCTTCCGCGTGTGGCTCCACGGCGCCGGAGCCAGAGGCGCCCACGCCCCCCGCGCCACGGCCTCCGCGCGACGCCCACACGATGGCGGCCAAGATCGTCGACGCGAAGGTGACCATGATCCTCTACATGGAGCGGGTCCGGAATCACGCCCTCGCGCCACGGCTCGGCAACCTCGAGGCGATCGGCGAGGCGTTCCAGGGCACCGACATCGATCCGGTGAAGGACGTGGACCGCGTGACGCTCGCCGCCCGCACCGCGCGCTCCAAGGAGCACGCCATCGCGGTGGCGGAGCACCACGTGGAGCCCGAGCGGGTGAAGCGCGCGATCGGCCAGCTCGTGGCCCAGAGCGGGGCCGAAGGGCGCTGGCTCGAGAGCTATCCGTTCCCCGCCGCCGAGGTGATGGTGCGCGACCGCCACACGGCGGTGTTGGCCGTCACCCCCACGCTGCTCGTGGTCACCTCACCCCAACACGCCAAGCGCGCCGCGGCCCTCAGCGAGAGCGGAGGCGTGCCCGACCCCGTCAACCAGGCGGCCATCGTGGCCGACGCCAACGAGCCCTCGACGTCGCTCGACGCGCCGGGCATGCCGCCGGTGCCGCCCACCATGCACCACCTCTACGCGGAGGTGACCCTCCGTGACGACGGCGGGGCCGACCTCGCGATCGACGGCGAGAGCAGCACCGACACGCAGGCCCAGGCCGACGCCGCCCAGCTCACCGCCGACGTGGAGAAGGCCAGCACCGTGAACGTCGCCTTCTTCAAGTTCAAGGCGTTCGAGCCCATCGTGTTCACGTCCGAAGGCACCATGGTCCACGCCCGTCGCACCGTCTCCAAGACCGAGCTCGACGCGCTCCTCTCCCTCGCCACCATGCTCCTCGGGTGAGCCAGCGCGAGCTCGCGGTGTCGGTCCTCGCCAGCGTCGAGCTCGTGTGGAGGCCGCTGTCACGCTCGTGCGTGCGGCGCTCGGCATGGGCGCACCGATGTCGCGAGCGGGCTGACGCACGAGCCGTTCCCTCACGTCACCGCCGCGTGACGACGACGGCGAGCGAGCAGCAGCAGACCTCCGAGCACGACCCACGGAGAGGTCGGCTTCGGCGCGTGGCCGCCGCCAGCGGCGCAACCTCCAGCGGCACCGACCGCCGGCGGCGCCTCGGGGGCCGCTGCTGGGGGCGCCGCGCAAGCGTCGTCCTCACAGCCGTGCTCGCACGACGTCGCCTCCGGCGCGGAGCAGGTGCCGGCACCGTCGCAGCTCGCCGGCGCGGCGGCCACGTCCGCGTAGCAGACCGCGTCGCGACACGACACGTCGGCGTCGGGGTAGCTGCACGCAGCCGGGTCGGTGCCGTCACAGGTGCCGCCGCAGATGCCGCTGCCCGCGCAGGGCGTGCGCCCTCCGCGCGGGGCGCCGGCCACGGGGGCGCAGAGCCCGCTCGTGTCGCAGGCCTCGCACTGTCCGTCGCAGGCGCGGTCGCAACACACGCCGTCGACGCACTCGCCGCTCGCGCACGACGCGTCCGAGCTGCAGGCCTGCCCTAGCGGCAGCACCTCGACACACATCCCAGCCGCGCAGTAGAAGCCGCCGCTGCAGTCGTCGTGGGTGGCGCAGTCGCCGAGGCACACGTCTTCGCCGCAGGTGTAGTCGCCGCACGCGACGTCGACGCGCGCCGGGCACGCCCCTTGACCGTCGCACGCGGCGGCCATGGTGGCCACCCCTGCCTCGCAGCTCGCTTCACGACACGCCCTCTCGGCGCCGGGGTAGGCACAGCGCTCGGTGGTCATGCCATCGCACGCGCCGCCGCAGACGCTCGCGTCGCTCGCGCACGCGGGCCGGGCCCCATGGGGCGCGCCTACGGTCGCGGCGCAGATCCCCTCCTGCTCGGAGATGTCGCAGGCCTCGCACTGCCCCGTGCACGCGGAGTCGCAGCAGACCCCGTCGACGCAGAAGCCGCTCTCGCAGGCGCCGTTCGCCGCGCAGACAGCACCGTTGTCGGCCTTCTCCACGCAGATGCCGCCCGAGCAGTAGTGGGTTCCCACGCAGTCGGCGTCGACGCTGCAGTCGCCGAGACACGCTGTCTCGCCGCATCGATAGCTGGCACAAGACTGCGTGGTCTCCGCGGGGCAGGCGCCCAAGCCGTCGCAGTAGGCCGCGAGCGTGGCCACCGCATCCGAGCAGCTCGCGTCGCGACAGCGCTCCGCAGGGCTCGGGTAGCTGCAGCTCGCTGCCTCGACACCGTCGCAGCTGCCGCCGCACAGGCTGCCGTCGCTCGCGCACGCAGGCCTCGCGCCCCGCGGGTCTCCCGCCACCGCCACGCACGTCCCGAGCGACTCGGGCTCGCCGCACGACTCGCACTGCCCGTCGCAGACGCGGTCGCAGCACACGCCATCGACGCAGCTGTTGGAGGCACACTGGAACGACCCGCTGCAGCTGTCGCCGTTCTCACGCCGGGGCACACACATGCCCGCGTTGCAGAAGTTACCGCTGGAACAGTCCTCCTTCTGGACGCAGTCGCCGAGGCACGCGGTGGCGCCGCAGACGTACGCGTCGCAGCTCTGTGTCTGTTCGCCGGGACAGCTCCCCGCCCCGTCGCACGTGGCGGCCAGCGTGGCGACCCGATCGGTGCAAGAGGCGGCGCGGCAGAGCGTCGCCTCACCGGGGTACACACACGCGGACACCCTCTCGCCGTCGCAGAAGCCGTCGCACGCGGAGCCGTCGCCGTCACAGGTCGGGCGTTCCCCGTGGGGGGCACCCACCACCGGCACGCAGGTGCCCACGCTGCCGGGCACGTCGCACGCTTCGCACTGACCCTCGCACGCCACGTCGCAGCACACGCCGTCGACGCAGCTTCCGGAGGCGCAGGCGCCGTCTTGCTCGCACGCCACGCCGGCCTCGAGCTCGGGCAGGCAGCTCCCTTCGTCACAGAAGAAGCCGGCGCCGCAGTCGGTCTTGGCGGCGCAGCTCGTCAGGCACGCGTCGGCGCCGCAGAGGTAGGCGCCGCATGACGCCTGCGACTCTTCCGGGCAGCGCGGCGCGTCGCCGCTGCAGCTCGCCGCGAGGGTGCTCACCGCCATCGAGCAAGACGCGGCGCGACACTCGGTTCCCGCCGCCAGGAAGCCATCTTGGGGACAGGTGGCCGCGGCCCCCGTGCACGTCTCGGCCACGTCGCACGCTCCCGCCGAGTCGCGGCACACCACGTCGCT
>CAYOAL010000208.1:10146-10269 GCA_964401935.1 uncultured Polyangiaceae bacterium
TGCACGTCTCGGCCACGTCGCACGCTCCCGCCGAGTCGCGGCACACCACGTCGCTTGCGAGGAAGCCGTCTTCCGGACACGCCACCGCGCCGCCGTCGCACACCTCGGCCACGTCGCAGTCTC
>CAYOAL010000208.1:10369-12003 GCA_964401935.1 uncultured Polyangiaceae bacterium
CGGCCGCGGCGCGGCACACGGTCCCCGCGCTCTGGCGCGCGTCCTCGGGGCACGCCGCGCTCGACCCCGAGCATTGCTCGGCGAGATCGCACACGCCCGCGGCGTCGCGACACACCACACCCGACGACACCAGCACGTCCTCGGGACACGCCACCGAGCCGCCGTCGCACACCTCGGCCACGTCGCAGTCTCCGGCCGCGGCGCGGCACACGGTCCCCGCGCTCTGGCGCGCGTCCTCGGGGCACGCAGCGCTCGACCCATCGCACAGCTCGGCCGCGTCGCAAGCGCCAGCCGACGCACGACACTCGGTCCCCGCCGCGACGAGCTCGTCGGCCGGGCACAGCTCCGAGGTGCCATCGCAGCTCTCGGCCACGTCACAGCCGCCCGCCGCAGCGCGGCACGACGTGCCCGCCGCGAGGGGTGCGCAGGTTCCGAGGCTCCCCGGGAGGTCGCAGGCAGCGCAGCTCCCGTCGCACGCGGTGTTGCAGCACAGCCCGTCCACGCAGTTTCCGCTCGCACACTCGCCGCCGCTCCCGCAGCTCTGGCCATCGTCGGCGAGCGGTGAGGTGAACGTCGCGGTCACCGCCACGGACGCGGAGAGCACCACCGTGCACGTGCCGGTGCCGCTGCACGCGCCACCCCACCCCGCGAACGTGTGCGTGGGGAAGGGGTTCGCGCTCAGCACCACCGTCGTGCCGTTCACGAAGTGCCCATCGGCGCTCGAGCAAGCGAGCCCGCAGCTGATCGACGCCGGGGCCGAGACCACGGTGCCCTGTCCGTTGCCGGCCTTGGTGAACGAGAGCGTGCGCAGCTCGCCGATCGGATCGGTGTCGGCGGCCGCGTTGTTCGACGGGGCCGAGTCGCTGACCCCACCCGGAGCGGTGATCGTGGCGGTGTTGGTCACCGAGCCGGTGCCGGTCCCGCTCACCACGTTCGCGCTGAGCGTGTAGGTCGCCACGCCCCCCACCGGCAAGCTCACCGTGTCGGCGATGTTGCCGGCGCCCGACGCCGCGCAGGTGGCCCCGCCGGTGCCCGCGCAGCTCCACGTCGCGCCCGTGAGCTGGGCGGGGAGCGTGTCGGTGACGGTCGCGCCCGTCACCGCCGACGGGCCCGCGTTGCTCGCGACGACGGTGTAGGTGACGGGCTGCCCCCACGCCACGCCGCCCACGCCGTTGTCCTTGGTGATGGCGAGATCCGCGTAGGTCACACCGCTCGTGACGCTGGTGTACACCTTCGGACCGAGCAGGGGCGTCGCCCCCGTCGCGGAGATCGCGTAGTTGCCGTTGGTGATGGTGCCCGTCGCGGCGGCGTTGATGCGCACGGTCACGGTGAGGCTCTGGCTCGCGCCCGCCTGCAGGCCCCCCACCTGACACGACACGGTGCCGGTCGAGCCCACCGGCGGGGCCGTGCAGGTCCCGACGCCGGTCGACACCGCGCGATAGGTGGTGTTCGGTGGCGTGGTGAGCGACAAGGCCACGTTGCTCGCGTCCGTCGTCCCGCCGTTCGTGTAGGTCAGGGTGTAGGTGATGTCGGCGCCCGCATTGGCCGCGCTCGGGCCGGTCGCCGAGACGAACAGACCCGGCACCGTCGCGCCGATGCCGTCGACGTACACGTGCCCATAGTGACCACTCAGC
>CAYOAL010000209.1:0-11910 GCA_964401935.1 uncultured Polyangiaceae bacterium
GGAGGAAGCCGCGACGGGGGCGGTGCAGCCGGTGCCGCTTGGCTGAACGGGAGCGCCGCGTGAGGCGGCTCGTCGTCGCCCGAGGGCGTCTGCGCGAGGGGGTCCTGCACCTCGTCGGTGGGCGCGCCCGCGGCGATGGGGGCTGGGGCCGCGGGGCCTGGCGCAGCGGCGGGTGCAGCGGGGGGCGCGGGCCGTCCTATCCAGGCCGGGCCGTGGTCGCGCCGCGCGCGCGCCGTGTCGTCGGTGGGCAGCGTGAGCGCCAGGGGATCCTTCGGGTCTTCGCTCATCGCGAGTCTCCGGAGGGGCTCGCCGCGCGTGGGTTCGCGGGGAGGCGGGCTGGCTCCGGTCTCACCGTGGGGAGGGGGCGCTCGGTGTCGAGCCAGGCGTCGGCGACGGTCTTCTGGAGCCGTTCGTCGACGCGCAGCCGCTCCGTCCAGTGTCGCTGGAGACGGAACACGTCGTTCTGCGTGAGGCCTTGCGCCTCGAGGAAGCCGAACGGATCGCGCTGCTCGAGGAACGCTCGCAGGAAGCGTACGAAGGCGGCGTGATCTTCGTCGAGGGGAGGGAGGCGTCGCTCCACGTGCGCGTGCCCGGCGCGCTTGTGGGCTTCGAAGGCATCGAGCAGCTCGCCGTCGCCGGCCGCGCTCTTGGCGATCGCGCGGCCCCACGCCGCCGACGCGCGCGCCCAGGTGTCGGTCGTGAGGTCTTCGGCGCCGATGGCCGTCTCGAACGCGATCCCCTCGGCGAGGTAGGCGACCACGGCCGCGTAGCGCGACAGACGCACGCCCTCGAGCTCGGGATCGGCGGCGGGCTCGTCCTCGTCCGGGCCCGCGCCCACCACCAAAGCGGAGAGGTCGTTGTCGAGCTCGCTCACGCGGGGCCTCCCAGGCTCTCGACCACCACCTCGCGGAGCACGCGGTGCCCTCGCCCGATCGGGAAGCAGGCCCGCGCCGTCACCTCGATGCGCCTCGTCGCCACGTGGACGAGGACGGTGTCGATGGCTGGAGTGATCTCGGCGCGCTCGCCGGTGTCGAAGCGGCCCCGCACCCTCACCCCGAGGGGCGGGACGGTGGTCACCAACGGCTCGGGCGACATCCCCACGACGGCGAGGCGCTCGCCGGGTTCCACACAGGGATCGAGCTGCAAGCTGGGGTGGGCGACGTTGCCGAAGCGGACGTCGAAATCTTCGGGCAAAAGGGGCATACGCTCGGCTCGCCAGCGCTCGTCGAAGGTGCCGGCGTATTCGCGTCGCGGCGACCAGTGGGTCATGATCGCGCCGAAGCCTACCGGGGGGTGGCGATCGAGCGCGCTGTGGTGAGGGCGCGCCGGATCCTCGATCTGCGGGGCGCGGCGCCCCACGAGATCTTTGTCGCGTGCGGCCACCCCCACCCCCGAAGGGTTACGGAGCTCCACCGCCGACAGGTCGTCGCTCATGCCCCCGTAGGCGAGCTCGTACGCCACCGGCATGCGCGTGAACGGCTGCGCCTCCCCAATCGTCGCTCCGCGCGGGCCTTCGTAGAACACGCGGGTGCCGTGCACGCGCAGCGTCACCTGCTTGCGGAGCTGCACCGCGACGTCGACGTACTTCACCGGCTCGGGGGCGAACGCGTCGCCTACCACCACCAGATCGGTGCCCCGCTTCTCGAAGCACACGTCGGAGGGGAAGAGGAGGCTCGAGGTTGGCGCGTCGGGGTCGTAGAGCTCATCGGTGAGGCGCACCGGCACCTGGGGCTCGGCGCGAACGGGGGCGCCGTGTGCCTCGACGCTGAACGTGCCCTTGACGATGGTGACCAGCACGTCGCGCCCGAGCGCGTCCATGAGGGGGACGGGGAGCGCGGCAAAGCGCGTCTCGTTGGCGAAGCTCAAGAGGCACCTCCGGGTTGGGGCCAGGTCGCGACCGCGGCGCCGCTCGCGCTGGCCAGCAACGTCCATGTCTCGGCGCCGATGTCGGCGGGGCCGCCGCGCGTGTCGCGAGCCGCGACCGCCACGTGAGCCCCGAGCACGGCGTGACTCACCCAGCCGGCGTGTGTCGTCCTCCACAAGGCTCCCGCGGTCGCCGAGAAGGCGGTGAGCGTCACCGGCTCGGCTCCGGTCGCGATCACCGCGAGCGCGCCGTCGACGGCGAGCGTTGGCGGCTGCGAGGGCGCGCCGCCGAGCGGGCCGCTGTCGAAGGCCACGGCCGAGAGCGTCGGCGCGAGACGCAGCAGGTGACGCTCGCCGCGCATGCGGTGCTCGGCCACGACCCAGACCGTGTCGTGCGCGCCGAGCAGCTCGCGCACCGTGAGCTCGGGGCTTGGCAGAGCGAGCGCGCGCGTCTCTCCCGCCGTCGTCACCACCAACAGCTCGCCCGGTTTGGCGCCGCACCACACGGTGGCGCCGCGCACGAACGCCGGCTTCAGCCCGTCCGACAGCGGCACCTCGAGCTCACGCCGCGCGCCGGTGGCGCTCTCCACGAGACAGAGACCGCTCTGCCAGCCTCCCGCGTGCTGGCGGTGGAAACGCAGCCACAACCGATCGTCGTGGGCATAGGCGACGACGAGCCGCTCGCCGTCCCCCACCGCGAGGACCGTGCGCCCGGTCGCATCGATGAGCTCGGCCCGTGGTGCGGCTCCATGGCGAATCACGAGCGCGCCGCCGGGGGCCGGCGACAGACCGTAGCCCCCGCCGAGCGAGCGGCTCCACAGCGAGCGCCCGCTCGCGACGTCGATGCCATGGAGCTCGGTGGTGCAGGCGGCGATGAGCACCGTGGGCGTCGCCGACAAGAGGGCAGGCCGCGGCGATAGATCGGTGCGGAGCGGCTCGGTGAGGGTCGCGCGGTAGACGAGGCGTCCATCGTCGAGCGACAAACCGTGGAGGACCCGCTCGTGTGCCACGTGGAGGAGAGGCCCCTCGCGGCGGTAGCTGTCGCGGCCGATCGGCGCGGTCGTGCCCTCGAGCGGCGCCGACGTGAGCACGACCTGTCCACGCAGCGCGTCGACCACGCGAACGGCGGGGGCTCGGCTGGCCCCGAACACGTGGCCCACCACGAGCGGCCCTCGCGGACCGTCGAGGATCGTCGCGTCTGGCTCGAGGAGCGCGTGACTCGCGCGGAGGTTCTCGGCGCGTACCGCGGCCACCGCTTCGCTCATGTCGAGCCGATCTCGGAGGTGGTCGTAGCGAGCGCGCATCTCCGGGGCGTAGAGCAGGCCGCCGTAGCTCGCCTCGGCGTTCGCCCAGGCGCTCAGCGACAAGCCGAGCTGCCGCAGGGCGAGGCCGAGATCCCCGAGCGCCTCGGTGAGGAGCTTGCCGCGCACCCACGCGGAGAGGGTGAGGGTGGCCGCTCCTCGCGGGGGGTCGAGGGGCATCTCGCCGGCCACGAGCGCCGCGCGTGCTCGCTGATAAGCTTGCTCTTGCGCGTCGGGCGGCATCATGGTGCGGCCGAATGTAGTCGCACACGCCGCGTCTGGAAACGCTTCGTCGCGGTCGTCATCTTGCTCGCGCCCGACACGTCACGCCGCTCCGCTCGCTCCGCAGCGCGCTCGCGTTCACCCCCGCGCGTGCACCTCGTGCGCGCGGGGGGCCCGTCGACGGTGCTGTGGATCGTGTGCCGCCCAGCGTTTCCCGCCGAGGTCCCGAGCGCCCAGGGGCGAGCGTGAACCACCCTCCCTGCGCAGACGATCCGAGCTGTCGTAGATCCAGGGATTAGGGCCCGAATTCGGCCTCCAATCGACAAAACGCGACAGAATGATGCGCGGGTCGGCGCGCTCCCTTGCCGGCGTCGGATCCGTGCGTTACTCAGGTCTCCTACATGGCACTCATCGACGTTCTCCTCACGTGTGAGCCTCTCGGAGACAACGTGGTCGTGAGCGTCGATGGCGTGGAGGCCATGCACGAGCTGCCGCGCTGGAGCCTCTCGGTGCGCTGCGCGGCGGGCGTCACCCCTGCCCAGCTGGTGCACAGCGGAGCGGTGATCTCCCTCGTGGATCCCGATGAGGGCTCGCTGCGTGAGGTGGCGCTCACCGTGGTGCGTGCGTCGGTGGGGCAGAGCCGCGGGCGCGAGACGCTCGTCCACCTCGAGCTCTCGGATCCGTTGTGGCCGCTCACCCAGCGCAGCGGCTACAAGATCTTCCAGCAGGCCACGACCGAGATGATCGTGAGCGAGCTGATCCTCAAGGCGCAGCCCGACACCGTGATCGACAAGCGCCTCGGGGGCGCCTACGTCACGTGGCCGCAGCGCGTGCAGTATGGCGAGACGGAGTGGGCGTTCATCCAGCGCATGCTCGCCGACGACGGGATCGGCCTGTGGTTCGACTACGTGGATCAGAAGCCGACGGTGGTGCTGGCCGACGCCATCGGCTCCTACACTCCGATCGCCAAGCGGGACGGCGACGGCGAGGTCCCCGCCGTGCCTTACGTCGGGCCCGACGCGACGCGGAGCGGCGCCGTGCGGGGCTTCGTCGAGCTCTCGTGGGAAGAGACTCTCTGCCACGACCGGGCCTGGGTGCGTGAGCTCGACATCAGCCAGCCCGACGTTTACATCGAGGGCCGCGCCGGGGACGGGTCGCTCGAGTACTTCGAGTATCCCGCGCGCGTGCCCGACGCCGGCGCCGCGCTCGAGCGAGCCACCCGGCGCCTCGAGCAGCTGCGACGTGCCTCGCTGTTGGCGCGTGGTGTTTGCGACTGCGTGCGTCTCAAGCCTGGGCGCAAGCTCACGCTGCCCTGCGAGCGCGTCCCCATGGCCGCCACCTTCTCCATGTTCGATGCGTCGGGGCAGGAGCTTTGCGTGGTGGCGATGCGTCACCGCTACCGGCGCCCGACGCGCGGCGGCGAGGGTGTGCCCTACCGGAGCGAGGTGACGCTCATCCCGAGCAAGCGGGCGGACGGCTCCGATCACAGCTTCCATCGTCCGGAGATCATCGCGCCGGTGATGGTGGATCATCTCGACAGCGCGGTGGTCACCGGTCCCGGCGGAGAGGAGATCCACGTCGACGAATACGGACGCGTGAAGCTGCGCTACCTCTGGGATCGCTCGGGCGTCACCGACGATCAGTCGTCCTACTGGGCGCGCGCGATGCAGCCGGCGATCTCCGCGCCGATGTTCCTCCCTCGGGTCGGTTGGGAGGTCGCGGTCGGATATCTCGACGGCGTGCCCGACCATCCGTTCGTGCTCGGACGCCTCTACAACGCGACCGCCGTGGTCCCCTACGCGCAGCCAGCGTCGAGCGCCACCACCGCCTTCCAGTCGTGGAGCAGCCCCGGCGCGGCGCAGGCCCACGAGATTCGGCAGACCGACGACGCGGGGCGTGAGGAGTACTACGTGCACGCGTCGCGCGATCAGAGCGAGAACGTCGGCAACGACGCCACCACCGAGGTGGGCGCCGATGAAGACAATCAGGTGGGCGGGGCCCACACCTCGTCGGTGGGAGGCAACCACACGCTCAGCGTCGGCGGCAAACAAGAGATCAGCGCCGGCAAGGAGGTGATCATCAACGTGGAGGGCTCCAACACCGAGGTGATCGGTGGCGCGGAGCTCGTCAACGTCACCGGCAACCGCGGGGTGCACGCCACCGCCTACTACCTGGAGATCATCGGCGCGGCCTACGGCATCCAGGCCAACCAGATCAACTACGGCTCGAGCGGCCTCCACGCTCGACTCGTCGCCGGCAACATGGGGGTGGCGGCTGGGCTCGGCTTCACCGAGTCGGTGCTCGGTGCGCGCGTCTACGGCGTGAACGGCTCGCGCACCGTCAACGCCAAGAAGGCCTATTCGTTGTCGGTGACCGGAGCGTTTCGCTCCAACAGCGGGCCGGTGACGGAGACCGCGGGGGGCGATCTCGGGGTGCAGGCGTGGTCGGGCAAGATCGACGCGGGGGCCACCACCATCGACGCGGGGGGCAAGGTGTCGGTCACCGCCAAGCAGATCGTCATCGATGTGGGCACCCTCCTCGCGGCCACCCTCGAGGTGGGCGGCGGCAAGCTGAAGACCAAGGGCGGCACCACCGAGGTCGAGGGTGACGTGAAGCGCATGCGCGGGGGGAAGGTGGGCTAGCCATGTCGGACCGCAGTATCACGCTCGAGGTCGCGGGCGCCGGCGCCGGCTTCTCCGTTCATCGTTGCGAGCTCCGCGAGCGCATCGGCGAGCCCTTCGTGGCCACGCTCGACTGCGTCGCCTACGTGTCGGGGGAAGCCTCGGCGGCGATGGAGCTCGAGCTCATCGGGAAGCGGGCCACCGTCACCCTCGCCGTGGCTGGCACCACCCGCGTCTACGTGGGGCTGGTGGACAGCGTGGCCGACGAGGAGACCCGCTCCCGGATCACGGTCGTGCCCCGCATCGGTTGGCTCGCGGACACCGCGGACTACCGGGTCTTCGTCGACAAGAGCGCGCGACAGATCGTGGACGCGGTGCTGTCCGAGCATGGCGTGACGGTGGAGTGGAAGGCCAATCGGACGCCGCCACGGCGCAAGCAGACGATTCAAGGCTTCGAGAGCGACCTCGCCTTCGTGACCCGCGTGCTCGCCGAAGAGGGTATGTGCTGGTACCAGCAGCCCGACGACGACGCCAAGGTGTGCGTCTCCGACGAGGGGGACACGTTCGTCGACAGCGGCGCCACCTTCCCCTACCGCGAGGAGGCGGGGCTCGAGGTAGACAGGAGCGTGCAAGCGGCCCACGCGGTCGAGCGGCTCGCCACCGACAAGGTGGTCCTCCGCGACTACGATTTTTCGCACCCGCAGAACGATCTCGAGAAGGGAGCGGGGGACGGCGCGCTCGAGCACTACGAGTTTCCGGGGGGCTTCGACGAGGGCGACGCGGGCGAGGTGCTCGCCGGGATCCGGCTCGCCGAGCTGCGTCGAGAGCAGGCCCTGCTCGAGGGGGAGGGCACCGCCCCCGAGCTCCACGCCGGCGCCAGGTTCTCCTTGGACGAGGCGCCGGACGACGCGCTCAACAGCGCTTGGCTGGTGGTGGAGGTGACCCACCGGCTCCACCTCTCCGGCGACACCGGGGAGATGAATTATCGCACGGATTTTAGGACCGTGCCCGCCGAGCGTGGCTACCGCCCGTTGCGGGAGGTGCCAGTCACGCGCCGAGGGGTGACGACGGGGGTGGTGACCGGCTCGAGCGGCCAGGAGCTCCTCCACGACCAGTTTGGGCGCATCCGGGCAAAGAATCGCTGGGAGCGGCGGCTCGAGGCCGACGATCAGGCGTCGACCGAGCTGCGGGTGCTCCAGCCCCAGCAGTCGGGAGCCATCTTCAACCCGCGTGTCGGCTGGGAGCAGATCCTCGCCCACACCGATCGCCACGGCGAGGTGCCGCTGTCGCTCGGCCGCGTGTACAACGGCAGCCAGCCGCCACCGGCGAAGCTCCCCGGGGGCAAGGTGGAGACCCACTTCGGCACCTGGTCGACGCCGAAGGGCTCGGCGGGCAACTTCACCAAGATCGACGACACTGCCGGCAAGGAGAAGCTCCTTCGGAACGCGGCCAAAGACTTCAAGGAGCGCACCGAGAAGGACAAGGTTCGCAAGGTCAAGGTCAACGAGAAGCGCAAGATCGCGGGCAAGCGCGACCACAAGGTGAAGGAGCGCCGCCTCGAGACGGTGACCGGGCACGAGGGGGTGAGCATCACCGGCCTCCGCCGGCTCACCACCGACAGCAACCTCCAGATCACCGCGGCCTCCGAGAACATCATCATCGGCGGCGCGCGGCTGTTCCGGGTGGGAGGCGACTACGTCACCATCACCCCCAACCTGTTCCGCCTCGTGGTGGGGGCGAAGGGCGAGGTGGCGATCGAGCAGCAGACCATCACGACCAAGGGGGTCGCGGCCACCGTGATCGGCGGCTCGATGACCACCAAAGCCGCGCTCGGGGAGACCATCGGCGTGGGCGGCCTGTCGACCCGCAACGTGACCGGCGCGCTGACCATCAACGCCGCCGACTACTCGCTCAAGGTTCGGGGGCTCTATTCGGAGAACTTCTCGAACCGCACCGCGACCGCCTCGGGCAACGTGGGAGAGAACTTCAAGACCTTGAAGTTTACGATGCGCGGCGGCGGGCTCATCAAGGGCTCGGAGATCGCGTTCGAGGCCACGAGCCGCATCATCATCAAGGCCGGCGGCTGCACCATCACCATCACCAGCGGCGACATCGTGGTGAAGGGTGCGTTCGAAGGCATGACCCCGAGTGTGGAAGATGGGAATCACAAATATGGCTGACCCGGCGCAGAAGCAGGCAGACGAGCAGACGGAGGCGACGGTCTCCGAGCGTGAAGTCGAGCGGGCTCGTATCGGCATGGCCCTCGGGATCATCGAGCTCGCCCCCACCCAGCGGGAGCGGACGTTGGGGGTCACAGGCGATCGCTACTCGGTGCGGCTCACCACCGGGGAGCGGGTGACGGCCGAGCTCGCCCCCGGCATGTGCCAGGCGTTCGCCCGAGAGTGCGTGCGCGCGCGACGGATGGTGGTGTTGACGGATGGGGCCAACGGTCCTTGCATCGCCGGCGCCCTCCAGACCGAGGCGCATCCCGCCGTCGACGCGCGGGGAACGCTCGCCCTCGAGGCGGAGCACGTGCGCCTCCGCGCCCAGCGCTCCTTGACGCTGGAGGTGCCGGGCGGGCGCATCGAGCTCGAGCCGGGAGGGGTGGTGAAGCTCGAGGGCGATCGACTGGTCCTCGACGCGGCGGCCCTCGTGCGCATCCTCTCGTCGCGGGTCGAGGTGCCATGACCGCCGTCTTCCTCACCGTCGAAGGGGGACCGGCGCTCGAGGTGCGCAGGCTCACTGGCCGCGAGCGCCTCGGCGAGTGCTCGGTGTTCGAGCTGGAGGTGGCGGCGGCGCCCACGAGCGCGGTGCTGCCGGCGGCCCTGCTCGGCAAGGGGGCGACGCTCAAGCTCGGAGGCACGAGTGAGGCGAGGCTGTGCGCGGGGGTCATCGCGAAGAGCGCGGTGGTGATGAGCGACCACGAGGGGCCGGTCGTCTATCGGCTGCGGCTCTCGTCGCGCTTGGCGCTCTCCGGCCTGCGGCGGCTGTCGCGCACGTTCTCTTACGAGTCGGTGGTGAGCATCATCGAGAAGGTGGTCACCAAGGTGGGGTACACCTTCGCGACCGATCTCGAGGGCGACTATCCAGACCTGCCGCTGGTGGTGCAGTACCAAGAGACCGACGCGGTGCTGGTGCGGCGGCTCTGTGAGGAGCACGGCCTGTTCTTCCAGCTCACGGCCACCGAAAGCGGCGAAGAGACGTTCCTCCTCTCCGATCGGAGCACCGGTCGCGATCCGGGGCCGACGCCGGCGCTGAGCCTCAGCTCGCGACAAGCGCGCGCGGCCGACGCGGCCATCGCGCTCGCGCCACGCCTCTCGCGGCGGCGCGCGCCGGGCAAGGTGACGCGTCGCGACTACGACGTCGAGCACCCCGACGTGCCCCTCGAGGGCACCAAGGAAGATGGCGCCCCCGAGGAGAAGAAGCTCGACGTGTATCAGGCGCCAGGCGGCTTCACCGACGCGGGACAGGGTACCGCCCGTGCGCAGCTCCTGCTCGAGGCGCTGCGGGCCGAGGCGACCGTGCTCACCTTCGAGACGCCGTGCTTCACGCTCGGGGTAGGAGAGGTGTTCGCGATCGAGGAGAGCGAGCGCTACGTTGGGTTGACGCGTCCGGCTGGCGACTACTTCGCGGTGGCCCTCGAGACCCACTGGAGCGCCGACAGCGCGGAGCGGGGAGAGGACGATCGGGTGCTCGTCACCTGCATCCCGAAGGCGGTGCCGTTTCGCCTCGAGCCGGTCACGCCGCCGCCGCACGTGGCGGGGGTGCAGACGGCGTTCGTGGCCGGCGCCGAGGGGGAGGAGATCGATCCCGACGAGCTCGGGAGGGTGTACCTCCGCTTCCACTGGGACGTGCACGGAGAGGAGAACCCGCGCGACAACCCCCCGTTCCGGGTGTTGCAGCCGCAGGCGCCGGGGGGCCTCGTGGTGCCGCGGGTGGGCTGGGAGGTGTTTGCTTCGTTCGAGGACGGCGACCCGCGCCGGCCGGTGGTGCTCGGGCGCTCCTACAACAAGAAGCAGCCGCCTCCGGTCGCGCTCCCCGCGAACAAGACGGTGTCGTCGATCGCGACCGACAGCTCCCCGGGCGCCGGCGCTCGCACCGTGATCCAGTTCGACGACGCGGCCGGGCGCGAGCACCTCTTGTGGAACGCGCCCTTCGACATGACCTCGACGATCGCGAACAACCGCACCACCGACACGGTGGGCCATCTCAACGAGGACGTGGGCACCGATCTCACCGAGACCGTGGGGAGCATGGACCTCGCGTCGATTCACCTGTCGTGGCAGGCAGGCTACGGCACCCGCGGCCTGAACGTGGGCGCCCTCCAGAGCATCAACGTCGGCGGCAACTTCATCACCAACGTGGGCCCCGAGCGGGTGTTCGTGGCCGGCCTCGTGGGCGAGCAGGTGGGCAACCCGGTGAAGGGCGCGGCCAACCTCGCGTGGGGCGCGGCCATGGCCGGGGTGGGCATGCTCGGGACGGCGGGCGCAGTGGCCGCCGGTGTGGCGGGCCTCGGGCGCGGGATGTACGAGGGCTACCAGAAGGGCGGCTGGGAGGGCGCGAAGCGCTCGGCCATGATGGGCGCGGCCGGGTTCGGCCTGTCGTTCATCCCTGGCGGCGACGCGTTCACCGCCGGGGTGCTCGGCTCGGGCTGGGCCAACCCCTGGGACCACGGGCGCCCGGCCCCCGGACCCGCCATCGGCGGCGGGGGCGGGATGAGCGCGTCGGGCGGCGACGGCGGACCGGTCGGCCCCGGCCCCGGCTACCGCAACATGAACACCGACTCGCTCTACGTGGAGCTCGTGGGTGCTCGTTACGGCATCGCCACGCCCGGCGCGGTGTCGTGGTGCACGCTCGGTCCGTCGACGACGCTGGTGGGCGGCAGCGCCACCACCAGCGCGCGCTCGGCGGGGATGATGGTCGCAGGCGGCATGGTGGAGAGTCTGGGCTCGCTCAACATCGACTCGAAGGGCGTGGTGAGCCGCAAGATCACCGGCCCCCTCCGCTCCAACATCCCCGGCCCGCTCACCATCAACGCTGGCGGAGAGTACAAGCTCAACGCGAAGGCGACGCTCACGCTCAAGGTGAACGGCACGCTCCAGTGCAACGGCGCGACGGTGACGTTCAAGGTGGGGGGCAGCGAGATCTCGGCCAGCTCCGGCGGAGTAAAGATCAAGGCCGGCAACATCAAGGTGAAGGGAGCGTCGGAGCAGTCGGGCTCGCTGACGCACAAGTGATGCTCTCGGTCGTAGGCATGGGCATGGTTTCGGCGGCGGGAGCGCGCGTGCGCGACCACGCGTTCTTCCCACGCGCGGAGGGGCCGCCGCCGGCGGCGTCGCCGTTCAAGCTCGCCGACGGGCGGCGCTGGGACGTTCAGCGCTGCCGCTGGGTGGCGCCCCTCGACGCCGCCGCGGAGCGGATCGTGGTGATGGCGCGTCAGGCGATCGACGAGGCCCTCGACGGCATGCCGCCGGCCGACCGCGAGGGGATGGTCGCCTACCTCTGTCTCCCTGCGCCCCGACCGGGGCTCGACGAGAACGCGCTCACGTCGGTGGTGGCCGCCGTCGAGGCGCACCTCGGCCGGGTCGCGGTGACGCGCCTGTCCGGTGCCGCCCACGCGCTCGCGGTGCTCGGTGAGCTGCCGCGGGCGGCGACCGACGGCGCGGTGCTCGTGGTGGCCGCCGACACCTTCGTGAGCCTCGCCGACGCGGTGAGCCAGCGCCGCCGTCCGCCGTCTCCGTGGTTGATGCAGCCGGTGCCTGCCGGGGAGGGGGCGGCTGCGCTCTTGTTCGGATCTCCGGCCACGTGCCAGCGCTGGGGGCGTCGACCGCTCGCGCAGATCGAGCCGGTGGGCTCCGCGATGGGGACCGCTCACGACGACAACGACGAGCCCATCGACGCGC
>CAYOAL010000210.1:0-9703 GCA_964401935.1 uncultured Polyangiaceae bacterium
CGCCAAGCCTTTGGGATCACGCCGCTTCTTCGGTGTCGCAAAGGATCTGCACCCATACGAGGTTCTCAGCCTCGGGATCGGGGTTCGACTCCCCGTGGGGACACCAGCTCTCCGGCCGTGCATGCGCCCCGCGTGGGCGCCCGGCGCACCCGACCCGCACGTCCGGAGCTCGATCGACTCCCGTCGTCTAACGGATCAAGGCGCTGGCCTACGAAGCCAGTCATGGAGGTTCGAGTCCTCCCGGGAGTGCCATTCCTCCGTCCTGGCGGATCCCATGCTCGAGCGTCCGAAGCTCGTTGTTCAGTGTTCGACTCACTGCGGAGGAGCTCTTCGTTCGCCCAAAGCAGCGTACGCCGGCGAACCGCAGTGACTCGTGGCGAGTCGCGTCCCTCATGAGGACGGCGGCGAGAGTTCGATTCTCTCCACTGCGACCGACGCGCTCCGGAGGCGCGCCTCGACGGGGGTGGTTCAATGGCAGAACGGAGGCCTTTGAAGCCTCGGATCCAGGTTCGAGTCCTGGCCCCCGTACTTCGCGAGCCGTGGTGGTGGAATGGCATACACACTACGTTGAGAGCGTAGGCTCATCACGAGCATGAGGGTTCGACTCCCTCTCACGGCACCGTTTCGCTCGGCCCACGACGTTCGCAGCAGGCGTCGCCGCGCGTTGAGGAACGCTCCCGCGTTCTCCTCTCCGTGTCCGGTGGACGACTCACCCCGCTGTTTGCGTCGCGAACGAGACGCTCTGGATATGAGGGTTCGAGTCCCTTCACGTGCACAGCGCGCGTGTGGCGTAATGGTAAACGCAACAGACGGTAAATCTGTATCCTCGCCCGACGATACGGGCACACAACACCGGCCCAAGAGGTCGGCGCTCCCGTCTCTCACGCGCCGGTTCCGCCGGCGCGCGGGCGACAACCGTCACGGCGCCTCGGCCCTCGCGTCGCGTCGCGCCTCGGCCCTCGACCCTCCCGAGCCCGCTCCGGGCCGCGAACGTCGGAACGCCCAGCCGCGACGCCCACGGGGGCCGCGCGACGAGCGGTCGACGAGCGTGCGCCGCGCCAGCCGACGCCGAGCCTCGGCTCGACTCACGCTGGCGCGCCGCCGCTCGGAGCGCGATCTCGACGGGCCACTCTCGCCGCATCCGTGGCGTCGCTCCCTCGCGGAGCGCCTCGGGGTGCGTTCACCACTCAATCCCCTGCCCGGTGCGCATGGTGCGTACGGCAGCCGCAGACCGGCGGATCCGGTGTGGAGGCTCATCATGTTTCACTTCATCGAGATCGCTCTCTGGGAGCGTGCGGTCGTCCTTCAGGATGGCCTCCCGTTGGTTGCGCTCGGTCCCGGCCGCCACGTGCTCTGGGGCTTTGGCAAGACCGTGACCCGCTTCGACACGCGCGAGCTCTCGTTTCGCGCGGCGCCCGAGATCCGTGCGGTGCTCCCCACGGATTGGTTCGCCGAGGTGCTCCTCGGCACCCACGAGCGCGGCGTCCTCTACCTCGACGGTCGACCGGTCGCCTTCCTGCGGCCGGGCGTCCACCGCTACTGGACGGTGGACGAGTCGGTCGAGCTCACCGTGCTCTCCGTGCACGAGCGGATGCCGGAGCTCACCGACGAGCTCCTCGCCGTCGTGCCCGCCAAGGAGTACGTGGACGTGGTGGTGAGCGACCACGAGAAGGGCTTGCACTACGTGCAGGGTCGGCTCGTGGGAGTCCTCGAGCCGGGACGTCACTCGCTGTGGTCGTTCCCGGGCGCGTTGGTCCAGGTGCGCAACGTGGACATGCGCCGCACCGAGCTCGCCATCGTCGGACAGGAGCTGATGACCCGCGACAAGGTCACCCTCCGACTGTCCATGTCGGTGGAGTACGCGGTCGTCGACCCGGTTCTCACGAGCCGAACCACGGCGAGCCCGCGCGACGCGGTGTACCTGCTCGCGCAGCTCGTGGCCCGCGACTACGTCGCCGGCGTGACCCTCGACGAGATGCTCGAGCGTCGCGACGAGATGCGGCGGTTCCTCGAGGACGGCTGCATCGCGAAGGCGACCGAGCTCGGGCTCGAGATCAAGCGGATCGGGGTGAAGGACGTGGTCCTCCCCGGCGAGATGAAGGCCCTCCTCAACCGCGTCATCGAGGCGGAGAAGGAGGCCGCGGCCAACGTCATCTTGCGGCGCGAGGAGACCGCGGCGACGCGTTCTCTCGCCAACACCGCGCGGGTCATGGCCGACAACCCGGTCCTGTTGCGACTCAAGGAGCTCGAGTCGCTCAAGGAGATGGCCGCTCAGATCGACGAGGTTCGCCTCGTCGTGGGCTCCGACGGCCTGGACAAGCTCGCTGTGGCCAAGCTGCTCGGAGGCTCCGCGAGCTCCGAGTGAGCGAGCGTCCGTCCCGCATCGCGAGGTGCGGGACGGCGCGCTCTTCTCTGGATGTAGCTCAGCCTGGCCAGAGCGCGTGCTTCGGGAGCACGAGACCGCCGGTTCGAATCCGGCCATCCAGACTCGAGGGCGAGCCGCGACGCGGGGTCGGTGGTGCCACCGCGCGCTCGTCCCGCGACGTTGCCATCCCGCGCGTCTACCGCGCAGTCGAAGAACGCGCGGTCGAAACGACGCAAGGCGAGCCAGCTGGAGACGGCATCTCCCTCACAAGGAGGCCTCGATAGGTTCGATTCCTATGCCTTGCACTCTCTCCTGCCGGCGCTGACCTCGGCCAGCGTCGCGTTCTCGGTGCCGGACGGTGTGGTTCACCTAGACCGTCTGATACGCGATCTGATCTGGTTCGATTCCAGACGGCACCACCCTTGGGTCGACGGCGAGCGCTTCGGCGCCGCCCACGGCCAACGATCTTGTCGCGAGGCGAGTGAGCTGGCGAACACACCTGCATGACGAGCAGGCCTCGCTGGGTTCGATTCCCAGGTCTCGCACCGAGCCCGGCGCCGCGCACGTCGGGCTCAACCCAGCTCGGGTGGCGGAATGGCATACGCACCAGGCTCAGACCCTGGGCTCTCGAGAGCATGCGGGTTCGACTCCCGCCCTGAGCACTCGCGCCGCGCGTCGAGGGACACGTTGCGCTCCTCGCTCGCGTGGTGAAACAGCAGACACGGTCGGCTCAAACCCGGCTGCCGCGAAGGCGTGGGGGTGCAACTCCCCCCGCGAGCACGACGCTGCCCGCAGCGCAACACCGTGAGGAACCATGAAACAGAGACGGAAGTGAGGACCACCATGACTCGTTCGAGAACGCTGCTGCTCACCTCGTGGTACTTCCCCCACAAGGTGATCCGATGGGAAGACGCCATCACGATGCTCTTCCTGGGGAAGGCGGATCCGGTCATCCACTACGACGAGCAGGTGCGCTCGCCGTCGGTGACCGTGCCCAAGCCGGCCGTCATCCGGCTCCGTCGCAGCCTCGGCAAGACGAAGCGCGGCGTGAAGTTCTCGCGGGTCAACGTCTTCACCCGTGACGGGCACCGCTGTCAGTACTGCGGCGCGCATTTCGCCGCGACCAAGCTGACCTTCGACCACGTGCTGCCCCGCTCCTGTGGGGGTCGCACGGAGTGGACGAACATCGTCACCGCCTGTCGCCCCTGCAACGGGAAGAAGGCGAACCGAACGCCGGACGAGTCTGGCATGTTCCCCTTCACTCCGCCGCGACGCCCAACGTCGCTGCCGCTGACGCCGCCACGCATCGACGTGGCGTCGGCGCCGCGGGAGTGGCGGGACTTCTTGGCGATGGTCTGACCGCTCGGGGCGCCGCCGCGCGACGCTCCGAGCACCTCGGGATGTAGCTTAGCCTGGCCAAAGCGCCGCACTGGGGGTGCGGAGATCGGAGGTTCGAGTCCTCTCGTCCCGACCGTCGGAATGGTCCGACCGCCGACCGGTGGCTCCAAGTCTAGCCGCGGGAGAGCCACCGGTCGGGCGCTTTGACATCCCGCTCATCGACGTGCCGCTTGTTGCACGCGAGGTCTTCGACCGGTGCGTGCGCGAAGAGGAGATAGGAGCTGACCATGGAGGTCGGGCCCGTCTGGAACACGGGTGGTCGCCGCGCGACAACGGTTCGAGTCCGTCCATCTCCGCCACGACCGACGTTGGAGGGTCTCCTCTGCCGAGGCCAGCACCGGCTTGAAGCCGGACGACACGCTCGCTCGTGTGAGGTTTTTCTCCTCGACCCTCGGCCATCGCGTTTGGAAGGTGAGCTGGTGCCGGAAACCAGGCTGGTCTCGAAAACCAGTGGTCGCTACGCGACAGCGGTTCGAATCCGTCTCCTTCCGCCCATCGAGGGGATCGAAGTGAGGGTGGTCCTCACGCGCGGCTGCTACCCGCGTCTTCCGCGAGGAAGCTGGTTCGACTCCAGCGGTCTCCGCCGCCGAGCGGTGCTCGGCCCCTTCGCCGCCGAGCCGTGCTCGGTTCCTCCGCCGCGCGCGCGTGAGACGGAGAGCGGCCTTGTAAGTCGCTCGACTGGGTGCAACTCCCAGGCGCGGCTCCTCGGGTGGGGCGTGCACCTCCACGTCGCCACCAAGGCCTCGCGGCCCTCGTCTCAAGACTCCCCTCGGCCGACATCGTAGGCAGCGACGCCGCGATGTCGGCCATTTTCATTTTGTCCGGCGCGCGGGTCGGGTTCACCACACGCTGCAGGGCTTCTCGGGTCGCATCGGCGCCCCCTGTGGGCACTGGAACACCTCGCCGAACACCGGCGTGTTGGCGAGCGCGCCGTTCACGCGCCAGTTCGGCTGCGCGTGATAGTCGGTGGTGGCTCGCAGCTTGGCAAACTCGGGTCGATATTTGGTGCACCACACCTGCCCCACCGAGACGAAGAACTGCTGGTCCTCGTTGAGCCCCTCGGCGAGATAGATCTCGGCCGCGTTCTCCCTCATCTGGCGATAGGCGAGGAACGCGAGCTTCACACCGCCGGCGTCGGCGATGTTCTCGCCGAGGGTGAGCTTGCCGTTGAGGCGCACGCCGGGGAGCACCTCGTAGCCGTCGTACTGCTCCACCATGCACTGGGTGCGGCTCTTGAAGCGCTCGCGCGTGCTCTCTTCCCACCAGTTCGCGAGGTTGCCATCGCCGTCGAACTGCGAGCCCTGATCGTCGAAGCCGTGGGTGAGCTCGTGGCCGACCACCATCCCTATCCCACCGAGGTTCACGGCGACCGACGCCTGCGGATTGAAGAATGGCGGCTGGAGGATGCCGGCCGGGAAGACCATCTGATTCTTCAACGGCGAGTAATAGGCGTTCACGGTGGGGGGGCTCATGAACCACTCCCCGCGATCGACGGGTTTGCCGATCTTGGCCAGTGAACGCTGGATCTCGAAGGCTTGAGACCGCACCACGTTGGCGGCGTGCGCCTCCCTGTCCACCGAGAACTCGTACGACTTCCACTTGTCGGGATAGCCGATGAGGTACGCCATCTTGTCCAGCTTCGCGGCCGCCTGCTCGCGCGTGGCGTCGCTCATCCACGGAATGGTGCGCAGCTCGCCCCGAAACGCCTCGGCGATCTCGCTCACCATCTCCGCGACTGCGCCCTTGCTCGCCTCGCCGAACCGCTTCTTCACGTAGGGCTGGGCGAGGAGCTCACCGAGAGCCCCATCGGTGGCTTCGACGCAGCGCTTCCAGCGCGGCTCCTGCTCGGCCTGCCCGCTCAGCTTCTGCCGGAGCGCGAAGCTCTCGTCCACGAACCCCTTGGGCAGGTGCTCGGCGAACGTCCGCACCACGTGCCAGCGCAGGTAGTGCTCGAGCTCGCTCTGCCGGAGGCCCGCCAGCACCTGGCCGAGCCCCTCGAGGTAGGGGATCGAGGTGACGCTGACGTCGTTGACGTGATCGATACGCCGCTTCTCGAAGTATGTGTCCCATGCGAAGCTCGCCGACCGCTCCCGCAGCCCAGCCCGATCGATCTTGTTGTACATGCCCTTGGGATCGCGACGCTCGACCCGACTCTTGGCGATCGTGGCGAGCTCGGTCTCGACGCGCATCACGTGGTCGGCGGCGACCGACGCCACCTCCGCCGCATAACCTGCCATCTCGAGCATGCGCGCCACGTGACCGCGATAAAAGCCGCGGATCGCCTCACGCTCCTCGGAGGGGTCGAGGTAGTAGTCGCGGTCGGGCAGCCCAAGGCCGTTCTGGTCGACGTGCGCGATCATCTTGGTGGCGTCTTTGAAGTCTTGGCCGCTGTCGATGTCGAAGAACGCGTAGACGCCGTGCGCATGCAGCTCGGCGACCACCTCCTCGATGGGCGCCTTCCCCGACGCAGGGGTCGGCTCCCCGCCCTCCTTGGCCGCGGCTTTCGGCCCGCCCTTCCCCGAAGGAGACGCTCCGGTCCCCTCCTTGGCGAGGGGCGGCGTTGGCTCGTCCGCGAGCGCCGCGCGCGCCGTCCCCGCCAGCTCCCAGAGCGGCGCGATGCCGGTCGTGCCGGCCGCTTCGATCGCGGCCTCGTCTACGCAGCCGGCGTAGAAGTCGCCCAGCTTGGTGAGCACCAGATCCCCTTCGGGCTGCGCCTTCGCCGCCTCCACCATCGCGCGCAGATCGGCGAGGTTGCGCTCGTGGATCTCGGAAAATGAGCGGTTCCACCGCGGCTTGTCGCTCGGGATCTCGGTGGCCTTCTCCCAGCCGCCGCAGGCGAAGCGGTAGAAGTCGACACAAGGATCGACGGTGCGGTCCATGGCCGCCGCGTCGAGTCCCACCTCGGCGAGGGCCACCTCCTTCACGGTGGGCCCCGGCGGCTCGGGGATCGTGGGCAGCGGCTCGGGGCCACAAGCAGCGACCACGAGGACGGTGACGGGGAGCGTGCTTCGGGAGCGCATGGGGGCGCATCTTAGACGCCCAGCCGCTCGAGAAAAGGGGGTTCTGTGGCGACGCGAGGATCCCGCTTCGGGATTGACCCCAGCGTGGATGCGTTCGACGCCTGGGCCATGCAGAGCATGGAGCGATGGCGCGGCCGAACGGCCGTGATCACGGGTGCATCTCTCGGCATCGGCTACGCGACGGCGCTCCGCCTCGCCCAAGAGGGGGTGCGCGTCGTCGCCTGTGCGAGACGAGAGGAACGGCTCGCGGCGCTCACCGAGGCGGCCGCGTCGGCCCCCGGAGAGCTCGTCACGGTGACGTGCGACGTGCGTGAGGAGGCCCAGATCCTGCGGGTGTTCGACGTGGCCCGGGAGCGCTTCGGCGGCGTGGACATCGTGGTCAACAACGCTGGCTTGGGTCACCACGCGCCGCTGATGAGCGGCGCGACGGCGCATTGGCGCGAGATGCTCGAGGTCAACGTGCTCGCGCTGTGTGTCTGCACCCGCGAGGCGGTGACCGACATGAAGCGCCGCGGCGTGGACGGTCACGTCATCCACATCTCGTCGATGGCCGCCCACCGGGTGCCCCGCGACAGCGGCGTCTATGCCGCGACCAAGCACGCGGTCAAGGCGCTCACCGAGGCCCTGCGGCAGGAGCTGCGCAGCGAGGGCAGCCCCATCCGCGTATCCGCCATCAGCCCCGGATTCGTCGAGACCGGCTTCGCCGCCCACTATCAGAAGAGCGAAGACGCCGCGCAGGCCACCTACGGTCGCTACCCGGTCATCCAGCCTCACGAGATCGCAGACGCCGTCGTCTACGTCCTGTCGCAGCCCCCACACCTGCAAGTCCACGACGTGCTCATGCGCCCGACGGAGCAAGAGAGCTGACCCCGATGCAGCGATGGCGAACACGGGCAGTGAAGGCGCGAACGGGTCGCAATTTGCGCGTCGGCGCAGCGCGGAGCTCGCGGTGGGCCGCGGCGGGGCGCTCTGGCTTGGTGCTCACTGTGCTCACGACAGCCTCGGCGTGTTGCCCTGGCGCGCCCTCCGCGCCGACCGCGGTCGACAGCCCGCCGCTCGCCGATCTCGCGCCGACCGCGAGCCATGGCGTGGGCGAAGGCGTCGTGCCGGCAACCTGCGCGTCGGGAGCCGGAGGCGCGGCGGCGGGGCCATGCAGCAGCGACCCCCCCCCGCGATGGGGCGCCGGGCTCAGCCCTTGATGACGCCGAGGGGGACGAGCCGGGCGACCTTCCTCGAGACGCCGGCCCCTGAGATCACGTCGACCACGTCTTCCACGTCTTTGTAGGCCTCGCTCATCTCCTCCTCGAGGGTGCGGCGGCCCTTGCTCATCACCTCGATGCCCTGCTCGCGCAGCTCCTGATCGATCCGACGCCCGCGGGCTTTTTTGCGGGCTGCGGTTCGGGACAGGATCCGGCCCGCACCGTGGCACGAAGAGCCAAAGGTCTCTTGCATAGCGCCCGCGTTCCCGGCGAGCACGAACGAGTAGCGGCCCATGTCGCCAGGGATCATCACCGGCTGGCCCACTGCGCGGTATCGAGAGGGCACGCGCTCGTCGGCAGGGCCGAAGGCGCGGGTCGCCCCCTTGCGGTGCACGACCACCTCCCGCTCCACGCCGTCGACGGTGTGACGCTCCACCTTGGCGATGTTGTGGCACACGTCGTAGAGCAGGCGGGGGCGAAGCTCAGCGCGCGACAGCCCGAGCACGTCGAGGAACGTGTCGACGCAGAGCCCCGTCATCACCTGGCGGTTGGCCCACGCGAAGTTGGCCGCTGCCTGCATCGCTCCGAAGTACCGCTTACCCGCCTCCGAGGTGACGGGGGCGCACGCGAGCTGCTTGTCGGGCAGCGCGGCGTAGTCGGGCCCGTAACGGGCGAAGGTGCGGGTGAGGGAGTGCAGCGCCTCGTCGCACACTTGGTGGCCGAGCCCCCGTGAGCCGGAGTGGATCATGATCGTGATCTGCCCCTTGTGCAGACCGAAGGCGTGAGCGGCCTCGTCGTCGAAGATCTCGTCGACGCGCTGCACCTCGAGGAAGTGGTTCCCGCTCCCGAGCGTGCCCACCTGATCCTTGCCTCGCTCGAGCGCGCGGTCGCTCACCGCGTCGGGATCCGCGCCGCGAAGACACCCCTTCTCTTCGCAGTGCTCCACGTCGTCAGCGCCGGCGAAGAAGCCCTGCGCGACGGCCCAACCGGCGCCCTCGCGCAGGATCTGGCGGAGCTCACGGTGTCCGAGCCGCTCGATGGCGCGGCTCGCGCCCACACCGGTAGGAACGGTCTGGAACAGGCGCTCGATCAGCTGGCGGATCCGAGGTCTCAGCTCGCCCGCGTTGAGCTCGGTGGTGACGACGCGCACCCCGCAGTTGATGTCGTAGCCGACGCCCCCCGGCGAGATGGCGCCCTCCTCGGCGTCCACGGCCGCCACCCCACCGATCGGGAAGCCGTAGCCCCAGTGGATGTCGGGCATGGCGAGGCTGTAGCCGAGGATGCCAGGGAGGTGGGCGACGTTCACCACCTGCTCGAGCGCGCGGTCTTTACGAACCGCCGCGATCTGCTCGGGCGCGAGATACACCCGACCAGGCACCTTCATGCCCCCTTCGCGAGGGATCTCCCACGTGAAGGGGCCCCTCTGCTGCAGCTTGATCGACATCGCGTGGAGTCAATAACCATCGCGAGCGAGCGCTGCCACGCTCGATGCAACTTCCACCCCGTTGAAACGAGATACGACGGGAACGACACCTGGCTCGGTCGCCGCCTCGATGCGTCCTTCTGCTCACCTCTGCCCCTCCTCGCCGCGCCAGCCCATCACGAGCCAGAGCGCGGAGGGCACCTCCGCGCTTTCCCACCTCACGCCAAGCGCGACCTCGACCCCGACAGCCCGCGGGGACAGCCCGCGGGGACAGCCCGCGGGGACAGCCCGCGGGGAC
>CAYOAL010000210.1:9803-11765 GCA_964401935.1 uncultured Polyangiaceae bacterium
GACAGCCCGCGGGGACAGCCCGCGGGGACAGCCCGCGGGGACAGCCCGCGGGGACAGCCCGCGGGGACGCCCGCCCACGCGGCCCGCCCTGCCGGACCGCGCCTCGGGGGGGGGTGCCCTCGAGGCAGTGTCGGTCGGCCCTTCTCAGTCGGCGGGCGCCATGTTGTCGATGCAGTTCAGCAGATCGGTGTACACCCCGCCGAGGAGGCAACCCTCGACGCTCGGTCCACACTGCGCCACCACCGCGGCCTTCCCTGCTTCGGTGAAGGCGGGGAGGTAGGCCTCGCAGTCGGCCTGCTCGATCGGGAACGAGGTCGCGCAGTCGCCGACCAGCGCCGCACACTCCACGCTGACATCTTCGGGGCACGCCGCCGCCATCGCCTGGTCACGGCACTCGAGCTCCGCGTCGCAGTCCGTGTTCGGATCGCCCGAGTCGACGAGGGCCACGATGCACTCGGTCGCCATCTCCGCGAGGGCCGGCTTGAAGTAGTCGGCCGCGACGTCGCAGAAGCCGCTGAGGCCCTCGAAGCAGGACGTGGCCACCATCGTGCAGTCGGCCGCCGTACCCACGCTGTCATCGCAAGCGCCGCCCCCCGAACCCCCGGCCCCGCCGGTGCCACCCTGTCCACCGGAGCCGCCGTTGCTGGTGGTGGCCCCACCCGCACCGTCGCCGCCCTGGCCGCCGGTCGAGCTGCTCGTGGTGGTCGTGCTGCCCCCGTCGTCGTCATCGCTCGAGGTCACCACACAGGCGCCGCCCGCGAGCGCGCCAGCAAGAAGGAGAAAGGATGCTTTGTCGATGTTCATGAGTCCCCGTCGGATGCGGAAGGATTGAAGAGAGCTGGCCCACGCGGCGTCGGGCCGTCCGGTCATAGTACGCACCCTCGCCGTTCCCCCCAACCTTCACGGCACGTTTCCGACGACATGCGTCGAGCGAGGCACATCTGCGACGATGCGGTCGCCGACGCCGCGTTCAGCCCGTGCAGTCGAGCGCATCGACCAGCGGGGGCGAGCCGAGACACTGTCCCCCGTCGCACGCGAGCGACGCGCACATGACGTCGTTCGCGCAGCTCTCGCCCTCCGCGCGGCCGCGGGTGCACGTCTCACTCGGCGCCTCGCAGAAGTTGCCCGGACCGCACGGCGACACGACGGCCGCGGGATCGCAGGGACCGCCGAGCGCCTGCACCGGCGCGCAGCTCCCCACGTAGGGCGTCACCGTCGGATCGAGATCACAGAAGAGCCCAGGCTTGCAGAAATCGCCCGTGAGGTTGCAGCTCTCGGTGCTCTCGCGCACCCGCAGCTCGACACATATCGAAGCGTCGTCGTCGCACATGCCAACCGCATCGTCGCTCAACGCGCACTCCACGTCGAAGGAGCACGCTGCGCCACGGGGTTGGGTGCCACGAAAGAGGCGACCACAGCTCTGCGACAGATCGAACAGCTCGTAGGTGAGCTGGGACGGGGAGAGCACGCAGCGCGCGATGAGACGCTCGTACTCCTCGAAACAGGCGTCTGCGAACGACAGATCGACCTCGACCAGGCCCTCCTCGACGAGGCCGAGCGAGCTCCGACACTGCGCCTCTTGGAGGGCGGTGCAGCGCAGCGCGTCGTATGGATACCCGACCGCGCGGCAGCAGCCCTCGCGCGCCCCACAGACACGCTCGGCGAAGTGCTCACAGAGATTGTCGAGGGTGTAGACGGGCACCCCTCCCCCAGCTCCTCCCTCCCCGACGCTCGACGTCTCGTCGTCGTGACCACAGGCGAGCGGGGCGAGGTAGAGGGCCCCCAAGCTCACCCCTGTCGCCAACCAACGCATCCCGCAAGCGTACAGCGGTTACCGGGCCGCGGCAGCAACCTGCGTGAGCGAACGCGAGACGAACACGCGAGACGAACACGCGAGACGAACACGAGAGACGAACACGAGAGACGAACACGAGAGACGAACACGAGAGACGAACACGAGAG
>CAYOAL010000211.1:0-11598 GCA_964401935.1 uncultured Polyangiaceae bacterium
CCTCGTCCTCGTCCTCGTCCTCGTCCTCGTCGGCGTCCTCGTCCTCGTCCTCGTCGGCGTCCTCGTCCTCGTCCTCGTCCTCGTCCTCGTCGTCCGCCTCGTCGTCGTCGCCGTCCGCCGCGTCCTCGTCTTCGTCGCCCTCTTCGCCTTCGTCCGCGTCGGCGTCAGCGCCCGCCGCGCGCTCCTCGTCTGCGGAGGTGTCGTCCACGGTTGCGACGGGCTTTTTCTTTTCTTTCGCCATAAACGAGCCGACTCTAGCCCAAGGGCCGCGGCGGGGGGAACCCCCACGTGTCACACCGTATCTCCCACTGGCCGTGGGGGGCGTACAGGAGTAAGCCAGCAGCCCATGTTTCTCGACAACGTCATCCCGCGGACGCGCATCATCGGAACAGGCAGCTACCTGCCCGAGACCGTCCTGACGAACCTGGATCTCGAGGAACGCACCGAGACCACCGCCGCGTGGATCGAGCAGCACACCGGCATCAAGCGGCGTCACGTGGCGGCGCGCGACGAGTCGACGAGCGACATGGCCGCGGCGGCGGCGCGGCGGGCGATCGAGGCCTCGGGTCTCACCGTGGCCGATCTCGACCTAATCATCCTCGCCACCAGCACGAGCGACTCGCCCCTGCCCGCGAGCGCCGCCCACCTGCAGCAGAAGCTGGGCGCCGATCTCATCCCGTCGTTCGACCTCAACGCCTCCTCGGCCGGGTTTCTCTACGCCCTCACCGTGGGCGACCAGTTCATCGCGGCCGGCACCTACAAGACGGTGCTGGTGGTCGGCGCCGACACCGCCTCGCGGGTGATCCGACCCGGCGATCGAACCGCCCAGGCGCTCTTCGGCGACGGGGCAGGGGCGGTGGTGCTCTCCCCCGCGACGGGCGACGGCCGTGGGATCCTCTCCTCGAAGATCCACGCCGACGGCACGCTCGCGGAGCTCATGTACATCCCGGGCGGCGGCTCGGCCGAGCCGCTCACCGTCGAGTCGCTCGAGAAGGGGCGTCAGTTCCTCCACGTCGCCGGCCCCGAGCTGTTCCAGATCTCGGTGAAGCACCTCACGTCGTACTCGATGCAGGCGCTGAAGGCGGCGCGCCTCACCAGCGCGGAGCTCGACTGGGTGGTGCCGCAGCAGGCGAACCTCAACATCGTGAAGGTGATCTCCGAGCGCCTCGGCTTCCCCCTCCAGAAGTTCGTCCTCAACCTCGAGACGTGCGGCAACACCCTCGCCGCCTCCATCCCCATCGCCCTCGATCAGGGGGTGCGCGATCAACGCATCGGCGAAGGTCAGACCGTGCTCATGTGCGCGCTCGGCGCCGGCCTCACCTGGGGCGCGATGATGGTGCGCATGTAGCGCGGCGCCCGAGCCGTTCAACCACGGGAGGCCTCCGTCACGCACGGGGCGAGCTCTTCGAGCAGGCGGGTGGCCGCCTCGATGCCGCTCTGGAACAGCTCGCCGTCCCGGCTCTTTCGGGTGAGCCGCATGTCGGGGGTGAGCTTGAACGCCCCCCGGCTCGCGGCGACGAGGGCGGCCAGTTTGCTCGGCTCGAGGGGAGCGTCGGCGCTGAGGTGCAACGTCACCGAGCGCGCGCTGGCCTCACACGCGAGCACGCGCAGCCGCCGCAGGGCGACCTTGAGCGCCATCAGGTGCACGTAGCGCCTGGCCTCGGGCGGGGGCCGGCCGAAGCGGTCTTGCATCTCTTCGCTGAGGGCCTCCACCTCGTGCTCCTCCAGCGCGGAGGCGAAGCGCTTGTACAGCGAGAGGCGCACGCCGACGTCGGCGATGTAGCTCTCGGGGAGGAGCGCGTCGGTGTCGAAGGCGAGGTCTGGGTCGAGCTCCGGCGCGCTGATCTCGCCGCGCAGCTCGGCCGCCACCTCCTCGAGCATGGTGCAGAAGAGCTCGAAGCCCACCGACGCCACCGTCCCCGTCTGCTCCGCGCCGAGCAGGTCGCCGGCCCCCCGGAGATCGAGATCGAGCGACGCGAGCAGCATCCCCGAGCCGAGCTCGCTGTAGCGCTGGAGGGCCTCGATGCGCGTCCGCGCCTCGTCGGAGATCGCGCGCTCGGCGGGCAACATGAGGTAACAGTAGCCGCGCTCCTTCGAGCGTCCCACGCGCCCTCGCAGCTGATAGAGCTGGGCCAAGCCGAGGAGGTCGGCGCCGTCGATGATGATGGTGTTGGCGCGTGGGATGTCGAGCCCGTTCTCGATGATGGCGGTGGTGAGCAGCACATCGAGCTTGCCCTCGACGAAGGCGATCATCGTCTCCTCGAGGGTGGCTTCGCCCATGCGGCCGTGAGCGACGCCGATGCGTGCCCGAGGGACCAACGCTTCGATGAGGTTGGCGCGCTCGGCGAGGCCGGCGATGCGGTTGTAGACGAAGAACACCTGCCCGCCGCGGTCGAGCTCGCGCTCGATGGCCTGGGCGAGGACGCCTGGCTCGCGGCGGGATACGATGGTGCGCACGGCGAGGCGGTCGGCCGGCGGCGTCGTCATCACCGAGAGGTCTCGGAGCCCGGAGATGGCCATCTGGAGCGTGCGGGGGATGGGGGTCGCGGAGAGGGTGAGCACGTCTACGTTGGTGCGGAGCTCCTTGATGCGCTCCTTGGCGCTCACCCCGAAGCGCTGCTCCTCGTCCACCACGAGCAGCCCGAGCTTCTTGAAGTGCACGTCTTTGGAGAGGAGGCGGTGGGTGCCGACCACCACGTCGATGGTGCCATCGCGCAGACCGCGGAGCGTGGCCTCGACCTCCTTCTTCGACTGAAAGCGACTGAGCGAGCGGATCTCGAGCGGGTAGCCCTCGAAGCGGGTCTCGAAGGTTATCCGGTGCTGCTGCGCGAGCACGGTGGTGGGACACAACACCGCCACCTGCCGGCCTCCCATCGCCACGCGGAAGGCGGCGCGCAGCGCGATCTCGGTCTTGCCGAAGCCGACGTCACCGCACACGAGCCGATCCATCGGGCGCTCGCTCTCGAGATCGAGCCCCACCTCGGTGATGGTGCGGAGCTGATCGTCGGTCTCTTCGTAGGGGAAGCCAGCCTCGAAGGTGCGGTACTCGTCGTCGATGGGGGGGGTGGACGTGCCGCGCGCGTTTTTGCGCTCGGCGTACAGCTTGAGGAGCTGATCGGCGATGCGTCGCACCTTCTTCTTGGTGCGGGCCTTGGTGCGCGCAAACGACTGGCCCCCGAGCCGGTCGAGCTTGGGCTCGGCGTCGCCGCCGCGGAGCTTGTGAACCTGATTCAGGCGGTAGACGGGGAGGTAGAGCTTGTCGTTGTTGGCGTAGGCCACCACGAGCAGGTCGAGGGTGTGGCCCCCCACCTCGCGGTGGATCAGGCCTTCGTATCGCCCGATGCCGTGCTCGATGTGCACCACGTGGTCGCCCACTTGGAGCGAGCGGAGATCTTCGAGGAGGCGCTGGCCCCGCTTCTCGGTCGGCTTCTTCACGCGGCGCCGGTGCGTCCTCGCCCCGAACACCTCCTCCTCGGTGAGCAGCGCGAGGCCCTCGGCGGGCAAGAGCGTGCCGCGAGACAGCGCCCCGACCACCACCCGCACCGGCCCACCTCGTGCTGCGGGGGTGAGGAGCCGATCCGGATCGATCTCCCCGGTGTCGACCGCGACCGCGACGCCGCGTCCCTCGAGCATGTATGCCAGGCGCTCGGCCTGCGTGCTCGCGCGAGCGAACACCACCACCGCGAGGCCAGCCTGCTGCCAAGCCTCGAGGTGCGCGACGACGGGATCGAGACCCGCCGCGTGGCCGCTGGTCTTGTGCGCGGCGGCCACCGCGCGGGTGAGCGAGGACTGATCGTAGGCGGTGAGGCTAGGGGTCGCGTCGTCGATCTCGGCGAGGGCGGCGAGGGCGCCGCTACCGCCGACCACCGGGCTCACCGAGAGGCCTACCCGGGCCTGGCCGTCGAGCCAGGCGTCGACGGCGTCGGGCGTCACGAAGAAGGCGTCGAGCGGGAAATGCGGCGAGCCCTCCTTGTGGAGCCGGGCTTCGGACAACCGCTCCCACGTGGCGCCGAGCTCCGCGCGCGCGCGCTCGGGGTCCTCGATGACCACGACCGCGTCGTCGGGGAGCTGGCTGTAGAGGGGGGCGAGCTCGCCCCACGCGGGCAGAAACCCGTGGGCGCCGAACACCGCGCGCCCGAGGAGCAGATCCTCGATGAGCGCGCGGGTCTTGGACGTTGGCCAGTCGACGGCGTCGCAGCGCTCGCGGAGCGCGCGACGCGCTCGCTCGTGGCTGCGATCATCGAGGGCGGCCTCGTGGGCGGGCACCAGCGCCACGGTGTCCAGCTCGTCACGCGTGCGCTGATCGGTTGGGTCGAAGCCGCGGATTCCAACCACCAGATCGCCGTCGAGCTCGATGCGGACCGGCTCCGCGCGTTGCGGCGGCCACACGTCGACGAGGGCGCCCCGGGCCGACACCGTGCCTGGATCTTCGACGAGGGGAGCGCGCACGTAGCCGCGCCGGGTCAGCGCAGCCACGAAGTCGTCGCGCTCCACCGTGTCGGTGATGCTCAGCCAGAGCGTAGCGTCGGCGACGCGCTCGGCGGGGACCACCTTGGTGAGGAGCGCGGCGCTCGGCAACACGAGCACCGGCTGGCGGGCGCCGAGGGTTCGGGCGCGGCTCAGGCGAAAGAGGGTGGCGAGGCGGTGGTGCGCGGCGCGTCGGTCGGGCACGACGTCGGCGTAGGGATCGAGCTCGCCGGGGTCGAACGACAACACGCGGCGGCGGCTGCCGAGCCAGAGCCGCAGGTCGGCGGCGAGGTCGCGCGCGCGCTCGACGCTCTCGGCGACGAGGACCACCGGCCGCAGCGAGTCGAGCGCGAGCCGGCGCGTGAGCAGGGCCGAGACCCCGCCGCCCGCGCGCACCACCCGTACCGCCGGCGCCCCGCTCCCCAAGGCCTCCGCGGCCACGTCGCGGAGCGTGCACAGCGGACGATCGCTGGGCAGCGTCAGCTCATGGAGGTGGCCCCGCTCTCGGCTCGGATGCGGCGTGGACATGGTCGCGCTCGACGCCGCCCCGCTGGCTGCATCGAGGAGGGCGACATAGCCCATCCCGGGCCTGTCCGCATGGCGTGCGTCGGCCGAGCTCGCAGCGTCGCCCCCCTGGCCTCGTCAGGACCCTCCAGGAGACTCAAGAGCCGCCCGGAGAAGACCGACGCCTCTCGAAGCGCGCTTGGGCGTTGGGGCGAGAAGCGCAACAGGGCGGGATGGGGCCCCACGCACAGCGTGGGGGGAGGGTGCGGAGCACCTCCCAGCAAAGTCAGTTGAGCTTGCGCGGATCGGCGTGCGGCGCGCTGGGCTCGGAGGCGTCGTCGGCGAGGTCTGCCCGTCGAGCGATGGCGCCGAAGATCTGCTCCCAGTTGCGGCGGTACGCGGCGTTCGCCACCTGGGGGGGACCTACCTGTGTGGGCCGGTTCTGCCCGTCGCCTTCGTGCAGCGTCTCGCACGCGAACACGCGCTCGTGCACCTCGGTGGGGCGGAGCTTCACCACCTCGCCGGTGAGGGGCTTGCCTTCTTCGAGCGCCCTGAGCTCGCCGACCTCGAGCCGATCCTCTCGCTGGCGGAGCACGCGGAACCCGCCGCCGGCGGCGCGGCCACCCAAGAGCACGAGATCCTCGCCGGCGCGGGCGCCGTCCGCGCCATCGGGGCCGGTGAGATCAGGAGGTCGGCCGCTCTCTGCCGGCGTGCTGCTCGCCGAGGCGGCGAGCCGCTTGGGCTTGGGCTTGGTCATGGGTGCCAACCTCAGGTGCCTCTCTCAGCTTTGCACGTTTGGCGCCGAATGACCCCCGAGAAGTTGGCCGAGTGGTGCTCGCTCCCGTAACGCAGGGGCGAAGGGTGACCGTCGGGTCGCACGGCGGCACGGGCTCCGGAGAGCCGGTGGCGGCACCTTCGAAAGAGGAAGAGATGTCGAAAGCTGATTCCGAATCCCAAGCACGACGCGCGCCCTCGAAGCGCCGTCAGGATCGCCGTGACGTGGCCGCCCCTCGCCTCCGCTACGAGGCGCTGGTGGAGCTGGGCGCCGAGGAGGTGGGGGGCTTCGAGGCGGAGTCGGTCGACGTGTCGCTCGACGGGATGCGCATGCGCACCGCCTACCTGCCCGAGGTGGGAGCGACCTTGAGGTGCCGCTTCGACGGCTTCGGCGGCGAGATCGTGGCCGAGGGCGAGGTGGTGTGGTGTCAACAGGAGGGGCGCGGGGGTGAGTTCGGCATCCGGTTCGTCGGGCTCGATGCCCACGCGCTCACCTTGCTCGGCGATCTCTGCACGCCCGAAGGCGAGGGCGACGAGGCGGAGGGAGACGAGCCGTCGACGCCGTCGGCTGCGCTCGTAGGCACCCGCGTGCGGCTCCACATCGAGGGGCTGGGCTCCCCGATGCGCGCCCGCGTGCGCGACGCGGCAGACGGCGAGGTGCTCATCGGCTCCAACCTGGAGTTTCTCAAGGTGGGTCGAGGCGTCGAGCTCGAGGACGTGGATCACAACAAGCGCCGCATCGCCCACATCGAGCACGTGAGCGTGGACATCGATCCCGACTCGAACGTGCCGCAGCTGGTGGTGGCGCTGAGCTACGAGGCGCCCTCCGCGCTCGGTCGGCGCGACGTGGGCGACGAGCTCGACGCCATCGAGCAGGAGGAGCTGACCACGGCCCCGTATCGGGCGCGGGTGGCGCGCGAGGTGCGTGGGGCGCGTGCGCACCAGATCGAGGCGGAGTCGACGCCCGAGCCGACGGTGATCGACACCGAGCACCCGTCGGCGGTGGCGATGAACGACGCCGACGCGAAGCTCGACCCGGCCTCGAGCCGTCGCGAGCGCGTCGCGAAGGTGCCGCCGGCGAGCGTCGCGGCGAGCGACATCGCCGCCGACGGCGACGAAGACGAGGACGACGACGACCTCGAGCCAGCCGTGAAGCTCGGGGCCTCGCGCGCCGCCGCACGGCGTGCCACCGAGACGGTGGGGGCCTTCGCCCGCAAGCTCGGCCCCACGCTCGCCAGCGCGAGCGCCGGCGCGAAGGGTGTATTCGGCAGCATCCTCACCACCGTCAAGCAGCGCCAGCTCGTGCGCCGTGAGGAGAAGGCACGGGCTCGGGCACCGAAGCGAACGACCGCGCCACCTCCTTCGGTGCAGCGCCGAGCGGCGGCCGCGCTCCGCGGCAAGCGCCCCACCGGGGCGCGCAAGCTCCGTGAGCAGCACGTCAAAGGAACCGACGCCGCGCCCGAGGTCGAGGCCGTCGAGACCTCCACACCGGAGCCGTCGGGGCGTCGCCGCGCGGTGGCGAGCGCGGCCTTCGCGGCGGTGGCCGTCGTGGGGATCTACTTCGCCTCGGGCCAGGTGCGCAGCCTGGTGGGCAAGAGCCCCGACGAGGTGGTGGCGACGGCGCCGACCGCCGCCGACGCAGCCGGCGCGGCGCCGGAGCTCCCGAACTTCCCCACCCAGCCGGAGGGCGTGGCGACGGCCAACGTGCCGCTGTTCGGGGCGACTCCCCTGTCGACGACGGAGACGGTGCCGGCGCCGCCGGACGGGGTGGATGGGGCAGGGGACGGCGCGGCCGCAGGCGACGAAGCCGGCTCCCCCGAGGCGCCAGCGAAGGCCAGCGGCTTCGGCAACCTCGACAAGGAGTGGGGCGTGGGGGAGGTGGAGGACCCCACGGTGCTGCGCCTCTCGATGGACGGCAAGATCGAGGGCATCACCGGGAACGAGACCGCGACTGGCTTCACCGTGGTGGTGCCCGGGCGCAAGTCGGTGTCTTCGGCGGCCGGGCTCGCGCGTAAGGACAAGCGACTCGAGTCGGTGAGCGTGGTCAACTACCCGGATCGCGCAGAGGTGACCGTGCACTTCAAGAAAGAGGTGCCGGCGTTCATGGTGCGCGCCCAAGGCAAGCGCCTCGTCGTGGAGATCGCCACCGCCAAGAAGCAAGCGGCACCTGCGCCCAAGAAGAAGAAGAAGTGACCGCGCCGGAGGGGCTGGGATCGCGCGCGTGAGTCCAGCGCGGCGGTCCTCGCCGCGTCGTCGTCAGTCGCGGTCCCAGTTGAACACGGGATCTTGCCAACCGCTCCGCGCCGTACAGTCGAGATCGTTGCCGCTCCCGGACGCCTCGCAGTCCATCACGAAGTCGCCACCCTCGCACCCGACGGGCGACGAGCGGCAGTCGAACGCGATCTCGAACTCGTCGGTGTCGACCTGGATCCACTCGAGCCGGTACCGGATCTCGCCCATCGGCTCGGCGACCTGGATGCGCGCGTCCCCCCCGCCGTCGAGCTCGAGCGTCATGCGGCTCTGGCCGTTGATCTCGAGCTTCCAGTCGCCGACCACGACGGGGTCTTCGTAAGCGTTGATGACGCTGCAGCCCAGCGAGGACGCGGTCAGCGCGTACACGAGCGCCAGCTTCGGCACGGAGCGAATCACCACCTCGAAGCCTAGTCCCTCTCTCCGTCGGTTCGTAGCCGTATCGAGCGCCCCCCGTGCCGGTGAGAATCTCGCGCGTCGCGCGGCGCGAGGTGCTCGCCCGCGGCGCGCAGCCTGTCAGGGGCCTTCGATGACCTCTTCGTCGAGGGCGTTGAAGTCGAGGCAGATACGGGGCTGCGGGGGAGCCGGCGGCGGGGCTGCCGACGGGGCGCCGGTGGGTGCCGGCGTCGGCGGCGGCACCGCGAGCTCCAAGCACGGCGTCGGCGCGGCGGTGGGGATCGACAGCTCCGGCTCAGCGCTCGACGAGGAGGTCGGCGCGGGGGGAGGGGGATCGGGCGTCGGCGCGATCTCGAGGCACACGTGCGGTGGCAGCCGACGGTCTTCGCAGCTGGTCAGCGCCACCCCCGCGAGGGCCGAGGTGATGAAGAACTGACGTCGCGCCATGATGATGGCGCGCGCGGGCCGCGCGGCGTCGGAGCCGGGGGCCCGAGCCTGCTCGGGCTCGTCGCTGGGCTTCTGATCGGGATCGCGCATAGACTCTCACTCCGCTGAGCCACCCTCGTCTTATCAGGGATCGGGGCCCTTGGGCACGCTCCGCGCGACCACGCACTTGACGAAACCGAGAGCCAGGCACGCTCCGCGCGTGAGCGCAGGGTGCGCCGAGGCTCGCCCCCGGCGGGAGCGTCAGCCCGCAGGTCCGAGGGCGATGAAGTGGAGCACCCACACCTCGCTCGGCTCGACCCCGACGAGTCGGCTCGCGTCGTCGTCGTAGAACGCCCCCACCGGACACGCGCCGAGCTCGAGGGAGACCGCCGAGAGCAGCACCCGCTCGGAGAACATGCCCGCCTCGAGGAACGCATGTCGGTAGCCTCGCGCACCCTCGGCGAACATCGTCTCCTTGTGCGCGCTGAGGACGATCACCGCCGCCGCTCCGCCGATCACGTCCTGGTCGAGGGCTGCGGTGCGCGCCTGGGCGGCGAGCGCTCCAGCCCGTATCGAGTGCAGCCGGTGCCGGCGTGGATGGTAGCGGTACACGCCGGGTGGCACGTTCGACACGCGGTCGATCACCACGTGGATCTGAAGCGCAGACGACAGCCGTGGCGCCTGGGCCGCGTCGCCGAGGACGGTCGCGAGCTCGACGTCGGACAGCGCGGTGTCGGCGAAGCGACGGTGGCTGCGTCGGGCACGGATCACCTCGAGCGCGGGTCGAGCGCTGGTGGCTCGCGCCGCTGGGAGCGGGAGGCCGTCGTCAGGCTCGGGGGCGCTCCTGAGCGACGTGGCCCGATGGGCCAAGCCGGTGACGCCCACCACGGAGTCGGTAGGTGGCGTGGGCGAGCCGAAGGTCGCCCAGGGCAAGGGTGAGGACGGCTCCGTCCCCAGCGGCACCACCGCGAGCACGCCCTCTTCGGCCCCGTCGACGCCGAGCAGCGCCTCGATCGCGGCGTCGTCGAAGCGCGGCAGCGGGTCGGCGACGAGGCCCGCCTCGGCCGCTGCGATGCGCAGGTTCTCGAGCAGGTGACCAGTGTCGGCCACCGCGTAGCGGTAGGCGCGGTCGCGATACTTGAAGCCGGTGCGCCGAAAGATGCTCGTCGCCACGATGGCCAGCGGCGCGGTCGCCGGCACGCCGGCGAGCTCGCGGGGCGGGGCCTCACGACGGACGACGTGAAGCCGATGCGCGTCCGCGTCGTAGTGGTAGGTGCCCGGGGCGAGCCCATCGACCTGCCACACGAGCACATAGAGCTCCGACGAGAACAGCGCCCCGCTCGAGGGCGAGGCCCGGAGCGCCACCGCGCGCTCGCGCTGGGTCACGCCGGCGCCGGCGAAGAGGAGCGCGCCGAGCGTAGGAGCGTCGAGCGCCACGGCCTTGGGGCTCGGGCCGCGGAGCGCGTCGTAGAGGCTCCTCGCTGCCAAGCTCTCCCGGTGGCGTGACCCCAAGCTCACGGTGTCTGCGTCCGGGTAGGCCTTGAACGGGGGCGGGCGTTCGCCCCACTCGATGCCGGGGGCGCGCGCGAAGATCCCCCGCCGAGAGGCGGCCGAGAACTCGTGATACTTCACGATGGCGTCGAGCGCGCCGCTCTGCGTCGTGCCCTTGCCGTCGCCCCAGCGGACGTTCACCTCGCTTCCGCCGTGACGCATGCCCAACAGGAACGCGCCCACCACCACCACGAGACCGACCGCCGCCCGCCAGATGGTCGCGCTCGTCGGGCGTCGGCTGCGCGCCAGCGGGGCCTCGCGCTCGCCGCTCGTGCCCTCGCGCTCGCGGAGCTGGCGCTCGCGGACCTGCCGCTCGCGGAGCTTCCGCAAGTACCGGCCCACCACCGGCAGGTTGAACGTGAGGTGCACGCCCACCAAGAGCAGGGTCGCGTAGCCGAAGAGGTAGTGCAGATCGAAGACAGGGAGCTGCTGGTTGGCCACCCAGAAGATGCCGAGCCCGGCCGTGGCGAGGAGGTACACCATCAGCAGCACGCTCGTGTGCACGTTGAGCGCGTGTCGTGAGGGGGCCTTCCCCCGCCAGGCCGACGCAACCACGAAGACGGCGTAGAGCAGCAACGGGATCGCGATCGCTGCGAGCTTGCGCATGACGCAAGGTGTCGCCCGCTGGGGAGCGTGTCAATCGGCGGATGGCGGGGGTGGCTGCGTCAACCGGCCGACCGCGGTCCTCCGCGGAGCCCGTCGAGGTGGATCGTGCCGCGCAGGTACGTGACGGCGTGACCGGCGATGCGGACGCGGTCGCCGCGGAGCGCGCAGGCGAGCTCGCCGCCGCGCTGCGACACCTGGCGGGCCAAGAGCCGCGCTCGCCCGAGCCGCTCGCTCCAGAAGGGCACGAGGAGGCAGTGGGCGGAGCCGGTGACAGGGTCCTCGTCGATGCCGGCGCCGGGGGCGAAGAAGCGGGAGACGAAGTCGACGTCGTCAGAAGGGGCGGTCACGATGGCGAACGGGGAGCAGGCGGCGAGGGCTCGCAGATCCGGGCGCACCGCGCGCACGGCGTCCTCGTCGGTGAGCACCACCAGCGCGAACTTTTCGCCCGTGTGCACCTCGGAGGACGCGCAGCCGAGGGCGGTGAGCAGGCGCTCACGCTCGCTGCCCTCGAGCGGTCGCCAAGTGTAGGCGGGAAAGTCGAGCTCCAGCCGACCCGCGTCGTCCCTTCGCGTTCCCGTTCCCGTTCCCGTCTTCGTCCACGTTGCCGAGCTCTTGGCTGTCGCA
>CAYOAL010000212.1:0-11444 GCA_964401935.1 uncultured Polyangiaceae bacterium
TGCCGATGGTGTTTGCCGATGGTGTTTGCCGATGGTGTTTGCCGATGGTGTTTGCCGATGGTGTTTGCTGATGGTGTTTGCCTATGGCGTTTGCCCGGTGCCTTGCCGGGCGCGTTTGCCCGGTGCCTTGGGTGGGGCGTTGGGCTGATGCGTTGGATGGGTGCGTGGCCTCTCGCGGGACGAGATGCTCGCGCGGGACGTGGCCGGTGCGTTACGCTCCACGCGATGTACGACATCTCGGCGCTCATCGACGAGCCGGCCCTCCGCGCGCCGCTCGCTGCGAGCGTGGAAGGCGCCGCCCCGACGTACCTCCGGTCGGTGAAGATCAAGCTCACCGCGCGCTGCAACCTGCGCTGTCAGATGTGCCGCTATGGGCGTGGCGAGAAGCCCCCCGAGCTGCCCACCGAGCGCTGGCTCGCCATCATCGGAGAGCTCGCCGACCTCGGCTGTCGGAAGATGCACTTCTCCGGCGGCGAGGTGATGCTCCGCAAGGATCTCGAGACGCTCGTCGCCCGAGCCCGCGACCGAGAGCTCAAGGTGACCCTCACCTCGAACCTCACCCTCCTCACCAAAGAGCGCGCGAAGGCGTTGATGCGCCTCCGGCCGAGCGGGATCTCCACCTCCCTCGACGGGGCCACATCCAAGACCCACGACCGGATCCGCGGCGCCGAGGGGAGCTTCAAGACCACGCTCAAGAGCCTGCGCCTGGTGGAGCGGTACCGCCGCGACCACCGGCCTCGGGTGCGCGTGAACTTCGTGATGATGCGCGAGAACTTCCGCGACTACCCACAGCTCGTGGAGCTCGCCGCGGAGCACGGCGCCATCGACGTGGTGCCGATGCCGGTCGACTCGCGCCGAACCGAGCTCCGGCTGTCGAAGCGGCTCATCCGCGAATACGAGGCCGACATCGCCCCACGCGTGGAGGCGGCACGCAGGCGCGTGGGTATGCCCCTCACCGAGCAACGCATCCATCCGTTCGGGCTCTCGAGAGGCGAACACTCCGCGGCGTCGGAGGGCCTCTACGCCGCCGACCACTACGAGGAGCACCTCTGTTACGCGCCCTACCTCCACATGTTCGTGGCGTGGAACGGTGAGGTGTTTCTCTGCTGCATGACGAACGGTCGCATCGATCCGCTCGGCGATCTCTCGCAACAGAGCGTGCGCGACGTGTTCACCGGCGACCGCTTTCAGGCGATCCGCGCCGCGATGCGCGAGCGCCGCCTCGACGCGTGCCACCGCTGCGACATGTTCCTCGAGGAGAACCGTCGGCTCCACGCGGTGCTCCCTGGCCCGCTCCCCGCGCCACGACGGCTCCCGCTCATCGCCTGAGCGCACCCGAGGGCCACGCCCCCCCGAGCGCTCGCGAGCGAGACGGGTGGCCCCTCAGACCGAGCGCCGGCCCCAGGCCCGCGAATCAGCAGCGAGCGGGGTGGGCGGCGCGGGCGGCGGCATAGCGCTCGCGCCACGCCGCGCTCTCGGTGTCGAGGCTGTGGGCCTCCAGCACGTGGGCGCGCGCGGCGCGACCCATCGCGTTGCGCTCCTCGAGCGAGAGGTCGAGCATCTCCGCGATCGCCTCGGGGAGCGCGTCGAGATCGCGAAGCGAGAGCAACGCTCCGCGTGTGCCGTGCTCGATGAGCTCGCGCTGCCCCCCCACGTCGGTAGCGAGGATGGCCCGCTCGGCCGCCATCGCCTCGAGCACCGCGTTGGGCATCCCTTCGAACAGCGAGGGGAACACCATCACGTCACACAGCGCGAGCCGGTGCGACATGCGCGTCGGATCGTCGTCATAGCGGAGGCGGTGCACCCGGGCCGCGGCCTCCGGCTCGGCGCGCACGAACGCGTCCCACGCCGCCTCGGCGTCCTCTCGCACCCCACCCAGCAACAATAGGCGCACGTCTCGCTCACGGCTGAGGGCCGCGAAGGCAGGGAGGAGAAAGCGCATCCCCTTCTTCTCCCGGAGCTCGCCCGAGAAACCGATCACGCTCGCCGTCCCGAGCCCGAGCGAGGCCACGAGGCTGTTGTCGGGCGTCTCGCGCCGAAACGCCGTCGCGTCCACCGCGTTGGGCACGAAGCGCACGTCGCGCCCGAAGATCGCGCGCGCTCGACCCGCCATCTCTCGGGTCACCGCGGTGACCGCGGTCGCGCGCTCCACCGCCACCGAGAGCTGTGGCAACGAGGGCCGGAAGACGCCGCGGTCGAAATCGTTGCCCCGCAAGCTCACGATGCTGGGCACCCCCGCGAAGGCCCCCGCGAGCACCGCGACGAAGCCCGCCGGCACGGCGTACATGCCGTGGACCAGATCGAGCCCCTCGAGCTCGACCACCTCGGCCACGTGCTCGGTGAACGCCCGCAGCGTGTCCTCGTCTTTGTCGAGCCGCCCGAGCCGATGCACCGTGACCTCCCCGTCCACGCGGGAGGTCCGCAGGCCAGGGGTGCCGTCTTTGGACAGCGTGAGGACGTGGACCGCCTCCCCACGCCGAGCGGCCAGCGCCGCGACCCGCGCCGTCGCCCGGGCCAAGCCGCCCCGCTCCGGTGGCATGCGCTCAGCGACGATCGCGACGCCGCTCACGCCTCGCCTCCGAGCAGCTGCCGCGCCGTACCCATCACGCGCGCATCCTACTCCGTCGGCTCGCCCTCGCGGCAGCACGTTTTCGACGCCGTTCCCACGCAACATTGGGCGCTCTCGCGCCGATACCGCGCCGTCAACGCCCCCCTCTCCAACCATGTTCGTACGCAATCGTTCCCCCTTCGCGACCACCCTCGCGCGTGGTCTGATCTCCTCCAACCGAGGTGCGCTCTCCGTCGCCGTCGAGGTGGTCTACGACGTGGGCCCGGACGGCTCGCTCACGCCTTCGGAGGACACGGCGCGGCTCGACACCGATCCTCCCGAGGTGGGTCGGTACGTGTTGTGGCGTGGGACCTCAGCGACGGCGGCCGTGTCCGTCGAGTGCCCCCCCAGGCCACCGTTCGCACGCAACGTGCGATTCCGTGTCGCGGAGCGCACGCTCGAGCTCTCCGTGTTCGGAGATCGCTCGTGGGAGCGGCGCCTCGGTCAGTGGGCACCGTCGGCACCCCGTCCGTTCGACACCATGCCCGTGTCGTGGGAGCGAGCGTTCGGCGGGACGGTGCACTTGCTCCCCCACCGAACGGCGCAGGGTCTGCCGCATCCGGGCGGCCCCGTGGCTTACCCGCAGAACCCCGTGGGCCGAGGCCTTCACGTCGAGGGGGAGGTCGGAGCCATCGAGGGCAGCCCGCTCCCAAACGTCGAGCGTCCCGGCGCGCCGCTCGCGTCGCCGTGGGAGCGGACGGTTCCATGTGGCGTCGCTCCTTGCCCAGCGCTGTTCGCCCTGCGCCTGATGGGCTATCCGAGCGCGGCCGGTGACGCCGACGCGCCCAGCGCCGACGACCTCACGCGGTGGGCGGCGCGTCGCGCGGTCCACCACGCTCCACCCGACCTGATCTTCGACGACGAGCTCACGGAGGGCGCTCCGCTCGAGGTGACGGGTCACGGTCGTGCCCCCATCTGCGCCACGGTTCCCCGCTGCCCCGCACGGGTCACGGCGCGGTCCACCACCCGTCGCGCGGCCCTCGCTCCCCGCGCGCGAAGCGTGCACCTCGACGCCGACAATCGACGACTGCGACTCACGTGGTCGTTTGGAACCCTCTACCCCCTCAATCGCGTGCCCCAGTGGCTCGACGTGGAGACAAGCTGATGTCCGTCTGCTTCTACGACAACTTCGGCATCATGGTCGGCGTCGACCTTCACATTTTCTTGACCATCGGTCCCAAGGGAATTCCGCTGGCCGTTCCGAACATCCCTCACGTTGTGGGGGTGCCCAACTGGTGGCCCGCGGCGACCTTCTGGAAGCGGACGCCGACCGTGACGTCGGACGGCTGGAAGATGATCCAGCGCGGCTTCAAGACCTTTGCGGTGCCCCACGTGTTCTTCACCGGGCTCCCACCTCATCCCGCAGAGGTCGGCCAGCTCGCCAAGACCATCGCCTTGTCCAACAGCACGTCCCACATGGGGATCGGCTCGGTGACGGGCGAAGGGGCGCCGCTCGCGACCTGTCTGGCGGGTCCAGTCGGCGCCAACAAGAACTGCGGAGGCGGTGGTGTCGTGATCAACCCAAACTCGGTCGTCACGTCCCCCACGGCGGCCGACTACGCGTCGGCGGCGGCGTCTGCCCTCGCCTCCTATTTGCTCGGGAAGATCCCCATTCCGCTGCTCAAGCCGATCGTGGGCTCCACCGTGGACAAGTGGGTGCGCACGGAGGTCGAGAGTTGGTTCTAACCCACCACGAAGGTGACCATCATGACTGAAGAAGCAGGATCGATCGTGTGCTCCGATGCACATCACGACGAGGCCGTCCTGGGGGTCGTCGCCAAGCGCTCCTATCGGTTGGAGGCGGGGAGGCTCGGCCGCGGCGTCCCCGCAGCCATCGTGCGCGAGCATCGCTACGCGCCGTATGAGGACGACGTGGTCGTCACCAGCGAGAGTGAGCTCTCGTGTCTGCACAAGCAGACCACGGACGTGCTCCTCGAAGGGACCGCTTACGCCCACCGCGGCGTGGTGACCGAGCTGCACACCGCGCTCATCGTCGGTCCCGTTCGCAAGGACGTCATCGTGACTGGAGATCGTACGCTCCGCGTCGGCGCGGACGGCGCCGTCGCTTTCAGCGCTGCAACCGCCTTCGAGCGGATGCCGCTCGTGTGGCAACGCGCCTACGGTGGACGTGACCGAGGCGCCGAGCCTCCGGCGCAAAACACCCGCGGTGCGCCCCCACCGCTGGAGGCCATCCTCTCACACGGCACCTTCGCTTATCCGCGGAACCGCCACGGCAGAGGCTTCTTCATCGACCGTGACCGGCAGCGGCTCGACGGGGCACCGCTGCCGAACCTCTCCGACCCCCGCGATCCGATCCGTGTCGACCGCTTGCTCGCCGCCGACCCCTTCGACTGGATCGATCGCCCCGTCCCCGCCTGCTACGCGCCCATCGACCCCATCACCTTCCCTCGTTGCACCGAGCTCGGCTTGGCGATCGACGTCTCGCGCCGCTCTCGGCCCGTCGCCGAGGTAGCCATGGGGGCGCTCGACGAAGCGCGCGTGAAGACGCTCGGCGAAGCGGGGCCGCCGACGGCCGCGGCCCACAACGTCGCGCCGCCGGGACTCGCCACCACGCTCCTTTTGGGTCACGAGCGCGTGGAGCTCTACAACCTCCATCCGAGCGGTGAGCACGTCGTCTTCGGGTTGCCCGGCGAACGCCCGCGCCTGGTGGTCGAGCCCCCCAACGCCGGCCTGTTCGAGCTCGAGCCGAGGCTCGTCACGGTGCTCATCGAGCCAGACGCCCACCGCGTCACGCTCACCTGGGCGGGGTCTACCCCCGCCGCGGGCGTGTTCTCCCCCGAAGCGTGCGGCGCGATGCGACACGCGGTGATCTGGTCCTGAAGCGCACCTCGAGCGGCGCCGGACGAGCCCTCTTCACGGACCGGTGTAGCCGGGGGGGGTGTACGTCTGCGTGGGCCGGTACACGTTCCCCGGCTGCTCCTGGCCGTTGACGAAGGTGTTCCACTGGCCAGGGCGGCTCGGGTCCATGGTGGGCGACGTGCCGTGGCCGGGGTATTCTTGTCGATCACCCCAGCCCACGCCTGGGGCGATGTTGCCGCCCGGGGTCGCCGGACCAGGCCCCGCGCCGGGCGCGGTGGCCGGCCCCTGGCCCCACACCAGATCGTTGGGCGCGTAGACGGTCGTGCCGAACGCCTGGGACACCTGCTGGCCGGTGCCGTCCGGGGTGCGGCCGGTGTTGCAGGAGTTGAGCACGATCGGCGACGAGCCGTCGTACTCACCAGCGGCGCGGATCCGATCGACGAGCTGCTGCGGCGTCTGCGAGCCGTTGGTGTTGCTCCACACGCCGGTGGAGGTGCCGTGCACGTACACCTCGTAGGTGCCTGGCCGCGGCGTGCGATAGTTCATGATCCAGTTGAGGAAGTTGTCGCTCCGAGGATCGCCGATGAGGATGCAGGCGAGGCCCAGCGGATCGGCGTGGGTGGTGGGGCTGCCGTTGAAGGCGAACAGGTTCAGCCCCCCCATCACCTCCAGGGGATCCGGGCTCACGAAGCGGGCGATGGCTGGATCGAAATAGCGGAAGCGCACGTAGCGGAGCGGGAGCTCCTCGTCGCAATACTGCCCGAGCAACGCGAACGGGCTCTTCACGCCGGAGCCGTCGCCGGCCTCTTCGAGCACCTCGCCCCACACCGAGCGCTTCGCCGCCCAGGCCAGGGCTCCACCACGCGTGAGCAGCTCACAGGCCGTACCCACCTGGTTGGTGATCACCACGTGGAGGTCGTCGCCCTCTTGCTGGAGCAACGGCGCGAGCCCGCGGGGCTCGTACACGAACACGCGCGTCCTGCCGTCGGAGGCGATCTCGGCCACCATGGTCTCCCCCGACCACAGGTAGTCCACCCAGTGGATCGGGGGGGCCTCGAGCGCGTCGGCCTCGGCGTCGATGGTCACCTTGGGGAGGATGGCCTTGCGGATCCGCCGCCCCCACGCGTCGTAGGTGAGCGCGACGCGGGAGCCGTCGGGGAGCACCACCTGACGGAGGCGACTGCGGCAGTCCCACTGGTACTCGGTCACGCCGCCGTCGGAGCGCTGCTCCCGCACTCGACGGCTGCACGCGTCGTAGGCGTAGCCGGTGTCGCCCGCGCGCGCGACGACGTTGCCGGGGAGGATCTCCCAGCGAGCGCCCTCGGGGGTGAGCGAGCCATCGAGATCGTAGTCGAAGGCCTCGCGCCGCGCCCCGGAGGTGGCCTCCACGAGGCGCCCCTGCTCGTCGTAGCGGTAGCCCGTGCTCCCCCAGCGCAGATCGTCGCAGCCGACGAGCTCGCTGCCCACGTTGTAGCGGTAGGTGCGGTCGACGACGGTGTGCTCGCCCTCCCCCACCCACTGACGGCTCACGCGCCCACGCTCGTCCCACACCAGCCGCTCTTCGAAGCGCCCGCCGAAACGACGCCGCACGAGGCTCCCCGCCGCGTCGCGCTCGTAGGTGATGCGGAAGCCCTCGTGCTCCACCGCGCTGATGTTGCTCTCCTCGTCGTAGGAGAAGCGGGTCACGTGCCCGGTGGAGAGGCGACGGGCCACGCAGCGGTTCTGCGCGTCGTACTCGTAGTCGACCCAGTGCTGGTTCTGCTGCTCGCGCACCACGCGCGTCCGTTCGTCGTGCACCAAGCGCACGAGCACCGGCCCCGGCGGATCGTCGAGCACGTAGTCGAAGGTGAGCCCGTCGTCGGAGGTCTGCAGGGTGAGCGCCCCGTGGGGGCTGTCCTCCTCGAGCAGATCGCCCGCCGGGGTGTACTTGAAGCTCCGATACGTGCCGTCGGGCAGCTCCACCCGCGCCGGACGCTGTGCCCGGTCGCGTCGCGACCGCACGATGCGCCCATCGAAGGTGCGTATCTCGCACACGTTCCCGGCGCGGTCGTAGCGGAAATGGCAAGCCTCCCCCTTGGGGTTCTCGATGCACACGAGCCGCTCCAGAGTGTCGAAGCCGAGCTCGATGCGCTGACCGTCGGGGAGGCCGAGCGCCACCGGCGAGCGGAGCCCCGCGTACTCGGTGAGCTGCTCGCGCCCGCGCACGTCGATCTCGCGGATGAGGCGACCGAGCGCGTCGTACTCCATGCGCTCCACCGAGCCGTCGGGGTAGTGCGTGGCCACCGGCCGACCCAACGCGTTGCGCTCGAAGCGGAGCGTGCGCCCCACCGGATCGACGTAGCGGCAGAGGCGCCCGAGGGCGTCGTAGGTGAAGCGCTCGACGCCGCCGCGGGCTCGCCGCTGCTCGACCACGTTGTGGTGCTCGTCGTAGACGAAGGCAGCGCGCAGGCCGTCCGGCCCGTAAACGGCCCCGAGCCGGCCCTGGCTGTCGTACTCGAGGTGCAGGCTGGCGCCCGACGGATAGGTGACCTCGGTGAGGTTGCCCCTCGCGTCGTGACCGAAGGTGGTGGTCAAGCCGGCGTGAACGCGGCGCACACAGAGATCGTCGGCATAGAACATCTCGGTGACCACGCCGGTTGGATCGACGAAGAGCGTCTGGTTGGCCCGCTCGTCGTAGGCGTAGCGCACCGTGTCGCCTGCCCCGTTCTTGGCCTCGAGCAGCAACAGGTCGTCGTCGTAGGTGCGCTCGAAGCTCAGCGTGCCGTCGGAGGAGCTGTGGCCGATGATGGCGCCATCTTCGCGCCAGCGGTACACCGCCGGCTGCTCGTTGCCGCTGAGCCGCGTGATGCCAGCCTCGAGGTCGTACTCGAGCACGCCGGCGTGGATGCCTCCGTCGCCCCAGGCGCGCACGCAGAGCCCGGTCTCGTCATCGTAGGCGTAGTGGAACGAGAGCTCGTTGGGCAGCGTCTTTCGAACCAGGCGCCGGCGCTCGTCGTAGGCGTAGCGCTCGGTGTGGCCCAGCGCGTCGGTGGTGCCCACGAGCACGCCCTCCTCGTAGGTGTAGTCCACGCGGAACGCGGCCTCTTTGGGAGCCTCGGTGGCGCCCGGAGGGGCGGCCCACACCTCGAGCCCGGTGATGTGGCCGTCGCCGTCGTGTTGCACCTCGATGCGGCGACCGGCGGTGTCGATCACCCGCAAGAGCCGCCCGTCCTCGTGCTCGAAGGTGATGGTGTGCCCCGACGGCGCGACGATGGCGCTGAGGTAGGCGCGGTCGCTGCCGACGCCCACGAACTCGCGCACGAGCCGGGTGTCGAGCGAGCGCACCGTCACCCGCCGGTCGGAGTGGCGAACCAGCTCGAGGCGGCGACCTCGATGCAGCGCGGGCACCCCCGGCTCGGTGTCCTCGACGGTGACTCGTCGCCCGTCGCCGTCGCACAGCTCGATCACGCCTCCCCGCACCTCCACCCACTGGTGATAGCTGTGGGTCCAGCCCGCGCGCCCCATCGGCGTGTGCTCGCTGCGTCGCCCGCTCGAGTACAGGCGCACCCAAGAAAGGGGGATCACGCCGGGCAGCGCCAGATCCACGTTCTCGTCGATGACCGTCCCCGACGACACGCTCACCGGATCGAGCACGGCGAGATCGCCGGCCGCGTGAGCGGACGGATCCGCGGCGGCCCGGAGCGCGTCCGCAGTGATGAGGGTGCCGATCGTCTGGGCCACCATGCCATTCGGCATCGGCATGTTCATGCGGCACTTGTCGCCCGTGCAGGCCACCTCTTTCCCGCCCGCCTTCACCTTCGAGGAGCCGGTGAACACACCGACCGCGCGGTTGACCATGTGGGTGACCACGTCGCCGCCGGTGGGGTTCGAGGGGATGTTGCCCGGCTGCTGCACATCCATCTGGCTGCCCTTCACGAGCACCGGATCGCCAGCCACCTTCATCTTCTTCTGGGTCTTCGATGCGCTCGACGAGAGGGCGATGTAGGCGAACGGAGAGGGCACCGGCCCCGCCGGCGGGGTAGGCGGGATGAGGCTCATGGCCGGCGTGGGCCCCGGACACGTGTGCCCGCTGCCCTTGGTGGCGATCTTCATTCCTCCGATGGTCGACATGTCCGTCCTCCGTCTCCGGTGCCGCTGCCCCCCGAGGGGCAGCGAGCGTTCACCTGTCTGTTGGATGGCTCGCTCACGATGGCGGCCCTCTTCAGCGTCGGCGCAGCGCGCCCTTGGCGTCGGCCACGAAGGCCTCGAGCGCCGTCCCCGCCTCGCGGCCGAAGCGCCACAGCGCCGGCGGCGCCACGTCGAGGTGGGCGCGCAGCTCGTCCACCCGCAGCTCGAGGGCGGCCCGGCTGAGGGTCCCGTCGCCGAGCTCGGCGATCACCCCCGCCGGCGACCACGGCAGCCCGCGACGGTAGCGCCGCGACGGCTCGAGCTCGAGCCGCTCGATGACGGCGCTCCACGCGCCGTGCTCGAGGCGCTCCACCGGGGTGGTCCCGAGCATCGTGGTGAGACCGTCGGCGGCGTCCTCGGCGAGCACCGGATCCGCGAAGAGCCCGATGAGCCACGGCAACAGCTGCGGGGCGCCGAAGCGCGCCACCGCGTCCACGAGGCCGGGCGTCACCGGCTGCCCTCGGAGGGCCGCCTCGAGCAGCGGGGTGTCCTCCACCCGTCCCCGCAGCACGAAGAGCTCGGCCACCTTGGCCCCCACCGCGTCGATGCGTCCGAAGCCAGACTCGCGCCCCCACACCGACAAGAGGCGCGCGGCCGGCCACGCCTCCTCGAAGTCGAGGTGCATCTCCACATGCTGCACCACCTCGTCGCGGTGCTCTGGCGGGAGGGCATCGGCAACCCACAGCGCTGCGCGTCGCACCACCTCATCGTCATCGGCGAGCCCAAGCAGGATGGTGTCCACCTCCGGCTCCGAGAGCACGAGCGACAAAGCCCGCGACACCGCGTGATCCCGATCGCGAAGGCGGGCCACCAGCACCTCGCGCGCGGGATGCGCGGAGAGACGCACCGCCTCGCTCATCGCCGCGACGGACGCCACATCGTCGTCGAGCACCTGATCGGCGCCGCGCAACACCACGTCGGCGGCGTCCTCGCCACCGAACGCGAGCGCGAGCAGCGTGGCCGCGCCCGCGCTCCATGCGTCGTCGAGCTCGTCGTCCCACCAGCGCGACACCGCGCCGAGGGCGTCCGAAGCGGCCGCGACCACCGCGTCCACCTGGCACAACAGACGACGCTCCGCCTCGGGTCGATCTTCCCAGGCCCCATCGGTGCGATCGCGCAGCAACATCGCCGCGTTGTCGGCCGCGTGACGCACCACGCCCTCGTAGAACGCGCCGAGCGTGACCGGCTGCGCGCGCTCGGCGTCGATGAACACGTCGGCCACCGGCAGGAGCTCCCGCGCCAGACGGCGCGGCTCGGCGGCGATGGGCCGCGGCGCCTCGGCCGCCGACAAGTGCGCCTCCGCTTGCATCAGCGTCTCCACCTCCTCGAGCGTCTCCGCCGCGGTGCCCGGCGCGAGCGTCGGCCCCTGGTCGTCGTCGGCCGGCTCCTCCTCGACGGGAGCGACCGGCTCGGCAGGCAGGTACACCTGTCGCGCGACCTCGCGAGGTCGCACCTCCCCGCGCGAGGCCACCAGCGCGTCGTGCCCCTTCACCCGCACCGTGGCCGCGGCTCGGCGCCCATCGCGCGAAAGGGCCCACACCACCACCGCGCCCTCGGGAGCGTCGTCGGGGAGCACGTCGTGGCGCAGACACGCCACCGCGTGCGCGAGGTTCATCGCCCCCGCCGCCGCGCCGAGCCTGCCCACCTCGGTCTCGATGCAACTCGAGACGTAGAGCTCGTCGAACTGCGACGCGAGGCGTGCCACCATGCGCTCCCACTCCGCGATCCGGAGGTGATCGGTGCCCCCCTGCCCGAACACCGCGGCCACCCGCTCCGAGGTGAGACCGCGCATCACCTCGGTCATCGCGAGCGCGTCGATGGGCTCGTCGTTGTCGTCGTGCGCGGTCCC
>CAYOAL010000213.1:0-11402 GCA_964401935.1 uncultured Polyangiaceae bacterium
CACCCCGACGCCGCCCCCGCGCCGGTCGCCGCCGTCGCGGTTCCCGCGGCCCGAGCGAGCGCGCCTCGGATCAGCGCGCCCGCGGCCCAAGCCCCGGTGCCGGCGGCCCGGCCCAGCTCGCCCCTGGCGGCGGCGCCGACCGCCAGCGTCGGGGCCGCCGCGCCCCCGCCGCGGTCGATGCCGGCCCCGGCGGTGGGGCGCCCGCTCCCTCCGCCACCTCGGCGCGCGCCGCCACCCCCACCTCAGGCGGGGCCATCCCACGCCGGGCCGCCCCCGCCGCAGGCCGGGCCCGCTCCCGCTGCCGCGCCAGCGCCTCCGCCAGCGGGTGCCCCCCCCACCGCGCCGGTCGAGCCCGCCCCGCCTCCCCAGCGCTCGGCCCCTCGCGCGTCCGCGTCCCGTCGTGGCGGCGCGCTCATCGGGAGCCGTCGCGCAGCGAGCGGAAGCGCCGCCGCCAACCCGGCAGACCCCGACACCCGCGAGATCTACAACCGCTACGTCCAGGCCCGCCGCCAGGCTGGCGAGTCGACCGCCAACATCACTTACGAGAAGCTCGCCAAGAGCCTGCAGGCCCAGCGCGAGGCACTCCAGCAGCAGCACACCGGACGCAACGTCGACTTCGAGGTCGTGAGCAAGAACGGGCGCACCATGATCCGCCCCGTGATCAAGTGAGGCCGGCGCCTCGGGGTCATCAAGGGAGGCGAGCGCCTCGGGTCACCGAGTGAGCGCGCAGCTGGGGCGGCTCGCGGGTTGATGTCTGGCCACGAATCGGTGAGCCTTGGCGTCATGCGTTGGATCGTTTGGGTCGTGGGCCTCGCGCTCGCTGGTGGGGGGTGCTCGGGCACGTCCAAGAAGAAGGCGGACGATGCAGACTCCAGTTGGGACATGGACGGCTCCGATCCCGAGCCGGCGTCGGACGGAGAGACCCCGCCCGAGACGCGTGGGGACGATGACGATGACGACGACGCGTCCGCGCCCAAGCCCAAGCCCAAGCCCAAGCCCCCGACGAGGGCGGACGACTACGAGATCAATCACACCGACTGCGACGCCCTCGCGCGGGCCTACGGTGGCGCGTGGGAGAACGACGAGATGAAGAAGCTCAACGCCCGCAAGCTCCCCGAGAAGCAGTTCGAGAAGGCAGCCGCCGACGTGAAGAAGAGCGGCGCCGAGATGGCCACCAACTGGCGGGAGGAGTGTTACAAGACGGTCGGCACCGCATACCTTCGCAGCCGCTTGCAGTGCGCGGTGAAGGCCAAGTCGCTCGAGCGCTTCAACAACTGCATGGACGGCGTGGCCGACTGAGCCGTTTGAGCGCCCGACCCCCAAGCGCGTTCGGACGTGGATTCGGTTGCACGTCCGCTCCTCGGTTGCGTTATGGTGCCGCCTCGAGGAAGCGCCGTTGAACGAGTACACACGACGCGAAGAGATCCGCTGGACGCTCGCCACGGTGTTCATCCTCGTTCCATGCGTGGCCATCGCGATCGTCCGGCTCGTGCTGGCGCAGGGGCCGATGGTCACCAACCCTACGGCCATCAAGGCCGAGGCCGACGCGCAAGCGGCGGAGGTGGCGTATCGGCCGTGTGCCAAAGCCGCCAAGGATCTCGCCACCGAGGTGGACGTGTTTCGAACCCTGGTGAAGGGGCTCGAGGACAACGCCAAGAAGAAGGCCGACGAGACCAACGCCAGCCTCCGCCCGGGCCAGGACAAGGTGCCGATCGTGGTGGAGTGGAGCAAGGCCTGGCCCAAGGCCTCTCGCGTCCTGAAGCTCTCGAAGAACCTCCAGCAGAGCGGGTGCCGAGCGGCCACCGAAGGTGCCGCCGGCAAGCACGGCGAGGCCGACAAGGGCTGGGAGGCGGTGTCCAAGGCCGCCGACATCAAAGAGCCGGCGATCGGCAAAGATCAGGAGGCGGCCACCCAGAAGCTCGCGGCCTTGTTCAAGGCGACCAACACCGACAAGCTCAAAGATCACACCGAGACGGCCCGAGACAGCCTCGCGACCGCGATCGAGACGGCAGCGAGCCGGCGCAAGACGGATCAGATCCAGGCGCCGCTCCCCCAGGGCCTGTTTCCCCGCGGCGCGGCCATCGGCGTCGGCGTCGGTGTGTCGCTCGCTGCGCTCATCATCAGCTACGTCAGCGTGCGGAGCGCCTCGGTACGCCGCGGCAAGACCCTCGTCGCGCTGCGTCGGTTCGCCAACACCCCCGAGGCCGGGCTGCAGGCGGCAGCCATCGTGCGCCTCGCCGCGCACCACAACGGCGGGGAGCCGGGCATGGTCATCGGCGCGGCGGTGGGGGGCCTGCTCGCGGCCGTCGCCTCCCCCACCCACAACCCCAACATCTTCATCGCCGATCTGTTCGTGGCCGGCTCGATGGGTGGCCTCCTGATCGGCCTGGCGGGACAGTGGCTCGTGCGCACCCTCACCGGCGTCGCGAACTGGCGTGAGCGCACGAAGGAGCTCGGCGAGATCGAGAAGCCCACCATCCCCGTCGCGCTCGTGCTCGGCGGCGTCACGCCGGGTCTGGAGAAGCAGTTCCTGCGCTACTTCGAGGCGCTGCCGGTGGCCGACGCCGCCACCGTCGTGCAGAAGCTCGCAGCCCAGGCGGAGGAGCAGATCCTCGCCGCCGCCGACGCCGCGGCGCAGCAGCAGATGAACATGGGCGCCGCGGGAGGCCCCAACGGGGGCGCCTGGGGCGCCCCCCCGATGTAGCCGCGCTCCCGATGGAGCCGCGCTCCCGATGGAGCCGCGCACCGCCTCGAAGCAGCCTCGAAGCGGTGCGTCGCTCGGGCAAGGCCCCCCCGTCGCATCATCGCGCGCCGCCACGCGCGCGCACCGCACGTAGCTCGGGTTAGCGCGCCGAGCGGCGGTGGCGGCGGCGGGTCATCACCGCGATGCCGGCGCCGAGGAGCGCGAGGGCGCCGAGGCCCGTACCGCGCGGGGCGGGGGTGCTCGTCACCGTGCAGGCGCCACCGTCGGCGTCGCCGCCATTCTCTCCGCCCACCGTGTCCTCGAAGTACCAGCAGCCGGGCGGCGGCGACGGACAGGCGGGCTGGGTGCCCTCGAACGTGACGGTCTGGATGAAGCGGGACACCGCGCTCTGATCGTCGGCGGCGCCGACCAACAGATCGGTGCCGAGCGCAGCGCGGCTGAGCTCCGAACGGAGCCGCGTCACATGCACGCTCGCCGGGTCGAGACCGCCGAACAGCACGTCGAGATCGGCCTCGGCGTTGGCGCGCGCCGCTTCCCAGTCGAACGGATCTTCACCGGCGTAGCCGCTCTGATCCGGCGCGAAGTCGACGACGTTGAGGATGTTGTTCCGAAACCCATCCACACTGTAGGGCGCGGCCGCCTCGACCAACCAGCCGAAGCCCTGCGACGCGTCGTAGGCCGACTGGCGCAGCGCGCCGTAGTTGGAGTCGTTGGTCCCGTAGTTCCACACCACGTGTTCCGGATCGATCGTAAAGCTTGGGAAATTCGCCGGCTCGTAGCGCCCCTCGCCCACCACGAACAGGGTGATGGTCGTGGTCGCTCCCGTGCCCGCCGCCACCATCCGGAGCGGCAACACCGCGTTGGCTCCCGCGCCGGTGATGCGCACCGGCTGCATGCGATCGATGCCCGCGCCCGGCACCAGCTTGATCGCGAGGAAGTTGAAGCCATCGTTCACGTACGCGTTGATGATCGGCTGGATGTCCTCGGGCACGTTGTACCCGTTCTCGTCGAGCCACGCGTTGAGCGCGTTGGGATCGTCGGCGGCGAGCTGCACCGTCTGGTAGGGACCCACCACCTCCTCGGCGAGGACGTCCACCCCACCGTTGCTGCTGCCACCCCCGGCGCCGCTCGTGCCGTCGCCGCCGGCCAGATCGTCCTCAAAGCCCTCGCAATAAATCGCGGGGCAATGCTGGACCGGGGGGGCCACCTCCACCGAGGTGTCGAAGCCGAGCTGGTTGAAGATGAGGTCGCTCGAGGTGCCCACCTCCACGGTCCCCACGATGGGCAGCACCCACGCGAACTCCTCCGGATCCCCCGAGTACTCGATCTGATCGTACAGCGTGGACTGGGTCATCCCGACCGAGAGGATCATGCGGTGGCCGGTGACCACCGTGCTCTCCTCCGGGGGCACGAAGCAGCCGCCGCACGCCTCGGCCTCCGCAGGCTGGAGGGTGAGAGCGGCGAAGGCCAGCGGAAGAACGACTGCGACTCTCTTGAACATGACGACCTTCAGCTTTCGTTGTTGCGCTTGATGGCGCGGCGGCGGCGGACGAGCGCGGTGCCGACGGCGGCGAGGAGCAGACCGCCGAAGGCAGTACCCTCCGGGGCTGGCGGCGAGGTGAGGGTGCAGGCGCCACCCTTGTCCGAGCCGTTGCCGTTCTCGCCATCCACCTCGTCATCGAAGTACCAGCACCCGGGAGGCGGGCTGGGGCAGGCGGGCTGCGTCCCTTCGAACGCCACGGTCTGGATGCGATGGCTCACCACGCTCTGATCGTCGGCGGCGCCGACCAACAGATCGGTGCCGAGCGCGGCGCGGCCGAGCTCGGCGCGCACCCGCGTCACGTGGACGCTCGCCGGATCCAGACCTCCGAACAGCACGTCGAGATCGTCCGCTGCTGCCTGACGAATCCCCTCCCAGTCGGTGGGATCGTCACCGGCGTAGCCGCTCTGCTCGGGGACGAAGTCGACCACGTTGAGCACGTTGTTGCGGAACGCGTCGACGCTGTAGGGAGAGGCCGCCTCCACCAGCCAGCCGAAGCCCTGCGAGGCGTCGTAGGCCGACTGCCGCAGCGCCGCGTAGTTGGACTCGTTGGCGTCATAGCTCCACACCACATGCTCCGGATCGATGGTGAAGCTCGGGAAGTTCGAGGGCTCGTAGCGACCCTCACCCACGATGAACAGGGTGATGGTGGTGGTCGCGCCGGTCCCTGCGGCGACCATGCGCAGCGGGAGCACCGCGTTCGAGCCCTCGCTGGTGATGCGCACCGGCTGCATGCGATCGATGCCGGCGCCGGGGATGAGCTTCATCGCCAGGAAGTTGAACCCGTCGTTCACGTAGGCGTTGATGACCGGCTGAATGTCGTCGGGGACGTTGTAGCCGTTCTCGTCGAGCCAGGCGTTGAGCGCGTTGGGGTCGGAGGCGGCGAGCTGCACCGTCTGATAGGGGCCCACCACCTCCTCGGCCAACACCTCCACGCCACCGTCTTCCGGCGCGCCGTTCAGCCCCCCCGTACCGGTGGAGCCGAAGTCATCGAAGCCATCGCAATAGATCGCCGGGCAGTCTTGCACCGGCGGCAACACCTCCACCGCGGTGTCGAAGCCGAGCTGGTTGAAGATGAGGTCGCTCGAGGTGCCCACATCCACCGTGCCCACGATGGGCAGCACCCACGCGAACTCCTCCGGATCGCCCGAATACTCGATCTGATCGTACAGCGTCGACTGCGTCATCCCGACCGAGAGGATCATGCGGTGCCCGGTGACCACGGTGTTCTCCTCCGGGGGCACGAAGCAGCCACCACACGCCTCGGCGTTGGGGGGCTGAACGGTAAGGAAAGTGGCCACGAGGGGCAGCGCCCAACCAACGTTCTTCGACAAGTTCATCCCAGCGCGTCTCCTTCAATCCGGTGCGAAGCCAATCTTCCCGGGCGCACAGCCTGATGCAGGAGCTGTGCCGCATGCACCTCACCTAACTTCGGCCACTTATGCACTTCTTATTGGCACGATGTGACACAGCCGCACAGCTTGGCACGACGCCGCCGACAGCGCCGCCGCCCGCGGGGAGCTCGGGGGAGCCGCGCGCGCTTCACGGCGCTGGCGCGAGCGCCGCGGGGAGCGTCAGGGGATGAGACCCTCGTCGAGCAGGCGCATCCCCTCGAGCAGGAGCGCCTCCGGGCTCGCGTGGATCTGTGGCTCGTCGCTCGGCGCAAACTCCGGATCCACCACGAACTCACCGTTCTCGCCGAGCGCGAGGAGTCGATAGAACGCGACCTCCCCGGTGGCTTCTCCCCAGATCGCGTTGACGATCTGACCGGTGTCGAAATGGATGGCGCCGCTGAGCTCGCCCGAGCTGAGGTTGAGCGCACACGTCTTTCGACCGTGCCACAGGATCTGAACGATGTCGGTGAGCGACATCTGCGACAGCGAGCCGGAGACCCCTCGTGGCGCCTCGCGCGTGCCCTTCTTGTCGATGAGCTGGGTGAGCTTGGCGACGAGGATCTCTCCCGAGACCGGCTTGGCGATGAAGTCGTCGACGCCGAGCTTGAACGCGCGCTCGGCCACCTCGCGGCTGTCGCGCGAGGACACGAACACCCACGCCATGTTGGGGCGCTTGGCCTCTTGGTGGAGGCGGAACCCGGCGTCACGCACGTCGAGATCCACCTCGCACATCACCAGCGCAAACTCCCGCGACGCGAGCGACGTCTTGGCCTCGGTCATGGTGCGGGCCACGTGGACGTCGAAGCCCTGCTCCACGAGGCGGAGCTGCAAGACCATGGTCTCTTCCGGATCGGGATCGACGATGAGGAACCGGTGCCGGTTGTCGAGAAGATCGGTGAGGATCTTCTCCCCCCCCGTCGCCCTCTCGAGCACCTCGATGACGTTCACGTCGAACACCGTGCCCGCGTGCTGCTTGAGGATGCTCAACGCCTCGTCGGGCGTCATGATCTGGTTGTAGGCGTTCTTCGCGTTGCGCGTGAGGTCGGCGTAGCTGTCGGCCACAGCGAGGATGCGGGCCCCGATCGGGATGTCTTTGCCCGAGAGCCCGTCGGGGATGCCGTCGCCGCTCATGCGCTCGTACAGGCAGTTGACGATCTTCACCACCGGCTCGGGGAGGCCCACCGACTCCATCAGCTGCTCGGGGAGCTTCACCAGCTTCTCCGCCGCGCGCAGGCACACCTCGAGCTGGGCCACGTTGAGCGCCGTGAGGTGGTGCGCCCCCATCTTTCCCAGATCGTGGAGGTAGCTCGCGATCACCATGTGGTTCTGCTGCTCTTTGGGCACGCTGATCCGCTCCGCGATGTTGGACACGAGCCGGGCCACGAACGTCGAGTGACCGCGCAGATCGGGGCGTTCGTTCTCGAGCAGGCCCACCAACACCCGCAGCGACTCGAGGTAGGCACCAGAGTCGAAGACGTTGGCGGCGATCGGGTTCTTGCGATTGCGCGTCGACATCGGCCCGAAGCCGATCGCGCCGATCGGGCGCGGGAACATCGAGCTGTGATGAGGCAGCGGCCCTGCACCGCGCTCCTCGACGTCGGCCTTCTGGGCCGAGCGCTCGTGCCGCCCCCCGTCCTCGAAGGGCAGCTCGTCGTAGCTGTCGAGAGGTCTGCGCACCGGCGGCGGCGCCGGCCCGTCGAGCGCGGGATCGCCGGAGAGATCGGCGTCGTAAGGCCGCGAGGGGCGTCGGCCCGCGCTGCTGTCACCGGGCGCTCGGTCCGAGCCCCGACCGAGCGCATCCTCGTAGGGATCCGAGCCCCTGCCTCGCACCGGCTCACGCCCGGTGTCGCGCGGCCGTCCATAACCCCGACCGGTGCGGCGCGCCGGAGGGGGCTCGGACGGCACATATACCGGCGGGGGCACCTCCGCCGTGCGCCGTCGTTGGGGCGGAGCGGGGAGCGACAGATCGAAGTCGGGCTCGTCGTAGGTCCGACCGGTTCGGGGACGGCGCGGCGCTGGAGCGGCGAAATCGTCGGGACGGGCGCGCGGCGTGGGACGGCGGCGATCCCCGAAGTCGTCGTAGTCGCTGCGGTCGAAGCCGCGGTCGTACTCGTCGAGCCACGCGTCGTGGTCCTCCTGTCCGTGACGCGGCTCGGCCCTTCGCTCCGAGGCCCGACCGGTGCGGCGTTGCAGCGGGGGGGGCTCCGGCGCCTCGCCCGTCCGCCGGCGCGGCGGCGCAAACTCGCCCGTCGCGGGACGCGCCCCCCGCTGCTCGCGCGCGTTCAGCGACTCCGACCAGTCGGCCGCGTGCTGGGGAGTGCCCCGCCGCACCGCGCGCTCGGACGAGCCACGCTCGGTTTGAAAGATCAGCGACGCGATGTCGTCGGGACGCGGCGACAACAAGGCCTGAAACCGCGTGCGATCGCCATCGTAGCCGCGATCGATGGCGGCGTTGACGGCCTCCGGTCGCGCCACCATGGCCACCACGCGCTCCACCCCCGACGAGAGGCGGAGCTCCTTGAGCGCCTGCTCGTTGTCGGGATCCGCGGTCGCGATGATGAGCTTGTCGTTCACCCGATCGAGCACCAGCGGATACACGCCGAAGTGTCGGGCCATCCCCTTCGGCACGAGCTTGAGCGCGTCGCGGTCGAGCTTGGCCTTGCTCATCCGCTCCGTGGAGACGAACTGCGTGTTGTACACCGTCGCGATGTACTTGAGCAGCGTCTGCTCCGGCATCAGCCCGAGATCGATCAGCGCGTCCTCCACCCGCACCGACTTCCGCTGCGCGTGGGCCACGGCCCGCGTGTAGTCGGCTTCGTCGATTCGCCTGTCGCTGAGCAGACGATCCGCGATGCGCTTGTTGATGCCGGCGCGGTCGGTGGTCACAGAAGCCCGATCGTAGATCGGCCGGGTACCAAGACGCCAAGATGCCAGCGCCTTTTCTGAAAAAAAACAGCGTGACAGCCTCCCGCTCGCCTGGCGAAGCCCCCCGCGCTGGGGGGCGCGACGGTCCCTCGGCTCCGCTCACCAGGCGCTGTCTCCCCGGGAGCCGCCGTGTCCCCGCGAGCCGCCGGCCTCACCGCCGCGAGTCCGAGAAGTCGTCCGGGTTCTGCACCGGCTCGGTCTTGCGACTGCCGTACCAGCGCCCATCGGGCATCTTCACGTCGTGTCGCCCCTCGGCGGCGTGGGCCTGACAGTATTGCTTGGCGTCTTCGAAGCGCCGGAACCGAGCCACCAGCACCTCTTGGCCCCCATCCAGCAACCACACCTCGTAGAGACGCTCCGCCATCGCCTCCGATGGTAGTGCTCGGCACCGCGAAGCGCCAGCGCGGCGCCCCCGCCGACACGTGGATCGACGCGACGACACCGACTACGCTCGTGGCGGTGAAGCGCTCGTTCAGCGTGACCCTCGCGGTCGCCCTTTTGCCCAGCGCTTGCGCGCCGAGCTCACCCCGCCCGCCCCCACCCCCGGCGCTCTCCGTCCCCGCCGACGACGTGTGCTCCCCCACCACCGAGCTGCTCGATCGCGCGCCAACGGCCAGCGGCGATGGGTACCGTTTCGAACGGGTGGGGGAGAGCGTCGCGCTCGTGCTGGTGCTCCATCGTGTGGTGCGCGTGCGCGCGGAGCTGCCCCTCGCCCTCCTCCGGGGCACGGCGGGGCGCTGCATCGACGCCAGCGCGGCGGGGGTCACCGGCTTCGTGGGCTACCTCACCCCGGGGACGCTGAGCTTCGATGACCTGTTCGACATCACCGCCTTGCGCTTCCTCGAGCTCGACGCCACCGCCGTGGAGCGAAACGCCGCCTCGATGACCCTCGAGCTCTACGTTCGGCGCCGGGCCGAGCCTCGCGACACCCGCCGCCTCGTGCTGCGTGAGCTCGCGAGCAGCATCGGCCACCCCCCCGAAGACCCGTCCGACGGCGCCAACCAACACGCGCTCGCGACGCGGTAGCACGCCCGCCCCAAAATGGAGAACGCCGGCCAAGCGGGTCACCCCGCAGGCCGGCGCACCGTTCGCAGAGACGCTCAGGCCTCGGCGGCCGAGGGGCTCGACGACGACATCGGGATGACATCACCGTGGCGCCGCTCCTCCGCGTCCATGGTGAGCACCTTGAGCCGCCGATAGGCGGGCAGGCCGGTGCCGGCGGGGATCAGGCGGCCCATGATCACGTTCTCCTTCAGGCCGCGGAGATCGTCCGTCTTGCCGCAGATCGACGCCTCGGTGAGCACCTTGGTGGTCTCCTGGAACGACGACGCGCTGATGAACGACTCGGTGGAGAGCGAAGCCTTGGTGATACCGAGGAGCAGCGGCTCCGCGGTCGCCGGCTTGCCGCCGCGGGAGAGCACCTTCTCGTTCTCCGCCTCGAACAGGTGCTTCTCCACCTGCTCGTCGACCAAGAAGTTGGTGTCGCCCACCTCACGCACGCGCACCCGCCGCAGCATCTGGCGCACGATCACCTCGATGTGCTTGTCGTTGATGGTCACGCCCTGCAGGCGGTACACCTGCTGGATCTCGTTGACCAACCAGGCGCTGAGCTCGCGCTCCCCCTTCACCCGCAGGATGTCGTGCGGGTTGGGCGGACCATCCATCAGGGCCTCGCCAGGACGCACCCGGTCGCCCGGCTGCACCTGCATGTGTTTGCCCTTCGGGATGAGGTACTCGCGCGACTGATCCGGCATCGGCATCCCATCGGGGGTGTAGGGGGTGACGATGACCTTGCGCTTGCCCTTGGTGTCCTTGCCGAACGACACCTCGCCCTCCACCTCGGAGATGATGGCGTGGTCCTTCGGCTTGCGGGCCTCGAACAGCTCCGCGACGCGCGGCAGACCACCGGTGATGTCCTGCACCTTGGCGGTGTCGCGGGGCATCTTGGCGATGACCTCGCCAGCCTCGGCGAGCTCGCCCTCCTGGGCCACGATGTAGGCGCCCACCGGGAGGAGGTAGCGCGCGTCGAGCACCGAGTTGGGGAGCTTGAGCACCTCGCCCGTCTCCACGTCGCGCATGCTGATGCGCGGTCGCAGATCCGCGGCCTTCGACTCGATGACCACCTTCGCGGACAGACCGGTCACCTCGTCGACGCGGTCTTGGAAGGAGACACCCTCCACCAAGTCGCCGAACTCGATGCGGCCCGCCACCTCGGTGAGGATCGGCGTGGCGAACTGGTCCCACTCGGCGAGCAGCTGTCCGGGCTGAACCCGCTCGCCTTCGCGAACCTTGAGCTCGGCGCCGTACACGAGGCGATTGTGCTCGCGCTCGCGGCCGGTGTCGTCCACCACCACGAGCTCGCCATGGCGGTTCATCACCACCATCTGCCCGTCTTTCTTCATCTGCACGTTGGCGCGACGGAGCCGCACCACGCCCTCGGTGCGAGCCTCGAGGAAGCTCGCCTCCACCTTGCCGCGCGCGGCCGCACCACCGATGTGGAACGTGCGCATCGTGAGCTGGGTGCCGGGCTCGCCGATCGACTGCGCGGCGATGATGCCCACCGCCTCGCCGATGTTCACGCGATACCCGCGGGCCAGGTCACGGCCGTAGCACATCGCGCACACGCCGCGACGCGTCTGGCACGTGAGCACGGTGCGGATGACCACCTCCTCGACGCCGGCGTCCTCCACCCGTCGCACCGCCTCCTCGTCGAGGGGTGTGTTGTGCTCGATGAGGATCTCTCCGGTCAGCGGATCGACCACCTCCTCGAGGGTGACGCGGCCGAGGATGCGCTCGCCGAGCGGCTGGATCACCTCGCCCGCCTCTTCGAGCTTGGTCA
>CAYOAL010000214.1:0-11396 GCA_964401935.1 uncultured Polyangiaceae bacterium
TTGCGAACTGCCCGAACTGCCCAGCCGTTGAACTTCATCCCAATGGTCGCCGCCGCGCTGTTGTGCATGGCCCATGCTTCGTACGCGCAGGTGGCGCCCACCCCTGGCGCCCCACCCACACCCACCAACCCTGCCGAGAAGGCAGCCGTGAGTGTGAGTTGCCCGGCACCAGGCTCGGGGATCTACGTGGACAACCAGATGGTGGGCACGTGCCCCATGGCCGAAGACATCCTCGTCGATCCCGGACAGCACACGTTTCAGGCCAAACGTGGTCAGCAACGCACCCAGTGGGTCGGGCGTGCGCTCGTCGCTGGCGAAAGGCAGGTCATCGATCTGGGGCCCCTCAAAGGCGGGAAGTTCAGCGCGTCGTACAGCGCCGCGATCGCGCTCGGCGTGATCGGCCTCGCCGGAATCATCACCGGCGCGGCGTTTGGCGGCGTGAGCATCCGAGCGATGGACGAGCACGAGGAGAAGGCTGAGCTGCTCCTCGGCGCCGGCGGCGGCTGCGCGCCTCCCGGCCCCGCGTCCGTGGGAGCCTGCCAGGAGCTCGCCGACATTCGAGAGAAGAACACCAACTACGTCATCGCGGGCGGCATCGTCGGCGGGGTCAGCGGTGCGTTGTTCGTCGCCGCCATCGCTTGGGGCGTCACCCTCGAGAACAGAAACAAGACCTACGCCGGCGCCCAAACCATCATCACACCCATCGTCACTCCGCACCACCAAGGCGTGGCGCTGACGACCGGCTTCTGAGGTTCGAAGAATGCTGCGTGCTCTCCTCCCCAGGCTACTCGTCTGCGCGGCCATCGTCGCCGTCGCCATCCTCGGCGCGAGCTGCATCATCGACGAGTGCGACGACGGCATCTGCGTACCCGACACCTCCACGGGCGGCGCGGGCGGAACCGCGGGAGAAGGCGGCACCGCAGGCCAAGGCGGAACCGCAAGCCAAGGCGGATCCGCAGGCGAAGGCGGGGCAGGAGGAGGTGAAGGCGGCGGCGGTGGGAACTGACGCGCCGCTTCATGCACGAGGTCGATGGAGAGTCTGAGCCCCACCGTTCAGCCCGTGCACCGGTCAGCCTGTGGCGAAGGGATCGCGGTACACGGCGGCTACACGGACCTCGCAGCCGATCGAATCGAGACGCACGGCCTCGATCGACGTGCTGTCGGCCACCGACCAAGACCCATCGGGCTCTCTGCGGTGGACTTCCAGACGGCGCGCATCATGGGCCACGAAGAGGACCTCTCGGAGCGAGGGAATGCGCTTGTAGTGGTCGAGCTTCTCGCCGCGGTCGTACTCCTCGGTGCTAGGGCTCAGAACCTCGACCAACACGACCGGGTTGGCGACGGCGTTGGCGTCCCGGTCGTCGCGATCGGCGCTGCCGCAGACCACGCTGACATCGGGGTAGGTGCAGAGCCCCGTCTCGGCGACACGAATCCGGACATCCGAGGTCATCACCCGGCACGGCATGGATTCGAGCTGGGCCGCGAGAAGCGCGATGACGTTGGCGCAATAGGTGCCGTGCTCGGGCGTCCCCCCGGCCATCGCGTAGATTTGCCCAGCCAAGTACTCGTGCCTCACGTTGCTGTACTGCTCGAGCTCGACGAACTCTTCGAGCGTGTACTTCCGGTGAGGCGTTGCGGCGGTCATCGCGGTCTCAGTCTACATCGAGCCGTTCGATGACACACGTCGTATGCGGCCGAAGCGCCGCGGTTTGACGTGCATCCCGGCGTACGGGACGACGTAGCGGATGCACGCGACCAATCTCTCATGGGATTCCGCGCTCACGCCGTGAGGCGAGCGACGAGCACGGTGTCGGAGTGGGAGACGGGGGTGTGTTTGCCTTCCGCCACTTCATTCACGACGTCCTCGTGGCGGGTCCACCAGTCGGCTGCGGTTTCCATCGACCAGGCCGCCGCGGCGCTGCAGGCGAGCAGCGCTTCGCGGAGGGCGTTGCCGTTTTCGTAGCGATCCTCGGGGCGCTTGGCGAGACAGCGCAGGATCACGCGCTCGAGATCCGGGGCGCTCGTTGCGCCCGGGCGGCGCGAGGGAGCCACCGGCTCACTGTGAAGGTGGTGGCCGCAGATCTCGACCATCGTCTTGCCGTCGAAGACCGGCGCTCCGGTGAGCATGAAGTATGCGACGGCGCCGAGGGCGTAGAGGTCGGCGCGTCCGTCGACCGCCTCCGGGCTCGTGAGCGACTCGGGCGCCATGTACGCGGGCGTGCCCGTCACCGTGTTGCTTCCCGTGAGGGCGAGCTCGTCCGGGGCCTCGATGGGCTTGACCAGGCCGAAGTCCACGACCTTGGCCATGTCGGCCACACCGCCACGGTTGCACAGGATGATGTTGGCGGGCTTGATGTCGCGGTGGATGAGGTGCTTGTCGTGAGCGTGATGGAGCGCGTGTGCCACTTGGGCCATGACAAAGATCACGCGGCCGGGTGGTTGTGGGCCGTCGACGCTCACGAGCTCCTCGAGGTTCAAGCCATCGAGGTACTCCATCGCATAGTAGAACAGCCCCTCCGGCGTACGCCCGAAGTCGTATACCTCCACTGTGTTGGGATGGGTGAGGCGGCTCGCTTCGCGCACCTCGCGCTCGAAGCGCTTGATCGTGGTCTCGCCCATCTTCTCTGGGGGCAGCAGCTTGATCGCGGTAGGTCGCTGGAGCAACGCGTGATGCGCCAGATATACCTCGCCCATGCCGCCCTCGCCGAGCTTGGCGGCGAGCGTGTAGTTTCCGAGCTGAAGCGCCCTGCGGACGCGCTCCTGCAAACCATAGATGACGCGCGAGACCAACACGGTGGCTGCGGTGAACACCAGGCCCCAGGTGAGCACGTAGACCCAGAGCTTCTGGTGATGGCCGAGCGAGGAGTCGACGCCGCCGTCGCGGAGGAGCGCCACGCCGGTGAGCTCGACAACCACGAGCCCACCCACCACGAGGGTTCGAAGGGCGCTGCTGGGGACGAGCGCCGCGCGTAAGACGAGCACGAGCATCGACAGGATGAGAATGCCGACCTCGGGTGGCGCCACGACGACGATGTCCGTGGGCACGAGAGTGAGGATGTGGATCAGCGGGAACACCAAGGCGAGCGTGCCGAGCGTCTCCGCGATCTGGAGCGCACGTTCGGATGGCGCGCTGCGATCTACGAATACCCAGCCGGCGAGGACCCCCAAGGCGACGACCGTGATCTCCAACGAGCCCTTGACCATGACGTCGACGAGGGACTGCGCGGCGAGCTGCTCGCGAAAGAAGAGGAGCTTAAACCATGAGCCGAGGGTCATCAGCCCGAGGAACCCACCCAAGACGAGGAGGTAGCCGGCGACGCGGCGCTGCAGGAAGGCCTGCGAGTCCAACATCTGTGGATCGCTCGAAACCAGCTTCTCTGCTGGGAACCGCGGAACACCTCCCGTCACGCGCGCAGATCTAATCATGCACGCAGGAGGACGCACGCTGCTTCACAAGCCGTAACAACTTCACAAGCCGTAACAACTTCACAACCCGTGACCCGTGCAAACCCGGGACGCGAGCGGGTGGGGACGGGACGCGAGCGGGAGGGACGGGACGCGAGCGGGTGGGGACGGGACGCGAGCGGGAGGCGACGGGATGCGGAGCGGGTGGACGCCCTCGACGCGGCCACGCTCATCGCAGAGCTCGCCCTGCTAGGCGGCGTGGTAGCCTGACGGCATGAGTCCCTCGGATCCGTCGAAGCGGCTCGCCACCGCCGACGATCTCCTTCGCTTACCGGAGGAGCGGGCAGCGGAGGTGATTGGCGGCGAGCTCGTCGACAAGGCGGCGCCGAGCCCAGAGCACGGGAGCGCCCAGGTCGGCGTGAGCGGGGTCCTCTTCGGCTTCCGCGGTCCGAGCGGCGGCGGACCGCGGGGTCCGGGCGGATGGTGGCTGATGACCGAAGTGGAGGTCTTCTACGAGGAGCACGAGACGTACCGCCACGACGTCGCCGGCTGGCGCCGAGACCAAACACCCGAGCGCCCGAGCGATCGCCCCATCCGGAACCGCCCCGACTGGGTCTGCGAGATCCTCTCGCGGTCGAACGCCGCGAACGACACGGTGAGGAAGCTGCGAATCCTCCACAAGCACCACGTGCCGCACTACTGGCTGCTCGATCCCGTGGACGGGACGCTGCGCGTGCTTCGCTGGACCGAGCACGGCTACCTCGAGGCCCTGAGCGCCACCGCCGACGAGACCGTGCGCGCCGAGCCGTTCGACGCCGTCGAGATCCCGCTCAGCGTCGTCCTCGGGCTCGAGTGAACAGCAACAGCCATCGGCCCATGGGATGAAGTCCGACATCTCGCAACCCGTAGCGACTGGGCACTTCGTGCTGATCACAGCGAACGGCGCGAGGCGCGCCGTAACGGCGGTCATCGGCATGCCATACGTGGTCGACAGCGCGGAAGCGCGCTGCCCTGCAAGGCTCGATGGAATCGATGGCCAGTACCCAGACCAGTGCGGAAGCGACACCTTCCAAGCGCTTTCACTTGCGCTACGGCTTGTGCATATGCGCCTCGTCCATCAACTCGAGAGCGGGCACGTCCTCTGCGACGCGGACGGCAAGGAGATGGATCGCGCTTCGCTCGACCTGATGTTCGCTCGCTCCGACGCCGGGGACCACCACATCGCCGGCGTGGTAGCGGAAGCGGATGACGTCCTCGTGTTAGCGGGAGCGGATCGCTGACGGATCGCTGACAAAGTTCACATCCCGAGGCGGGAGGCGATCCCCCGAGCGCTCCAGTCGTCGCGCGGCGGCAGCGTCACGACTGGGCCGCTCGCCTTGTTGCGCAGCACGAACCAGCTCGGCTTGCTGTCGCTGCGCTCACCATCCGGGAGCGCGGCGAGCAGCCACACCTCCTCGGGGCCTACTGGGATGATCCGTGTGACGGAGACTTGCCGACGACCCCCCCAGCCTCGAACCACTGTGCGCGTAGGCCCTCGGACCACTGTGGTCCCGCGTCGACCCCGCTGTCCGTCACCCGCGCGAGGAGGCGTTCGCCGCCAACGAAGATCGTCCCATCGTCGAGGCGGGAGAACGACAGCTCCCCGTTCGACTGGACGACGAAGTGGAAGTCACCGAGCTCGTCCGTGGGACCGCTCTCGACATGAGGCGCGAGCGCTGCCGGCGGCTCCGATGCAACCGACCCCAGCGGCGCGACGCTCGACGACGACGACGACGACGGCGCCGGCGCCGGCTCGTGCCGTGGATTCTGCGCACCCCCACCACAGCCCGAGACGAGGGACAACGAACAAGCAAGCGTCAGACCACGCACGCCACGTTATCCACGCGCACCGTCACCCCCAGCGATCCAAATCCAACAGGGCGCGCCGGGGTCGGCACGTCCGCCGGCCGCTCGAGCTCGACGGTGCTGACCACGAGGCCCAACTCCTCGACGCGGCTTGAGCTCGGACCACGCTGCCTCGACAGTGCGGTGCCCATCAGCCTCGCCGGTGCAGCGCCGGGGACCCCCGTCACCCCCCAGGCCGAACGTCTTCCTGTCGGGGGACGCCGCCGAGCCCACGGCGCTCGCGGCCTTCCACCACGCTGTCAGCGCCCGGCGCCCGCCGCGAGGCGCCCGACATCGACGAGCGGCTCCTCTTCACTCCCCTCAGGGGGCATAAACCGAGAGTCGTCTTCGCGCGCATCGCGCCCAGTTGCGCGCCAAGCCGTGTTACCCTGACCGCGTGCCCATCGAACCCGACGAGCTTGCGCGGCGCTTGGCCGAGGCGGATCGCACGCGCGTTGCGCTGCGGCGCGCCACGAAGGAGCTGATGGCAATGGGCTCCTGGATCCGCGACCAACGCAGGCAAGCGCGTGCTGAAGCTCGACGACCCGATCAGCCTGGCCCTGCTGACCGCTGACTGCTTCACGAAGGCAGGCATCGCGCACGCTCTCTACGGGGGCTTGCCCTTGCAGCTTATGGGCGCCCCCGCGAGACCAAGGACGCCGACGTCTCGGTGCTCGAGGCCGACGCGGCGCGCGCCGCCGCAGCGTTCGAAGGTACCGGCGTGCTCGTCTCAGTCACCTTCGAACGCGTCCCCTTCGGAGGGCTCTGGCGCAGCCGGATCGCGGTGATCGGCGACGGGGCGACCGAAGGGCTCAACATGGTCGACCTCGTTCAGCCCAGGAGCGCGCGCTTCGCCGTCGCCGTGCTGGCACGTGCAGTCGAGGCGCCGTTGCGTGGCCAGACGATCCGAGTGGTAGCCCCCGAGGACTTCGTCCTGCTCAAAGTGATCTCCACGCGCGAGTCGGATCTGACCGATGCGGCAAGCGTTCTGGCGCGTGAGCCCGACGCGCTCGACCAATCGCTCATCGAGCAGGAGATCGGGCAGCTTGCCGAGGAAATCCCTGACCATGACGTCCGCGCACGATGGGCGCACAGCGTCGCGCTCTCGAAGACCACGGGGTACGAGCTCGGCTGAGCCGGCGAGCATCCCGCCCGCCGCGATCCACCTGCCGACGCCCTCACCGCCCACCACAACATCGAGCATGGTGGCGGGCCGACCTGGCAAGAGATCGAGGCGTGCCGCGAGTCCCATGAGGTATTGCCCGAGGCCAGACGCCCGAAGCCTGGAGCCCATGTCAGACAAGGGCAGCGCCGCCAGGGTCGCGAAGAACGTCAAGTCGAGCCTAGGAGGGCAACCGAGAGCCCGTTGCGTCAGGAGCACCGCCGCTCGACGACGGCAGGGGAGGCGCGCCCGGCGGCCCACCACAGCGTCGCCGCGAGCACGAGCAGGCTCAGGCACTGCGCGAGGCTCAGGGGGCCGGCCATCGGACGCGGATCGGCGCGTACGTGCTCCACTGCGAAGCGGCCTACCGCGTAGACGACAGCTGCAAGCGCGAAGCCGACGCCGCGGCGACGTCGCGGTCCGACGACGCCAAGCAAGCACACGACGCCGCCGAGGGCCGCCTCGTAGAGCGCCGTGGGGTGCTCGCCGTGGGGTAGGTAAGGGGAAGGCGCCCCGAAGCAACACCCCGCGAGATGGCAGCCCAAGCGGCCGAACAGCACCAACAGTCCGAGCCCGGGTGCGAGCGCATCGAGCGCCTGTCCCCGGCAGAGGTGACTCGCACGTGCCGCGAGCGCGGTGGTGAGCGCGGCGCCGCCGAGCGCGCCGAACGCCATCACCCAGCCCATCGGACCGCGCGCCACGCCCGCGGCGCGAAGGAGCGGGCCGAGCGCCAGCGCACCCGCCACACACCCCGCACCGGCCGCCACCACGAGCGCGACGCGCAGCCGTGTCGGCACGGTGAGCCTCCACCCGAAGCAAGCGAGGGCAGCGAGGAGCGCGATGCCTTGCGCCACCAGGAACAACGGCCCCGCCGTGAGCCCCACACCGGCTTCGTTCACGATCGCCTCATCCATGCCAGTCGCGGAGCAAGCGCCGCACCAGAGGGTGTCGAACTTTGCGACAGCACCTCGCAGCCCACCGCTCGCGGGGCGGCACGGCGCTCGCAAGGGGCGCGTGCGACGGCTCGCGAACTGGGCCGCACGAACCGAAGGATCACCCATGGACCCCAAGCTCTACAGCAAGCAACGAGGACTCCGGATGGCCATGCGCGCGGCCGCGCTGTCGGTGGGCGCTGGCGCCACCTTGCTCTCGCTCACCACCGGCGACGCTACCGCGGCCGATGAGCCCATCCCGCAACCGGCAGCAGAGACCCCTTCGCCCGTGGAGGCTGCGCGCATCCACCCCTGGTCGTGTCGCGCCCCGTCGCGGGGACCACTCGCCCCGCCCTGCGTCGACGCCGACGTGCTCGCCGCGCTCGCCGACGAGGTGCCGTGGTGATCCCCTCTGTCGATCTCCGCGCCCAGGTGGCGCGGAGCCCCATCACCTTGACCGGCCTCGACCGACTCGGGCGCGTCGATCTCGAGAACGCCCGCAACCACTGGGGCGTGCACATGTCGGCCGAGCTCGGCTCGGCGCGCGTCTTCTCTGGGCTCGTGCCGCAGATGATGGCAGCCGGGCTGCCCTTCGAGCAGCTGCGCGACGCCGCCGAGGCGGCGCGTGAAGAGATGGAGCACGGCCTCTTGTCGGCGCGGATCTACGCGGCGCTGGGCGGCGATCCCGTCGCAGTGCTGCGCGACCTCGAGCCCGTGCCGTCGCACGAGGGCTGCACGCCGCTCGAGGCGGTGCTCCGGAACGTGATCGCGGTGAGCTGCTGCGGTGAGACGGTGGCCGTCGCCGTGATTGGCAGCGAGCGCGAGCGCGCCACGGAGCCGGTGCTCCACGAGGTGCTCACCCGCATCCTTCGCGACGAGGTGGGGCATGCCCGCATGGGTTGGGGGCTCCTCGACGAGCTCGCCACGGCCATCGATCCCTCGATGAAGAGGCGCCTCGCCGCCTATCTCGTCGCCGTGTTCGAGCGCGATCTCCGCGTGATGCTCGAGGCGCGGCGGCACCCGAGCGCGTCGCTCGCTGCGCTCGCCATCGGCGGCGCCGACGGCGAGCTCTCGTTCAGCACCTTCGTCGACACCCTGCGCGTCGCCACCGTCCCCGGGCTCGAACGCCACGGCATCGCCGCCGGGTGGGCGTTCCGCCGCGCCTGGGGGCGAGCCGGCGTGCCCGAACCCTGTCCGGTGCTCGACGAGACCGCCCTCGTGTCGTGAGGTCTCGGACGTCACCTGCACGATCAACTTAGGCCGAGCCAAGACGGCCAGCAAACTGTTGGCGAAGGTGCTCAACTGCCACCACGGGAGATGCGGCTCGTTCTTCGATACCGAGCAGACCCCCGATGGTCCACCTCGCCGACGCCGCTGCCGTCCTCGACAAGATGATGTACTCGCTCACCAACCCGGCGAAAGACCATCTCGTCAGAGGCGCCGCACCGGAGCTCGCTCCGCACGCGGGTCTGAACTTTCAAACCCGACGATCCTGGCTACCAGCACATCATTCGCCAAGTTCCTGGCGGCCTAAAACCCGGAGACGACAAGCTCCTCTATCCGCTGCGTGGTGAGTGATCAGTCCTAACAGTGGGTCGCATTCGGCGACCAATGGCTCGCGGCAACTTCCGTTTTCATGAGCACAAGTGGGTCCGTTCCAATGAGCGCCTAAGGCCACGAAGGAGTTGATGGCGATGGGCTCCTGGATCCGCGACCAACGCAGGCAAGCGCGCGCCGAACCTCGACGACCCGATCAGCCTGGCCCTGCCGACCGCTGGCTGCTTCACGAGGTGGCGAGGTCGGGCATCGATTCCCTGGTGGAGGCGCCTCACGCGGCACTCTCCAGGATCATGCGGACCAGGGTGTCCCTGGACTCGCGCTCGGCTCCGGGCCGCGTCACCGCGTGGTACTCGACGTCCGGGACCCCTTCGAGCCTGACGCCGACCAGCCCCCGCGGCACGGGACAGAAGTCGTTCACCACGGCGACGCCCAAGCCGTAGCGGGCGAACTGGACCATCAGCTCCCAGCCGGTAGCCTCCACCGCGACGGACCACCTGGCCCCGGCGGTTGCCAGCGCCTGGGAGAGCATCGCGCGATGCGGGCTTCCTTCGGGCGCGACGACGATGCTCTCGGTGTCGAGGTCGTTGGGCTTCAGGCTTCGTCGCTTGGACAGCCGGTGGCCGCGCGGCAGCAACACAGTCTGCCCAACCCGGCACATGGTTCGGCAATCGAGATCGGACGGCGTGTTCGCCAGCACAGCCACCCCCACATCGGCCCGAGCGTCGCGAACGGCCTCGATGGTGTCGGGGCCCGACATCGACACCGCGCGCAGGGGCCAGCGCTCTTTGGGGAACCGCTTGATGGCCGGGCCCAGGAGATAGAGGAACGCTCCTTGCCCCGATGCAAGGATGACCGGGCCCCGGCTGTCCTCGCCGCGAAGCTCGGCAAGCACGTCGCTGCCACGAGCCTGGACTTCACGGCCAAACGCGGCGAGCCGCCGACCCTCTGGAGAAAGGACCAGTGCTCGACCCTCGCGCCTGTAGAGGGTCGCGCCGACGTCCTCGGAGAGCTTGCGGATCTGTGCGTGCAGGGCCGGCTGCGTGATGTGCAGCTCTTCGGCCGCCCGCGTGAAGTTCAGGCGGTCGGCGAAGGCGACGAAGGAGAACAGCCAGTCGTAGTTCACCGCCTAACTATAACGTCAGGTGATAGCGCATAACAAAGGATAAGTTCCGCATGATAGTCGCGGCGCGTACCTTCAGCAGCAGAGAATGAACATGGAACACCTTCTGAAGAACGAACGATTCGCCGATGCCTACGAGAGGCTCGGTCGCGTATCCCTCAACCCGAGGCGCCACACCGCGTCGGACGCGCGGACGCACTCCGACGCTGTCGCGAGAATGGCCGCGCAGCTGGCCGGAGCCAACGGATGCTCACCGGCTGAGGTGGCGCTGTTGACCAACCTCGGGCACGCCCACGACATCGGTAAGATCACGGGGACCGCCCGGCCGGCGCGCTCCCTCGACGTGCTCGCTGACTGCGGCGTCACCGACGGAACTCTTCTTGGTCTGGTGAAGTGGCACGATACCAGCTTGCCGTGGCACCGCTCGACGACTCGCGGAGAAGGGCCATCCGACAAGGCCTGGCGGCGCCTAGCCAACGAGGTGGATGTCCGGCTGCTTTGCCTCTTCATGGTGGCCGATCGAGTCGACGCCCCCGGAGGCTGGCGGCGGAACGCCCCGACGATCTGGTTCCTCTCCGAGGCGAAGACGCGCGGACTGGTCGACGATCTCGTGCTCGACCTCGAGGGCTACCCGAGCGAGATCTGCGCGGGGGCGGCGCTGGTCATGCGTGATGACGACGGGTCCGCGGTCCTGATGATTCGAACCCGCGAGAGCGGCTGGGAGCTACCCAAGGGCGGGATCGAGTGGGACGAGCTCCCGGAGGAAGCCGCTCTTCGAGAGCTACGCGAGGAGTCTGGCGTGGTGGGAGAGCTCAGTGTGTCCAGGGAGCTTGGGCGGCTCGAGTACTTCCTCGGAGCGGGGACCGAGCGCCGGCTGAAGCAGGTCTGCTACTACGTCGCGCGCGTTCACGGGGAGCCGACCCTTGGCGACCTCCCGACTCGCACGCGGGAACGACGATGGCTGCGGGCGGCCGAAGTGGACGACGTTCCACTGATGAGTGAGGACCTGCGGGCGCTGTTGCGGAAAGCGCTCGACGCCGGGGCAACCAATGGCTGACGTGGCGACCAATCGCGACCTCTACTGCTTCCTCGCTGCGCTCGTGAAGCAGCGAGCGGAGTGCCGTTGCACGCTCCAGAGCTACCTCGAGAACCTGCGTCGGCTCGGCAGCAACTTGCGAGCGCGCGAAGCGATTTCGCCAGAGGAGTTTGCGGAGCTACTGCGGGCCGCGTTCGAGCCGTCCGCCCACGCAACCGAGCTGGGTCCTGCCGCAACCGACGGCTGCCCGACGTCAATTACATTCACCCATCGACGACAATTACATCTCCCCAGTTG
>CAYOAL010000215.1:0-10919 GCA_964401935.1 uncultured Polyangiaceae bacterium
TCCGCGAGGGTGGCCGCACCGTCGGCGCCGGCGTCGTCACCAAGGTGCTGGAGTAAACCCCATGGACAACACCAAGATTCGAATTCGCCTCCGGGCGTTCGACCACCAGCTGCTCGACAAGTCGACCAACGACATCGTCGAGACGGCGCGGCGCACCGGCGCCAAGGTGGCCGGCCCCGTCCCGCTCCCCACCGAGCTCCGTCGCTACACGGTGCTCCGTGGGCCCCACGTCGACAAGAAGTCGCGCGAGCAGTTCGAGATTCGAACCCACAAGCGACTCCTCGACATCATCGATCCAACGCAGCAGACCCTCGATGCGCTGATGAAGCTCGACCTCTCGAGCGGCGTCGACGTCGAGATCAAGACCTAGGGAGACAGTCATGTTGGTGAAGGTCTACAATCTCAAGCGCGAGGAAGTCGGCGATCTGGAGCTCTCCGACGATGTCTTCGCGGTGGAAGTGAAGCAGCACCTGTTGCACGAGGTGGTCACTGCGCAGCGTGCGTCACGCCGCGCCGGCACCCAGGCGACCAAGGAGCGCTCGGCCGTCTCTGGCACGAACAAGAAGCTCTTCCGCCAGAAGGGCACGGGCAACGCACGCCAAGGTGGCAAGCGCGCCCCTCACCGCGTCGGCGGCGGGATGGCGCACGCCCTCCACCCGCGCGACTATGGCTACCGACCGCCGCGCAAGGTGCGCATCAGCGCGCTCAAGAGCGCGCTGTCGCTGTTCGCCCAGGAAGGGCGCCTCGTCGTGGTCGACAGCCTCGAGCTCGCCGAGAAGAAGACCAAGGCGCTCGCGAGCGCGCTCGGCACCCTTCAGGTGGACAAGTCGCTGGTCGTGGACGGCGCGGACAACGAAAACCTCGTGTTCTCGATCCGCAACATGCAAAACCATCAGTTCTTGCCGCCCGAGGGCGTCAACGTCTACGACCTCCTGCGTCACAAGCACCTGGTCGTCACCAAGGACGCGGCCAAGGCGCTCGAGGCCCGCTGTCTGAAGTAGGAAGGACCACGACGATGCACGCAGAGAACATCATCAGGCGCCCGATCCTGCTCACCGAGAAGGCCTCGCGCCTTCGCGAGGAGAGCGAGGACCGTCCGAAGATCATCTTCGAGGTCAACCCGAAGGCGAACAAGATCCAGATCAAGAACGCCGTCGAGCAGCTGTTCAACGTGACCGTGACCTCGGTGAACACGAGCAACGTGCGCGGCAAAGAGCGGCGCATGGGTCGTGGCCACGGCCGGATGCCAAACTGGAAGAAGGCGGTCGTCACCCTCAAGGAGGGCGACGACATCCAGTTCTACGACCCGGATGTCGACGCGAACGTCGACGCGACCGACGACGAGGAATGAGCCATGGGCATCAAGAAGTACAAGCCGACATCCCCCGCACGGCGTTTCTACCAGGTCAGCGACTTCGCCGACATCACCAAGGCGGAGCCAGAGCGTGGCCTCACCGAGGGGCAGAAGCGCACCGGCGGCCGCAACAACTACGGGCGCATCACCTCGCGCTTCCGCGGCGGTGGTCACAAGCAGCGCTACCGAATCATCGACTTCAAGCGCAACAAGATCGGTGTGCCGGCCAAGGTGGCCGCGATCGAGTACGATCCCAACCGCTCCGCGCGCATCGCCTTGCTGCACTACGCCGACGGCGAGAAGCGGTACATCCTCGCGCCCGATGGGCTCGAGGTGAGCCACGAGGTGGTCTCGAGCGCGACCGCCGACATCAAACCGGGCAACTCGCTGCGCCTGCGCAACATCCCTCCGGGGACCTCGATCCACAACATCGAGCTCCGCAAGGGCAAGGGCGGCCAGCTCGTGCGCTCGGCGGGCACGGCGGCGCAGCTCATGGCCAAGGACGGCGACTACGCGCAGGTTCGGCTCCCGAGCGGAGAGATCCGGCGCGTGCACATGGACTGCCGCGCCACGATCGGCCAGGTGTCGCACAGCGAGCATGGCAACATCAGCATCGGCAAGGCCGGTCGCATGCGCTGGCTGGGACGGCGCCCCCACAACCGCGGCGTGACCATGAACCCCGTCGATCACCCGATGGGTGGCGGCGAGGGTCGCTCGAGCGGTGGGCGGCATCCGTGCTCGCCGTGGGGCCAACTCTCCAAGGGTTTGAAGACCCGCAAGAACAAGCGCACCGACGGCATGATCGTGCGCGGCCGCAAGAAGAAGAAGTAGTTCTCGAAAGCTCAGGAATCGCTATGCCACGCAGCATCAAGAAGGGGCCGTTCGTCGACGGCCACCTGCTCACCAAGATCCAGGTCGCGCTCGACAACAACGACAAGAAGGCGATCAAGACCTGGTCGCGCCGGTCGACCATCATCCCCGAGGCCGTCGGTCTCACGTTTGCGGTGCACAACGGGCGCAAGTTCGTCCCGGTGTTCGTCACCGAGAACATGGTCGGGCACAAGCTCGGGGAGTTTGCGCCCACCCGCACGTTCCACGGACACGCGGGTGACAAGAAGGCAAAGGTTCGACGCTAGTTTCGGCGGAGAATCGGTCGGTTCGACGCTCCCCCGGAAAATACTTGGCGAGCCGACGAAACATGCCATGATCCGCGGCCAAACGGCCTGGACTGGCCCGAGAGTAAGGTTTGAGCCAACCGTGCGGTTGTCGCACCCGGCGTCATGTCGGGGGTTGGTGGCGTTTCATCACGCCCTCGAAGAGGGCACCCAGGGGTCGAGAGAGTGGCCAGAACCACCAAGGGACTCAGGGGAAACAGGAGAAGAAGGAAAACTCATGAAGTTCAAATTGCTCGTAGCCCTTTTCGCTGCCTCGGCTCTCATCACTGGTTGTGACGAAAAGAAAGAGAGCGGCGACGACGACAAGAAGGAAGACGGCGACAAGAAGGACAAGAAGGACAAGAAGGACAAGGACGAGAAGAAGGGCGGGGTCGAGATCCCGAAGGAGTGCAAGGAGTACATGACCGCCCTCGACAACTGCGTGAAGGATCTGCCTGCCGAAGCCAAGCCCGGCCTCGAAGCAGGGAAGAAGGCCATCGAAGACAGCTTCGCGGCCCTCAAGGATCTCGACGCCGCGGCCGCCAAGCCCGGCCTCGACGCGCTCGTTCAGTCCTGCCAGCAGGCGGCCAAGGCCATGGAAGCCACCTGCAAGAAGTAACGAGCAACTGAGCTGTCGCCGCGGCGCGAGGTCGACGACCCGCGCCGCGCGGCATTTTGTGGTGCCGATTTGTCGCCAGCCTGCTCGGCCGCTGCGTTACCTTGCGCGCCGTTCGATGAGCCAAGCCATGAGCCACTCGATGCGCCACGTCGGGACCGTCACGTTGCTCACCCTCGCCGCGGTGGGCTGCCGCGAAGGGGGCACAGCGCAAGACACGTCGAAGCCGGAGCTCGCCGCCGCCTGTGTGACCTATCTCGACCGAGCGGCGCAGTGCGGCGCGTCCCAGACCGGCAAGGCCAAGGACGCGCTCGACGCGGTCTACGCCGCGAACAAGACCACCATCGACGCGGCCGACACCCCTCCGAAGATGGAGAGCGTCGAGAAGCAGTGTGGGATCTGGAGCGAGATGCTCGCCAAACACCCCCTGTGCGGTGGCGGGGCGCCCGCGCCGAGCGTCGAGGCCTCGACGGGGGCGAGCGCGCCGAGCGCTCCCCCCTCGGCGGAGCCATAAAAAAACGCCGCGCCCCCGACGGGACGCGGCGTTGCATGGTGTGTGTCTCGGCTGAGTTGTTGTTCTGAGCTCGAGGGGATCGGTTGGGTGGCGGCGAGGTGGCGGCTCAGTCGCAGGCGCCGGTAGACTCGCCGCTCAGGGGGTTGAGACAGGGTACGCAGTTCACGTTCTCCGCCTCGCAGTTGCCGGCGCCGGTGAGTGGAGCGTCGGCCACCTCGGGGATGCACTTCGAGAGGCACTTCCCCGGACCGAACTCGCTGCCGAACATGAACGACCGGAAGAAGTCGTTGCAGTCGGGCGCCTGGTAGTTCTGGTTCTCGACGTACTCGTTGGGCGCGCAGACGAGCTCCCCGCCGTTCTGCGGACAGCTGTCGGGGCCGAGACGATCGGCCTGCGCGCCGGCTGCTGCCTTGGGCACACAGGTGCCGTACGAGATGCCGTCGTCCTCGCAGCAGGCGGGGAGGAGCACCGGGGGCTCGACCGGCCCCGGATCGCACGACAGCTCGCACGCGCCGGTGGGGTCGCCGGTCTGGGGATCGTAGCAAGGCACGCAGAGCTCGACGGCGCTGCACGTCGAGCGTGGCAGGTTGGCGGCTTGCGCCGCCACCTGGGGCAGGCAAGGCGAGAGGCAGCGCCCCTCGGCACCAGCGACCGACTCGCAGGTGTCGGGGATGAACTTGCCGGTGGTCTCGATGAACGTATCCGGAACGCAGAGCTGGTCGCCGGAACACGAGGCGAGCTGCCCCTGAAACTCGGCAGGGACGAGGGATGTCGGGAGGCAGTGAGCCCCCCCCGCCGAGCAGCTCGGGCAAGGCTCGAGGCTGTTCACGTCGAGCGGAGGTGGCCCCTCGTAAGGGCACTCGCCGCCACCTTGATCGTCCGGATCCGGCGGCACGTAGCCGCCGCCCGCGCCGGTGGGGCCGAACGACTCGCCGCCGCCGCCGTCGTCGTTGGGCGCGGCCTCGGTGGGAAGTGACTTCAGCCCATCGACCGTGCATGCGAAGGGCACGAGCAACAAGAGGCTCGCGGGGAGCAAGTTCTTCACCAGGACCGTGCGCAGCATGAGGAGCGCCAATGCATCTTCCGGACCATCCCCACTGCGCGCTCCGCCCTTCCCGAGAGCGGCCTTCGTCGACGCTCATTAGGCCGGCTGGCCGGTTTGATTCCCAACACGTAGCCTCGCTCGGGAGTGAGCTCGCTGCTGCCGAGGCATTAACATTCAATCGATTAGCGTCGCATCGAGCTGGATCCCCAGTTCACCCATGCCCGCCGGTCGGCCGGTCACATCTTGATCCATCTATCGACTTGGCCCGCCGGTCGGCTCCCGTGGGTCACCCCCGGCGAGCGTCGGGCTCAGCCTCCCACGTGGCGCTGGAGCTTCGCGATCTGGTCCACCTCGCCAAGCAACACGAGCGTCATTCCGGCCTTCAGCAGGAAGTCGGACGGAGGGTTGTAGCGGTGAACCCCCTGGTCGATGACCGCGAGCACGAGCGCGCTCGACACCTCACGGATCCTCGAGTTCCTGAGGGTGCGACCGTCGAGGGCGCTGCCGCGGGGGATGTCGAGCTGCTCGATGTCGAGGTTGCGGCGCAAGTCCATCGACATGATGTCGAGGAAGCCCACCACGTTCGGTCGCAGGAGCTCGTGCGCCATGCGGCGTCCGCCGATGTTCGTGGGGCTCACGATGGCGTCGGCTCCGGCCTGGCGCAGCTTGGGCTCGACGCGCTCGGAGTTCGCACGACTGACGATGCGCAGCCCGGCGTTGAGCTGCCGGGCGGACAAGGCGACGAACAGGTTGTCCTGGTCGAGGTGCAGCGCCGCCACGAGCCCGGCCGCGCGCTGCACACCGGCGTCCTTGAGGACGCCGTCGTCGGTCGCGTCGCCGTTGAGGAGGACGAGCTGGTCTCCGAACCGCTTGGCGAGCCCGTCGAGCTGCTCCGGGTCTTTCTCGACGACCACCACGTCCACCCCGGAGCGAGCGAGCTCGGACACGACGTAGCGCCCGGTGGTCCCGGCCCCACACACGATGTAGTGGTCGTTGAGCTTGGCGAGCTTTCGCGTCATCTTTCGCCTCCAGAGGGCTTCTCGCAGATCGCCCTCGATGATGAAGGCCGTGAGCGAGGAGAGAAAATAGAAGCTCACCCCCATCCCGGTGACCAGCAGCATCATCGTAAAGAGGCGCCCGTGGGGTGTGGTGTCGACGGGCAGCACCTCGCCGTAGCCCACGGTGGTGATCGTGATGAGCACCATGTAGGCGCAGTTCTCGAGCGACCAACGCTGCTCGCCGAGCACGTAGTAGCCCGCGGTGCCCACCACGAACACGACCACGAGCGACAGCCCGGCGAGCGCAAGGCGCCGCCGCACTCCGCCCTCGAACGCCCCGAGCGCGTGGTAGTGGACCCGCCCGTGCTGGAGCCGTTCGATGCGGCCGAAGAGCCGGCTGTTCCAGTCGACGTTCACACGGTCTGGTCTCTCGGTTCGGGTCTGCGGCACGGTAGCGCGGCGGCGACGCGGTGGCGAGGATCCCTCCCACAAGACACGGGACGGCGACGCACGAGCGTGCTTATCCTCCCCCCGTGTCCTCCCCACCGCGCGCAGCCGGACGAAGAGCCGCCGCGTGGGCCGCCCTCTTCGCTTGCGTGGCCCACCCGGGCACCGCCCGGGCGTTTCAGAACGCCGCCCTCGGAGGGGAGGAGGGGGAGATCGACGTCAACGCCCAGTTCGTCGGCGCCTTCGGCAACACCGAGCCGACCGAACGGCGCACCACCTGGCAAGACGCGGACATCAAGGTGTTCAACGTGGGGGCCGGTTACACCATCGGCGCCCTCGGTCCACTCACCGAGTTCTACGTGCGGCTCGACGGGGCGTACTTCATCGCCGGCGAGGAGATCATCGACAACCCCGAGGACGAGCTCTTCGGCACGCGGGTGTTCGGAGAGGATCGCGGGGGCTTCGTGACCGGCACCATCGCCACCAACTTCGTCCATCACCCGCGCTACACCTTCGGGGCCTTCCTCCAGGGCACGGTGCCCATCGACGTCGACTTCCAGAAGTTCACGAGCGTGCGGCTGCACTACGTGGCCGGGGGAACGACGCTCGGGGTGTTCCTCACCGATCCGGACAAGCTCGCCCGTCTCTCGTTTCACAACCGCCTCTTCTTCGGCTCGGGCGCCTACGACGGCGACGCCCAGCACAACGCGGCGGTGGCGATGACAAACCTGTTCGGCCTCGAGTTCGCGCGTTGGCTCTTGCCGTGGCGTGTCGGCCTGCGCGTCGGCCCCTATTTCGAGGGCGATCTCAACGAGCACGTCAATCGCGGCTACCACGACGCCTACGCGCGCTTGTCGGAGGATCTCGTCGAGGGGGACCGCATCCGCGCGATGCGCTTCTCGATCGCGGTCCTCCCCTACTTCCACATCACCGATCATGCCGCGCTCGAGCTCGGCTACGTGCAGCAGCTGTTCGGCTACGACGCTCAAGCCACCCAGCTCTGGAGCGCGGGAGTGCGCGTCACGTTCTAGCCCGGCGAGGCCCCCACCGTCGCAGCCGCGCTCGGTGGGGCACGGCTCCTCGCCGGCTGCGGCGAATTCTTGCGGCCCCCTCGGCCCCGTGCCGCCTTGCCTTGAATCCTCTCTCGAACCTCTCTAACGCTCCCGGTTGATGACCTCCTCGATGGGGCACGGCGCGCTCGCGATGGCAGCGCGAGCGACTCGTCACGATGCGCTCGCGCGGGGCGCGGGCGTCGCAGACGCCATCGGGCCTTCCGTCGGTGGCGAGCCCGTATGAGCCGCACACCCGAGCGCGCCACCAAGGGCGCCGGCGAGCCTCCGCCCCCCTCCCGCCGCAGCTCGGCGCTCTTCTATCGGCTCGCGGAGGTGCAGATCCACCACCCGTGGGCGATGATGGCGGTGGCCGCCCTCGTGGTCGCGCTGTCGCTCTCCTTCGCGGTGCGGCTCGAGGTGCGACCGGGCTTCGAGGCGCTGCTCCCCGAGACGCGACCGAGCGTGCAGGAGCTCGAGCGCGTAAAGCAAAAGACGGCGGGCGTGTCCACGGTGTTCGTCTCGCTCGAGGGAGACGACACCGAGGCCCTCCGCCAGGCTGCGGACGCGCTCGTCACCGAGCTCCGCGCCATCGGGCGCCCATGGGTCGGCAGCGCGGAGAGCGGCGTCCACGAGGCCCTCGCGTTCCTCGAGCCGCGGGTCGGCCTCTTCGGCGACCTCGACAAGCTCCAGAAGCTCCAGGCGAAGATCGACGAGCGCTGGGAGTACGAGGTGGGCAAGGCCGCCGACACGCTCCTCGACGAGGGCGAGGACGACTACGTGCCCCCCGCGATCGACGCTCAGCTCTTGCGCGAGCACTTCGGGGTCGACGAGGAGCAGTCCGAGCGCTTCCCCGACGGCTACTACCAATCCAAAGACGGCCGCGTCGTGATCGTGGTGGTGCGGTCGGCGGTGCTCGGCACCGACTACGACAAGGGAAACGAGACCCTTCAGCGGATCGAAGCGGCGGTCGCCAAGATCGATCCCAAGTCGTTTCACACGTCGATCACGCACGGCCTCTCCGGCGACCTGGTGTCGAGCATCGCGGAGTACAACGCGATCAACGAAGACCTCACCGACGTGGGGATGCTCGGAGCGCTGCTCATCATCGGGGTGGTGTTCTTGTTCTACCTGCGGGGGCGCACGCTCCTGTCGATGATCATCACCATCGCCGTCGGGGTGAGCGTGACCTTTGGCTTCACCGAGCTGTTGGTCGGCCAGCTCAACATGGCCACCGGCTTCTTGTTCACCATCATCGCCGGCAACGGGATCAACTCGAGCATCATGTACATGGCGCGCTACCTCGAAGCGCGCCGGGACGGCAGCGACTCGCGCACGGCGGTGCGCCTCGCCCACCGCGACACCTGGCTCCCCACGTTGACCGCGGGCTGCGCCGCCTCCGCGGCCTACGCGTCGCTCATCGTCACCGAGTTCAGAGGCTTCCGCGACTTCGGCCTCATCGGCGGCGTGGGCATGCTCGTGTGCTGGGTGTGCACGTTCCTGTTTCTCCCGTCCATCTTGGTCATCACCGAACGCATCACCCCGCTCGACAAGTCGAGGTCGGGCCTCTTCGGCCTCCTCCCCAAGGCCAGCTTCGGTGGCACGCAGTTCGGGCGCCCCTTCGCCGCCGTGGTGGCCCACGCGCCCCGCGCGGCCACCCTGGTCGGCGCGCTGCTCACCGTGGTGGCGGCGGGTGCCACCGTGCTCTGGGTTCGCGACGACCCCATGGAGTACGATCTCGAGAACCTCCGCACCGATCCCGCAGACCGCGCCGACGAGATCCGGCGCTCCGAGGTCGCGCGCGACGTCACCGGCCACGTCGGCTACGACGCGATGGCGATCCTCGTCGACGAGCCGACCCAGGTGCCCGCGTTGGTGCGAGCGCTCGAGGCGCGGCGCGACGCGGCCCCCGCCGATCAGCAGCCCTTCAAGAGCACCCACACCCTTCAGGAGCTCGTGCCCCCCGATCAGGCCGCGAAGATCCCGATCCTCCACCACATCAAGGCGCTGGTGCTGAAGTCGCAGCAGCGCGGCTTCGTGAGCAAGGAAGACTTCACGAAGATCGAGCGATTCTTGCCCCCCGACGATCTCGTCCCCTTCGGCATCGACGAGCTGCCGGACGGCCTGGCGCGGCCCTTCACCGAGGCCGACGGCCGGCGCGGCCGCATCGTGTACATCAGCCCCGTCCACCCCGACCTCGTCGACGACGCCCACTACCTGTTCCGCTGGGCCGACTCCTATCGCCACACCGAGCTGCCCGACGGCAGCGTCGTTCGTGGCTCCGGGCGAGCCGTTATCTTCGCCGACATCTGGGAGGCGATCATCGCCGACGTGCCGCGGGCGGTGATGGTGTCGCTGTTGTTCACGTTGCTCGTGGTGGCCCTCGCGTTCCGCGGCGGCTTCGCCCTCTTCGCGGTGATGGCGTCGCTCATCGCCGGCGTAGCGTGGATGACGGGACTGCTCGCGGTAGGGGGCGTGCGGCTCAACTTCCTCAACTTCATCGCGCTGCCGATCACGTTCGGGATCGGCGTCGACTATGCGGTCAACGTGATGCAGCGCTACCGTCGCGAAGGGGCGGGCGGCGCGCTCGCGGCGGTACGAGAGACGGGCGGCGCCGTGGTGCTCTGCAGCCTCACCACCACGCTCGGCTATCTCGCCCTCGTCAACTCGACCAACCACGCGGTGCGCAGCCTCGGGGTCGCGGCGGTCCTCGGAGAGGTGGCGTGCTTGCTGGCCGCCGTCATCGTGCTGCCCGGCGCGCTGACGTGGCGTGACCGGGCCCCGGGCGGCGCGACGCCGGCCCACGAGCGCCGCGCCTGAAGCCGGACACGCGCCGGGGGCACGCGCGGTGATCTCCCGCGAAGAGAGCCACCGCCGGCGCACCCCGAAAGACGGACACGCGCCGGAGGGGGCCCGCGCGGTCGGCCACGCCACCCGCAGGCCTTGGTGGTGGCCTGTTCGCGGGTTGTGCGCGCACACCCGTGCGGGACGCATCCGCCCGAAATCCGACGAGTCGCAGGTGGCACGCGACGTGCTTTGTGGACCGCATGACCCAAACACCCGCCCCTCAGCGAGGCTCCGCCCGCCGCGTGCGCGTCCGCAGCGCACAGCACTACCAGCTGTGGCGTCTGCAGGACGACGCCAGCGCCGACGCCCCTCTGCGCAAGCTCTCCCCGGCTGCTCTGTGGATCCTGTTGGCCTACTTGCCCCCCGAGGTGCGCCGCCGCCCTTGGGTGCGGCACCTCGTCGAGCAACAGCTCGCGCGTCCCCTCCCCACGCGTCCCACCGAGCGCATGACCCCGCCCGCCGCCGGCGCCAGCGGCGCGAGCAGCCTCTCTGCCGCCGCGCGGTGAGCTCGTCCGACGAAGGCACCCCAGCGCCCGCGCTTACGCCGGTGATCGGTCGCCAGCGTCCACGACCAGACCGGAGTCGGTGATCTGGAAGATCGGCGCGTCGGCGTCCTTGTTGACCACGCGGTGAGCTCGTCCGACGAAGGCACCCCAGCGCCCGCGCTTGCGCCGGTGACCGGTCGCCAGCGTGCGGTCGCCGGTGACCGATCTGCGCGCGCCGCCGGCTTTGGCTCGGCGGCCGCCAACTTGGTTGAGGCGCATCGTATCGCGCGCCGTGGGCCCCTCCAGCGCCCCCTCGATGCGAGGGAATGGCCCCGGGCGTGGCCAGGCGCACGGCGCGGCCCGCAGCGCAGGCCTCCGCTGCACGCAGGCCCGCGCCGCACGCACGCCGC
>CAYOAL010000216.1:0-10410 GCA_964401935.1 uncultured Polyangiaceae bacterium
CGACTCCCTCGACGTCGACTCCCTCGACGTCGACTCCCTCGACGTCGACTCCCTCGACGTCGACTCCCTCGACGTCGACTCCCTCGACGTCGACTCCCTCGACGTCGACTCCCTCTGCGACTCCTCCACGTCGACTCCCTTGACTGCCCCGCCGAGAGGCCTCACGCTGTGGCCACATACATCCCACAAGGGGCCGATGGGCTTCGACGTGGGGCGGAACGTTTGTCTGCGTGTCGGCGGCGCCTACCCGCCTCAACAATGGGTCGTTTATAATTGCGAACGACAACGCAATGATCCTCGCCGCTTAATCGCGCGAGGCATCCAACGGGAAGGTCGCCCTAGTACCCCGCGGGTGCCAACCACCAGGGCTAGGTAGGCGGAAGAGGCTCCAGGTACCGCCGCCGAAGCACACCAGAAGCTAGGTTGTGGCCGAATCCACAAACCCCGTCGCGAGGGTCAGAGCGACTACGCACGTGAATGAAGGCAAGCCGGAAACCTCGCGGACCCGGGTTCGATTCCCGGCGGCTCCACCATCGCAATAAACTCGAACCTCCGCCCGCACCCCGCAGGCGAGGAGGTTCAGGGCGTCCACCTTGCACGACGCCTGGTCGTAGGGCTTGCCGATGTCCGGCTTCATCGGCGTCAGCGCATCGGCCAGCGAGGGCGTGGCGCGTCCCGAGGCGATGAACTCGATGAAGTTGTGCACGCGCGTCTCCGCGCGGTTGAGCTCGATCTTCTTCAGCCGGAGCTGCTCCGGCACGTGGGCGAACTGCGCCTTCACCTTCTCGGCCGTGCGCCGGTAGACCGCGTCGAGGACCTCGGGTTGCAGCACCTCGTCGTGCAGCGCGGCCAGGAGCTTCTTCTCCAGCTGAGGACCTTGTTGCGGCAGCCGCCTCCGGCGCGCGCCAAAGCGGCGCGTTGGAGCCAGGATGGGAGGGTCATCTCTACCCTCACGCGCCGAAATGGCGCGCGGACTACGCGTGGGCGGGTCAAGACGTCACGGCTGAGTCACGGAGCGGTCACTTGGAGGGCCCAAGGTTGGGGCATGGACGGGCGACGGACGTTGCTGGCGGCGGTGTGTCTCGTGTCCTGGGTCGGCTGCGGCGGCCCCGACCGCGAGGTGCGCGTGACGATCCAGAACAAGGGGTCGGACACGCTGGTCAACGTGGCGCTCGCGTGGGCGGAAGCGTATCGCGTGGCCAAGCCCGAGGTCGCGGTGGCGGTGACGGGCGGCGGCTCCGGCACGGGGATCGCGGCGCTCATGAACGGCACCGTGGACATCGCCAACGCGAGCCGCGAGATCAAACCCGCGGAGGCCGCGACGGCCGAGGCCAACACCGGCAAAAAACCCGTGGAGCACGTCGTCGCCTACGACGCGCTCGCCATCTTCGTGCATCCCGCCAACCCCATCGCGGGGATCAGCCGCGGCGAGCTCGCCTGCATCTACGGCGAGCACGGAACGTGCACCAAGTGGTCGGACCTCGGCGTCGAGGTGCCAGGCTGTGCGAAGCAGACCATCGTGCGCGTGAGCCGTCAGAACAACTCCGGCACCTACCAGTTCTTCCGCGACTGGGTGGTCGGGGAGAAGGGCGACTTCAAGCTCGGCAGCAACGACATGCAGGGCTCGAAGGACGTCGTGGATCTCGTCGGCACCACCCCCTGCGCCATCGCCTTCAGCGGCGTCGGCTACAAGAGCGAGCATGTGCGCGCCTTGTGTGTGTCGTCGGAGGCGGGCGACGAGTGCGTCGCCCCCACTCCCGAGAACACGATCACGGCGAAGTACCCCATCGCGCGCGGCCTCTACATGTACACGCTCGGTGAGCCGACCGGCGACGTGGCCACCTACCTCGACTGGATCATGTCCGACGCTGGCCAACAGCACGTGGCGCGCGCCGGACAGGTGCCGCTCGCTCCCGCTCAAAGGGCAAGCGCGGGGACGCCCGGTCTCGCGGTACCGTGAAGATGGCTGAAGACGCGGAAACGCGCGCCCCCCGGGCGCCGCGACGCCCCACCCGCAGCGCGCTCGAGCGCTGGACCGAGCGCTTGATCGAGGCGGTCATCAAGGTGTGCGGCGTAAGCGCGGTGCTCTTCGTGCTCGCGATCTTCGTGTTCGTGTTCCGGGAGGGGAAAGACTTCCTCTTCGGCGCGCTCGACGTGGGGCAGTTTCTGACCAGCACCGAGTGGTATCCAGACTCGAACGTCAACAAGCGCTACGGCGCGTTCGCGCTGATCGTCGGCACCGCGAGCGTGACGGGGCTGGCGATGCTCATCGCCGTCCCCTTCGGCCTCGGCGCCGCGATCTACGTGTCGGAGTATTCCCACGGCCGCGTGAGAGAGGCCCTCAAGGTGGTGCTCGAGCTCCTCGCCGCCATCCCCTCGGTGGTGTGGGGCTTCGTCGGGCTCACCATCCTCAACCCGCTCATCATCCGCCTGTTCGACGCCCCCATCGGGCTGAACGTCCTCAACGGCGCTCTCCTCCTCGCCATCATGAGCGTGCCGGTGATCGTGTCGATCGGCGAGGACGCGCTGAAGGCCGTCCCCGACACCTTTCGTGAGGCTGCGGAGGCGATGGGAGCGACGCGGTGGCAGACCATCCGCTTCGTGTTGTTGCCCGCTGCGCGGAACGGCCTGCTCGCCGCGGTGCTCCTCGGTGTGGGCCGCGCGATCGGAGAGACCATGGCCGTCCTCATGGCAACCGGCCACGCCGTGAACCTGCCGAACAGTCCGCTCGAGTCGGTGCGGACACTGACCGCCACCATCGCCGCCGAGCTCGGCGAGACCGCCCGCGGCGGCGATCACTACCGCGCGCTCTTCGTGATCGGCATGCTGCTCTTCACCATCACGTTCATCGTCAACCTCACCGCCGATCTGGTCGTCAAGGGTGTGCGGCGCCGCTGAGAGGAGCACGGAATGGGAACGTTCGCGCGCACCCCGGAGGGTCAGCAGAAGCACGACGCGGAGCGTTGGGCGCGGGCTCTGCTCCTCGTGGTCACCTTGCTGTTGGTGCTGCCCGTGGTCTCCATCCTCGGCCTCATCGTGATCCGAGGGGCGCCGGCCATCTCGCTCGAGTTCCTCTTCACCGAGCCTATCCGAGGCATGACCGCGGGCGGCATCTGGCCCGCGATCGTGGGCACCTTGTGGCTGGTGGGGGTGTCGTTGGCGGTGTCGGCGCCGATCGGGGTGCTCGCCGCGGTGTACCTCAACGAGTACGCGCGCGAGAGTTGGTTCACACGCATCATCCAGCTCGCCATCGTCAACCTCGCCGGCGTGCCGTCGATCGTGCACGCGCTGTTCGGGGTGGGCGCCTTCGTGTTGTTCCTCGAGCTCGGCACGAGCATCTTGGCCGCGTCCCTCACGCTCGGGATCATGACGCTGCCGGTGATCATCGCGAGGAGCAAAGAGGCGCTCGCGGCGGTGCCCATGCCGTTCCGCGAGGCGTGCTGGAACGTCGGCGCTTCCAAGTGGCAGACGATTCGACACGTGGTCCTGCCCAATTCCATCGCCGGGATCCTCACCGGCGTGATCCTCCAGGTGTCGCGCGCGGCGGGCGAGACCGCCCCCATCCTCTTCACCGGCGCCGCGTTCTACCTCCCTTTCCTCCCCACGTCGGTCCGCGACCAGTGCATGGCCTTGTCGATGCATCTGTTCACGGTCTCGACACAGGTGCCCCACGTCCCGCCCGAGTTTCCCTACGGGACCGCGCTCGTGCTGATCGCGGTGGTGGTGTGCATCAACGCGGGCGCCATCGTCTTCCGCATTCGTCTCAGGAGGCGCCGCAAGTGGTGAACGACCACGCCAAGGTCGCCGTCGAGGAGCTCACGGTGCGCTATGGACGCGTGGTGGCCTTGAGCGGGCTCTCGCTCCGCATTCGGCACAATGAGATCTTCGGCATCATCGGGCCGGCCCGGGGCGGCAAGACCACCCTCCTCAAGGTGCTGAACCGCACGCTCGAGCTCATCGCCGGCGCCAAAGCGAGCGGCAAGGTGCTCATCGACGGCGAAGACATCTTCAAGGTGCGGAGCGTCCACGAGCTGCGGCGCCGCGTGGGCATGGTGGCGCCGCTCCCCGTCGGGCTGCCCATGTCGGTGTTCGACAACGTCGCCTTCGCGCCACGCATGGCAGGCATGCGCAACCGGAGCGAGCTCGAGGGGCGCGTAGAGGAGTGCCTGCGACAGGCTGCGCTCTGGGACGAGGTGAAGGACCGCCTCGACGATCTCGGCACGAAGCTCTCGGGGGGCCAACAGCAGCGGCTGACCATCGCCCGCGCGCTCTCGCACGAGCCGGAGGTGCTGTGCCTCGACGAGTTCTCCATCGCCGTCGATCCGGTGACCACCATGCGCATCGAGGACGTGCTCCGGGAGCTCAAGGCGCGCATGACGATCGTGCTCGTGACCAACCTCGTGCAGCAGGCGCGGCGCCTGGCGGACACCACCGCCTTCATCTTGCAGGGCGAGCTGGTCGAGGTAGCGCCGACCGATGCGCTGTTCGGGGAAGACGTGAAGGACCGGCGCACGTTCGAGTACGTCCGCGGGATGTTTGGATGAGCGCTCTCAGCCACCCGACGGACACGCACGGGGGTATCCGCGCACGGGGCGTCAAGCTCTGGTACGACACCTTTCAGGCGCTCAAAGGCATCGATCTGGAGGTCCGGCCCGGGCTCGTGACCGGCCTCATCGGCCCATCGGGTTGCGGCAAGACGACCCTCCTGCGCTGTTTCAACCGCATCAACGAGCGCATCGCGGGCGTCCGCACCGAGGGGTGGATCGAGATCATGGGGGAAGACATCTATGGGCCCGAGGTCGACCTCATCGAGCTGCGCAAGCGCGTGGGCATGGTGTTCCAGCGCCCCAACCCGTTGCCGTTGCCGGTGATCGACAACGTGCTCTTCGGGCGGCGCATCCATGCGACGGGGAAGCTCTCGAAGCGAGAGTCGGCAGAGATCGTGGAAGCGGCGCTCGCCGAGGTTGGCTTGTGGGACGATCTCAAGGACAAGCTCGACCGTCGGGCCACCGAACTCTCGCTCGAGATGCAACAGAAGCTCTGCATCGCACGCCTGTTGCCGCTCAAGCCCGAGGTGCTGCTGATGGATGAGCCGTGCTCGGCGCTCGATCCTGACGGCACCGCCCACGTCGAAGAGCTCATCGCCTCGTTGCGCGAGCGCTACACCATCCTGATCGTCACCCACAACATGGCTCAAGCACGACGGGTGAGCGACGAGTGTGTCTTCATGCTCCTCGGCGAGATGATCGAGCATGCCCCCACCGAAGCGCTCTTCTCCAAGCCCCGCGACGAGCGCACCGAACGGTACATCGAGGGCCGCTACGGCTGAGCGCACGCGATGCTCGGTGTGTACTACGGCGTGCTCGCCGGCCGCCATCACCTCCGAGCGCTCGTGCAACCCGAGCCCGAGCCGGAGGGCCCACAGCCCCAGCAGCTCGTGGCCGCTCCGACGCCGCCCGAACCCTCGCCCAGCCACTGCGCTCGCGGTGAGCACGCCCCGCTCCGGCCGATCCCCACCAAACCACCCACCCACTCCCGCGCGACTCCGCGCCCCGAACCCCCTTGTCCCCGTCACCCACCAGCGCCCTCGCCCACTACCCCCCGATGATTCGTCTTAAGCGCCTTAAGCGCGCTCGTGCGGACCGAAGCGCACCAGATGGGTGAGCCGCTCGAGCGAGAGCGCGAGGTGAGCCCCGCGCTTGCTCGGCGCGAGCGCGTGCACCTCGTCGACGATGATCGTGTCGACCGTCTCGACGGTCTGCCGCGGCTGCGAGGTCAGCAGCAAGTACAGCGACTCGGGCGTGGTGACGAGGATGTCCGCCGGGTCGCGCGCCTGGAGCTCGGGCTCACGTGCGGGCGTGTCGCCGGTGCGCACGGCGACGCGCGGCACGTAGATCCGATGCCCGCCCAGCTCGGCCGTGCGCGCGATCCCGACGAGCGGCGCCCGAAGGTTGCGCTCGACGTCGTAGACCAGCGCCTTGAGCGGCGAGACGTAGACCACCTTGACCCCGCCCTTGCCGGGCCCCTCGCGCGTGAGCCGATCGATGCACCACAAGAACGCGGCCAGCGTCTAGCCGCTGCCGGTCGGCGCGATGAGCAGGCTGTGCTGCCGCTCCGCGATCTTGGGCCACCCGATCTGTGGACCTGGTCCTGCCCCCGCCGCCGCCCTTTGTCGCCCTGGTCCGCGGACGCCGCCGGACGCGGCTGCTGACCGTCCCCGGAGCGCTGCACCAGCGGCGTCGCTCGGCCCGCTTCGACGTGTCGCCGAAGGGGCCTGCGCGTGATCACGGAGCGCAGGCGCGGCACGAGCCTTCGCGGGCAGGCAGGTGACGGCAAACGTGTCCGTGGACGTTCTCAACAATAGTTGTTGACAACAAATATTGTTTGAAACATCATAGGTCATGGAAAGGCCAGCGCCGCGCGCTCGGAAGCGCAGGCGGACCGCACTGTTCGACAAGCCAGTGCCCGCTGACGAGGTCGTGCTGCACGTCCTGCGTCTGGCTGACGTCATCACCACGGGCCTGTCGGTGCTCTTCGCAGAGTACGGGCTGACGATGCAGCAGTTCAACGCCCTGCGGATCCTCTACGTGCAGGATCCAGCCGCACAGGGCTTCCCAAGCGGTGCCATCGGGTCACGGCTCGTCAGCCGAGTGCCGGACGTGACGCGCCTCTTTGATCGTCTCGTAAACAATGGCCTGGTCGAGCGGTTTCGGTCTGAAACGGATCGCCGCGTCGTTCTCGTCCGCCTCACTCCAAAGGGCATCGATGTGGTCGAACGCGTCCACGAGCCACTCCTCGATCACAACCGCAAGCTGCTCGCCCATCGGTCTGACGCCCAGCTCGCCAGGCTGTCGCGAGCCCTCGAGCAGACGCTCGCTGGCTTGCGCTGACATCCAGCAACTCTCATCCAACACCAACCAACGGAGAATACGGAACAATGGCCAACGTCATCGCAACCCATGCTGTCGGAAACATGGACACCTGGGCTCGCCGGAGGGGCGGAGCGCGAAGCAATCTTTTCCACGTTCTGCAGCGAGTACAGCGTCTTGCGCCACCCCGGGGAGAACCGCGTCGCTTTGATCTGGCGTGACGTGGACATGGAGCGCTTCGAGGCGGCAATGAAGGATCCCAAGGCCGTCGAAGGCAAGACGCGGCACACGGTGCTGGACCCCATCGAGATCTACGTGGAGATCGACGGGGGGCGCTGAGGCCCTAAACCCAACGGCGACTCCGCGCGGCCGCCACCTCCGGACAAGCATCCTCCCACCCTCGAGATCGCGTCACAGGGCGTCCTGACAACTTCGCGATCGCGTGAGAAAGGGCGTTTGTCCGGACTATCCTCCAAAGGGCGTTTGTCCGGACTATCCTCAGCGATAGGCTGCGGGGGCATGTCCGTGGCCAAGCACATCGATGAAACCGGCCGTCCCGTCATCTCGGGTACCGACATCAAAGTCAGCCACATCGCGGCACAGTACGAGCGCGATGGGATGTCCCCGGATGAGATTGTCGAGGGGCATCCGCATCTCGATCTCGCGGCCGTCCATGCGGCACTCGCGTACTACTACGATCACCAAGACGCCATCCGCCGCGAGTGGGCAGAGGACCGCGACCTGGTGAATGCGCTACGTGCACGCTACGGCCGGAGCAAGGCCAGCGCGTAGGATGTCTCATGGCGCTGCGTCTCCATGCCGACGAGTGCGTCGCTGCGCGGGTCGTCGCGGGCGTGCGGCGCCGGACCGTCGACATCAGCTCCGCTCTCGAGATGGATATGCTCGGCGCGAGCGATGAGCGACACCTTCAACACGCACGAGATACCGGGCGCGTGATCGTGACCAACGACGTCGATTTTCTGCGGATGGCTGCCGAGCTCGCCGATGAAGGTGGCAGCCACCCGGGCGTCTTGTTCCTCACGGCGGGAGTTTCGGTGGGAGAGGCAGTCCGCGCTATCGTCTTGCTCGCCGAGATCCTCGATCCCAAAGACATGGCGGGACCCCGCAGCTCAGTGGATAGAGCAGCGGTTTCCTAAACCGAAGGTCGCATGTTCGATGCATGCCGGGGGCGCCGCGACGCGCGCCGGTCAAGAAGAGCCCCTGCAGGAGCGAACCGCCCTGAGGCCTCCCCCCGCGAGGCGCCCAATCGATCGAGCCTCGTTCTCGTGCACAGGCGAGCGCGTCGATGGGCCGCCCGCCCTGATCGCAATCCGCATCCTCGAAGAGGACCGCCAGTGAAGGCGATCGCGCGCCGGTCGAGCTCTTGCTGGCCGCCCCCACTTGGGATACCGGAGTGCGTACGGGGCCGCGGCCGGCTCACGCGACCCCAACGGAGAACCAAATGCGAGGGATTGGCGTCTTTCTTACGGCTGCGTGCACGGGTTCGAGCCTCTGGCTCCTGTCCGGCTGCGGAGAGGGTGACGGGGACGGCCCCGCCGTCACTCCATCCGGCGGCTCGGCGGAGGCCCAGGCGAAGATCGAGTCGGTACGGGCGCGGTTTCGATATCCCGTGGTCGACGCAGGCGAGGGCCCGACGCGAGTCGGGGGGCCCGTCCTTGCGGACGCGAGCGCGCACGAGATCGAGAGGATCGATGGATGGCTCGTTTCCCGCTTCGACGGGGCGACGGGGCTGGCTCGCCTGGCGTCGCGCGCCAACGAGCCCTTCGAGCTGACGGAGCCCCGGTCCGGGCTGTCTGTCCGTGTCTCGATAGCCGGCGCCCTCCCGTCCGAGGCGGAGATCACCGGCGGCTACGTCGTGTGGAGCGGCGCCCACGAGAGCGGTGCCGACCTCTTGCACCGCCCGATCCCGAGCGGGACCGAGGACTATCTGGTGTTCGAGCGGGCTCCCCGGGTCGCAGAGGTCGTCTATCGGCTCGAGCTGGGCGCCGAGGTCACGGGCTTGCGGCTCGTTTCGCGTACGCTGGAGCTCGTGGACCGGGAGGGCGCGCCGCGCCTCCGCATGACGCCGCCGGTCGTCGTCGACTTCGAGGGTACCGTGCACCACGCCGACGTCAGCGTCGTCGGCTGCGCCGCAGACACCCAACCGAGAGCTCCGTACGACAGGCTGCCGACAGCGCCCGGGGCCAGCCATTGCGACGTCCGCATCGCGTGGGACGCGAGCGCCGTCCGATATCCCGCGGTGCTCGACCCGGTCTGGGCGGCGACCGACGCACCCATCGCGTACCGCGACAGCAGCGCGCTCGCCGTCCTCCAAGATGGGCGCGCGCTCATCGCGGGAGGCTTCATCGGTAACACCGCGACCGACCTGGTCGAGATCTACGACCCGGCAACGCAGACCTGGGCGGTTACGGGGGCCAGCGTCGCTCCCCGCGCGGGGCCGACGCTCAACCTCCTGCCGGACGGCCGGGTGCTCCTCGTCCACTTCGGGTACGACGCGGGCGACCCGGGAGCCGAGCTCTACGATCCTGGGACGGGTACGTGGTCGGCGGCGAACGAGCCCCTCGGGGAGCACATCAACCACACCGCGACGACCCTCCTGGACGGCCGCGTGCTCGTCGTGGCAGGCGGAAGCTCCTTCAGCGGCGCTATCGGTCTCGCGGAGATCTTCGACCCGACCACGAACCAGTGGTCCCCTGCCGGAACGCTGGGAGAGGCCCGCTTTGCCCACGAGGCGGCGCTGCTCCCCGACGGGCGCGTGCTCGTCGTGGGTGGCAGGGCGGGCGGCAATCGGCTGGCGAGCGCAGAGATCTACGACGGCGGGTGGAGCTTCACCGCCAGCATGGCCGTGGGCCGGAGCAACCACCGAGCCGTCGCGCTGGACGACGGGCGCGTGCTCGTCATGGGCGGCTCCACCTCGAGCGTGGATCAGACAGCCAATACGGAGCTCTATGATCCCACGACCGCGCAGTGGACCGCGGGGCCGCCGATGTCCGCGCCGCGCTGGGGCTTCACCGCCACGCCCCTCTCGGACGGGCGCGTGCTCGTCGCGGGCGGGTACAACGGAATGAACGACCTCGCGAGCACGGAGCGATTCAACCCGGCGCTCTCTTCGTGGTCGTCCGCGGGTGACATGACGAAGGGCCGGAGGGGGCATACGGCGACCCTGCTCGACAACGGGTGGGTCCTCGTCGTGGGTGAAGATAGCGCCGAGCTCTACGGCGACGGCCTCGTGGGCGACTCCTGCTCCGCGGCCGCTGATTGCGCCAACGGGTTTTGCGTCGACGGGTTCTGCTGCGAGAGCGCCTGCGGCGGAGGCGATCCCGGCGACTGTCTCGCCTGCAGCATCGCGGCAGGCAGCGGCGCGAACGGCAGCTGCCAGGTCCCGAACGACGGCGTCCAATGTCGACCGTCGGCCGGGCCCTGCGACCCTGCCGAGTATTGCGACAGCGTGAGCCCTCAATGTCCGGCGGACGCCAGCCTGCCTGACGGAAGCGAGTGCGACGGCGGCGTGTGCGTTGCG
>CAYOAL010000217.1:0-9886 GCA_964401935.1 uncultured Polyangiaceae bacterium
TCACGGTGCAGCTCCCGATGTTCAACGAATCCACGGTGGCCACGCGGCTCCTGCAGTCGGTCGCGCGCATGGACTATCCGCGCGAGAAGCTCCACATCCAGGTGCTCGACGACTCCATCGACGAGACGCGCGCGATCGCTCGCGCCGAGGTGGAGCGGCTTCGGGCGCGCGGCTTCGACGCCGACTACACCCACCGCGTGGATCGCGTGGGCTACAAGGCGGGGGCCCTCGAGAACGGCATGAAGACCGCCAAGGGCGACCTCATCGCCATCTTCGACGCCGACTTCATCCCCAACGAAGACTTCGTGCGCTCCCTCGTGGGCCACTTTCGCGACGAGAAGGTGGGCATGGTGCAGGCTCGGTGGGCACACCTCAACCGCGAGGCGTCGCTGTTGACCCGCATCCAGGCCCTGATGCTCGATGGTCACCACCTCGTGGAGAACCGGGCCCGGTTCGGCGCCGGTCTGCTCTTCAACTTCTCCGGCACCGGCGGCATGTGGCGTCGGCAGGCCATCGAAGACGCCGGTGGCTGGCAACACGACACGCTCACCGAGGATCTCGATCTCTCGTATCGCGCGCAGCTCAAGGGCTGGAAGTTCGTCTACCGCCCCGACGTGGTGTCTCCTGCCGAGCTCCCGGAGGACATCTCCGCGGTGCGCGCGCAGCAGCACCGCTGGGCCAAGGGCACGGTGCAGACCGCCCGCAAGCTCTTGCGCCGCGTGCTCCGCTCCGAGCTCTCGTTCAGCCAGCGCCTCGAGGCGCTGTTCCACCTCACGCCACACTTCGCGTACCCGCTGATGCTGGTGCTCATCGTGCTGCTCTTGCCAGTGCTGCTCACCATCAACGTGAACACCTGGACCAGCGCGCTGCTCTTCGATCTTCCGCTGTGCATGGCGCCGATCTCGTCGCTGGCCGGGTTCTACATGCTCGCTGAGACGGCACAGGGCCGGCCCCGGTGGCACGCCCTCCGCATGCTCCCCGCGCTCATCAGCCTCGGGGCTGGGCTCGCGCCGCACCTCTCGCGCGCGGTCCTCGATGGGCTCACCCACAGCGCCGGCGAGTTCGTGCGCACCCCCAAGCGGGGGAGCGACCGCTGGCGTTATCAGTCGGTGCTCGAGCTCCCGTGGCTCGAGATGTTTCTCGCCGTGATCTGCGGCTCGAGCATGGTCGTGTCGGTCTTCACCGGGCACTACTTCGCCACGCCCTTCACGGCGCTGTTCACCTGCGGCTTCGTGTACGTGTCGTACCTGCTCATCGAGGAGGCGCTCGGGCGCCGCCGCATGGCCGCTCAGCTCGGGCAGCCGGTGTCGGTGATGGCGAACGTGTCCGCCTCGAGCGAAGAGCAGCCCGCCGCCGAAGCAGCGCGCGCGGCCTGAGCCCACTCCTCCCGCAGAGCGCCTCCCCACGAGGCGCCCGCTCAGAGCGCGGCGCCTTGGCGCTCGGCCGCCGTCACGCAGCCGCGCCCCACCTCCACCTGGCAGCGCTCGACGCTGCGCAGCATCTCGGCGATCACCGCCTCGAAGGTGGGGTGCGACGTGGCCCACGCACCGACGAAGCCGAGCGCGGGCGCGCCGGGGATGTCGATCACCGCCGCCACCGCCTTGCGGGGGCCCTCGGCGCGTTGGAGCGAGGCCCCTTCGCCCAGCGCGATCGTCGCTCGAAAGCGCTCGCGGCCCACCTCCTCCACGCTCCACGCGGTCCAGGTCGCGTCGACCAGCCCCACCGGCGCCACGCCGCGCTCGAGCAGGCGCCGCTGGTTGTCCGCGCCGAGACCCGGCACGACGAGCGTCATCGCCACCGCGCGCGCCGGCGGCTTGTCTTCACCGCGAGGAAAAAACAACAGATACGACGGGTCATCGTTGCGCCAGCCCGCGGGCAGGCCGAGGTACGCCCCCACCCGCGCCTTGGGTTCGAGGATGTGCGCGAGGGTGCGGCGGGTCTCCTCGTGCGGCGGCAGCGCGAACCGCGCCTCCGCCGTCGGCGCGCTCGAGGACGCCGAGGCCACCGGCGGGGGCGCCTCGGGGCTCGCTGGAGGCGTGTCCAAGTGTTTGGAACTAGTTGATATTTCGGCTGCGGTGGCGTTGTCTGGGGCCTCCCTGGGGACGTCCGAGCGCGGCGCAGGGCCGTCGCAGCCAAGCAAGAGCAACGACAGGGAGAGGGCCTCGAGGGGGTGCGCGCGGCTCATCTTCGGAAACTAGCTCAGGGTCGCCGACCGGAAAAAAAAACCTCCAATGTTCGCCATGTTGCCCTGGACCTGGGACGCACGAGCTGGCATCGTAGGCCCGTCGTTCGACAAGCGACGGTGTTCAGGGAGGGCATCCTCCATCGGTGTTGGTCCGAGGTGGAGGTCGTCCCGGCAGTCGTCGGGGAAAGCGATTATGGCCAAGGGATCCAAGGACAAGCGCACGACCAAATACGAGCTCGTGCAGGCCGTCTACAGCAAGCTGGGCGGCTTCTCGAAAAAGGAAGCCGCCGATCTGGTGGATCTCATCTTCGAGCTGATGAAAGAGACGCTCGGGCGCGGCGAGAACATCAAGATCTCGGGCTTCGGAAACTTCGTCATGCGCGACAAGAACGAGCGGCAAGGACGGAATCCGCAGACCGGCGACCCCATCACCATCAGCTCGCGGCGGGTGCTCACGTTCAAGCCGAGCCAGCTCTTGAAGCAGGCGCTGAACGGCGACATCGAGGGGCTCGACGACGATGACGACGACGACGACGACGAGGCGTCCGACGTCCAGACTCCCATCCTTTCTCAGCCGACCACGGACTGACGGGTAGGTATCGTCGTTGGCGCCGCGGCACCAGCTGCCGGACAAGCTCTACTTCCGGATCGGGGAGGTGGCCGACATCGTTGGTGTCGAGCCCCACGTTCTCCGCTACTGGGAGACCGAGTTCCGCTCCGTGAAGCCCGAGAAGTCCCGCAAGGGGCAGCGCGTGTACTCGCGCCGCGACGTGGACATCCTGCTGAAGGTGAAGGACTTGCTCTACGGGCACCGCTACACGATCGCCGGCGCCAAGCAGAAGCTGCGATCGGACGGGCTCGAGCCCGTCGACAACAGCGATCCTGGGGCGCGCGAAATCTCCCGGCTCCGCGACACGCTCGACACGATCCGCAGCGATCTGGCCGACGCGATCGACGACATCGAGCGGATGTGACCCCGCGGATCGTGCCGCCAGCGGGCGCGACGGCGCGTGAGCCTCGGCCGCTGCGCCTCGACGAGGTGCCGGGCGCCGAGCTCGAGAGCCACCACGAGTGGCTGCTCGGCGACGCGGTGCTGACGGTGGCGTGCGTGACTCGGCCCGTCCCGCTCTGGCTCGACGGCCTCGCCCCGGCGGCGCTCGCGGGCATGAGCGGGATGGTGCGTCGTCACCTCGGCCTCGCCGTGCTCCACCCTGCCGAGGTCCGTCGCGTCGACGCCGCGTGGCGACAGACGTTCGAGGGACGCGGGGGCACGAGCCAGGTGCTCGGGACCCACCAGCTCGGCTTCGCGAGCCCGCGCGAGCTGCTCGCCTGCGCGTCGGTCTGCGAGGCAGAGACGCGGGCCTCGTGTGAGGCGGCGACCGCGTCGCTCCAAGTGGAGCCGGGCTTCGTGTCGCGCTCGCCGAGCGCGCTCGAGCGAGGCCTGTCCGTCTGCCTCGAAGCGCCCCGCGTGGTGGTGGGGCTGACGCTGGCGTTGTTGCTCGCTTCCGTGGTGTGGCTCCTCGTTCGGCGGCCGCGAACCGGCTGACCTCGAGGGCTCAACGGCGGGCTGCGAAGAACGCGCGGAGCCGCGCTGCCGAGGCCTCCTCGAGGACGTGACCACGCACCTCGAGCCGATGGTTGAGCCGCGGATCCTGGCCGATGACGAAGAGCGAGCCCATCGCCCCCGCCTTCTCGTCGGCGGCGCCCCAGATCACGCGCGGGATCCGAGCGTTGACGATGGCGCCGGCGCACATCGGGCAGGGCTCGAGGGTGACCACCAGGGTGAGATCGGAGAGGCGCCAGTGGCCACGCAGGGCCGCCGCAGCACGGATCGCCACCACCTCCGCGTGAGCCGTGGGATCGGCGTCGACCTCGCGTCGGTTGTGACCGCGGGCGACGATGGCGCCGTCGGCAGCCACCAACACCGCTCCCACCGGCACGTCGCCGTGGGCGGACGCGACGTCTGCCTCGAGGAGCGCCGCCTCCATCAACGCGGTGAGATCCATACCGAACGCTTCGTGGCATCCACCGCCGGCCGCGTCCAGGATCGCCGTTGACGCGCCTGGCACCGCAGCCAATCCTTGTGCCATGGCGTGCAAGCACCGAGCAGTCCTGATCCTCACCCGCGACGTGAAAGGGACGTCTTCGAACCTCGCCGCCGGGCGCCGTGAGCTGCAGTGCACCAAAGCCGACGGCCACGAAGGTCCTCACGAGGACGAGGGCGCTGGCGAGACGTGGAGCGACCGCGGGGACGTGCTCACCCACATCCTGCGGCAAGAAGGCGAGGAGCCGTAGCGGCGAGCTCGCCGTCCTCTTGCCGCGCCAAGGCGGCACCCAAGCCACAAAAGACGAAGGGCCGCGTGACTCGCGGCCCCTCTGTTGCGCGCCCAGTTCGATTCGAACGAACGACCCCCAGCTTCGTAGGCTGGTGCTCTATCCAGCTGAGCTATGGGCGCAGCTTCCACCCCAACGGGGTGACCGCGATGTAGGGAACCTGGGCCGCCCCGTCAAGGCCTAAGACAGCCGCGCGTCGGTTGTTTCGGGCAAAAAAAAACAGGCGGTTACCGCCCACTGGCACCGCCTGTCGGGGGGCACTTTCTGCGCCCCTGAAGTCTTGAGCTCGACGAACGATGTCGAGGTCACTCTTTTGGATAGTTCAAGCGTTAGGACGGAAAGAAAGTCAGCGTGAAAGCAGTAAAGAAGAAAGTGCGCTAAGCCAAGGTGACACGCCGAAGAGAAGAGAAGTGGTCAAGAAGCGATCAAGTTGAAGCAAGTCGTCACCGTGCTGCAGCCCACAGCGTGGTGACTGACATTGCTCTAAGCAGCGAACATGCCAATTTCACCGCACGCGGGAATTCAACACCGATCTCGTCGGTTTAGCGCGTGTCGGGTGAGTGCCCGAGCGGGATCGGGTCAACATACACCGACATCGCTGTCACACTCGGTCCCGAACCCTGAAAATTATGCGTAGTATAAATTTCAGGTAGTTACAGCCTGGCGCGGGCGATTTCACAACCTTGGCGGGGCCCGGGCTCCGCGCGGCGCGGTCGCTCCGCGCGGTCGGCGTGGCTCGCGAGGCGACCGGATGCGGTCACGGTTGATCGGCTGCCGCGCCGTGCTCGCTGCCGAGGCCGAAGAGTCCGTCGAAGGGGGCGTCGGCGTGGCAGCGCGCGCAGAGCTCGAGGTTGGAGGTCGCGGCGACCCGAAGCTGGGTGTCGACCACGAGGAACCGCCAGTCGCGCGTGGTGCGGCTGGCACCGGGCGCGAGGCGTTCCATGACGAAGTACGACACCGCCTCGTCGGAGCCGCGGCGATGATGACGCTGCACGAGCAAGGCCCCCGGCGCGAGCGCGGTGGTGAGCGTGAGGAGCGCGTAGCCGCTCGCCGCCTCGTTCACCAACACCGTGCGCTCGTACAGGCCCTCGAGGTGCTCCGAAGGTGAACGATGCGGGAGCGCCGTCAGGCTCGGCAGCGCGGCGGCGTGTTCCCAGGGCTTGCGTTCGCCCTCTGGGATCGGCAGCGCGCGCGGCACGACGTGGGGCCGTGGGCGCGGGGCGCCATCGGCGAGCGACGGACCCCAGCCGTCTTCCCCCGTCGGTCCCGGCGGCGGGACGTGGGTGCACCCGAGGGCGCCGGCGAGGACGGCGCCGGCGAGGAAGGGCCCAGCGAGCAGGATCGGGGCGTTGAGCAGCGCTCGTGACACGCGGATCGGATGCTACAGTAGACCGTCATGTGGGCCCGCCTTTTCGCTCTCGCCGGCCTCGATCCCAGGCTCCACGCGCTCCCTCGCGGCGGGCGCTTGGCGGCGTGGCTCGCGGTGGTGATGGTGTGCGCCGTCACCTCCTGGTCGGTGCCCATCCTCGCTGGCAGCAAGACGGGGAAGCCGTGGCTCGGGGTGTCGATGAGCAAGCCACCGGGGGGCGGAGTCCGCGTCGAGCACGTGTTTCGCACGTCGCCGGCCGAGAAGGCGAAGCTCAAGAAGGGCGACGAGCTCACGCGCGTCGACGGCGTGGCGCTCAACGAGCCCGACGATCTGGTGCGCCACGTCGCGAAACACAAGCCGGGCATGACGGTCGAGCTCACGGTGCGCCGCGGCGGCAGCGACCGCGTGGTGAAGGCGATCCTCGCCGAGCACCCGGGGAACGACCAGCTCGCGCGGCTGATGCACGTCGGCAACGAGGCCTACGAGCTCGAGGGGCTCACCGAGGTGAGCGCGCCGATGCCCTCATCGATGCAAGACCTCCGCGGCCGCGTGGTGGTGGTCGATTTCTTTGCGAGCTGGTGCCAGAACTGCAAGGCGATGACGCCCGCGCTGGCGGCGTTGCACCAGAAGTACCAGAGCAAGGGCCTCACCGTGCTCGGGGTGACGAGCGACGAGCCCGACACCGCCCAAGACATCGTCGCGAAGTGGAAGATCCCCTTCGCGGTGGGCAGCGACGGGAGCAAGCAGACCTTCAGCGCCTACAGCGTCACCGCCATCCCGGCGATGTTCATCATCGACAAGAAGGGCGTGATCCGTGAGGTGCTGATCGGCTTCGATCCATCGGAGAGCGGCAACACGGAGAAGCTCATCAAGAAGCTGCTGGCCGAGAAGTAGGCCCGTTCCCGGGACGGCGCCGGCGTGGGTTGGGCACCCGCCGCGTTTGCGGTAGAACGCCCCGGTGTCGTCGGTCGCAGAGCGTGGGGAGAGGCGGGGGAGAGGTCGCGGGTATTGGCTGCTCCTGTGGGGGGGGCTCGGCGCGTGCTCGCCGCCCGCGGAGCCGGCTCACGAGCCCGCGCCGCTGCCCGAGCCGGCTCGGCCCCCCACGCCCACCGAGGGGCCGACGAGCGCGCCGCCGCCGACCCCCCACGGCGTGTCCACCGCGCCGGCGCCGACGCCCGAGCCGTTCGGTGCGGCGCCCTACCCGCCGCCGAGCTTCGCGCCGATGCACGAGCGCACCGCGCAGCCCGGTGATGGTGAGTGGAAGCCGATCGCCCACGGCCTCACCGGGGCCGCCCCCGCCCTACATCGGGCCGAGATCCACCCCGACAAGCTCAAGAAGCACGTCTTCGTCACCTTCATCGCCTTCGATCGCAAGCGCGTGTCCCTCGGTCTCGAGGCTGGGGTCCAAGAGCCGGAGTCGAAAGCGGTGCCCGCCGAGAAGCGCACCGGGCTCGTCCCGCAGGCGCTGCAGTCGCGCTTGCTCGCCGTGTTCAACGGCGGGTTCAAGGCCCAACACGGCGGCTACGGCATGATGCTGCGAGGTGACGAATACGTTCCCCCCAAGGACGACGCGTGCACCGTGGCGCTCTATCCCGACGGGGGGCTGCGAATTCGTTCGTGGCCGGTGCTGGCGCCGGAGGCTCCAAAGATGGACGCGTGGCGCCAGGCGCCGCCGTGTCTGGTGGAGCAAGGCGTGGTGAACCCGGCGCTCGCTTCCGAGCACGTCACGCGGAAGTGGGGCGCCGCGCAAGGTGGAGACCGTGAGATTCGCCGCTCGGCCCTCGCCCTCGACGCGAGCGGACGCACCCTCGTGTACGCCTTCGGCGACTGGATCACCGCCTCGCAGCTCGCCGACGCCCTCGCCGCCGCCGGGCTCCACGACGCCACCGAGCTCGACATCAACTGGTCGTACACCCGCTTCTACTTCGTGGAGCACGCGAGCGACGGGCCGCGCCTGTCGGAGACCATCATCCCGAAGGGGACGGTGAACCCCGCGCGCTATCTCACCAAGTTCGACCACCGTGATTTCTTCTATGCCTACCTGCGCGATGGCGGCTGAGCCCACACACTCCGCGCCGCGCCCGCGGCCCCGCCGCGCTCGAGCTGCGATGTACGGCGCGCTGCTTTTGTCGGCGTGGAGCCTCGGCTGTGGCGGCGCGCCCTGTCCGGCCTGTCCTGCTTGCGGGGCGCCGCTCGACGCGGACGGCGCGGCGCGGAGCACGAGCCCGACCCCTTCGACCACGGTAGAGTCGGCGCCGCTCCCCGACATGGTGCGGGTGCCCGCGGGGGCCTTCCTCCGGGGCTCGCCAGACGGGGTGGGACTGCGCGATGAGCGGCCCCAACGCTCCATCGAGCTCGACGCCTTCGACATCGATCGTGTCGAGGTGTCGCGGGGGGCGTACGACGCGTGTGTGGCGGCGGGGGCGTGTCGCGCCCCCGCGTGCACCGAGCAGGGCGACGAGCCCGAGACCCGCCCCGACTTCCCCGTGAACTGCGTGACCTGGGAGGCGGCGAAGCGCTTCTGCGCGTGGGCCGACAAACGGCTGCCCACCGAGGCCGAATGGGAGAAGGCGGCCCGCGGCGAGCAGGGGGCGCGGTGGCCCTGGGGCGAGGGGGATCCCAGCTGCGAGCGCGCCAACTACTTCGACTGCGGCAATGCGCCGCGAGCGGTGGGCTCGCTCCCTGCCGGCAAGAGCCCGTACGGCGCGCTCGACATGGCCGGCAACATGTTCGAGTGGGTCGCCGACTGGCACCACCCCGACTACTACGCGATCAGCCCGGCAGAGAACCCCGAGGGGCCGTGGAGTGGCGAAAAGAAGGTGGTGCGGGGAGGTGCCTTCAGCTACGGCGCCGACGAGATGACCACCACCTCTCGCACCTTCGATCGCCCGGTGAAGGCCTACGACCAGGTGGGCTTCCGCTGCGCACGGAGCGTTGACGGCGGCACCTGAGCGGGCGCCTGACCGAATGTGAGCGAGCCTCCTTGCCGAAAGAGAGCAGACGGTGAGGCTCCCCTCCATGGACACGCCACGGCGCCCCGCTTGGGTCGCTGGTGCGTTACGCAGACGACTTTGAAGCGGTGGAAGCGCGAGTCCTTCGACAACTTGGGGCTTTACCGCCTGCGGGGAACGGTGAGGTACCCGGAGCAACCCTTTTGGAGAGCCGCGTCATGCAGCAGCACGAGAGGCCACCGGTAAGCCGTGTGCGGGAAATCCGCAGGCACGGTTTGGATGGGGGTCTTGACTTTGGACGGTGCGAAGGAGCGGCAAAGGAGTAAGGATCTACCAATGGACCTGCGCTTCGGCATTCCCGCCTGGATCCTGTTCGGCATCATCGGAGCGGTGATCGCCACCATGAAGGGGCGTGGTGGTTGCTTCTGGTTCGCGCTCTGCGCGGTGCTCGGGCCGTTCGGCATCGTGCTCGCGGCCATCGTGTCCAAACAGAACGACTGACGCTCGAGGAGGCGCCAGTTCGTCGTCGCGCCGGGCGGCGATTTCTGATCTTTCACGGTGGCTCGGCGCGGTGCTCGTCACGAGGAGAGGATGGCTCTCGGCACCGTCGTGCCGAGACCGTGGGGCTCGCCTCAGAAGGACGCCATCCTCTCCTCGCGCCCGAGCCGATGTGGTGTCTCGCCGTGGGCCGGCTTTGTCGAGTGAAGGGACCGACTATCGAGTGGATTGATGGGTACCTCGGTGGGCGGCAGCGCCGCCTTGGGAGGACCGTTGAGGAAGCGGTCTGGGTTCGCGGCGTAGGCGGCGGAGAGGGCGCTTTGCCGCACGGCCTACACAGCCGCGATCTCGGCAAAGAACACCTGCGCGGGCGGCAAGAGCGCGAGACTCGAGGGGTGGTGTTCGTTGTTGTGCCAGCTGAAGCGTGGCTCGAGCCAGGCGCGCGGGTGCATGGTGCCGGTGAAGCGTCGCGGGTCGTCGGGTTGGTACTTCAGGACTCGAGGGGTGGTGTTCGTTGTTGTGCCAGCTGAAGCGTGGCTCGAGCCAGGC
>CAYOAL010000217.1:9986-10135 GCA_964401935.1 uncultured Polyangiaceae bacterium
GCGCGGGTGCATGGTGCCGGTGAAGCGTCGCGGGTCGTCGGGTTGGTACTTCAGAGTCTTGAAGTGTGCCGCGCCAGAAGCGTTGTCGGAGCCATCAGCCGGGGAGCCAGTCGGTGGGGAGGCGCCTCGGTCCGGCGCGTTGCCAGCCG
>CAYOAL010000218.1:0-10110 GCA_964401935.1 uncultured Polyangiaceae bacterium
CCTCACCCAGCGCGTTGCGCTTGGGGCCCCTCACCCAGCGCGTTGCGCTTGGGGCTCCTCACCCAGCGCGTTGCGCTTGGGGCCCCAACGCCCAAGCGCGCTTCGGCGCGAGGCCGGGGCCTTCTCAATGGGTTCGGAAGGCGGAGACTGCCCGGTCGACCTTGGCCGCCTGAGCTGTCATGAGCTCCTTGGTGCCCCCCGCCTCGAGGAGCCAGATGGTGGACTCGGTGACGAAGACGGTGAGGTAGTAGAGGTGGGGCGTGTTGTTGCCGTCGTCGTGGCCGAACCGGAGCTGTGTGCCGGCGACGCCATCCGCGCTCTTGACGGCCAAGGTCTCCAGCAGGGCGTAGCCGCCACGCTCCCGCATCTTGTTCTTGATGGCGGTGAGCCAGAACTCCTCTTCCGCCTTCGACTCGTTGTCGATCTCGCGAGCGGCGATCACCACGCCTTCGGCGGTCGTGGCGCGGTAGTCGTAGCGATCGTAATCGGTGTCGAGCTCGACGAAGCCGGGGGGCGTCTCGGCGATGAATGACGGTCCACAGCCGACGGCCAGGGTTCCGAGGGCGGCGAGCAAGGGGAGGGTCCAAACGGAGCGGTTCATGGCATCACCTCAGCTGGAGCAGGGGCCCGAGACCGAGCTCGTCGAGCCAGGGGAAGGGGAGCTGGACCTTGCTGGCCACCGACTCGCCGCCGTGGGGTTGGAACGACACGGTGATGGTGGAGAAGTTGATGAGCTCGCGCAGGCGCTTGAGCTTGCCCTCCATCCTCTCGATGACCTCGGTCACCCGGGCCAGCTCCTTCTCGACGCTCAGCGCCTCGTCGACGTTCTTGGCCGCGGCCAGGAGCTCCTCGAGGCGCGTGCGCATGGCGCGGGCGTTGTCGAGCCGGACCTTCATGTCGAGGAACTGCTCGGTCACGTCCTCCACCGTCTCTTCCCGGTGGAGCACGTCGCCGAGCTTCTGCACGTCGCCGAGCGCGTCGCGATACTTGGCGGCCGGCACTCGGATGGTGATGGCGCGGTCGTCGCGGCGCACCAGGTAGCCGCCCAGCTCCTTGGCGAGGGCCTGCACCTTGTCGATGGACGCCGTCACCTCGTACACCGCGAGGGTGTAGCCCGCGGTGTAGATGAGCAGCGGGCCCGTCGAGCCATCGTGCTGCGTCGGCTCGGGCTTGGGCGGCTGGCCGTGGGGGGCGGGAGCCGGCGCCGGGGCATCCTTGCCCCCGGGGGCCTGCGCCATCATGTCCATCGGCACAGGGGCGCCCTCCATGGGCTCCATCTCCCCGTCGGCGTCCTCCGAGACCGTCATCGGCGCCCCGGCCGACTCGTCGCGGTGTGGGCCGTACGATGCAGGGCTCGGCGCCATCGCGCGGCCTCCGCACCCCAACAGGAGGGCCACCAGCATCAGGAGGCCCCAAAGTCTCTCGCGCATACTCTCTCCTCCGGTTGGGTCTTGGCCCAAGGCGGTGATCCTACTCCGCCATGGACGCACGACAAACGGGACACGCGCCGACAGCTTACAGGAGCTGCGGCGCGTGCTCGCTCGACGAGGGGGAAGGGGGGCGCGGGGGTGACGCTCAGAACGCGAGGTCGGTCGCCTTCTGCTCGTTGGCCCTCACCTGCGCGCGTCCGGGGCGGCTGTTCTGCGGCAGGGGCTCGGCGGCCGGGGAGGCCGTTGGCGGCGACGCGAAGCCGTTCTCCGCGTCGTCGAGCGCCGCGAGCTGTCGGTCGAAGTCGTCGGCGACCTCGCCGCGACGGGGGAGGGGGGCGCTCTTGGCCAGCTTGGCGCGCCTGCTCGCGAGCTCCGTGCGTTTCTGCTGGATGGCGGCGAGGGCCGAGCCCTGGGCGCCGGTCTCGAAGAGGTTGTTGGCGTCGCGGAGCAAGGCCGCCGTCTCCGCGCGGCCGAGGCGCGCGCCCACCAGCGGATCGAGGTCTGACACCGCGGCGGCGTCGGGGGAGAGGGTCGCGTCGAGCTTGCCGTTGCAGCTCCCGGCGGTCCCTGCCACCAGATCCTGGAACGCGAGGCTCACGTCGGCGATGGGCCGCGCGCCGGCCGCGCCGCGCGGCACCCGCACCTTCACGAGCACCGTCTTCTCCTCGGCGGCCGTGAAGGTGCCCATGGGCACCACGAGCGTGTTCCCTTCGCGACGGAATGCCCGGTCGAACACCTCGAGCAGCTGCACGCCAGGGGCGAGGGCGACCCGCATCTCGGCCTGGCTCGCCACCGTCTGCATGAGCGCGTTGAGCTCCTGCTCGAAGATGGACGCGAGGCCGCCAGCGTTCTCCACGAAGTAGTGGCGACCGTTCGACACGAGGGCGATGCTCGACATGATGCGCTGGTTGTAGTCGACGTCGACGCCGATCGAGCTGATGGTGCAGCCCATGTCCCGGACGCGCGCCGCGAGCTGGCTGAAGCCGGCGACGTCGCGGATGCCGGCCGTGGCTTGGCCGTCGCTGAGCAGAAGCATGCGCTTGACCCGCGCGTCGCCGACGCTCGAGCCGTTCTCCAAGAGCCGCATGGCGGTCTCGAGCGCGCACGAGATGCAGGTGTCGCCGCCGGTGGTGATGCCGCTGATTTGGGAGAGGATGCTCTGGCGGCTGAACCCGTCGAGCTGCGTCGGCGGTACCAGGGTCTGCGCGGCGGTGTCGTAGGTGACCACGCTCACCCGGTCGCCATCGCGAAGGCGACCCACGATCCCACGCGCCGCGTCGAGCGCGTTCTGGAGGCGCTTGCCGGCCATCGAGCCGGAGCGATCGATCACGATCGCGAGATCGACGGGGGCGGCGAGGGTGGCTCTCTGGTCGCTCGGGGCGCGCACGTTGACGTACACGAACGTCTCGTTGTCTTTGCCGTTGGCGAGGGTGGCGTGACCGAGCCGCCCCTCCACCTGGAGGGTGGAGCCGTCGGTGAACGTCCACGCCTCGGGGGGCGTGGTGACTTGGGCGGCGAGGCCCTCGAGGGCCAGCGACTCCGCCTTGTTAGCGACCTCCGGGCCCGATCCACCGTGCGGGGTGAGCGACCACACGGTCAGGGTGGTGAGCGTCATCGCGGCCCCAGCAAGCAGTCCGACGGTCCTGATCTTCATGATGTCCCAGCCTCGTAGAGTGGATTCGATCGCCCGCCACGAACAACGGAGGGCGTCGCGGGGAGCTTTCAGTGTGGGTGGCGACGGTCCGTCGATTCGTGACGAGACGTCTCCACAAACACGTTCGAGCCCCCCCCTTCGTCCACTCCGGCGTGCCGATTTCTTCACCGACGCGCCGCGCCAGGCGCCAGAATCCTGCGGTTCCTTGGGCGCCGGGGCCCCACCCCCGACGCCAAGCTCCCGAAACATCGCGCGAGGTGGGCTCGTGGTCGCACCCACCGCCGCTGCGCTCCGGGGTCAGGCGAGCCCGTGCACCGTCTTGATCTGGTGGCGCTCGTGCTCCTCGAACTCACTCTTGTCGTGGGTGTCTTCGCGGCCCCAGAACGCCTTCCACGCCGCGTCGAACTGCTTGAACGGCGAGGTCTTCGTCTCGTCGGTGGGGAACATGAACTCGGTGACCGCCTTGAGGGTGGACGCCGCATAGTTGCGGTCGTCACGCCAGTCGACGCCCAGCGCGTCGAACGACTCATGGAGGGCCGCGAGCTGCTTGCGCCGCCCGCGGTCGAGGATCAGACGCGGATCGAGGCCGAGCGTCAGGAAGTCGGGCTCCAGCACCTTCAGCTCCCAGATCGCCCACGCGAGGAGGCGCACCTGGAACGTGATCATCCGGCGGACGTCGCCCTTGCTCATCCGGCTGATGAGGCTGGGGAGGTACTGCATGCCGAGGCCGACGTGGCGCGCCTCGTCGCGCTCGTAGTACTTCATCAGCTCGCAGATCACCGGCTCCACCCGACTCTCGCGCACGGCCTGGAAGATGGTGAGCGCCATCGTCTCGATCATCAGCTGCATGCCGAGGATCTTGTGGGCCATCGTGTCGGTCTCGAGCACGAGGTCGAGCAGCGCTTGCGGCGCACGATCCATGCGCGTGGGCACGTAGTCGATCGCGGTGAGGTAGTCGTGCATCACGTAGAAGTGCCGCGCTTCGTCATGGGCTTGGCTCGTGGCCGCCATCTTGGCCTCGAGCGGCACCAGCTCGTCGGCGAGCTGCGCGGAGATTTTCCAGGCCGCGAGCTCGCCCCACATGATGATCGCGAACACGCGCTCGAGCGCCTTCTTCTTGTCGTCGGCGAGGTGGATGCCGCCGTGTTTCTCCAGCAGCATCGGGAGCACCTCCTTGCCGTCCCACGCCATCTGTTGGCCGCGGTGATAGATGCGCTCACACTTCGCGAAGCGCTTCGCCTCCGACGCGCTCTCCACGATGTCGAACATTTCGTAGCGGATTTGGGTGTTGCCGTAGCCTGCGAATCCCACGGGGCCTCCTCACATGTCTGCTTGGTCGAGCGTCTGTTGGGTCGGTGCGACCACAGCGCGTCGTTCGGGGACGGGTGCTTGCACGCCGACGTAGCGGAGCACCAGGTCGGTGATCTCGCGTGCGACCACCTCGTCGCTCAGCGGGGGACGACCCTCGCTGGCGACGGCGCCGTCGCTCGTGTCGCGGAGGGCGCGGCTCTCCATGCCGCTCAGCACGAGCCACACCGCGAGGTGCACCGCGGTCTCCGGCTCTGGGTGCAAGACGACGTGACCGCGCGCCTCGAGGAGCTCGAGGAAGAGGCGGGTGAGCGCCGCGTGCAGCCGATCGCCGAAGGCCGACAGCTGGGCGTCGGAGGCCGCCCGCACCATGAGCGCGAGCACGAGGTGGCGGCGCTCGTGCAGCATCTTCAGCATGAAGGCGAGCAGCGTCCGCAGCGCGTCCTCGAGGGCGACGCCCTGCCAGCGGGCTGGCGTGAGCACCGCCTCCGCAGTGGCCACCGCCTGATCGTTGAACCGCTGCAAGACACAGCGCATGAGCGCCTCCTTGTCGGAGAAGCGGCTGTAGAACGCACCCACCGAGGAGCCCGCACGCTTGGCGATCTCGGCCACCGTCGCGTGCTCGAGACCCTTCTCGACCAGGATCGCCTCGGCCGCGTCGAGCAGCCGCTCGAGCGTCTGCTGGCTCCGCGCCTGCAGCGGCGGCTTCACCCACTCGAGTCGCACGTCGGCTGTCGTCATCGTGGTCGCGCCTCGGGCTCCGAGGGCCCGCGGTCAAAATCAGAATATGCGTTCTGTTTTAACCCATTCGTCGGTCATGTCAAGTGCTTGGGGCGAGATGCTCCGCTGCTTCCACACCACGAGAGCGGCGGCTCGCCGGTTCGCCCCTGCTATGCTCGCGAGCGGGGGGACGTCGACCCCCTCTCGAGACCCCGGAGCCATCATGAACGCCGTGAACAGTGTCGACTACGACGTGGCCATCGTCGGCGGGGGGCCCGCCGGCAGCGCGATGGGGGCGTACCTCGCGCGGGCGGGGGTGCGTTGCGTCGTGATCGAGGGCGCCATCTTTCCGCGGCCCCATGTCGGTGAGTCGCTCGTGCCGGCCACCACCCGCGTGTTCAAGGAGCTCGGGTTCCTCGAGCAGATGGATAGGCTCGGCTTCGTGCGCAAGCTGGGAGCGACCTGGACCTCCAACGAGAAGGCTCGCCCCTACGAGCTCGGTTGGGACGGCCTCGAACAAGACTGCAACGCCGCCATCCGCTTCGACGAGCGGCCCCAGGAGGGCGTCGAGCAGAACTACACCTACCACGTCGATCGAGGTCGCTTCGATCTGGCGCTGCTCCAACACGCCCAAGAGCTAGGGGCCGAGGTGATCGAGGGGGTGCGGGTGCGCGGCGTCGATTTCGACGCACCGGAGCCCGAGCTCATCGTGAAGCTCGGGCGCCGTGAGCACCGCATCCGGTGCCGGGTGGCCATCGACGCGAGCGGGCGCAAGACCCTGCTCGGGCGGCAGCTCGGCCTCAAGCGCACCGATCCCCACTTCGACCAGTACGCGGTGCACACCTGGTATGCCGGCTACGATCGCCACGCCCTGCCGAACCCAGATCACATCCACATTCACTTCCTGCCTCACGCGGCGGGGACGTGGGTGTGGCAGATCCCCATCTCCGAGACGGTGACGAGCATCGGCGTGGTGACGCAGAAGGCGGTGTTCAAGGCGGCCAAGGCGTCGCGCGAGGCGTTCTTCCGCGCCGCCCTCGGCTCACGTCCGGATCTGGCCGCGCTCGTCGACAACGCCGAGCGCATCCGGCCGCTCACCGAAGAGGCCGACTACAGCTACGCGATGACTCAATTCTCGGGCGATCGCTTCCTGCTGCTCGGAGACGCGGCGCGGTTCGTCGATCCGATCTTCTCTTCGGGGGTGAGCATCGCGCTCAACAGCGCGCGGCTCGCGAGCAAGGACGTGCTGGCTGCGCTCGAGACCGGGGAGCTCCGCCGCACGAGCTACCAGCGCTTCGAGACGACGATGCGTCGCGGCGTGAAGAACTGGTACGATTTCATCTGCCTCTACTATCGGCTCAACGTGCTCTTCACCTACTTCGTCAACCACCCCCACCATCGCCTCGACGTGCTGAAGCTGTTGCAGGGCGATGTGTACGACGAAGAGGAGCCGCGGGTGATCACCGCCATGCGCGCGAAGGTGGCGGAGGTGGAGAAGAACCCGGACCACATGTGGCACCGGCTGCTCGGCGAGACCTCGGCGCTCGGCCTCGCCAGCGCGGTGGTCCCTGGCGCCGTGGTCGCTGGCGCCGTGGTCCCTGGCGCCGTGGTATGACGGCGCCGACGTCTGACCGGAGCTCGCACCATGAAGATGCGCACCCTGAATCATCTGAGCTTGGTCGTGAGCGACATCGAGCGCTCCGCCGCGTTCTACCAGTCGGTGTTCGGCATGGACCGCCAGTGGCGCGAGGGGGAGTTCGTCTTCCTCTCCTGCGGCGAGTCGGACCTCGCGCTCGTGCGCGGCAAGCCACTCATCCACCGCCGCTTTCACTTCGGCTTCCGCGTCGACACCCGCGACGAGGTGGACGCCTGGCTCGAGAAGGTGAAAGAGCACGCGACGCCGGTGACCCACGGCCCGGAAGACTATGGCAGCTACTACACGTTCAGCTGTCGCGATCCCGACGGCTACGCGGTGGAGATCTACTTCGAGGAGGCCCCGCGAGGCCGCGCCGGAGACATCTCCGAAGGACGCGAGACCGAACCCGACCATGAGTGAGAGCGACGCGCTCCGGCGCGAGACAGTCGTGCTACGCTGAGCGTCATGCGTCCTCGTCTCGCGCTCTGCGTGGTCGCGCTGGGGTTCTTCGCAGGATGTACCGACGAGCTCGCGCCCGCGGTGGAGCTGGAGCTCGCCGGCCGCGCGTCGGCCGCGATCAAGGATGGCTACGACGACCCCGACAGCACCGCGGTGATGGCGGTGACGAACCTGAGCTCCGGTGGTTTGTGCAGCGGCTCGCTCATCGCGCCCAACGTCATCCTCACCGCGCGCCACTGCGTCTCGTCGACGAGCAACCCCAACAACGTGAGCTGCGCCACCACGACGTTCGGCCAGCCGCACGGCGCGCCGAGCTTCTTCGTGTCGAGCGCCGAGGAGATCTCGGTCGGCAACGCGGGGGAGTTCTTGGTCGACGCGGTGGTGGGCCTCGCCGGGATCCCCGGCATCCCCGGCTCGGTGAGCGACGACCTCACGTTCTGCGGCAACGACATCGCCATCCTCATCCTCGCCGAGAACGTACCCCCGGAGGTGGCCGTCCCGCTCGTGCCTTCCCTCGAAGGCGATCGCACAGAGGGCCTGCCGTACTACGCGGTGGGCTATGGCGCGGTGAACGGGCAAGGCGAGGACGCGGGCCGGCGCCGCCGTCGCGACGACCTGTCGGTGTTGTGCGACGATGAGAGCGGCTGCGTCGCCATCGAGCTGACGGACGTGGTCGACGGGGAGTGGGCGGGCACCGGCGGGGTGTGCTCCGGCGACTCGGGCGGGCCCGCGCTCGACCTCGAGGATCGGGTGATCGGCGTGACGTCCCGCGGCGACTCCGCGTGTGAGCTCTCGGTGTATGGCGATCCGGTGGCGCACGCGCAGTGGATCAAGGACGCGACCGTGTTCGCGTCGGGGATGGGGTTGTACGACGCCCCCAGCTGGACCGCCGGTGCCTCCGTCGTGCCCGAGCACTCCATGCCGGTGGGCGATGTCTGCGAGGCGGACAGCGACTGCCCGACCGGGATCTGCGTGAAGGAGGACACCCGGCAGTACTGCAGTCGTCCTTGCACCGAGGTGGGGCCATGCCCCGAAGGGTATGCGTGCAGCACGGATCCAGAGCCGATCTGTCGCCAGGTCGTGCCCCCGGCGCCTCCTGCCTTCGAGCGCGCCCCCCGCGACGGCTGCGCGGTGGTGAGCCCCGCCGACGGCCCCCTTCGTGGGGCGTGGCTCGTCGCGCTCGGCGCGGTGCTGCTGCGCCGACGGAGGCGCCCGTGATGGGTCGGCGCTCGGCGCTCGGCGTCGTCGTCGTCCTCGTCGCGGGGGCCTCAGGGTGCAGCGCGTTGTCCGCTCCGGAGGTCGCCGCCGCCGACGCGGCGCTGGCTCCCGCCGCGTCGGGGACCGCGCCGGCGCGAGGCGCCTCCGGTGACGGGGAAGGAGAGGGCGGTGACGTGGCGAGCAACGAGCCCGCCGCGCCCGAGCCGGTGGCGGGGCCGTTCAACGAGGCGCGCGTACAAGAGATCGTGCGAGCGCATTTCGACGGGATGGGCCAGTGTTATGCCAAGGCTCTCCCCCGTGCACCCAAGCTCGCGGGCACCATCAACGTGAGCCTCACCATCGACGGGGACGGGGCGGTGGTCGCCGCCAACGCACCGCGAGCGGAGGCGGCGCCGAGCACGCCCCAGCGACCCAAGAGCCGCTGGGCGCCGAAGCCAAAGCCCACCGAGGAGCTCCTCACCGACGCCGAGGTGGTGTCCTGCGTCGAGTCGGAGTTCAAGGCGCTGCGCTTCCCCCCCACCGGCCGTGGCCTCGTGACGCTCGTCTATCCTGTCGTGTTCCGAACCGAGTAGGGCTCGGGGCCTGAACCGCCACGGTTGCGCGGTCGCCGCAGATATCCGTCTCCCCATGAGCGCCGCGACGTGCAGCGTGGCCACTCTGCAGCCGTGTCGCCGTGGCACCATCGTTGCAGTGTGACCTCGTGAGGAACCTATGAAAACTCTCCCAATCGCCATCGCTGGCGCCACCCTCTACGCGTTCTCGCTGCTGCTCGCCTGCGAGGAGATCGGCAACACCGTCGATTGCTTCCGCATCTGCGACCGCTACTCCGAGTGCGTGACCGACATCGACGTGAGCTCGTGCACGGACAGCTGCGAGGACCGCGCAGATGAGGACGAGGCGGTCGAGACGCGGCTCGAGCAGTGTGAGGTGTGCGTCGACGAGGGCTCCTGTGCCGAGGTCGATGGCTGCTGGGCCTCGTGCCCGGTGGTGCCCGTCGCCGAGTGAGCGCAAGACGGGGGTGCGCGGACGACGCGATGGCGCGGACGACGGCCGGCGCCGCGGGCGCCCTCCGCGCCGCGGGGGGTCACACGGTGAGGAGGGGGGCGTTGACCGGGTTCGGCTGTGCCGGATCGAGCACGCCGTCGATGATGGTGAGCATCACCCGCGCCGGATGGGTGGAGAGGCGGTGGCCGGCGGTGGCGGTCGCTCCATGGGCGACCCGTGCACCTTCGATGACGCACGCCCCGGCGCTGAGCACGAGCTCGAGCGTGCCGTCGGTGAACACCGCCCGTTGCCCGGCGCGCTCGAGCGTGAGGTGGTAGTCGTGGCCGTCGATGCGCGCCCACGCGCGCACGAGCTCGGGAGCGGCCTCGATGAAGAAGCCGCCGTGTTTCTTGTGGGCGTCGAACGCAGCCTTGGAGCCGAAAAAGCGCGGCTTCTCCACGTAGGGGCCGCCGTCCTCGGGGCAGAAGACGTCGCAGTTGCCGCAGTCGTTGCAGAAGTCGGCGAAGTTGCCGATTTGATGCTCGCGCTCCACCACGAACGGCACCCCCATGCGCTGCTTCACCTCGCCCTCACCGCTCACGAAGGCCTCCTCGGCGAAGCTCGAGGTCGCCTTCACCTGGTAGGTGAAGTTGGCGTCGTTGGGACACACCGGCACGCACTTGTCGCAGCTGATGCAGTCG
>CAYOAL010000219.1:0-9956 GCA_964401935.1 uncultured Polyangiaceae bacterium
TGCGGCCGCCGTTGTCCGTGGCGGCGCGCGGTTCCTGCAGGTGCGCGCCAAGCAGCTGCCGTCCGGGGCGTTCCTCGACCTCATCGAGTCGGTCCTGCGCGCAGCGCGGCCGGCTGGAGCAACAGTGATCGTCAACGACCGGGTGGACCTGGCGAAGATGGCCGGGGCCGACGGCGTGCACGTGGGGCAGAACGACCTGCCGCCCGCCGAGGCGCGGGGGGGCCGGGGTCGCTCCGGCGTGCGTCCGCGGAGCCCCGAGGCCGACGACGGCGCGCCGCTCCGGCGCGACCGCGATCGGTGACGCCCGGGGCTGCGGTGGCGCGGTGGCGCGGTCGACCGCCGGTCACCGAGCCCGCGAGTCAGCGCGCCAGCGTGTCGGCGTGGCGGGCCTCGATGCGGTCGCGGTGGAGCGCCACCTCGTGCGCGCGCCGCAGGAAGCCGTCGGGGCACGACGGCCTCGAGAGGGTCGCGAGGGCGGCGCTCGCCCGGCGGAAGAGCCAGTCGGCAGAGCGCTGCCGCAGCACCTCCACGAGCTCGCCGGGGGTGGCGTTGCGGTGCGCGGCGGAGCCGTGCCGCCGGGCGGCCTCGAGCTCGGCGCCGAGGCTCACGGTGGCGAGGGCCGCCTCGGCGGCCTCGGCGGGGGAGAAGCGGCCGGTGTCTTTCTCGGCGCCCGCGAGGATCACGTTCGCGAGGTAGGAGAGCTCCTCCATCCGCTCGGCGACCATCGCCGGCTCGCGCTCCTCGAGGATGCTTATCGCGTCGGCGAGGGCTCGGGTGGTGTCGATGAGCTCGACCGCGTCGTGCGCCGGCTCGGCCACGGCAGCGCTCGACGCGCTGGGGTCGGCCGGCGCCTCCTCCGTGGCGCCCTCGAGGAGGCTCGCGAGCTTTCGGGCTCCTTCGTAGCTGGGCCGAGCCAGCGCTGCGCTGCGGTCGAGGTCGCGAAAGTAGCTCCGCGTGATCACATCACGCTCGCCTTCGTGGGCCCCTTCGTCCACTGGGTTCCGAGCGAGGGCGAGGAAGCTCCGCGCGGCGCGGGGCTCGATGTAGCCGGCTCTCGCGCGGCGCTCGTCGCGATCTCCCTCGACGTCTTCGGCGAGGGACTCGGCTTCTGACAACACGCTCGAGAGCTCGTCGAGATGGTCGACACAGCGGCTGCCGACCGCAGCACACCGATCCAGCACGCGCTCGAGGAAGGCGCGGTGATCGCGGTCGAGGGCGAGCACGAGAGCCAAGGTGGCGTCCCAGCCGTCGTGATGGCGCGAGAGCAAGAGGTAGCTGTCGAGCTCCTCGGACAGAGCGCTCTCGATGGCCTTGTCGGCCTGCGTCGCAGCGTCGTCGCCGGCGTTCATGCGCGCGAACAGCGCGTCCTGATCGAGCACGAGGATGAGACTCGAAAGCGCCTGCACGACGAAGTCTTCCGAGAGGTCGGCCACCCGTCGGGCGGCGAGCCGATCGCCTGCCTCGAGCAAGATCTCGAGCCACGTGACGAAGCGATCGCGGTCGAACAGCTCGCGCTCCCCGGGGCGATCGTTCACGAACAGATCCTCGTCGAACGCGGTTATGAGCTGCTCGGTCGTGGCGAGCGCCACCACCTCCGCGGCGTCTTCCACGCCGAGCTGCCGCACGAGCTGCGCGAAGGTGCGCGGGGCGAGACCGCGGATGGTCTTCACCAGATCGGGGGCCTCGAGGAGTCGCGCAAGCAACGTGGTGGAGGTGGGGGGCCGTCGGCGGAGGATGCTCATGGGGAGGTTGGGCGAGGGGAGGGCCGTCGCCACCGGGAGAGGTACCACGCGCACCACGCCACGGCACGTACCCCCGCCTTCGGTGGCGAGGCGCGGCGAGAAAGTGAGCCGCCCGTGTAACGCCGGGGCTCGGTGCGACACGTCCTCTCGACGGCGGCTCGACCGTCGCCACGAACCCAACCAGAAAGAATCGGAGAACACCATGACCCGACCCGTCACCACCCCCGCCCCCCAGCTGCCCACCGCCACCGATGCTCCGCTCCTGTACCGCTTCGAAGCGGAGCTCGAGGTGGTGCCCATCGGGCTCGTCCCCGAGGGGCTGCGCATGGCCAACCGCTTCGAGGGGCGCGTCACCGCGGGCATCCTCGAGGGGGCCCGTGTGTGGGGGATCGATCACCTCCTGCTCCGCAGCGACGGGATCGCGATCATCGACGCGCAGAAGACCCTCTCGCTCGGCGACACCCACCTCTACGAGCACGTGCGGGGCTACGGACTTCCCCCCGACGGCCTCGAGATGCCCCCCCTCGAGGTGCTCCTCGACCCATCGTTCGAGTGGCCCGACGTGCCGTTCCCGGTGCTCGGCTCGTCGACGTTCCGCGCCGCGGCGCCCGAGCTCGAGGCGCTCAATCGCGCCGTGGCGCGGGTCGACGGCTGGTTCAGCTTTGCCTCCGGTGGCCTCGCGGTGGAGACGCGCCTGCTCCGCCACGCGAGCGCGGTGCGCGGACCGCGGGCCGTGCCCGAGGCGGCGCGGGCGAGCGCGTGACCCAGGCGTGTGCGGCCTGGGTGGGCGGCGGTGTCGGCCCAGGCCACACCGCGGCGCGAATCGGGTTACACTCCGGCGCCTTGTCCGCTTCCCTGGAGCAGAGCGCCAGCGACGCCGAGCTGGCCCGCCGCGTGATGACCACGCCGGCGGGTCGCGCTCGCGCCGCAGAAGCGGAGCTCTGCCGCCGCTTCGCCCCTCGCATCCGCCTCTACGGCATGCGGCACCTCGGGGACACCGCCGCCGCCGACGATCTGGTCCAACGGGTGCTGGAGGTGACGATCGAGAAGCTGCGGAGCGGGGCGGTGCGCGAGCCCGACCGCGTCGCCTCCTTCGTGCTCGGCGTCGCCCGAATGGCGTCGCAGGCGTCCTATCGCCGGCGTCGCCGCGAGGTGCCGGTCGACGTGGAGCACGCGGACGCACGAGGCGATGAGGGCCTGGCCGCGGTGCTGGTGACCGACCCACCGCCGGCGCCGGAGCCGCTGGCCACCGAGCGGCTCGCGCGGTGTCTCGAGGAGCTCGGCCAGAGAGAGCGAACGATCGTGCTCTTGTCGTTCTTCGAAGAGCGGAGCGCCGCCGACATCGCCGCGACGCTCACGCTCCGGGCGGGCAACGTGCGCGTGATTCGCCACCGCGCGGTCGAGCGCTTGCGTCGGTGCATGGGCCTCGAAGAGGAGGGAGCATGAGCGGAGCTTGCGTCGCCGGCACCCCGTTGCCGCTCGAGGAGCTCATCGCCTACCACCTCGGCGAGCTCGACGGTGAGCCTGCGGAGGCGGTCGAGGAGCACTACTTCGCTTGCGGCGCGTGCGCGCGCCGGCTCGAGGCGGTGGGACGGCTCGCGGCGGGGATCGTCGAGGTTGTGCGGCGTGGTGAGGTGACGGCGTCGGTGACCTCGACGCTGCTTGCGCGCGGGGTAGAGCGCGGGCTACGGGTGCGGCGCTACCGGGTGAGCCCAGGGGAGGCCGTCTCCTGCACCGCCGCCCCCGACGACGACTTCGTGGCCATCGTCCTCGGTCTCGGGCTGCGAGAGGCGGACGCGATCGACGTGGCCGTCTCGTGGGTCGCGCTCGACACCGGCGCGACCGAGGAGCGCGCCATCGAGGAGGTGAGCGTGGAGCGTGACGTGGGCGAGGTGGTGTTGTTGTTTTCGGGGGCGCGGATCCGCGAGGCGCCGCGCAGCCGCTGGGAGATGTACGCGGTGGTGCACGCCGCGGGTCAAGAGCGGCGCGTCGGACCCTACGTGCTGAACCACACGCCGTGGGAAGAGCTCGCGGAGCCGCGTGACGCGTGAGCGCCTCGGCGCTCCGCCGGCGGAGATCGGGCTCGATCTTCGGCTCGTGGCCGGATTGTTGGCGGAGCAACATCGCGCGTCTTGGCCAACGTATGCGCGGGCCGATGCTTCGCCGAGCTCAGCGGCGTGACGGGCGATCCGCGATCATGCCGTAGCGCTTGAGCCGGCGGTACAGCGTCGCCGAGCCGATGCGTAGCTCGCGCGCGGTGCGCGTCTGGTTGCCCTCGTTCATGGCGAGCGCGCCCAGGATGTACTCCTTCACCACCTCCTCGAGGGGCCGCACGGTGTCGCTCCGGGTGGGTGTGCTGGGCGCCTCCCGCACCTCCTCGGGGAGATCGTCGAGCTCGACCCGCTTGCCGCGAGCGAGCGCGATCGCGCGCTCCATCGCGTTCTCGAGCTCGCGCACGTTGCCGGGCCAGGGGTAGCGCAGGAGCTGGTCGGCCACCTTGGGGGAGAACTCGGTGATCTTGCGCTTCATGCGCAGCGCGGCTTCGGCGAGCAGGAGGCGCGCGAGGGGCAGGATGTCTTCCCTGCGTTGGCGGAGCGGGGGAACATGGAGCTCGACCACGCGGAGTCGGTAGTAGAGATCCGTGCGAAAGGTGCCGTCGGCGACCGCCTCGGCGAGGTCGCGGTTGGTGGCGGCGAGGACGCGGACGTCGATCGAGCGCGTCTTGTTCTCTCCCACGCGTCGGATCTCCCGCTCCTGGAGCGCACGCAGCAGCTTGACCTGCATTCCCGGCGACACCTCGCCGACCTCGTCGAGCAGCAACGTCCCCCCGTTGGCCGCCTCGAACAGGCCGGGGCGGTCGTGGGTGGCTCCCGTGAACGCGCCCCGGGTGTGGCCGAACAGCTCGCTCTCGAGCAGCGTCTCGGTGATGGCGCCACAGTTCACGGCGATGAAGGGGCCCCCCGCGCGCGGCGACTGATCGTGAACCAGTCGAGCGAGGCGCTCTTTGCCCGAGCCGCTCTCCCCGGTGATGATGAGGGTCGAGTCGACGGCGGCCACTCTCCGCGCCAGATCGACCACGCGCAGCATGGCGGTGCTCTTGGCCACGAGCCCTACCGGCTCCTCGATGTCCGGGGCGAGCTGGACCAGCGCGCGTCGGTGAGCGTGGAGCTTCCGTTCCGCGTCCTTCAGGGTGTCGACCACGTGTTTCAACGAGACTTCGAGGCACTCGGTGAGGCGGGCCTGCTCGTAGAAGCCCAACTCCTCGACCTTCTCGTCGCCCCACGCCTCGCGGGTACGGCCGACGAGGTGGCAGCTCGCCTGGCCGAGGCACATGCAGCGGTCCTCGAACACGTAGATCTCCTGGTCGGCGGTGCGACTGATGTAGCCGCTCGTGAGTCCGCAGATGGTCCAGCACACCGGGGTGTCGGAGCGACCGAAGTGGAGCAGGTGTTGCTCGGCCTCGTAGGAGGCCACGAGCATCATCCCCTCCTCCGAGAGCGGATCGTCGTGCCCCGCCTCCACCAGGAACAAACCCTCGAGGGTGTGGATGCGCGGACCGGCGCGGCGCCAGTCGTCGTTACTGTCCCACGCGAACTGGTCCTGCATCGCGTCGGCGAGGCGCCAGCCGTGGGCGAAGCCGAACTGCGTCAAGACGGCGCGGGCGGCGGTGACCCCGAAGTTGTCGACCAGGTACTTGCGCAGGAGGCCCATCGCCACCGCGTCGACGAGGAGCGCTCGCTGCCCGGCGAAGCGGATCACGCCCCCCGCTGCGTCGAGCTCGAGGAGCTCCCGATGATGAAGATCCGAGGCGTGCATGAGTCCTTCGATTTGAAGGTCATGCTACATCATTTTGAAGCAACGGGCCGTCTCGGCCCTGGGATGGGCAAGCCCCTCGCGGGTGGACGGGCGCTCGTGGCGCTCGGCGGCGCCCAACGCCCCCGACGGACGTCTCGGCGCTCCACGGCGACGTCGTTGGCGAGGGCTGTTCGGGCCGGCGCGCGAGGGTGTGGCCAGAAGGCGGGCGCGCGGCTCCGCGACCGCCTCGGCCGCAGGTCGGTCGCACGTGCGTCGGTGCGTCAGTCGGCGCGATAGCTCGCGTGGGCGAGGTACGACAGGCGGTGGTTGCACGTGACCTGGTGGCGGAGGCCATCGCAGTCGTGCATTCCTTGGAACTCCTCGGTCGAGCGCTCGAGCATCCGCAACACGTCGCGCGTGATGTCGTGGACGCCGTCGCAGTCGCGCTCCCCGCACGGGATGACGAAGAGCGCGGCGGCTCGATCGATCACGACATGTCGCGTGTGGCGCACCATCGGGTGGGTGCCTCCGTGACGATACTCCTCGAGGTCGAGGCGCAGCGTGCGGAGCTTCGGGACCGCGTCGCGCAGGCGGGGCGCGTCGTCCTCGCGACGGCGACGCTCCTCGAACCGCGTCGTGGCTTCGCTGTGGCGGCGGTTCACCACGGGCTGACCCCGGCGGTGGCGACGGTCGAGGGCGGCCGCGACGTGAGGCGCGCGGGCGGGTGCATCGGTCGCCTCATCGCGTGAGCACCTGCAGGGAGCGGACGAAGCCGTCGGCCTCGTCGATGGCAGCCTCCCGATCGAGCTCGTACCGCGTCTGCAAGAGCGCGATGAGCTTGGGCCTCCGGCCCGCCACCGACGCGATCTCGTCGATGCTCAACCTGTTCCAGCGCGACTCCACCTGCTCTTGCAAGGCGGGCCAGTTGTTTCGGATTTCAGCCCACATCATGATTCGTCGTTGGCGTCCCGCTCTCTGGTCGACGGGGCACCGAGTCTACGATGCGCAAGAGACGTGCCACCCGAATGGGGCTTGGTTGTGCACGTATCCGTTCGAATTCATTGGGTAGACGGTGGGGCGCGTCCGCGCGAGCTCCATCATCGTGATGGAGGTTCATCACAATGATGGACTTCCGTCCCCCGACGCTGCCGTGGGCCGTGGCGATGCTCAGCGCTCCTCGAGCAGGCGCTTGAGGCAGGCGAGATCCTTCTGGTTGGCGCGGCGCATCGCGCTGGCCATGAACGGGGCCACGAGCTTGGAGAACCCCTTCGGCTCGCCGCGGTTTCGCAGCGTCATCCGCGTGTGACGCTCGTCGATGGCGTCCCAGAGGTAGGTGGTCTCCATGGGGAACGGTCCCTCCGCCGTGCGCATGACGAGGCGCGTGTCCGCGACGAGCTCGACGATCTCGTAGGTGTAGCTGAGGCGTCGCCCGAGAAAGCGCGCCACGAAAGCGACCCGCGAGCCGACCGAGAGCGGCGGCGGCGTCTGCCACGCTACCGACTCGATGTTCACGTACCAGGCTGGGACGTGGTCGGGGTCGATGGCGTAGGCGGCGACCTCGCTGCGAGGGCGCGCGATCTCGATCTCGGTGACGACGTCGACGGGCATGGGACACCTCGAGGGCGGTCTTATCGCTCCGCGAGTTGCAGGACAATCGTGGAAGAACGGGACAGATTATCTCGAAAACGGGACAATAGCCCTCCGCAGCATGGGCCTCACTTCGGTACGTCTCGACGACATGCGCATGTTCGCAGCGATCGCCGGCTCGACGAGCTTCACCGCGGCGGCTCGGACGCTCGGCATGCCCAAGCAGACGCTGAGTCGTCGGGTGGCGGAGCTCGAGCGTGCGCTCGGCGTCGAGCTCGTCTTCCGCACCACGCGCCAGCTCCAGCTCAGCGACGTCGGGGTGGCCTACGCAGCGCGCTGCGCGGAGCTGGTGCAGCTGGCCGCGGAGGCCAACGACGCCGTCCTCGAGGCCGGCGAGAGCCCCCGCGGCACGCTGCGGGTGAGCGCCGATCCGGTGTTCGGGGAGGCGTTCTTGAGCGAGCTCATCGTGGAGCTCGCCCGTCGTTGTCCGGCGTTGGGGGTCGACGTTCAGCTCACACGACGGCGAGTGGACCTCATCGACGAGCGGTTCGATGTGGCCTTCCGAATCGGCGAGCTCGACGACCCCGCCCTTCGTGGGTTCGAGCTGGGGCCGGCCCGCGTGCGCTACTGCGCGAGCCCGCGGTACCTCCGCCGTCGAGGGGCCCCGAACACGCCGGAGGCGCTCTCCGAGCACGACTGCATCGTCATCTCGTCGGAGCCGGGGGCGGTGAGGTGGCCCTTCACCGCGAAGCGTGGCCTCCGCTCGGTGGCGGTCGTCGGGCGCGCGAGGTTCTCGAGCATCGCGATGGCGCGGGACGCGGCGGTGGCTGGCCTGGGCGTCGCGCTGTTCCCCGAGTTCGCGTGTGACGCCGACATCCGCGCCGGGAGGCTCGTGCCCCTGCTCGAGGCGTTCACCGCCGACGTCGGCGCGGTGTGGTTGGTTCACCCCGCGACGCGGGCTTTGCCGGCGAGGGTGAAGGTGTTCATCGAGCTGGTGCGTGAGCGCTTCGCGCGGCGCCCGCCCTGGGTGCCGGCGCCGAGCGGCGCCGTCGATGAGCTGCACGCTCCGGATCCGGTGGCGGCCCCGTCCGCCGCGAGCGACGCGCGTCCGAGGCCGTGAAGGCGGCTTCGCTCAGCCGCCTTCGCCGCCCTTGGTGCTCTCGTCCTCCGCCTTGCGGATGCGCTCCGCCACGGCACCGTAGTCTTCCTCGCGCTTCACGCGCGCATCCACCTGCTTCTTGCGCTCGTCGGCGGAGGCCTTGTAGTCGGGCACGCTGGTGTGCGACGTGAGGTAGCTCGTGTACGCCGACCAGCCCTCCTTCACCTTGTCCCAGGTGCTGCGAAGGGCCTCGCTCAGCTTGCTCTTCTTCTCTGCGGTGGATGGCGGCGCGGCCTTGCGCTCCTCGAGATCGGCGATCAAAAAGAGGAGCTTCGCGTTGGTCGCTTCGTTGCCCTTCTTGGCGCGCCCTTCCTCGGCGGCCTTTCGGGCCGCGGCGAGATCGCCCTGTCCGAGCTCGGCCTGCGCCTTGAGGAGATAGGCCATCATGCGCCCGCCGTCGGTGGCGATGGCGGCGTCGAACGCCTGCACGGCCCCCGCCCAGTCGCCGTTGGCAGAGGCGGTGCGACCCTTCGCGAGGTGCTCGTTGTAAGGGCTGATGCCTTTGACCCCGTTGGGGTCGCGACGAACCTCGCCGCCCTTGGCGTCGCCCCCTTGGCTCTGTGCGAAGGCAGGGGCGGCTACGAGCGAGAGGGACAGGAGACACCCGACGAGCAGCGTGCGCATGGCGACATGGTACTCGAAAGGGGCAACGAGCGAAAACCCCGAGCGCTCGGGCTCCCACGTGCGGGGCGGCGGGAGCGAACGTGCGGCCTACTTGTCCTTGCCGAACAGGCGCCCGAGCAGGCCGCCCTTCTCGTCCTTCTTCGTGCGCATCTGGCTCAAGCGCACTTCACGCGCGGCGTCGATGTTGCGGGGGTTGAGCTGGACCACCTTGCGGAAGTCTTTCAACGCTGCGTCCTCGAAGCCCGAACGCTTGAGGAGCTGGCCCCGGTAGAAGAGGGCGCGCTCGTACTCGGGGTCTTGCTTGAGCACCAGGTCGAGCATCTTGATCTGATCGCGGTAGAAATGCCGCCTCGCGTCGGCCTTCTCCGGCGGCTGGCCCAGGCAATGCACCTGAATCCAGGCCAACAAGGCGCGGTACTCGGGCTGCTCCGGATCCGCGTCGACGGCCTTCTTCACCATCTCCTCGGCCTGGTGGTAGGAGCCCTTGCGGAACATCACCTCGCCCTTCTGGAACAAGAGCGCCGAGTCGATGACGCGCTCCACCATCTCGCGGTCGCGGGCGGTGCCTCCGCCCTGGCGCACCGTCTCTTCGTACTCGCGCCGCTTCTGATCGTTGCTGAGGGTTTGGTAGGCGTCGTTGACGCGGGCGAACACGGCCGCCACCTTCGGCTTGAGATCGGCGAGCGAGGGGTGGAGCCGATCGGGGTGCCAGCTCTTGGCCAGCTTGAAATAGGCGGCCTGGATGTCGTTGGCGTTCGCCTTCGTGTCGACGCCGAGGATCTGGAACAGCGTGAGGTCGTCGAGCTCGCCCGCGCGCCGCTCGATTTCGTCGCGCTGGATGCTGCCTGGGGGTGGCTGGCCGACGTCGCCGCGGGCGCTTGCGGCGTCGGGGCGCGGTTGCGCGGCGGCGGGAGGCGAAGGCGCGGGTCGGGCGGGAGGCGGGGCCGGGCGTCGGGCCGGAGCGGCGGCGGGCGGCGGGTGGGGAGCGGCCTCGGCCGGGCTCGCTGCCGGGGGCGCTTGAAAAAATTTCCGTGCGCAAATCGGCGCTC
>CAYOAL010000220.1:0-9885 GCA_964401935.1 uncultured Polyangiaceae bacterium
GCCGACCGCTGGCGCTGCCCCTGGCGCTGCCCCTGGCGCTGCCCCTGGCGCTGCCGCTGGCGCTGCCCCTGGCGCTGCCCCTGGCTCTGCCCCTGGCTCTGCCCCTGGCTCTGCCTCTGCTTCTGCCGCGGCCCCTGCCGCGCGCCGTGCCCCCATCCGCTTCAACGCCATCATCGGCAAAGGGGGAATGGGCGTGGTTTACCGTGGCGAGCAACTCGACCTCGCCCGCCAAGTGGCCTTCAAGCGCCTCATCGACGCCTCGGACGACACGCACCGGGAGCGCTTCGTGCGCGAGGCGAGGATCACGGCGCAGCTCGAGCATCCGGGCATCGTGCCCCTGCACTTCCTCGAGACGGGCGAGTCGCTCGGCTACGCCATGAAGCTCGTAGAGGGCAAGACGCTGCGCCAGCTCATGCGTGAGGCCGCGAAGCTGCACGAGAGCGGGGAGCCCATCGACGTCGCGCACTCGCTCCCAACCTTCCTCGATCACTTTCTCAAGATCTGTGATGCCGTGGCCTTCGCCCACGATCGTGGCGTGCTCCACCGCGATCTCAAGCCGGCGAACTTCATGGTCGGCAAGTATGGCGAGGTGTACGTGATGGACTGGGGCATCGCGCGCCGCCTGGGGTCGGCCCCCGACGCACCGAGCATGAGTGGGGAGCGCAGCCTCGGCGGTGGCGATCTCACGCAGGTGGGCGAGATCGTCGGCAGCGCGTCGTACATGTCTCCCGAGCAGGCCGACGCCCGCAACGCGGAGCTCGATCCGCGCGCCGACCAGTACGCGCTCGGACTCATCCTCTTCGAGCTCGTGTCGCTGCGACGGGCGATGAAGGGCGAGACGAGCGTCGACGTCTACGCCAACGCGGCGCGTGGTCACAAGGAGCCGCTCGAGCACATTTCGAAACGAGGACGCATCGCGCCGGAGCTCCGCGCCATCGTTGAGAAGGCCACCGCGTTTTCGCCGGCCGAGCGCTACGACTCGGTGGCGGCGCTCGCCGACGACGTGCGTCGCTACTTGCGCGGGGAGGCGGTGCTGGCCCGACCGGACAACCTCGTGGAGAAGGTGCTCCGGTGGATTGGGCAGCACCGCCGGGCGACCTTGGTCGCCATCTTGTGTATCGTGGCGGCGGCCGTGTCTACGCTCTCGTGGACGCTGTACCGCCAGGCGGCGAGCGAGCTCGCGGCGCGGGAGCGCGGCGAGCGGATCACGGCGCTCTTCGGCGACGTCTCCGCGCAGGCCCACCGCATCGACTCCCAGCTGCAACGGCTCGAGACGTCTCTCGAGGGGCTTCGTGCGGCGGCGGAGTGGGCGCTCACGGGCCCCGAGCCCGACGAACACGACGCCCCGATCTACTTCGACACCGACTTCGCCGACGCTGCAAAGCGGCCCAGCGACTTCACCGACCGTACCGCGTATCGCTGGCCGGTGTCGGTGGATCACGCCGTGGTGGGCATGGCGCCAGGGCTCGACCGCGACGCTTTGCTCCCGAAGATTCGGCGCCTGTCTCCGCTTCGCCATCACATCCGGGCGATGTTCATCAGCGTGGTGGACGACCAGAAGACGCTCTCGGAAGCCGAGCAGCGCGCGTTCTTGCTCGAGCGCCGCGGCCCTATCGACTACGCCTACGTCGATCTCCCCGAAGGCGTGCACTTCGTGTATCCGGGCGTCGACGCGCTCCCCCCCGGCTACGACGTGCGCACGGCTGGGTTCTACACCATGTCGGCGGGCAAGCGCGGCAAGCGCTGGGGCAAACCCTACGTCGACTCCACCACCGACGAGGAAGGCGATGACCTCGTCTTGCCGTGCACCCAGGGGCTGTGGTCGCCGACGGGCGAGTTCCTCGGGGTGGCGGGGGTGGAGATCACGGTGACCAAGCTCGTGGAGACGGGGCTCACGCTCCCCAGTCGGCGCACCCTCCGGGAGACGCTCGTCAACCAGGATGGTGAGAAGGTGATCGACTCGGGCGACGCCGGCAAGCGCTTCAAGGCCAGCGGCAAAGACGAGGGCCTCACCCTCGCGCCCTTCGACATCCCCGAGATCGCAGCCGCCATCCGCGCCGGGAAGGAGGGGGTTCGCGAGGTGGCGCACGCCGGGCGCGACCTCGTGGTGGTGTTCGTGCGGCTCCCGGTGCTCGGCTGGACCTACGTGGTGGAGGTGGAGGCGGCCACCCTCGGCGAAGGCGAGCGGTAGGAGCCTGGAGAACACCAAGCTCGAAGGCGACGCGGCGCGGGAGCAGCGCGGGCATGCCTCGCGGGCGGCGGCGTCCTACCGACGCGCATCACCAGCAGCTCGTCGAGCAGCGGGAAGATCAGAGGTCGTCGGCGCCCCGGAATGCGGCGACGGCTACCGCGACGAGGTAGGCGGCGAGGCCGAGGGCGACGAAGAGCGAAGCCACGAGCACGCGGTTGTGTTGCGCGTCCCGCATGCGCAAGATCCGTTGCGTGGTGTCGACGAGATCGTCGCTCAGCACGCTCGTCACCCAGCGGATGTCGGCCATCACGCGCAGCGACAGCACCGCCCCTACCAGCGTCAGGAGGATCCCCGCGACCATCGCGTAGGCCGAGAAGGTGGCGGCCACGATCATGCGCGGGCCCGAGAAGCCGGTGACGGTGATGATCAACCCGCACAAGCCCATCATCGCCTGCGCCTGGCTCCGCACCGCCGCCATCTGGTTCACGAGGAAGGTGAGCAGCTGAGCGCGTTGACCCTCGAAGACAGACACCAGCCGCTCTGCCGCGAGCTCGGCCGGCGGATCGAGGTCGGTCATGCGGCCACCGTACTCCTCGCGAGGGGAGGCGGCCAAACGCCCTCCAACTCGCGCGCGTGCGGTCTGCACGGCAGAGCTGCAGCTTCGTCGAGGACCGGCTACACCTTCGAACGATGTTCAGCGCGACGAAGATGCTGGGGGCGGTGATGGAGCGCGGCCTTGGCGGCGGCGGCATGCTCGGCACCGCGGCGAAGGTGGCTGGGGTGGCGGCGGTGGGCGGCGTGGCCTATGGCGCCTACCGACACTACAAGGCGGGGGGCTTCGGGCAGGGAGGTCCGGGGCTGTTCGGCGGCGGGTCAGCGGCACCCCTCGGACAACCTCCGCTGTCTCCACCCTCGGCCAACCCGTTCGCGGGGGCGGCCGGGGGCGACGCGGGGGGCAACCCGTTCGGTGGCGCCATGCCCACGGCGCAGGCGGCAGGGGCTCATCCGTTCGCGGGAGGGGCGCCGCCGGGGGGCAACCCGTGGGCCGCCGCTTCGGCGCCGCAGCCGGCGGGAGCGCCGTCGACCGCGGCGTCGGCGCCAGGCCCCGGCGCGCCGACCGCGGGAGAAGAGGAGCAAGCGCTGTTGCTCGTACGCGCCATGATCGCGGCGGCCTACGTGGATGGCCGTCTCGACGAGACCGAGCGCGCCAACATCGTTCAGGCTGCCGAGAGCGCCGGCCTGGGGCCGAGCGAGCGCCAAGCCCTCGAGCACGAGCTCTCCCACCCATGGCGGCCCAACGTGCTGTTCGGGAGCGTGGAAGACGTCGCGCTGCTGCGTCAAATCTACCTCGTCACGTTGCTCGCCATCGATCGCGACAGCCCCGTCGAGCAAGCCTACGTCGCGGGCCTGCCGCTCTTCTTGGGGTTGTCGCCCACCGACGTCGCCACGATCCACCAAGAGCTCGGCTTCGGCTGAGCTCGACCACGGAGCGGGGGCCAACGGAGGCCTGCCCATCGTGAGCGCGTTAGCCACTCGCTGGCGCGCGCCGCTGCGTCGGCTCCGACGGCTCGTGGTCAGGGCAGCTCGTGCATCGGCTCGAAGCGAGTGACGTGGTGCTCGGCGGCCACCGTCACGGGGTGGCCCTCGATCCGCAGCGTCACCTGGGTCGCGAAGCGGTCGCAGTGGCCTTGATAGGCCTCTTGTGGCGCGAACCCGATCACGAGACTGCTGACGCCTCGCGCGATCGAGGCGGGTGTGGTGGAGCTCACCTTGGGGTGGGAGATCACCTGGGTCGGGAGGCCACACTGGGAGTCGATCAGGAACGCCGCGTCGTCGACGGTCACCCCGAGGGTGCGGTTCAGCGGGTTGTGGACCTGGAGCTCCACCCTGTCGATCGCGGCCGCGTTGCCCCCATGCTCGTGAAAGTGGTGCGATGCCACGCCCGCGACGATGACCGCCTGACCACCGATGTCGACGCGTGATGCGCTGGCGCGGGTCACGTCGGGCTTGTGTGTGTAGACCGTCGCGAAGTCGGTGCTCGCGAGCATCCACCGGAGCGCGTCGGTCCCCGCCGGGCGATCGATCCGGAGGTGCGGAGGGTGGAACGTGATGGCGCACTGCGCGGGAGGCGGGAAGGGCGCCTCGGCGCTGCTCGCACACTGGGCGGCGGTGGCGTCGCAGCCAACGAAGAGCCCGTCCGGCCATGGGCCGGCGGCATGCGTCGAGGCGAGCGCGAGCCGCGCTGCCCGCACCGCCTGCTCCTTGGTGCAAGGCGGCGGCCGCTCGTGTTGCACGAAGTGGAGCTTCACCGACTCCTCGAGGGGGAGCGTGACATGGGCCACCGCGTAGACGCCTTGGCCGAGCCCGCTCTCGAGCTTCAGCAAGTACTCGCCGGCAGGGAGGCGTGGTCCCCGTTCGCAGCCCTCGAGCGGATACCCATGGGTGGGAGGCGGCAACGTCGTCGTCGCACCGCGCTCGATCCGATGCCCCTTCGCGGCCTCGGGACACTCGAGCCGGTGCGGCCAGAAGCGCAGCGTCCCTCGAGCGCCTTCCACGTCCACCAGGTAGGCGTCGTGGAGCTCGATGTCGGTGGTCGTGCGGTTGATGACGATCAGCTCAGCGCGCTCCTCTTCGGACGCCGCACGCTGCGCATCCTCCACCGTGGCGACGGTGAGCGCGGTCCCGCTGGGGGAAGGGCTCTCCCCGCTCTTCGGGCCCCCCCCGCATGCGAGCGCCGAGACGCTCAGCAGCACCGCCCCCACCGTCGCCTCACGTCGCATGGGCGCATGGTAGCCCGTGGCGAGCGCTACGCCACCTCGAGGTGCCGAGCCGGCAAGCGGGCAGCTCGGGGCGCGACCAAGTGACTGTGAGTGGCCGCGGCGCCGCCAAGCCACGGCCTGGCGAGACATGGCGCGCGGGCGTCCTCCGCTGCCGACGTCGTTCGCCCGCGCCCCGGTTGGACCGCGCCGGTGGGCGCGCCCGCGCGCAGCGAGCGTCAGGGCCTGGCGACGAGCACGCCTTGGCGATCAGGCGTTGGCGAAGCGCGTCAGGCGTTGGCGAAGAACCAGAGGGCGGCGCGAATGAAGTCGGCCTCGGTGATGATGCCGACGAGCTTCTCGTCGTCGTCGACCACGCACACGCAGCCGACCTTGGCCTCCCACAAGAGCAGGCCCACCTCGCTGAGGCGATCGCTCGGGCTCGCGGTGAGGACCTCGGTCTGCATGATGTCTTTGACGTGGACGTGCCCGATGATCTCGTCACGCTCCTTCGCCCTGTCGGAGAGGAAGCTCGAGGAGGCGTGGAGGAGATCGCGGTGCGTCACGAGGCCGATGAGCTTGTCTCCCTCCACCACCGGGAGGTGGCGGAAGCGAAACTCCTCCATGCTCTTCAAGATGTGGCCGATCTCGTCTTCGGGGCCGATAGCGATGATCTTGCGCGACATGAGGTCGGAGACCTTGAAAGGCTTCGAGTTGAGCGTGCTCATAGGTCCATCCTTCGTAGCGAAAACCGGGGGCCGCGTCTGCCCCTCTCGTGGGGCGCCCGCTTCGTGGGGTGCAGCGCGCGCCGAGCATTGTAACCGCGCGCGCCAGCGGCGCGATACGTCAGGGCGCTTCGGGTCGCGCCGAGGCGCCGGCGACCGGCCGCCGGCAGCTCAGGTGCACCACGATCGCGCCGCCCTGCTGCGGCTCGAAGGAGCCGATGACCAGCGCCGACGCGGCGGCGCGCTGGCGCAGCCGCAGCATGGCGGCGACGTCGTTGCGAGGCGGCTCGAGGGTGAGTCGTAGCCGCAGCGCCTCGTGCTCGGTCTGCGTGGCCGGCGTCAGGGCGCGCACGCTCACCGACCGCGGGGCATCGGTGGTGGCGAACGGCTCGACGCTGGCCAACAGCACCTCGTGGCCCGCTCCACGGAGCCCGGCCACGTGGGCATGCACCTCGTCCTCGGTGCGGGCGGTGAGCTCCCGCTCGTCGCCGTTCACCACGAGCTTGAGGCGCCAGGCGTTGGGGGCGCGCGCGACGGTGGCGGTGAGCTGCGCGGGTGGAGGAAACTGCTCTCCGGCCTCGCCCCGGGCTCGGTCTACGCAGGCCGCGTCCGTCTCGTCGTCCTCGCACGCCACGCTGGCGACGTGCATGGTCTGGCTCTGCAACACCTGTCGCATCGGAGGGAGCAGCTCGCGCGAACGCACGGCGCTCCCCGGCTCGAAGGCCTCGAGCGCCGCGTCGGTGCAGCGAGGTGCGGCGGGGTTGGGGGAGCGCGGCGCGTCGCCCTCGCTGTGGCTCGCACAGGCGAGCGCCGAGCACAGCACCCACGCCACCCATCCCGATCGCACGTTGCGAGCTTAGCGCTCCCGGGAAGGGGTGTCGCTCCGGCTCGCCTCGCGCGTGCCCGCGTGCCCGCGCGAGGTCAGGTCGCCGCCTCGCCTCGATACGCGGCGTCGCCGAACCCGAGGATGAGCCACCCGATCGGGGCGAAGAACAAAAGACCCAGGCCGAAGAGCGCGCTCTTTCCGAAGCGCTGCGCCACACCGATCAGCACCAGGCCCATCACCACCACGTTCACCACCGGAACCAGCAGCAGCACGATCCACCACAAGGGACGTCCGCCCATGTGGATGAGGTTGAGCAGGTTGACGATCGGGACGAACGCCAAGATCCCCGGCTTGCCGGCCTTCTTGAACGACTTGTAGAGCCCGATCACACCGAGGAGGCCGAGCGTGAGGCCGAGCGCTCCGAAACCAAACTTGAACAGATCGCTGATCATCGTGGCGAGCAAGCTGCGTCGTGGCCCCGCGAGCGACCAGTGAGCCAGCTCACAGAGGGGGCGTGTCGAGGTTGGCTCGGTCGTGGGCCGGCGCGCTCGGCCCGGGGCCCGCGAGCAAGGCCACGAGCGCCAGGGCGGCGGCGACGCACGACGCCGCGACCGTGATCTGCAGCGGCAGGGTCAGGGCCCACCGGCTTCCCGAGACGAGCGAGCCCAAGCTCCGGCCGAAGTTGGACATGGCCAAGAAGAGGAGGGAGAGCACCGCCGACCCTGCGGAACCGAAGAGCGCCACTGCGGCCAGCCCGCGGTCGAGCCGGCGCCGGAGGCCGATGACGAGCGCCGCCACCGCGGGAAGCAGAAGCAGCGCGGTCCAGAGGCCAGTGGGCTCGAAGGCGACCTCGATGGTGTCGCCGTCGGTGGTGCCTCCCACGAAGGCGGCGACGAGCGCTACGAGCGCGGCCGCCAAGGCCACCCCAGTCAACAGCTTCCGGCTCGTGCCCAAGACGAGGGAGGTGTGTCACACGGACCGCGCCTTGGCCACCCAAACCGCGGCTCGCCCCCTCCCGCTCCGCTCGTGGGGGACGCGCCGTGGTCACGCACCCCAGAACAGGTCGCTGCGCCGCTTCCTGAGCAGATCAGTGGTCACGCCGCTCGTGAGCAAGGCCAGCGCGGCGGCGCCGACCACCGCGATCAGCGAGACCTGCTCGAGCACGCTCACGGCGAGGACGGCGCTGCCGAGGCCTCCCCCCACGGCGCCGATGACGACGTCTTTGTGGCGGGTGCTCTCCATGTAGCGGTCGTGCTCGACCGTTCGAGCCTCGAGCGCGCGGTCGGCGAGGGCGCTCTGCTCGTCGCGCTCCACGTCCTCGACGAAGAAGGGATGCGCGCGCGCCGCCACCATCGGGCCACGGTGACGCCACAAGAGCCACGCCACCTCGTGGACGAACTCGGTCATCGAGCGATAACGATGCGGCCGCCCCTCCGCGAGCAGCGCCCGCGTGCCCAACGACACGCCCGCCCGCTCCGCGCGGTCGACCAGCTCGCTCAGGAGGAGCGCCACGTTCTTCTGGGGTCCGCGGCGCTCCCGATAGGGTGACACGGCTCCCTCGCGTGCCCGCGCGCTGCCGATGTGGAACTGATCGGACTGAAAGCGGAAGCGCCGGAGGGGCTCCTCCAGCACGACCTCCAGGATGAGCCGATCCTGCTCGAGGAAGGAGCGGTCCATGGGCAACGGCTCGGGAGTCAAGATCTGCCGCGTTGCGCCCCCGCAGGCGCGGCGGATCGGCATGGCGTCGCTCAAGGCTCGTCCGCGGGTGGCGGTGACCACGCCGCAGCTGATGCAGGCGACGTCGCTCCAAGCCACGGCGAGCGTTCCATCGTAGAGGTGAAACACGAGCTCGGTGTCGGTGACCTCGGCGCGCATGCATGGCTGCGGGACCGGGAGCCGCAGCCACGCCTCGTCGACCGCCTTCGCGTCGATCCCTCGCGCGGTGAGCTCGAGCGCGAGGGCGTTGGCTACCGACTCGTCGAGGCCCACGGCGACGATCCCTCCCGGCGTCGCGGCTCCCTTCGAGCGCCCCGAGCGGGCGGCCCGCGCCGCGTCGATGGCGGTGAGGGTCGGGGTGGCCAGGAACGCGGCCTTGACCTCTTCGGCGTCGAACGGCCCAGCGGCGAGAGTGAACACAGCGTTCGCCATGGCGGCCCAATCGTAGCGCACCACCACCGTGAACGCTCACCCCGAACGCCCACCGCGGGGCACCGAAGGACAAAAAGGAAAGGGCGGCTTCGCCGTCGCGAGCCGCCCTTGTTCAAGCTCTGCTGACATGCTCGGAGGCTCCGGTGGCCTCCTCGACGGTGTCTTTCGACTGTGTCTTGCGACGTTCCGCCTTCGCATGCCGCTCCCCCACCCGTTGCTGCGGGTGGAGGCATCGCATCATCACACCTGTGACTTCGCCGGGTGTGGTGAGGTTCGCGCCTCACCAGGCTCACTCCGGGACGCCGCGGCTTTTCACCGCGACGGCTTCCCTCGCGACGACTGGCCGAAGGTGACGTGCCAAAGCCCGTCACCCTCACGACCCTCTGCGCCCTTCGGCTGAGAGAGCCAACCTCGCCATCGCGAGCTCTGACGCCTTGTCCGGCGCGAACGACGTCCACTGTGCTTCCAAAGGGAAGTCGGACTCGGTCGCAGCGAGCGAGTGGACCGTGCCGGGGTCTCCGTCACAGTTTCGGTCGAGCTCCGTGCCCACGCCGTGAAGCCTGGACACGTGCCGATTTCTCGCCGGGGTGGCGCGCTCCGCAGAGCTCGAGCCCGTCGAGCCGAGCTCTGTGCGCACGCCACCAGCGCCTTCCGAGCGTTTGGACTCCCCGAGCGTGCCGGCACGTCGCGAGCGCGTGAGCGCTCCGACGGTCGACCTCACTCGGCAGCTCGCCAACGTTCGCCCGTCAAGGCTCCCGATGACGACGGCACCCTCTTCACCGTCCACGCTCCACGGGCCTGGTCTCGGCACGTGTCACTCGGGCGGCTACCTCGAGCTCGCGCCCGAGGAGAGATGTCACCAACTGCTCGTCTGCAGTCATTCAGTTGTCAATGAGCACCCGCGAGAACGCTGGAGTCCCACTCTGTGAACCCGACACCCGTCGCCTGTCGGCAACGATCGCCGAATCCCCGAACGCGTCTCCACACCGCGCTCCGCACCTCCCGCTGCGCAGCGGGTTGGAGCTTGGTGTCGATCACACGCACCCCCTCGCCGTTTCAAGGGCAAGGTTGTGTGGGTGACGGCGCGGTTGGGCCACGCCGCCGATCGTGTGGCCAGGCCTCGGTTTCGCGCGCGGTCGCTGCCCGCTCGCCACGTGGATGCGTTGTCTTCACCCACGCGCCTCGGTGTCGATTCTCACGAGGATGGGACCCCTTGTTTCCCACGAGGTTTCCCCCTCG
>CAYOAL010000221.1:0-9737 GCA_964401935.1 uncultured Polyangiaceae bacterium
CGCTCCGCGCCACCTGAAGCGACCCACCGACCCCGCCACTCCGCCTTTTCCGGTCAGCTCTTGAGTTTCCTGGAGGGTGCTGCCGCACCCTCCCCCCACGCTTCGCACGCTGCGCGCGGGGCCCCCCACCCACCGTGTTGCGCTTGGGGCCCCAACGCCCAAGCGCGCTTCTCGAGAGCGTCGGTCTTTTCCGGTCAGGTCTTGAGGCGCGGCGTGAAGGCGGCGGCCGTCGTGTCGACGTCGCTCGACATCGGATTCTCCCCATCGACGATTGCGGCTCCGGTCTCCGCTCGAGAGCGGAGGGGCCGCCTCTCGAGCTTGGCGCCTGCTCAGTCGAAGACGAGCTCGACGGTGTCGTCGCTGGGGAAGTTGAACGATGCCCTGGCCTCGACGCCTTGGCCGCTGAGGATATCGCCGAACTGCTCGACGGTGCAGTTGCCGCTGGCGTTCGGCGTGCACTCGCAGGCGCCCGGCTGATCGAGCGGACACCAGCTGTCGTCGTAGCCGGTCACGGCGAAGGCGTAGCCGCCCGTGGGGGCCACCACCCGCTGGTCGCAGGTGCCGGTCGCGAAGTCGGCGTTGAAGTAGCAGCTCGTCGGCATCTCAACGGGGTCGAGCATCGTGCCGTTGAAGGTGAGCTCGTAGCTGCCGCCGGGCGCGATCATGACGATGGGCGGCAGCGCGCAGCCCGCTGCACACACCGCGTCCGTCACCTGCAGCTCGCTGCACGTGAAGTGACACACCCCGTCGCGGAACCGCACCGGTTGATCGGCAGCGTCGAAGAGGCGGAGGTCGATGTCGATCTCGCAGTCGGTCCCCCCGAGATAAATCGCCTGCGCGGTGGCGTTCTGCACCGTCACGGTCACGGTCGTGACGGTGGTGGTGTCCTCGAACCCGCTGCACTCCGCGCCGCCGCCACCGCTGCCCCCGGTGCTGCCGCTCGCGCCGCTCCCGCTAGCCCCGGCGCCCGTCCCCCCGTCATCCTCGAACGCGGTGACGGTGGTGGTGCAGGCCGCGAGCAGCGCGGCGTTGAAGCACAGGAGTGTGGCCAGGAGGCCGCGACGGAGGCTCGGACGGGGGGTCATGACCAACGCTCAAAGCAGCCCTCGTGCCAGTCCCAATCTCCGGAAATCACGTCACTACGTCCCACCAGCTCGTGTCACTGTGGGCCACCTGCGCAAGATCGGTGCACGAGGACGGTAAGCAGTTGAAGGCGGTTCCGAAAGGCGCGGGCACAATCCTCAACGTGAGCGGGGCGGCCCAGCTCCAAGCGGACGGGCTCAGCCGAGACGGACCGCATCAACACGGGCAGTGAGCAAGCCGACGCCGAGGCCGTCGACACACTCTTTCACGAAACCTACCACCAGGAGATGGGTCACGAAGGCGTGGACAATGCACAAGAGCACGACACAGAAGTCGCCACCGCCGAGTACCTTCTCAAGCACGGCTTCCCAGAGGGAAGGCCGGGAACCCGCAAGCGCGATGCTTCGGGCAAGGAGGTCATCGGCTACGCCAAGGTCAAGCGGATCACCGACGAAGGGACGCCACCGAACCCCAACGCCAAGCCCGGGGAATCCCTTGTCTTGGAGCATGATCCCAACAACAACTACGCCGTGCTGCTAGACAAGAGCGAGCGCCCACCGCGTGAGGGGGACTTCTACACGAAGGGGTATGTCATCCCGCGTGGGCCGACGATCGACCTCGAGTGGCTGACATGTCCGAGAACCGTGAAGTGAGGGCGCATGCGGGTGTCTGCGTATATCTCCGTGGTTCTCTGGTGCGCGGCGTGCACGGCCGACGACGCCCCCACCGCTGCCGCGAATCCTCCCGGGCTCTCGGTCGACGGGACGCCGTCAGGCTCGGCGCCCGTACCGGCGGCAAGCTCGGGCGTGCCGCGACATCCGGCGCTGGCTCCGAGAGCCACGCCGACGCGCTCTCCTTCGTCTTCACCCGTGGACCCAACGAATAGCCGTCCCCCAGTGCCGAGCGGCAAGTCGAATCGGAAAGCGTGGCTCCACGCCCTGACTCAGGAGGAGCTCTGGCGAACTGCGGAGGAGCTGCGGCTCGCCCTCAGGGAAGCCGTGCTCTCGAGGAAGGACGTACACCATGAGCCGAGATACTGGGGTATGCCCGAGAGGCAGAGAGCCGAGATGTTGGGGTCGCTGAGCTACTCGAGACTGCCTCCGTTTCGAGACCCCGAAGGCCGGCAAGGCGGGCCTCCTAAGCATTTCGAGGGAGGCATGTTGGTGGGTTGCTTTTGGGTCTTCCCCGAAGACGACCACTGGGCGGGGGAGCACGTGGGAACGCGAGTGGGCCGCGTGACAGGTCTCGTCAAAGTAATCATCGACGGTCCCGATGAACACTGGACGTGGCACGTGCGCAAGCTGGACTACATTCGTGCGATTCATTGATCGCCACGCACGCAGAGATGCCAACGTGGTCCGCGTTCTGCGAGAATCCGCAGCATGCGAGACCGCGACCTGCATCGCGCGCGATGCAGGGACGCCGGTGAGCAGTACGCGTCCGTTCGACGCACGAGGTCCGGGAGCCCCTCGGTTACCGCGATCCGCGGTAACCGCGAGCTGTTGTAGAGCGTCACCGGCCACGCGCGTGAGCCGCCGGAGGACGGCGCCATCAGGTCGTCGTGCTTCGCCTCGCTCGAACCATGGTGTGGAAGTTTCACGAGCGCATGCTGTCCGAGCTGCGGGTGAGCCTGCATGACGTGTCCCCATCCCGTTGGGACCTCCCGGATCCCAACCGTGAACGGAAGGTCTCCAGGCAGGACCAGCCGTCTGTCGCCGAGGACCACCTCGAGCACAATCGAATACTGGTTGGCGTCGTGTCGAAGATACCTAGGCTCCGCCGCGCATAGGCCCAGGTAGGCGGCGAGTGTGTCCGGGCGCGGCGCTCTCACGAAGACCGGCAGAGCGATACCCTGGAGCTCCACGCCGGACTCGTGCAGCCCCCTCCGCGGGACCGTGCTGTGCGCGCAAACTCCCACTGCGTCGTTCCCGAGCGCACCTACGAGAGACTCGAACAGGAGTCCCCGCCCTGACCCCGGCGGTCCCGCGACCGCCACCGTCTTGCTGGGGCCCGCCTTGCCCAACACCTCTTGCGCTGCGCGGTCGACGGAAGCGAGGTCAAGCAGGGTCGTCGACGGGCCCGACATCACATGGGACCTTCGCACACCCCCTGAGGGCTGCAGGTATTCCGGCTACTTACCGGAATGCCTGCCCGTCTCTCGTGCTGCGTGGCCAGGACCGCGTGGTGAGTATGGCTCGCGGCCGGCACACGCCCGGACCGTGCGCAGCCGGCCGACAGTGGAGCGAACCGATGGGACCCGGGGCAGATCTGATGTCGGAGGCGTTGACCTTGTGGTTGGGTGCTCGCGAGAAACCCTGGTGAGGCTCGAGCGGGTGTGCGCGCACTCTGGTGCGCTGTGCGCGCACGGGGGGCGGCCGATCTTGTTGGGGGATTTCGGGGCGAGGGGGGCGGCGTGGAAGTTGCTGGAGGGGCCCGCCGAGAGATAGAGAGCGTGGGCATCGTCTGCTGGAGGACGATGTTCCCTGATGATTCTTCGCGCTCGTGGAGCGCGCTGCGCACGACGCCGGTCCGCCGCTCGGGCACCCGGCGCTCCACACGACATTGGCTGGACTCGCTCGATCCCGAGAGCACGCGCGTCTACGAGCGCACGCTCCTCGAGTCGCTCGACCCGGGGGATGGCGCCAACGATCCCTTGGAGGGGCTCTCGGACGCTCCCGAGACTGTGTCCTTCGAGGGGGGCGTGGAGCTCGGGGAGGTGATCGGCGAGGGTGGCATGAGCCTCGTGCGCTCCGCGCGACAGCTCGGGCTCGGGCGCAGGGTCGCGGTGAAGATGCTCCCGACCGGCGACCAGGGGAGCGCGTTCGCGAGCGAGCTCCTGCGCGAGGCCATCGTGACGGGGATGCTCGAGCACCCCAACATCATCCCGGTGTACGCAGCCGGCCTCACCGCCGACGGGCGCCCCGCCCTCATCATGAAGCGGATCGAGGGCGCGCGCTGGAGCGACCGTTTCGACGAGGAGGAGTGGACGCTCGAACAGCACCTCGACGTGCTCATGACCGTCTGCCGCGCCGTGCACTTTGCGCACACCTTGGGCATCGTCCACCGCGATCTCAAGCCCGACAACGTGATGCTCGGCGCGCTCGGTGAGATCTACCTCCTCGACTGGGGGCTCGCCGTCACCACGCGCGACGATCTCCCCAAGGTGGTGCCGAGCGCTCGCGCGATCGCCACGCCGGCCGGCACCCCCGCCTATTGGGCGCCGGAGATGGCGCTCGGGCTCGGTGTCGACGAGCGCACCGACGTGTACCTGCTCGGGGCGATCCTCCACGAGATCCTCCTCGGCTATCCGCCCCACGCGACCGACACCGTGCTCGACGCGGTGAAGAGCGCCATCTCGAGCGCACCGCCGATGTTCTCCGACGACACGCCCACCGAGCTCGCGGCGATCTGCCGGCGAGCGATGGCTCACGCACCGGATCGGCGCTTCCCCGACGCCGAGGCGCTGCGGGTCGCGCTCGCCGAGTTTCTGCAGCACCGAGCGTCGCGCCGCTTGGCGGAGGTGGCCGAGGGGCGGGTCGCCGTCCTCTCCCCGCTGTTGTTGAAGGACGAGCCCGACACCACGCTCGTGCACAAGCTGTTCACCGAGGCGCGCTTCGCCTTCAAGCAGGCGCTGCGCGAGTGGCCAAACAACGCCGAGGCGGCGCGAGGACTTCAGCGGCTGCTCGAGAAGATGGCCGACTTCCACATCCGCCGCGAGAGCTACGACGCGGCGCGTGCCCTCGTGGAGGAGCTCGACGCCCCCTGTGCGTGGCTCGACGAGCGCCTCCTGTCGCTCGTCGACACCCTCCAGAAACGCAACAGCGAGATCGACGAGCTGCGGCGCCTCCACGCCGACCACGACTACCGCGTGGGGGCCGAGACCCGGCGCTGCCTCTGGCGCGGCGTCGGCACGCTCGTCTTCACCACGTTGCTCGCGGTGGGCGCGACCAGCGGCTTCGACATCCGCGACGCCGGCTACGGACACGCCGCCCTCATCCAGGCCATCGTGCTCATCGCGTTGTCCGTCACGCAGCCGCTCATGCGGCGCCGCTTCCAAAACCAGATGAGCCGTCGCCTCCACCGCTTGCTCCACGGTCTGCACTGGGTGGCCACCGCCGCGCTCGCGACGGGGTGGCTCTTGGACTTGCCGATCCTCTCGAGCGTGCTCCTCACGTTGGTCGCGATGGCCGGGGGAGCGGCCCTCGTGGCGCTGACCTTCCACCGGCGGCTCGCGGTGACCGCCGCCGCGTTCGCCCTCGGAGCGGTGGCGCTCTTGGTGTTTCCCGCCCACGGGTTCATCGTGCTCGCCGCAACCTTCGTCACCGCGATCGCCGCCACCGAGGTGGCGCGACGCGTGGAGCGATCGAGCGCCCGAGGAGAGCACTTTCAGCTAGGCTGAGCGCTTCGTCATGCGGTGGGCTCTCTGTTGGGTTGTGCTCGTCACGGGGTGGGGCTGTGCCGAGGAGGTGCCTACCGGACCTGGCGGAGGCGCAGGCGGAGCGGGGGGAGCCGACGCAGGGGGCGCTGGGGGGATGGTGGTCGACGGCACCTCGGTGTCAGGCAGCGTGGTCGATCGCGGCTCGTTGCCGCTCGGGGGCGCGCGGACCGCGTTGTGCACCGAGACGAGCGAGTGTGTCGAGGCGGTCACCGACGCGGCCGGTGGGTTCGTCCTCGCGCCGGTCGCGGCGGGCGTCCATCGCCTCGATCTCCGCGGACCCGCTGCCGAGCTGCCGCCGTCGTTCGGCGGGATCACGCTCTCCGTCGAGGTGCTCGCCGACACGCCGCACGTGTTCGAGGCCCCCTTCGTGCTGCCGCTGACGGGGCAGGGCGCTCCCCTCAAAGCTGGCCTCGACACCGTCGATGTCACCGACGAGCTCACGCTCAGTGTGGATCTGGACGCCCTCACCTTGCCGTCGGGGATCGGTGAGCCCCATCTCGCTGGGGTCCTCGTGGCCGAAGAGCACTGGCCCCCCAACGCGTTGCCTTCGAGCACCGTCGCGGTGTGGGCGTTCAATCCTTACGGGGCCACGTCGTCGAGCGAGATGAAGCTCGTCATCCACAACGTGTTCGAGCTCGAGCCGCTCCGGGGTGTCGAGCTCCACAGCGTCGATCACGAGACGGGGCTTTTGGTGAAGGTGACCGAGGGGCGCGTGGGCAGCGACGGGCTCCTCATCGAGCTCGACAAGGGCATCCTGCGGCTCACCTGGTTGATCCTCGCGCTCATCACCTGAGCCGCCCCCACATCTCGCCACCTTTCTCCGGCGAAAGCCGCGCCTCGCGTTCATTTGGGCGCGGTGTCGGTTAGCCTGAAACGATGGAACAGCGCGTGGGAAGGGGACGGCACCACACCGGGGGGCGCCATGAGGGTCAGGGTCGCTGGGGTCAGGGGCGCTGGGTTCAGGGCCGAGGGGGACGGCGGAGAGGGTTCGGCTTGGGCTTGATGGCCTGTGCCGCGCTGACCGTGGCCGAGGAGGGGCACGGCGCGCAGGTGTGGCCCTCCGCCTGTCTTGGCGACGCTACCGATAAATTCACGTTCAACGCCGGGGATCAGGTGTGCGCCTCCGGCGATGTCGATCACGTTCCTCCCGGCGAGATCTGCGGCGCTGGTGATCTCTACGTGATCCCCAAAGACCACCCCAACCCGTTCGCCGACGTCACGCTCGGTGGCGCCAACTACTTCACCACGTGCCTCGGCGCGGGGGCGTTCATCGATCAGTCGATGTGGTTGCCGCCGCTCAAGCCCGGTGAGTACGAGATCGTGCTCGATCAGACGCCGTTCCACGATCCCGACAACGCTGCGTTCGATCCTTCACGGGACATCCGCGGGGTGTACTTCACGGTGTCCAACGCCCCCATCGTGTTCAGCTGCGATCCGGTCGCCATCAAGCTCGCCGCCGCCCAGAGCGCAGCCGAGGCGGCGATGATCCACAAGACGGTGGCGCTCATCAAGGCGATCCAGCTCCTCCAAGGGCTGCTCACCGCCGAGACCCCCGCAGCGCTCGCCTACAAGCTCTTCTGCGAGGCGCTGTCGCAGGCCGGGAGCCCCGTCGGCTGTCCTCAGACGCCGTGGGACTGGACCCAGGGCAAGGCGCTCGATCTGCTGTCCAACCTCGGCAAGGCCCTCGAGCACATGTACACCGACATCGCGAACGACCCGCCGGATCCGATGTTCCTCGAGGTGGTGCCGTTCGCGATGGCCGATCCGCTGCTCGAGGCGCGCCCGTGGGCGTCCCCGGCCGACGCCGAGCTTACGAACCGCACCGCCTTCGCGGCGCAGCTCCTCGCGGTCGAGACGTCGGCTTACCGCGCGTTCTTGCCATCGTTCGAGAAGGTGCAAGGCGCTGACGCAGCGGGCGATCACCAGGGGCTCCTGCTCCAGACGGAGAAGGTGATCGCGTACCTCGATCTCGCCAAGGCCTCCGCCGAGGAGCTCGGCACCGAGATCGACGCGGTGGTCGCGGGGGCGTCGGCTGAGCCCACCGGGGACGGGGCGGCTTGGCAAGCGGTGATCGAGGGCTTCGCCGCCAACGGCTTCACCGAGGCAGAGGAGAGCTTCCTCCGCTCGTTCGGCGCCGGCGACGCCGAGATCGCCGAGGCGGCCGCGCTCCTCGAGACCTACGCCGACGGGCTCACGCTCGGGAGCACGGTGGGCTACGCCTCGCTCGCCCAGCACCTGAAGGCGCAGCACGCGCTGATGGTGGACGCGGTCGACGAGCTGCGCGCGCAGGCGGTGGCAGTGCGCGACGAGAACGAGCCGCTCGCCCTCCGCGTCGCGCCCGAGCTCGTGCTGCCGAGCCAGCCGGTGAGCGGCGTGGTGGGCGCGGCCGTGAGCCTCGCCGCCGCGGCCACGCACTTCGACGACCAGGCGACGCTCACGTTCACGTGGGACACGGATCTCGATGGCGCGTTCGACGACGGCACCGGCTCGACCCACGCCTTCGTCCCAACCGCTGGCGGTCGCCAGCTCGTGAGCGTGAAGGTCACCGACGACGCAGGCCGCGCCGACGTGGGCTTCCTCGTCGTCAACACCACCGCCACCAACGCCCCCCCCGTCATCACCGCGTTCACGCCCGAGAGCGCGGCGCCGTTCGCCGACGTGGGCGAGGACCTCGCGTTTCACGTGGAGGCTCAGGACGCCGACGGTGATCCCCTCACCATCACGTGGTTCGTCGATGGCGTGGAGGTGGGCTCGGGCCCGGATCTCAGCTGGCAGATGCCCGACGAAGAGGCTCACACCGTGGACGTGTTCATCGCCGACGACGATCCGTTCAGTCCCGACGCGAGCGCGGGCCTCGTGGTGCGTGCGTCCAAGTGGGAAGGCCAAACCGGTGAGGGCGGCGGCGGTGCGTCGAGCGGCTCGGGGGCGAGCTCGGGCAGCGGCGGAGACGGAGGCGCCGGCGCGAACGCCGCCGATGGTGACGCCGACGGTGGCTGTGGCTGCGGCGTGGTGGGCGCGCCGCGAGAGCACGCGGCCTGGCTCGCGCTGCTCGTGCTCGCCGCTGCCGCGCGACGCCGACGCGCGCGCCGTCGCTGAACGCGTCGCGCTCAGCGCGAGCCCTCAGAGACGCTGAAGAGCCCAGCCCTAAGGGGTGGGCGCCGGGGAGCCCATCGGTTGGGAGGGGGTCTGGCCGGCGCGTTGTCAGCCTTGGGGCAGTCAGCCGGGGAGCCAATCGGTGGGGAGGTGCCCTGGTCCGGCGCGTTGCCAGCCGTGGCGGAGGAGCCACGTCGCGGGCGCGGCGACGGGGCAGGCGGGGGTGAGCGGCCGCGCGTCGAGGCGGCGCGAGCCGGGGTGCGCCGCGCCGGGGACCTCCCAGCCAGGGAAGTAGGGCGCAGAGCTGCACCCGCGGTCGAGCCAGTCGCGGGCGAGGTGCTTCTGCACGAGCAGCTCCGCGTTGTGCTTGCGGGTGTTGTTGAGCACATACCCGAGAGCCCAACGCACCTCCTTCGGGCTCCGCAAGATGCGGTGGTGGTAGCGGTCGTCGAACACCTTGCCCCGGCGCGAAAGGTGCCGGTTCACGCCCTTGGCCACGCGGATGGCCAGCCCCTGGAGCCCTCGCGCCAGCGCCGTCGCGTCGCTCGCCTCGCAGAGCAAATGCACGTGGTTCTGCTGCACGCTGAAGTGCACCAACCGAAACGCTGCGCCCGCGCCCACGCTCGAGCCGGCGTCACGGGGATACAGCTTCCCCGCCACGAACCGACTCCGGATGACCCGCATCACCTCCGCCGTCCGCAAGTTTGGCAGCCCGGTGCAGAACCGCCACGTCACATGCACCGGATGCGCCGCCGACAGCGGCGGTCGCGACCCGTGCCGCAGCCGCGACCCATCCTTCGGCGGGCGCCCCGGACGACGTCCTCGCGCGAACGTCGCCACTCGCCTCCGCCGCCCCGTACCCGCCTTTGTGAACAGACTCGGCTGCCGAGGGTTCGCCACCGAACGCACCCGCCGCGAGCGCCGAGAAGTGGTGGGGCCTTCAGCGGTTCGAGCCCCCTCGGCTCGAGCCCCCTCGGCTCGAGCCCCCTCGGTTCGAGCCCCCTCGGCTCGAGCCCCCTCGGTTCGAGCCCCCTCGGTTCGAGCCCCCTCGGTTCGAGCCCCCTCGGTTCGAGCCCCCTCGGTTCGAGCCCCCTCGGTTCGAGCCCCCTCGGTTCGAGCCCCC
>CAYOAL010000222.1:0-1268 GCA_964401935.1 uncultured Polyangiaceae bacterium
CCTCGCCCTCGCCCTCGCCCTCGCCCTCGCCCTCGCCCTCGCCCTCGCCCTCGCACTTCGCGTCGGTTTCGTGCCGCTCTCGTGCGGGCGGGTCACACTCCGGGGAGGGGTGACGATGCCGAGCTCGATGAGGAACCAGTTGCTTCCCGTGCGCCTCGTGTTGGGCCTTGCGTTGGGACTCTTGCCGGGCGTGGGTTGTGAGCCGGCGACTGCGCGGGACCCCGCCGGGAGCGCGCAGCCCGAACCCTCTCACCCACGGGAGAGCGCAGGAGCTCGCGGCGCTGCGAGCCCCTCACGCGCCGTCCCCAACGCTCGCTCCCCCGCCGCACCGGCTGCGCCCGCGCCGCCGCCCGCGGGGACGTCCGCGCCGCCGCCCGCGGGGACGTCCGCGCCGCCGCCCACGGGGACGTCCACGCCGCCGCCCACGCCGCCCCCCTTGGCGCTTGACGCGTACCCTTGGCACGCCGAGGGCACGCCCGGAGCCCTTCCCGCGGTCGACTCCCTCGCGCAGCGTTTCAGTCCGCCGGCCGGCTTCGCGCGCGCGCCGACGGCTCCCGAGACGTTCGGCGGGTGGCTGCGCTCGCTCCCCCTCGCCGCCGCCGGGACGCCCGTGCTCGCCTACGACGGCCGGCAGCTGTTGGCCGGCGATCACCAACACGTCGCTGCGGTCACAACCCTCGACGTGGGTACGAGCGATCTGCAACAGTGCGCCGACGCGATCATGCGCCTCCACGGAGAGTGGCTCTGGCACCGTGGCCGCGCCGACGAAGCGAGCTATCCCACGGGCGCGGGCCCCATCCCGTGGGCCCGGTACCGCGCTGGAGGCCACCCCACGCCGCGAGGGGTGTCGTTCGTGTGGACCACCCGCGGCGCCCGCAAGAACGACCACCCGAGCTACCGCCGCTACCTCGACGTGGTGTTCTCGTGGTCGAACACCGTGGCCATCGCCAACAAGGCGGCGCGGATCGAGCGCGACGAGGTGAGGCCCGGCGACTTCTTCGTGCTCCCCGGTAGCCCCGGCCACGCGGTGCTCATCCTCGATCTCGCCGAGCACGCCGACGGTCGCAAGGTGGCCCTCCTCGGGCAGAGCTACATGCCCGCCCAGAGCTTCCAGGTGTTGCGCCCGAGCCGCGAGAGCCCCTGGTTCTCGCTCGACGACGAGGCGGGCGTGGACACTCCCTTCTGGCCGCGTTTCCCGTGGTCGTCCCTCCGCCGGTTGCCTCCCTGAGCGGCGCTGGTACCCTCTTCGCATGAGACGACGCGTGGAG
>CAYOAL010000222.1:1368-9677 GCA_964401935.1 uncultured Polyangiaceae bacterium
CAGCGACGCGTGGAGCAGCGACGCGTGGAGCAGCGACGCGTGGAGCAGCGACGCGTGGAGCAGCGACGCGCGGAGCAGCGACGCGCTGGACGGCTACGTGCTGGGCAGCGCCGCCCCCGGTGAGCGACGCCCGAGCGCGATGGGCGGCGAGCCCCTTCGATCTGGCCATCTTTCGCGTGGTGGTCTGCGCCCTCGTGCTCGCCTTCGTCGACGTGGAGCAGACGGTGGCCCTCGCGCGTCTCCCCGACGAGCTGCGGGTCGCGCGCCCGAGCCTCGCGTTCCCTCTTGCCGCGCTCCCCATCGATCCCACCGCCACCCGCGTCGCCGGGAGCCTCCTCCTCGGCGGCTGCGCGCTCGGCCTCGTCGGCTTTCAGACCCGCCTCGCCCTCACCGTCGGCACGCTCGCAGGCCTCTACGTGCTAGGCATCTCGCAGCACGTGGGCGCAGTGGTGCACCACCATCACCTGGTGTGGTTCCTCGCGGCGCTCGCCGCGAGCCCCTCCGCCGACGTGCTCTCCATCGACGCCGCACGACGAGCCGCCGCCGGCGCGCCGCGTCCGCCCCGACGCTCGCTTCGCTACGGCGTGCCGGTGTGGACCGCGCGGGTGCTTATCGGCCTCATCTTCTTCTTCCCTGGGGTGCACAAGCTCCTCGAGGCCGGGTGGGGCTGGATCTGGAGCGACAACCTCCGGAACCAGATGTACTTCAAGTGGCTCGAGCACCGGCAGGTGTCCTTTCGCATCGACCACTATCCGCTCGCGTTGCGCGGCCTCGCGTTCGTCGCCGTCGCCTTCGAGCTCAGCGCGCTGTGGCTCTTGCCGTGGCGACGCGCCCGCCCCGTCGTGGCGCTCGCCGCGTTCGGATTCCACATGTTCACCGAGCTGTTCATGTTCATCCGCTTCACGGTGCTGTGGCCGAGCTACGTGGTGCTGCTCGACAGCCACGACGCGCTCCGCGGCCTCGCCGCCGAGGTGTATCGCCGCAAGCTCGTCGTACGCGCTCCCCGAGCCACCCTCGCCGTCCTCCGCAGCGCCGATCCGTTCGGCCGCGTCGTCTATCGACCGAGTGACGAACGCGCGCCCACGCCATGGCCCGCGCTCCTCCTGCGTCACCCGCTGGCGCCGCTGTCGCTGCTCGCCGCGCGCTGGCCTTCCCCCGCGCGTCGACCACAACCCTCGCCACGCCTCGCGCTCGCGGTAGGCGCGATCCTGATCGCGGCCAACGTCGCCTTCGGCATCGCGGGCACCACGCAGGCCTGGCCCTTTGCGTGCTACCCCACCTTCGAGTGGCCAGCCGGCGAGCTCATCCCTCACCTCACCGCAGAGGCAGTGCGCGCCGACGGGACGACCGTGGCGCTCGACATGTGGCCACGCACCCAGAAGGAGTGGGGGGTGGTGTGGAGCGCCATCGGCGCCACGCACGGGCCGTTCGAGCCGTCGCGCCTCCGCGGCTACTGGCGCTCGTCGCTCCGCGCACGCCGCGAGGCCGCCCACGCCGGCGCGGTGCGCGTGCGCCTCTACCGCTCCCAGAGCTCGGTCGTCCCCGAACGGTGGAGCGACCCGCCGGTACGGCGCCTGCTCCTCCTCGAGCTCGATCTCGGCGACGACGAGCTCCCCTCCGGGTCACGAGAGCGCTAGGAACACCAGTCTCCTGGGAGGCTGGTGTCGAGCGGCTGCAGCGCGAAGACACCCGACGTCTAGGACGATGGCTCGCGACGCAGCCCTTGGGGCGTGCGCGGAGCGAGCGGCACCCCGCGCTCCGCGAGCGGTGCGAGCACCTGGCTCCCGAGCGAAGCGGTGGCGAGCGCGAGGTAGTCGTCGGTGCCCATCCAGCCGAGGGGATGGTCCTCGATCATCTCGGACTTGTCGCGTCGGCGCAGGTCGTCCCAGTTGGCGACCAGCGCGTCGATCGCTCGGTCGGCGACGTCGCCGAGGTGGCGTCGCTCGGGCTCGCCCAGCCGCTCGAGCGCCCAGTCGAGGAACGCGAAGCCAAACGCCCCGTGCGCCGCCTCGTCCTTGACGATGCGGCCGAGCACCGCCTTCGGCAGCGGGTGCTTCGCGACCTTCCACGTGCGACGCAAGAGCGGGATCGACACCGCCTCCCCCACGCAGAAGAACCGCACCACCAGCTCGGCGGCACGCATCAGCGGCGGCGTCCCCGGCGCGGCGTCGGTGACCAGCCGATCCGGGTCGTGGATGATCTCGGTGCCACCACCGAGCTCCATCGCCATGCGCGCGCAGAGCTCCACGTGCACCAGCTCGTCGAGCGGAAACCGCGCGGCGAGGGCCACCAAGTCGAGCGGTGCGCGCACCTCGATGAGCGCGCGCAGCGCTGCCGCGCACGCTACCCCCGTCCTGTGCTCCTGAAAGGCCGCGCCGGTCCACGCCTTGCGCGCGGCCACGAGATCGCTCTCGCGATAGCGCGCGAGCTCGAGCGTGCCCCAAGGCATTCGCTCCACCTCCGGCCGGGCGCGGCGATAGCGGCGCTCGAAGGCGCCGCCAAACATCTCGAGCTCGAAGACCTCGGCCGCCACTTACTGCTTCGGCGACTCGGGTGGGAGGGGCATCGGCGCGGGCAGGTTGCCCACCGGCATCTCCGACGGCTCGGGAGGCGCGGCCGTCGGTTCCGCGCTTGGCGTCGCGGTGGCGGTGGGATCGGGCATCGGGGCCGGAAGGTTGCCCACCGGCATCTCCGTCGGCTCCGGCATGGGCGCAGGGAGGTTGCCGGTGGGGGCCTCGTGTTTGCACGCCACGTAGGTCAACGTGGCCAGCCCTGCGGTGGCCACCAACAGCTTGCGTCCCTTCGGTCTACGCACCATCGGGGAGAGCCTACCTCAGAGCCGCCGCAGATGGATCCGCGATGCAGCGTCCCCCGCCCCGCGCTCCACCCGGAGGATCTGGTAGCGGGCACCGCCCTCGATGGCGTCGTGCAGGGCGCGGATGGCCGCGCTGTCGTCGGCGACGAGCACCTCGTCGCCCTCGCCCGCTGGAGCCTTCCAGTCTGGCCGCAAGCTGCTCACCAGCGTCTGCTCGTCGACCTCGAGCAGATAGGCGAAGGTCTCGGGGTGGGTGTGGGCCGGGGTGAACGCGCTGAGCACCTCCATGGCCCCGAGGCGGCCGTGGAGCCCGATGCTCGCGCTCGTCCACTGGGTGGCTCCATACTGGCGGGTGGCGCGCGTCACCCGCACCCCGAAGATCTTGGTGAGGATGGCCAACCCGCTGAGCACGTCGTCACCGTGCAGCACGACGTTCGCCGACGACAGGTTGTGGCCGAACCACGCCCCTTCCTCCGCGCAGCGGATCGCCACCCACATCGACAGCGGCACGAACTGGTCGTCGCGCTCGGTGGCCTGGTACACCTCCCGCGCGTAGGCCGGCAGCGCATCGGCGCGGCACCCGAAGCCGAAGACCACGCCGGGGAACTCGCCGCAGTCGAACATCACCCACCGCGGCATGAGCATGTCCTGGTCGCCGAAGGTGGCCGCGTCGAGGCGGTGCAGGCCATCCACCACGTCGCGCGACCGGAGCGTCGTGGCCGTGTAACGGTGCTCCTCGCGGATGGGGTATCCGAAGGGCGCCAGATCGAGCGCAGCGTAGTTCTTCGGGTACGAGATCAAGAACGGCTCGCAGCGCTCGAGCACGCCGCGAAAGCGCGGCGCGATGTCCTCGAGTTTCAGCTCCAAGGCTGGGCCTCCAAGAGCAGCGAGAGGAGCGCCTTCTGCGTGTGCAGCCGGTTCTCGGCCTCGTCGAAGATCACCGACTGTGGCCCGTCGATCACCTCGTCGGTCACCTCCTCGCCGCGATGAGCAGGGAGGCAGTGCATGAACACCGCCTTCGGATCGCAGCGGCTCATCAGCTCCTCGGTCACCTGAAAGCCCGAGAGCTTCTGCTTGAGCGCCTCGGCCTCGTCCTCTTGGCCCATGCTCACCCAAGTGTCGGTGTAGATGACGTGGGCCCCCCGCACCGCCACCGCCACGTCGTGCTCCACCTCGACGCGAGTCTTCGCCCGCGCTGCGTCGGCCTGCGCCAGCGCGAGCGCGGTGGGGTCGGGCGGAAGGTCCGACGGGCAAGCACACACCACGTCGAAGCCCGCGCGGGGACCGGCGTTCATCAGCGAGTGCGTCACGTTGTTGCCTGGACCGACGAACACGAGCTTCAGCCCGCGGACGTCGCCGAAGCGCTCTTGCATCGTGAGCACGTCGGCCAGCGCCTGGCACGGGTGATAGGCGTCGGTGAGCGCGTTGACCACGGGGATGCTGCCGTGCTGGGCGAGCTCGTCCACCTGAGCCTGTTGAAAGGTGCGGATCACGATCGCGTCGACGTAACGCGACATCACCTTGGCGGTGTCGTGGTTCGACTCCCCGCGGTTGAGCTGCATTCCGGTCGCGCCGCCGGCGGGGAGAAACATGGGGAAGCCACCGAGCTGTCGGACACCGACCTCGAAGGACACCCGCGTGCGCGTGGAGGGCTTGCTGAAGATCAGCGCGATCGAGCGGCCCTCGAGGTCGTTGCGAAATCGCTTCGGGTCGCTCTTCATCTCTTTGGCCAGAGACAGGATCCGCTGGAGCTCTGCGCTCGACACGTCGTGGAGACTGCGAAAATGCCTGGGCATGCGTGCAGCGTGCTCCGCTCTTTTTGGGAACACAAGCCGAGAAGCAGCCGCTACGATGAGGCGGGTCGTCCCCTCGATGTCTTGCTTCAAACGGGTGCTCCTCTTGTGCTTGGGTTGGACCGCTGCGTCCTCCGCCGCCTGCGGTAAGGAGTTCGAGACGGCAGAGACCGATGAGCCCCTATGCCCGGGTGACGGCTCCGTTCCCTGCAACCAAGACCCCTGGAACTGCAGCGACAACCAGACCTGCTGGTTCAGCGACGAGACCTCCGGCATGACCTGTCTCAACGCGGGCCCAGCCGCGGCAGGCGCGGCGTGCACGCCGACCATCGGCACCCCCACCTGCGGTCCAGGTCTTCTGTGTGTGGGCGACAACGCGGGCGGCGGCACCTGCCGGCCCTTCTGCGACACGATGGAACCGTGCAAGGCGTGCCCCGAAGGTCTCGTCTGTCAGGGAGTGAGCTTTCGCGACAGCACGACCAACGAGGTGATCGCCAGTACCCGCGTGTGCCTGCCGCCGCCGTGAGCTCGCGCTGAGCGCCGCCGCCCTCACCGGACACGCCGCGGGCCGCGACGCGAAAATTCGATGTTCACTGTCGACCTCGGCCGCGGTCTTTGCCACCATGGGACGGGCATGTCGAAGCGATGGTTGATTCTGTTCGTGGCGATGGTGCTTCCCGCCGCGATGGTGATGACCGTGAGCGAGCCCGCGCAGGCTCAGCTCCTGTCGGAGAAACAGCGCAAAGATCAGGCGAAGACCTCGTACGCGTCGGGCAAGGCCAAGATGGACGCCGGCGACTACGCGGGCGCCGTCGTCGACTTCCAGATGGCGGACACGATGTGGCCCGGGGCCGCACCGAAATACAACGTGGCGTACTGCTACGACAAGATGGGCCGCACGAACGACGCGCTCGCCGCCTACAAGCGTTTCCTCGCCTCGAACCCCGACGCCAAGTACGCCGACAAGGTGGCCCTCTCGCAGCAGCGCATCAAAGCCATCGAGGCGGAGAGCAAGGCCAAGGCGACGGGCAAGGTCATCCTCGCCATCACCCCGGCCAACGTGCCTGGCGTGGCCGTTCGCATCGACGGAACGCCGGTGGCGGGCCTCGAGCACGATCTCTCGGCCGGCCCCCACTCCATCGAAGTGACGGCTCCCGGATACGGCCTCTACAGCCAACAGATCGACGTGGTGGGCTCCACCCGGCTCGATCTCCCCATCACCCTGCAACCAGCGCCCAGGTCGACGCCGCGCTCGAGCTCGAAGGGCAACGGCCTCATCATCGCCGGCTTCGTGGTCGGCGGCGTCGGCGTGGTCGCCGGCGTGTTGACGACCGCGTTCGGCGTGATGGCGCTGAACTCGGCGAGCGACTTCGACGCGACCCCCACCGAGGAGCTCGCCGACGACACCGACCGCAACGCGCTCATCGCCGACGTGTTCCTCCCCTTCGCGATCGTGGGCGTCGGGGCCGGCGCGGTGATGCTCGGGATCGGCTACTCCCAAAAAGAGAGCGCGAGCCTGCGCGTGTCGCCCATGTACGCCCGCGGCGGCGGCGGTGCGGTCATCACCGTCGACTTCTGACGAGCCGTTTCCACGGGCAGCCGTCGTCCCTCGCGAGAGCTCGTCCCTCGCGACCCGTCTTGCTCGACGTGGATGGTGCCGCTCGGCGCGGACGCCGTTCCCTCGCGCGGCGCGATCGTGGGGCTTCACTCTCCGAGCACGGGCACTTTGTCCTCGCCGGTGCCGGGCGCTCGCGCCGGGTCCTCCGGAGTCAGCGGCGCGATCTCGCCCATCAGCGGCTGGGGCGCGGAGATGTCGCCCATCTCCGGCTTGGCCTCCGGCTCGTCCGGCGTGAAGAGCTCCTCCCAGAACGTTGCGCCGGTGGTGCGCGTCTTCGGCTTGGTCACCTTGGGTGAGGGTCGCGTGTCTTCCGACGCGGACGGGACATCTTCTGGAGGAGCGCCAAAGCCCCCCGCCGCCGCCAAGGCGAGGCCAGCCCCGCCGAAGGCGAGCGCTGCTGCCGCGATCTTGGTCACGCGCTTGCGACGCACGCCCACGTCGCAGTCGGCGGTGAGCACGGTGCCGTCCCGCCGCCGAAAGAGACGCACGCACACGTTGCCCTCCTTCTCGGCGATGAGCGCCTGCGCCTCCTCGCCGGTCATGGCCGAGAGGTTGTAGACGTTCTTCATGCACCCACCGCAAAACCGTGAGCGGTCGTCGCCCACCATGCCTTCCCACGACTCGGAGCAGGGGCTGGCGATGCGGATGTCTCTCAACAGCGGAAGCTTGGTGGCTGACTCGGCTCGTCCCATGTCTCCATCAGAAGTCTCAGCCCTCGCCTCCGCCACCATGGCTTCGTCACCTCCGGCGGCCCATCGTCATCGTTTCGTCACGACGGCGCGCGAGCGCGCGACCAGCGGCGCAGACGACGTCGCCACACGGCGCCTGTTGAGGTAAGAGAGGGGGGCATGACGCGATCTGCAATCCTCTTCCTTGCGCTCGGGCTCGGCCTGGGCTGCAACCACACCCCGAAGAGCGGAGAGGCGGTCAAAGACGTCTGCACGCAGGACAACGACGGCAAGGAGGTGTCCGTGTCCGGCTACCTCACCATGTCGAAGGTGATCACCATGTGCTCCCAGAACGGCTGCCCGTTCTACGTGCAACAGAAGCGCGGGAAGGTGAACGACGACGAGCAGAGCGTGCGGGTGAGCTTCCCCGAGGGCAAGGGCCCGCGCGAGCTCGAGCCGCTCCCCAAGAGCTACACCGACGCGGACGTGGTCATCCGCGACGACGACGGCAAGACCGTGAGCATCGGAGACCCGATCCGCGTCACCGGCAAGGTCAACGTGCCCGACGACAAGAGCTGCGCCATCTACAAGCCGACCAGCATCGAGTCGCTCTGATCTTCTTGGAGGGTGCTGCCGCAGCCTTCTTCTTGGAGGGTGCTGCCGCACCCTGCCCCCACGCTGCGCGTGGGGCCCCCCGCCCACCGCGTTGCGCTTGGGGCCCCAACGCCCAAGCGCGCTGCGCGAGGGCTCGGTCTTTGTCGGTCAGGTCTTGAGTCTCCGAGAAGGTGCTGCCGCACCCTCCCCCCACGCTGCGCGTGGGGCCCCCCGCCCACCGCGTTGCGCGTGGGGCCCCAACACCCAAGCGCGCTGCGCGCGAGTCCGGGGCTTGTTCGGTCCGGTCTTGTCGCGAGGGCGAGGGCCGAGGACGCTCGGTTGCCGAGCGCGGCGTGATGAGCTCTACTGGTGAGGGTCGTGATCACGCCGCACCGTGCCCTCGTCGTCGCCGTCACGCTCGCCGTCGGGGTCGCCGCCCATCCCGCCGCGGCCGACTCTCCCGCCGCCGACTCTCCCGCCGCGGCCGCCTCTCCCGCGCCGGCGACCGTGAGCTCGTCGCCGGCGACGGCGACGCGGCAGGCGGAACCGGCGCCCTATCGCGGAGCGCTCGGCGTGATGGTGAGCCCCATCACCCCACGGCATCGCAGCATGCTCGGCGCGCCACCCTCCGCGGGGGTGGTGGTCCGACGGGTGCTGCCCGGCTCGGTGGCGGAGGTCGCCGGCGTGCGGCGGCTCGACGTCATCATCGACGTGGCCGGGATCACCACCGAGGCGACGACCGACATCCGGCGCGCCCTCACCCAGCTCTTCGTGGGTGACCTGCTCCTGGTTCAGGTGATCCGGAAGCGGAAGCCCGTCAC
>CAYOAL010000223.1:0-9179 GCA_964401935.1 uncultured Polyangiaceae bacterium
GTCCGCTGGGAGTGGGACGGCGGACGCCTCGAGGGCTGGAGCGCGGTGGGGGACGCCGACGTGACGGTCGCCGATGGGGCGCTCGTGATCGACGGAGCGGGCTCCGCCACGAGCCCCGCCATCGATCGGGCCGCCGACGAGGTGCCCGCGGTGCGCCTCCGCGGCTCCGCAGCGAACCCGGGCACGCTCGTGGTGCGCACCGAAGCCACTGAGCGCGTCTTCAACATCGATCTGCGTAGCGGCGAGGCGGCCTTCGATCACGGCCTCGAGGGGCGCGTCGTGGGCCTCCGCCTCGACGCGTCGAGCGGCATGACGGTGCAGAGCCTCCACCTCGAGCCCGAGCCGCTCGGGAGCGGCGACCCGAGCCTCGCCACTGCCGACGGGGGCTGCGGGTGTGAGCTGGCGCAGAGCGCGCCCCTTCCACCGTGGTCCTGGCTCGCGGGGCTCGCCCTCGCCCTGGCCCTCGCCCGCCGTGGCAACCGTCGCCCGCTCAGTCGCCGGCTGGGGTGAGGCCCATCTCCGTGAGCAGATGATCCGCCCCGTCGACGTGATCCATGATCCACAAGACGTAGCGGATGTCGACGTGGATGCTCCGCGTGATCTCGGGGATGAACACCCAGTCCGAGGCCATCGCCTCGTAGTTGCCATCGAACGCGAGGCCGACCAGCTCGCCCTTTGCGTTGAGCGTGGGTGAACCCGAGTTTCCGCCGGTGATGTCGAGATCGGCGAGGAAGTTCACCGGCACCTCACCGAGCGTGGTGTCGACGTACGGCGCATATGGGCCGGTCTTCGCGCGGTCCACGAGCGCGGCCGGCGCATCGAACGGATCGGCGCCGGTGTGCTTGTTCACCATGCCGCTGAGCTTGGTGAAGGGCTCGTACTCCTCCGCGAGGGGCTGGGGCCGGTAGCCGCGAACCGTGCCGTAGCTGATGCGCAAGGTGCTGTTGGCGTCGGGGGCGAGGATGCCGCCGCGACTCGCGCGCAGCGCAGAGGCGAAGAGCGGTCGGTCCATCGTGGCCGCGCCCTCGTAGGCGCGCCCTCGGTCCTCGCTCTGTTGAAGGATTGGACGCAGCTTCAGCGCGAGCTGGATGAACGGATCCTTGCTCTTCTTCAGCGACTCGGTGCTCGCCGTCTGCAACAGCTCGATGCGGTGCTCGGCGGCCTCGAGCTTCGTACCCGCGTAGAGGGAGGTGAGCGCCTTGTCGATGTTCTCGCGGGTCGGCGCCGCGGCCCCGAGCACCAGCCCCACGAGCTCGGGCCGGTCCGCCTCGGGGAGCCGCGCCGCGCGCTCGAGCGCGAGCCCGAGCTTCGCCTTGTCGAGGCGCCGATCGTAGCTCTGCTGGGCGTGCGTCTGAGCCTGCTCGAGCCGCTTGTGGTTGCGCGCCTGAAAGTCTGGATGCCGCGCCGCGTCGACCTTGGGCCGCTCCTCGGCCATGTGCACGATGGTGTCGGCAGCCCCGAGCAAGGTCGACATGAACATCGCCTCCCCGAGGGCTGCGTCGGCTTCGCGGCGCGACCGGTACTTCTCGTAGTGAACGCCGAGGTTGTCGATGGCCTTCGCCCCCGCGGCGTGGCTCGGGTTCTCGGCGATGAACGCACGCAGCGCCTGCTCGTCCTGCTCCTTCTGGGCCTTGAGCCCCCCCTTCTGGAGCCCGTCGAGCATCCCCTGGGTGTTGGTGAGGGCGTTGGAGAGGCCGCGGAGGAGCGACCGGCCCTTGATGGCGAGCTCTTCGTCTTGCTTGGCGAGCGCCTCGAGGAGCGCGATGTACTCGTTGCAGAACTTCACCCGCCGCGGGTAGTACCAGTCGACCGCTTCGGCCACCTCCTTCACGGTGCGCAGGCGCGTGGTCCTCCCCGGGTAGCCGGCCACGAACACGAGATCGCCCTTCTCGAGGGGCTGGCTGGCGATCTTCAGGTGGTGCGCGGGCTTGAAGGGCACGTTGGTCTCGGCGTGATCGGCGGGCTTTCCATCGGGGCCCACGTAGGCCCGGAAGAAGGCGTAGTCGCCCGAGTGACGGGGCCAGCGCCAGTTGTCGATCTCGCCGCCGAAGTTGCCGATGCCCTCCGCCGGCGCATACACGAGGCGCACGTCGCGGATCTCGAGCTGCTCGATCAGCATCACCTTCTCCCCGCCGAAGTACGACACCACGCTGCAGCGCAGGTGGGGACGATCGCGCTCGCAGTCGGCCACGAGCTCCTTCTCCCGCTGCTCCACGAGCAGATACCGCGCCAGATCGTCTTTTTCGTCGTTCAGACCCGCGCGCACCACGCTGGTCACGTCCTTGAAGGCCTGGGTGACGAACACGCGCGCCCCAGGCCCGTTGTGGCGCTCCTCGGCGCGCGTCTTGGCGAGGTAGCCCTTCTCGAGGAGGTTGTCGCCCTTCTTGGAGCTGTACTGGAGGGCGCCCGTGGCGCAGTGGTGGTTGGTGACGATGAGCCCGTCGGGTGACACGAACGAGGCCGAGCAGCCCCCAAGCCACACCACCGCCGCGAGCGGCGGCTGCATCGGATCGGTGAGGGTCGCCGGATCGAGCGCGAGCCCCAGCCGCTCGAGCACCTCCCGGTGCTGGGCGAGCTGCTCGGGCATCCACATGCCGCCCGGGTTCTCGAACACGAGCGCGGTCGTGGAGGTGGGTGGGGGCTTGGTCGGCGGCGGCGACACCACCTCGGCCGCGGGGGGGCCACACGCCGCGACGGCCAGCGCTGCGAGAGCGACGGCGCCTCGCAGCGGCGAGAGACGCGGCGGCGAGAGGCGCGACCGCGATGGACGAGCCCATCCACGAGAGCGGTACATGCAGACGGACCTAACATTGACGTGACTTCGGGGGTAGAAGCGGGCACCATCTCCGTTGTGCCCGTTCTCCACGTTCGCGCGCTCACGGGGCGGACGGACGTGCATTCGCTCGTCCGAGCCGCGCTCGGCTCCGACGTCGTCATCGCGTCCGAGGCGACGGCGACAGGCGTCCCTCAGCTCGTGATCGCCACCGAGGACGGCCTCGCGCTCGCGCTCCAGCAGGCGGAGGGCGCGCCGGTGGTGATCGTCGTGAGCGACGAAGAGAGCGGGCGCCGGGTCCTCGCCGAAGGCGCGACCCACGCCATCCTCGAGCCGGTCGACTCCCCCGCTGCGCGCCTCGCGCTGCGCTCGGCGTCGTCCGGCCGGCAACGTCGTCCGGAGCCGTCGACCCGCGAGCGCAGCCCATCCTCCCCCGGCGTCGAGGATCAGCTCCAACACAGCGCTCGGCTCGCGACCATCGGGGAGATCTCGGCCGCCGTCGCGCACGAGATCAACAACCCCCTTCAGTTCATCTCGGTGTGTCTCAACGAGATGCGTGCGCACACGATGGCCACCATGCGCGGCCACGAGGGGGCCGACCTCCGCGCCCTCCTCGACGACGCCCTCGAAGGCGTCGACCGCATCCGCTCGATCACCGTCGAGCTGCTCCCCTTCGCGCGCAGCACCCCGAGCGAGCTGGAGGACGTGGATCTCGTTCGCTCCGTGCGCCGCGCCCTCCGAATGGTGCACAACGATCTTCGTCACCGGGCGCGGATCGTGACGGAGCTCGAGGCGGTGCCCCTGGTTCGCGGCGACGCGCGACGGCTCACCCAGGTGTTCACCAACATCCTGTTGAACGCAGCCCAGGCGATCGAAGAAGGTGCAGCCGAGGAGAACACGATTCGCATCAGCTCCGGCGTCTCGGGGGAGCGCGCCGTCATCACCATCGCCGACTCCGGCCGAGGGATGACCGAGGAGCAGCAGCAGCGGGTGTTCGAGCGGTTCTTCACCACCAAGCCGTCCGGACGCGGCACCGGGCTCGGCATGAGCGTGAGCCTCGAGATCGTGCGCGCTCACGGCGGCCACATCGCGGTGAGCTCCGAGCTCGGCCGCGGCACAGAGGTGACCGTCGCGCTCCCGGTGAGCAAGGTCCAGCGCGTGCCGACGCGACCTCCCCTGTCGCAGCCTCGCGCCGCGGCGCGGCTCCGCGTCCTGGCCGTCGACGACGACCTCTTGGTGCTGAGATCGTATCGCCGCGCCCTCGGCAAGCATCACGAGCTGGTGTTCGCGAGCGACGGCGAAGACGCGCTGACGGTGCTCGACGACGACCGCGAGTTCGACGTGATCCTCTGTGACCTCATGATGCCCAACATGGACGGGCCGCGCTTCTTCGAGGCCCTCGAGGCGGAGCACCCCGAGCTCGCCGAGCGCGTGGTGTTTTGCAGCGGCGGCACCTTCACGCAGCGCGCCGACGCCTTCGTGCGCGCCTGCCAGCGTCCGGTGATTCACAAGCCGGCGCCCATCGAGCAGCTGCTCGAGGTGCTCCACGAGGTGGCCGTGAGCGCGGCGCCGCGTTCACTTCAGGCGAACTCGAATCGATGAGGTGAGCGCCTCGTCCGCCTCGAGCACCATCTTGCGGAACGCCGGATACTCCTCCGGCTTGACCCGGCTCGCGGGCAGCGACACCTCACGTTCCACGATGAGCGCGCCTGCCACCTTCTTGTAGCGAACACGCGCCACGAGCCGAGGATCTTCGATGGTGGTCGCCTCGAGCGGAGAGGCGATGGTCGCGCCCTCGGGGAGCTCGACGCGAAGCTTGATCTGGGTGCGATTCGCGAAGCGCTCGCCGATGTAGAGCGGAGACTGCCGCTCCGGCAAGCGCACCAGCTGCCCCACGGGGGTCATGAACGGGATGTCGAGCACCAGCTCCCCCTCCGCGAGGCGCGCCAAGTTCGGCACGTCGAGCGTCAGCTTCAACGTGACCGGCACGTCGATGTCGTCGAGGTTGGGGAGGGTGAGCTCCGACACGCTCGCGCCGGGAAGGGCGAGGCCGAGCAAGCGGGCCTCGAGCTCTTCCTTGCGGCGGCTGTCGGACACGCCATGGAGCCACTTGCGCAGCTGGAACGCCCAGCGGTCGTGGTAGGTCTGGACGAGCTCGATCTGCGCCGAGCCGTCGGCGCGGAGCTTGATGGTCCCTTCGTGGCGCACCCCGAGCTCGGAGCCGCCCGCCGACGTGGTCTCCTTCTCGAAGGGGGGCGGCGTGACCGAGGTGACGGGCGTCTTGTGCTGGATGACGACCGCGGGCTGACCGCGCAAGGAGCTCGGCAGGTAGCCGTAGGGCGCGAAGCGCTCGTGAACGAGCAGCCAGCGGCTGCCCCTCTTGGTCTTGATGCGCACCGCCGGCACGTTGAAGTACTCGGCCTCGCTGAACGGGCCGTTGGGCACCGGGCTCAGCCGGTCACGCACCAAACCGAGCCGTGCGTCCACCCCCACGAGCTGGCAGAGGTAGAGGAAGGCCCGGGTGCGGTCGCCGCTCTGGCTGGTGATGATCCGCGGCCCATCCTTTTCGTCCCCAGGCTGGATGTTGTCGAGCACCCAGCGATAGAGCCGCTTCGCGCGTTCGTCGTGAGAGATCTTGGCGAGCGCCACGTCTTTCTTCCGCGTCACGATGCGCTGCGCGATGCGCACCATGCGAGGGTCGCGCGTCACCGTCTCCGCCGCGAGGTCGCCGATGCGCGCCAGCTGCCAGTCGAGATCGATGCCCCACCCCACCTGCACACTCGGGAGAAACTCGCGGATGGGCGCGCTGAGCGGCTCCTCGGGGAGCGCCACCGAGCCCTCGACCTTCCAGGTGCGCACGGTGAGGCCCGCGGGGCGCGCCACCACCGGTTCGGGTACCACCCCCGTCGTCTCCACCACCAGCTCCGGCGCGCTCGAGGGGGTGACCACCACGAACTCACTGACGTGATACGAGGTGTTCTCCTCGCGGAAGTACCAACGAGAGCCTTGGAACCGCTTTCCCCCCTCCGAGGCCCCCTGGAGAAACCAGATGCTCTCGGTCTCGATGTAGTCGCCCACCTCGAGGTGCGGCATCGTGATCGTCGGCTTCCCTTCCACCAGCTCGGGCTCGAAGATCCGCCCATCGGCCTTGATGGTTCGGATCCGCAAGATCACCCCCTGAGGGATCTGCTGCTCGACGTGCTTGGCGATCCCGTCACGCTCCTGGATGCGGATGATCTCGTGCTCGAGCATCCGCGCCGTCCCGTCGGAGGCCACCCACAGCGCGCCGTAGTCGAGGATGCGGGCCGAGGCCCCCGGCAGCGTCACCCCGCTCTGTTCGGCGGCCGCGATCACGGCCAAGCCATCGCGTCGATAGGGCTCCAGATCCGTCATCCCCTCCGCAAGCTCGATCGCGCGTCGGAGTCGGGCGTCGTCGGCGCCGCTCTCGATCGCGTCCACCAGCGCGGTGGTCAGCGCGGTCTTGTCCCCCGCGGCGAGCTTGGCGTCGGCGAGGGCGAGACGAGCGTCGGCGTCGGTGGGGTTCTGGGCCAGAGCCAGCTCGAGCTTCTCGAGCGACTCGTGCGGGCTGCCCGAGCGCTCGAGCAGATCCGCGAGCCGGAAGGCGAGATCCCGCCGGTCGGCGCGGAGCTTGCCGATGCGGCGCAGCTCGGCCACCGCGGCCGGATAGTCGGCCCGCACGAGCGCGCGCTTGAGCAGCACCTCGGACGTGGGGTCGACCGCGAGAATTTGTGCCGCAATATCCTCTGCGCCCTTGCGGTCGCCGCGGCTCTCGCGCGCCTCCATGAGCGACTCGAGCACCTGAACGTCGCTGGGGAAGCGTTTGGCTGCCAGCTCGAGGGCGCGCTGATGCTCGGCGGGCCAGCCGAGCTGCGAGTAAATGGCCGCCAATTGCTCGAGGATGGTGGGCACCTCGGGGAACACCTTGGCGAGGGCCTCCACCTCGTGCACGAGCTCGGCTGGCTTTCCCTTGTCGCCGAGCTGGAGCGCGAGCCACAGGCGCGGGCCCCACAAGGCGTCGTCGCGATCGGCGGCGAGCTGGCGGAGATCGCGCGCGAGATCCCGCGCCACGCCCGTCGCGTACACCGGGTCGTTGTCGACGAACACGGCCTGCTGCGCGAGCACGAGTGGCGTGGAGGTCGCCTGCTTCTTGATGAGGGGCTCGAAGAGCACGCTGGCGAGGTCGTCTTGACCCTCGACGTGGGCGAGGTACGCGGCCACGTAGCGCAGCACCGGGTGGCCACGATCGACGGCGGCGTTGGCCGGCGGCGGCGCCCCCGCGAGGGGCTTGACGCCGAGCTTCCGCAGGAACGGCTCGAGCACGTTGGGATCCGGCAGGAGCGCTGGCGCACCGAGTGTGTAGGGCGCCTCCTGGTCGTCCGACCCTTCGAGGCCGAGGGGGCGGCCGTCGGCTGCGAGCACGCGGATCGCGGTGTCGGGGCGGATCAACCGCGCGAGGATGCGGTGTCGCCCAGCGCCGAGCCGGAGGCGCACGCCGAAGCGCGGCCACACGCCCCACTTGTCCATGCTCCGATCGAGCACCATCGCGTCATCCACGAACAGCGCGTAGGCGCCCTGGACCGCGAGGACCACGTCGCGCTCGGCGGGGAGATCGATGAACGACTGCACGTAGTAGACGCCCCCGCGCCCGCTCGGGATGGACAGCGCGCAGCCCCGGGCCTCCGCGGCTCGGGTGATCGGCTCCAAGCCGCGCCGTGCGTCGGGCGTGAAGCGGGCGGGCCACGGCGCCGGCTTCTCGGCCTCGAAGCGCCGCCGGTGATCGGCGAGCACGCCATGGCCGAAGGGGCCCGCGACGAGGGCCTTCTGCAGGCACCCGTGCTGCGCGGCGACGTCGCGATAGAGCGCGTCGCCGTCGTCCGCCTTGGCGTCCCGCAAGAGCTTGCGCGACCACCACTCGACCAGCTCACCCCGCGCGCGCCACCCCACGCTCCCAGGTTGGGCCACGATCTCCTTTACCAGCTCACCGGCCTGGTCGTAGAGATCCGGCACTGCCGCGCTGAGGGAGATGAGGCGGTTCGCGGCGAACCACGCCAGCATCCCAGCCTCCGGGGAGCCATCGTCGCGGGCAGCGCGGAGCGCGGCGAGGTATCCCTTGGCCGCGGCGCCGAACCGTCCGTGGGAGTCGGCGTCTACGCTCCTCGCGAGGGAGGCCCAGAGGCCCTCACCGCCGAGCTCCGCGAGGCGCTTCCTCGCTGCGGCGGCGCGCTTGATCGAGCCGTGGGGAGCCACGAGCTCCGCGAGCAGCCACGCGCCCACCCGCTCCGGATCACTGGAGCCGTCGGCGGCGGCCCGCGCCGCAGCGAGGTGCGAGGTCTTGGCTGCGCTCTGCTGGGGCCCGCACCCGGCGAGCGCCAGCAGCGCGAGCGCGACGAGGAAGAGGAGCCGCCACCTCACTTGCGTAGCTTCACCGGCCGCCCGGCCACGGGCTCCAGCCCGAGCAGCACCAGCTGCTTGATCTTGTTGTCTTTGTCGGCGAACCGAATCGTGGCGCCGATGTTGTACGCGTGCTCCCACGGCATGTTGTAGGCCGCGCTGAAGAAGGCACGGTCGCTCTTGCAGCTCTTGATGTTCTTCTCGATGGTCTCCTGCGCGCTCGAGATGTCGGGCCCTCCGAAGCCCGGCCGGTGCTTGCGGCCGCCGGTGCTCGAGAAGCCCCACACGCCCACATCGTTGCCGTCGGTGACCATGGAGGTGACGCTGCACCCTTCGGGCTCGTGGGCGAGCGCCGACTCGGGCGTGACGGTGATCTCGACGGGCAGGCACTTGTCGGCCGGCGGGCTCTCGTCGTCGCACGCCTTGTCCATCGTCCGCGGCTTGGTCTTGAGCACCACGTCGGTGACCCCGGCCTTGCCGAGTAGCCACACGGTCTCCACCACATCGACGATCTTCGCCTTCTGGTGAACCACCATCGTGACCGGCTGCCCCTTGTGGGGGATCGCGTCGATCACCTCCTTGAGCTTCTCGCGGCTCTTCTCCTTGCCGAGATCGGTCGCGCCGCGATCTTTGATCTTCACCCCGATCTCGTCGACGGTGATGACCGGCACCTCGGTGAACGACGCCGGGGGTGGCGGCTCCGGGATCGGCTCCGCGGTGCGCACCTGGTTCGCGCTCATCAGCTCATCCACCTTGCTGGGGCGCTCCTCGCAGCCGGAGCAGAGAGCGGCGAGCACGAGCAACGCGAGCTTCGTGCCTCTCATGGCCGCGGAGCATACCCTGTTCCGCGGGTGGAGCAACGTCCCCGTGCCACGAACAAGCGACGAGACGCGCAGGCTCCAGGAGGGCGCTCGGTGCGGCTTTTCTAGCCATGGTCTCGGCCCCGCGCGAAGCGTGGGGGGAGGGTGCGGAGCACCCTCCAGCCAACCAACTC
>CAYOAL010000224.1:0-1923 GCA_964401935.1 uncultured Polyangiaceae bacterium
ACCTCCGAGGCCGAGGCCCCCCCGTCCGCGCCCAAGGCAGCGGCGGACATGTCGATGAAGGCCAAGACCCACGCCAAGACGAAGGCCAACACGAAGGCTACCTCCGAGGCCGAGGCCCCCCCGTCCGCGCCCAAGGCAGCGGCGGACATGTCGACGAAGGCCAAGACGAAGGCCACGACGAAGGCCACGACGAAGGCCACGACGAAGGCCAAGACGAAGTCCACGACGAAGGCCACGACGAAGGCCAAGACGAAGGCGAAGGCACCAGCGACCTCCGAGGCCGAGGCCCCGCCGTCCGCTCCCGAAGCAGCGGCGGACACGACGGCGAAGGCCACGACCCGGGCCAAGGCAAAGACGAAGGCGCGAGAGACACCGTCGGCGCCGACCTCGTCCCCGTCGCGAGACACCAGGGCGTCGAGAGGCGCGAAGGCAGCGCCCCAGAGAACGCCCAGCGAGGGCGCCGAGGGCGAGCGATCTTCCCTCGCGGCGAAGCCCACCGCTCCGACGGCGAGCGCGCCCCCCTTCGCGACCTCCGCCGCCGAGGCGGCTCCGGAGCAGCTCTCGGACGACGAGGGATCCGCGGCGACGCTCGCCCCGAAGTCGCAGGCCAGCGACCCTTCCAAGAGCGCCAAGCAAACCAAGCCCGAGGACGCCGCCGAGCCCGAGGACGCCGCCAAGCCCGAGGACGCCGCCAAGCCCGAGGACGCCGCCAAGCCGCGCAGAACGGAGCGCCCTCCATCGAAGCGGACGGAGTCTGCGGCCGCGCCCGCCGAGCAGCCACCGAAGGAGCGTGCTTCGAGCGACGCAGCCAAGAGGACGCGCGCCAGGAGGCACACCTCGCCGCCGGCTCCTGCGACGCAAGGGCCTCCCGAGGACACCCTCGCCAAGACGAAAGCCGCGAGCCCGACCCCGGACGGCCCGAAGGCGAGCCCCCCCTCCAGTCAAGACGCCGACGCCGCACGGCAGCCCGCCGCCCCGCAGCCCGCCGCACCGCAGCCCGCCGCCCCGCAGCCCGCCGCCCCGCAGCCTGAACCCCGCCCGCTGCTCGCGCCGCGAGCGCCCGCCGAGCTCACGTGGGACGACCTGACGCCCCTGGATCCGACGCCGGCTGCGCTTCCCCCGATCGTGCGGACGCTCGAGGCGTCGCTGCCGCTGGCCCACGCCGCGCGCGACGCGAGCGACGACGTCGACGCGCTCACCCCAACCCCCACGCGGGTGATGGGGCCCGTGCAGCCGCACACGGCGCCCCCCACGACCTCACGGTTGGCGCCGGAACCCGAGCGGGAGCGGGAGCGAGAGCGAGAGCGGGAGCGAGAGCGGGAGCGGCTGCGCGCAAGGGTGCAAGAGCGGGAGCGGGAGCGAACGCGGCTGCGCGCGCGCTTGCGCGAGGCGAAGCGACTCGAGCCGCGCGACGCGACGGCCGCACCGAAAGCCGCCGCGACGAGCGAGCGCGACGAAGGGACACCAGCGACCGCTGCCGCACCGCCGGCCTCCGAGCCCGTGGCGGCAGCCGTTTCCGTGACCGGAGCCGAGGTGCCCCCCCAGCCCGAGGTGGTCACGGAGCCCGCGGCGACCGCCACACCCGAGGTCGCCTCCACTCCCGAGGGCGCCGCGGAGCCCGAGGGCGCCGCGGAGCCCGAGGGCGCCGCGGAGCCCGAGGGCGCCGCGGAGCCGGAGGTGGCCGCGAAACCCGAGGGCGCCGCGGAGCCGGAGGTGGCCGCGAAACCCGAGGGCGCCGCCAGACCCAAAGGCGCCGCCCGACGCGAGGGCGCGGCCAGACGCGAGGTGGCTGCCAGGCGAGCGGGCGCCGGCGAGTCAGCGATCGAGGCGAAGCCCGAGGTCGCCGTCGTGCACGCGGCGCGCGCGCCGGTGCGACCGGCGCTCGACGCGACGGCGAAGAGGGGCACGAGCGCGGACCACGAC
>CAYOAL010000224.1:2023-9136 GCA_964401935.1 uncultured Polyangiaceae bacterium
GAGGACCACGACGAGGACCACGACGAGGACCACGACGAGGACCACGACGAGGACCACGACGAGGACCTGCGCCGCATCACCGAGGAGCGGTCGGCGCTGGGGGCGGGACGCGCGCGGGGCCTGGGACCGCCGCCCGCCGCGCGGCGCGCGACCCGTCGGCGCAACGTTTTGTTGGCGCTCGGGGTGCTGCTCGTGATCAGCGCCGCGATGCTCACCGTCGTCCCGCTGTACGTGTTGTCGCGCGCCGAAGAGCGCGGCAACGGGTGTCTCCGAGAGATCATGGAGACCGGCCTCGGCGCCCCCGAGGCGTGTGGTCCCGCCCCCTGGGAGCGGGCGTTCCTCGGCCGCCTTCCGTGGTTTGCACCCGACGCCGCGCGGCTCGCGAGCGACACCCAGAGCCGCGCGGCCACCCTCGCCTACGGCCAAGCGACGGCCATCGCTCCCCAGGCCGACGCCCGCGCGCGCGCCGCCACACTCCTGCTCGCAGAGCGCCGCCACCTCGTGCTGGCCCCGGCGGCGATCGATCCCCTCGGGCTCCTCGATGGGGCCTTCTCCGAGGTGGTCACCGCCGCCACCGAAAGCGACGACAAGGTGCTCCGTGCGTTCGCGTTTCCCTCCGCCCGCGCCCTCGCGTCCCTCGACGCGCTCCGGACCTTGGCGACCGGAGGCGACGCCAGCGACCCGTCCCTGTTGAACCTACGCCGCGGCACCACGCTCTGCTTGCTCGACGCGTCCGAGCTCGGGGTGGAGACGCTGGCCGCCGCGGACGTGGCCCACCGGCAGTCGTCCAAGACTGGCGACGGCCTCGACGCGGCCCGCGTCGCCATGCTCGCCTGCGGCCGCGCCGCGCCCGAGCGCGATCTGGATCCACGCAACGTCCACGAGCGGTATCAGCCTGCGCTCATCGCGCTCGAGGCCGCCGGCGGCGGACCCGAGGCGCTCGATCGCGTGCTCGCCGCGCTCGAATCGAAGGACGCGAAGCTGAGCGGCGAGGCCCGCTTGCGGCTCGCCCCTTATGCGCTCGCGCCAGACCTCCTCAAGAACCCCAAGGCCGACGCCTGGATGACGGTGCTCGCGCTGTTCGCGCCGCGACACGCGCCCGCTGCCGCCCTCGACGCCGAGAGTCTGCGCTCACCGTGGACCCTGCTCGCGGCCCACCTCCCGGCCCAGCTCGTGCTCCCGCGGCCCGACGCCGCCGAGCACACCGCGACCGCGCTCGAGCCGCTCCTCGAGCGCGTCCCAGACGAGCCTACCGCGTGCGTGGGCGACGAGTGCCCGGTCCAGGCCGCCCTCGCGATGCCACGCAGCGCGCTGCGCGAAGCGGTGCGCACGCTGTGGATGGACGTCGCCGCCCACCACGCCCGCTCCGGAGCTCGCCAGCGCGCGCTCGACGCGCTCGAGCACGTGGCGGCCCTCACCCCGACGCGGCGCGCCCATCAGGCCGCGCCGATCTTGCTCGCGGTGGGCGAGGCGCAGCGCGCGCTCACCTTGCTCGACGCCGATCTACCCGAGCTCCGCCGCCACTCCCCTTCGACGCAGGTTCGCATCCTCGTGAACCACGCGCTCGCGCACGCCCACCTCGGCGACCTCGAGGCGGCGCGGACGTCGGCCGAGCGTGCCTTTACCACCGCCGAAGAAGCCCAGCGCGGACGCCGAACCGGTGCCGACTCCACCTTCGCAGACGTCGCGCTCGACGACGCGCGCGAGGCGGCGGCGTGGCTCTGGGCCGCGCTCTCGCTCGCGACGGGACGCGGCGCCGACGTGCACAAGCGGCTCGCGGACGGTGCCGCCCCCCTCCCTTCGCTCGTCGCCTGGCTCGAGCTCGCCATCCTCCCCGAAGCGCAGCGGCGTCCCATGCGCTTCAACGCCGAGCTCCGGCAGGCGCCGGGCCCGGTGCTCCCCGCCGCCATGTTCTTGGTGGGCCTCGCCGTGCCCACCGAGAGCGACGTGGAGGTGTGGCTCGACCGCGTCTTTTCCCACGAGCACCGCAGCGACGCGGTTCGGAGCATGTTGGCTCGCGCCGAGGCTGCCCGCTGGCGGGGCGACGAGGGCTCGGAGCGGCTCTGGAACGACCGCGTCGCCCGGATCCGCGCGCTCTACGACGACTACCCCTCGACGCTCCTGGCGCACCTCGCCGAGCTGCGATGAGCGCTCGCGGCTCGCGTGGCCGGTTTGTGTGCTAGCCTCAGCCGAAGGTGTTGGCTTTCCGTAACTTGGCGGTGGGCGCGCTGTGGCTCGCGCCGCTCGTCCTCTCTGCCTGTGAGCAGGAGAGCCCGCCGGTGCTCGATCCGATCGTGAGCGCGGAGGTGCAGCCCGCCCCCGCCGCGATCCGGCGCCTCTTGGCCCGTCAGTACGTCAACACCGTGGAGATGATGTTTGGCAAGGAGGCGGCGAAAGCGGCCAGCCCTCCCCCCGACCAAGCGCTCAACGGCTACCAAGCGATCGCCGCGAGCCAGCTCGCCCTCAACGACGATCTCGTCGCACAGTACGAGGCGTCGGCCCGCGCCGTCGCGGCTGCGGTCGCGAACGATCCGGAGGTGGTCTCGGCGCTCGCCGCCTGTGACCCGTCCGCAGACGGCGAGCGTGTCTGCTTCGAGGCGGTGGTGCGACGGTTGGGTCGCCTCGCGTTCCGACGCCCGCTCGAGGACGAAGAAGTGGAGGCCTACCTCGAGGTGGCAGACACTGGCCTCGACACGCTCGAGAGCTACGCGGCCGGCGTGGAGTTCTTGATCGTGGCTCTCCTCCAGTCGCCGAGCTTCCTCTTTCAGGTGGAGATCGGCACCCCCCTCGAAGGGGGAGGTGGCGTGCGCAAGCTCGACGGCTACGAGATGGCGGCGCGCATGTCGCTGTTCTTGATCGATCAGGGCCCCGACGACGAGCTCCTCGACGCGGCCGAGCGCGGCGAGCTCGAAGACGAAGCGGGCGTTCGCGAGCACGCGCGACGGCTGCTGCGAAGCCACCGCGCACGCGAGGCGAGCGCCGCCTTCTTCACCGAATACTTCGTCCTCGCCGATCTCGAGCTGATGCCGAAAGATCCGGTGCTCTTCCCCGACTACTCGCAACAGGTCGCGCGCTCGATGCAGCGCGAGACCCTCGAGCTCGTCGAGGAGGTGATCTGGCGCCGAAACGCCCCGGTGACGGAGCTCCTCACCGCCGACTACTCGTTCATCGACGAGCACCTCGCCACCCTCTACCAGGTGCCTGCCCCCGACGCGCCGTTCAGCCCGGTCTCGTTCCCCGCAGCGCAGAACCGCCGCGGCCTCTTGAGCCATGCGTCGTTCCTCGCCGGGCAGAGCCACGCCGACAGCACCTCCGTCACCCACCGCGGCATGTACGTGCTCGAGCGCTTCCTCTGCACCTCGATGCCACCGCCCCCCGAGGGCGTCGTCACCGAGCTGCCCCCGAGCAGCACGGCACCTACCATGCGCGAGCGCGTGGCCGTGCACCTCGACAACGAGACGTGCGCCGGCTGCCACACCTTGGTCGACGGCATGGGGCTCGCGATGGAGAACTTCGACGCGGTGGGCCGCTTTCGCGAAAAGGAGAACGGCGAGCTCATCGACGCGTCGGGACAGAGCGGCTTCCTCGGTGAGTTCGTGGGCGTGGCCGAGCTGAGCGAAAAACTCGCGGCCTCGGAGCGAGCCACCGACTGCATGGTGCGCAACCTCTACCGACACGCCACGGGCCACGTGGAGACGAAGGCGGAGCTCGCGGCCCTCGGCGACATCCACACCCGCTTCCGAGCGAGCGGCCTCCGCTGGCGCGAGCTCTTGGTGGAGATGGCGGCGAGCCCGCTCGTGCGCGCGGTGGGCCCCATGGAGAAGGCAGAGCCATGAGCCGACGCAAGCTCCCCCACGAGCTGACGCTCCCCCGGCGCACCCTGCTGCGCGGCGCCCTCGGCGGCGGCGTGGTCGCGCTCGGCTTGCCCTTGCTCGAGGCCATGCTCGACGATCACGGCACCCGCCTCGCCAGCGGCGCCGAGCTGCCCCGACGCCTCCTCACCTGGCACTTCGGCAACGGCTGCCGCAAAGAGCACTGGATCCCAAGCAGCCAAGGGCCCGGCTACGCCCTCACCTCCGAGCTCGCGCCACTCTCAGCGGTGAAGAGCCAGATGACGGTCCTCACCGGGTTCAAGAACTACGTCGCAGGGCGCCGGGGGCATCACGACGGGATGGCTGGCCTGTGGTCGTGCCACCCCTTCGTTCAGCTCGATCCGATGGGCGCGCCCTACGCGTCGAAGTTCGGCGGTCCGTCGATCGATCAGGTGGTGGCCGACGTGGTCGGCAAGGACACCTACCATCGCTCGCTGCAGATCGGCGTGAGCAAGCGCCACGAGGCCGCGCAGGGCCCGACGCTCTCCACCATGTCCCACCGCGGCCCCGACGAGCCGCTCACGATGGAGCGCAACCCCAACAAGCTCTACGACAAGTTGTTCATGTCGTTCATGCCCACCGACGATCCCTCGGCCGCGGTGCGGGCGAAGGCGCTCGACGCGGTGTTGGGCGACGCCTCACGGCTGAAGCGGCGCGTGTCGAAGAGAGACGCCGATCGCATCGACGCCCACATGGAGAGCGTGTTCCAGCTCAAGAAGCAGATGCTCTCCATACCGCCCCACTGCGAGGTGCCCGGCTACCCCGACGTGCCGGCCTACCTCGAGGACAACACCGAGCCGCTGGCCGAGCTCAACGACGTGATGGCACAGCTGGTGGTGCTCGCGTTCTCCTGCGATCTCACGCGAGTGATCAGCTACATGTTCACCGGGCCGAGCGGGGGCACGCAGTTTTCCATGCTCCCGCCTTCGGAGTTTCCCGAGTACCCGGAGGCGAAAGACTACAGCCACGCCGACCACCACAACGTGAGCCACATGAACCTCGACTACGAGCAGTTCTTCATCCACCGCTCGGTGATCTTCTCGATGGAGAACTTGGCGGTGCTGCTCGAGCGGCTGCAAGGGGTGGAGGAAGGCGACGGCACACTGCTCGATCAGTGTGTGGTCCTCGCCGGCAGCGACGTCACCGAGGGGTGGGCCCACTCCGAAGACGATTTCCCGATCCTCGTCGTCGGTCACGGCGGGGGACGGTTGAAGCAGGGGGTGGGGCACTACCGCTCCCCGGATCTCGAGCCCATCCACAACATCTCGCTCGCCTGCGTGAAGGCCGTGCTCCCCGACCCCGACGGGGTCACGGCGATCGGCAGCGACGTCGACAACTACACCGGGCGCACCGAGACCCCGTGCGCCGCGATCTATCCCGGCTGACGATGCGCGCACCTCGCCGTCTGCGGCGGCTCCGCTCCCGCGCCGCGCTCGTCACGCTCGCGGTCTTCGGGACCTGCCTCCCCGCGTGCAGCGACGACACCGACGCGCCACCGCCGCAGGCCACGGTGGAGGAAAACTGCGACGCCCCGGTGGGAGCGTGCGACCTCGAGCGCTGCGCCCCGAGCGCGTCCGAGGCACGCCACGTGGAGGTGTGCAGCTCGATCGCATGGCCCACCAATCCGCCCACCTCCGGCCAACACTACCCGATTTGGGCCGCCTTCTCGGTCTTCGACGCGCCGGTGCCGCGCGGCTTCTGGCTCCACTCGGTGGAGCACAGCGCGGTCGTCCTCGCCTACAACTGCGAGCTGTACGAAGGCGACTGCGACGCGCTGATCGACACCCTCGTCGCCTTCAAGGCGGGACGCGACGACGACCCGTTGTGCGACGCAGCCGTCGGCAACCGTGTGATCGTCACCCCCGACCCGTTGCTCGCGGTGCCCTTCGCAGCGGTCGCCTGGGGCCACTCCCTGAAGGCGACCTGCTTCGACGAGGACGCCGTCACCACCTTCGTCGACGCGCACTACGGGCAGAACTACGAGAACTTCTGCAGTGGTGGCGTCGATCCGACGGATCCCGACGAGGGTTTCGATCCCAACTGCGGCCTCGCCCCCTAGAAGGCCAGGGCACGGATCCCCAACGAAAGGGCGAGGCGGCCAACGGCCAGCCACCGCGACGCTCGACGCGCCCCCCCAGCAATCAGGCCGGTCGGTCGGCCTAAACGCCCGCTCGACCTCCATAACGTTTTTGCCGCTCATGGCGCACATGTGGCGTTCTTTGGTTGACCAGCGGCACCAGATCCATATGATGGCACTGTCTACCGGCCAGCCGGCCTAATTCGCGGGCCCGCCGCGAGGCCCTGGAGCCGGTGGACGAGACGAAGCCGAAGGCTTCGGGGAGACCGCGATGGATCACCGTCTTGAAGCGAGAAAAGCGACCTCTCTTGCGCTCCTCGGCAGCTTGCTCGCCCTCGGCGCCTGCAACTCGCTCACGGGGGCCGACGATGTTCGCATCGATCCCGACTGGGAGGACGACGCGGGGGGCTCCACGGGGACCGAGGCGGGCGGTGGGCCGACCGCCGGGGTCGGGGGCACGACGGGGACGGGCCCGAGCGGGAGCGGCTCCACGGGGAGCGGCCCGGGCTCCACCGGGTCTGGACCGAGCACCGGCTCCGGCTCGAGCGGCGCGGGCGGCGATCCGGGCCCGACCCAGTGTGAGTATCCCGCCGGGCCCTACGGCGTGGGCATGAATCAGACCGTGCCCCCCACCCTCACCTGGCAGGGCTTCGCCCCTGGCGCGGCCACCGCGAGCACCATTCGCATGAGCGACTTTCACGACTGCGACGGGACGCGAGGGATCCACGCCCTCTACTTCGACACGTCGCAGTTTGGGTGACCGGCTTGTGATGCCGAAGCAGGTAGCTTCGAGAGCGCAGCGCAGGGTTGGCAAGCACAGGGCCTCGGCATCGTCGCGATGACGTTGCTCATCGACAGTCCGTCGGGCGGCTCCCCCACCACCTCCGGGGCCGAGCTGTGGCGCGACAACTGGGGTCTTCAGTCCATCTACGTCGTCGCCGATCCCAACTACTCGATGGTCCCCGGCTCGTCGGTGGGCACGCCGCAAGGCACCATCGTGGATCCAAGGACCATGAAGGTCATCTACCTCGAGGAGGGCTGGTATGGGTCGTTCCCCAGCGCGCTCACGAACCTCGCCAACCAGAACAAGTGATCGATCCGTGAGCCCTCGCCACCCTGACGAACGCTTCTTCTGCAACCTCCGCGGGCTGCGCGTCCGCGCGC
>CAYOAL010000225.1:0-8927 GCA_964401935.1 uncultured Polyangiaceae bacterium
CGCGCTTGGGCGTTGGGGCCCCAAGCGCAACGCGGTGGGAGGGGGGCCCCGCGCGTAGCGTGGGGGGAGGGTGCGGCAGCACCCTCAAGGAAACTCAGGCTCAGTTGGTGGGCGCCTTCGCCTGTTCTTGACCTTCGAACGTGTGCGTCTTCGGATCGTACTTGGAGGCGCACTTGGCCATGATGTTGGTGGCCTCGAAGTAGCCATCCTTCATCATCCCCTCGGCGGTCACGTCGACGCCGCCCTCGGGCACGTCGCGAAAGGTCTCGGGCACGATGCACTGCGGAAACCTCACGTCGAGCCGCGCGTCGCCATCGCGCAGCCGGAACCGATACTCGCACGGGTCGTCGCGCTTGGTGAGCGAGCCGGGGACGAGCTCTCCCTCGATGCGCAGCCGCCGCCCCTCGAACTCGCTTTGCTTGCTGGCAAACTTGGCGAGAGGCATGGAGTACACCTCCACCTCTTTGAAGCCGAACATGAACAGCGAGACGATGCCCACGACGATGGTGAGCAACACGGCCAAGAGGCCGACGTTCTTCGGCCCTCGCGGTGCCGCCGGGGGTTGGCCCTTTTGTGGCGGCGGCAGGGGCAACGTCATGCTCTCGGCAGCGTCGCCCGTGTCGTTCGCGGAGTGGTCGGCGTCGTCTGGAGCGTCGTCGCCGATGCCAGCGGCGTCGGCGAGCTCCTTGTCCAGGTTCTTGCCCATAGCCTTTCCTTTACAGCTTAGCCCGCGTACCCGCTACGGTCGAGTCGCGATGCCGCACCCTTCCCCCTAACCCACCCGAGCCCTCGATGCGCCGATCCGAGCCCGAATGTGGAGCTCCCCCCCGCCTCCGTACCGCCCGCTTCACCGCGACGAGCCTCTTGGTGTGCGCGGTGAGCTGCGGGGGGAGCGAGCCCAGCCCCGGCCACGGGCCCCCCTCGGCTCCCCTCCGGCCCCCCTCGGCGTCCGCCCTGGCCTCCGCCAGCGACGCGTCGGCCCCGCCGGAGGTGCCCGGCACACCGGGCCGCACGCCGACGCTGGTTGCCCTCGCCCCACCCGAGACCGTAACCCTCGCGCCGGAGCTCTGGCCGGTGGCGTCGCGCAAGGCGGCGTGGCTGGTCGTCGACGACGCGCTCGGCGGTCACAGCTTCGTGCGCGGGATCGACGCGAGTCACGAGCTCGGCCCGCTGCGCGTGCTCGCCGCGCGGCACCCCGTCGCCTTCCTCGACGGCGCGCACCCGCTCGTGGTGTCGAGCCGCCAGCGCGAGCTCTGCTTCGAGCGCCTCGACCTCCCGTCGGTGCCCACGTGCCACCGCCTGCGCGCCGACGTCGCGGTGGTCGTGAACGGGACGCCGTGGTTGCTCGAGGAGCGGGCGGTCCCCGAGGCGGAGGAGGCGGACGGGCAGCCAGCGTCGGCCAAGGCACCGAAGCCGGCCCCAGGCTCCCCCCCGCCCCAGAAACCGCTCGTGAAGCGGCTCGTCGTCCACACCTTCGACGCAGAGGGGAAGCGCGCCACCGAGGTGGACAGCGGCCTCGAGCTCTCTCTCCCGCTCCCCGGCATGGGCCTCGTGGGCGCAGCGCCGCAGGCCGCCGGCCTCCGGGTGGTGCACTACGAGCACGACGCGCCGACGCGCGACAAGAACCGCTGGGTGCCGCAGGCCAAGCTGATGAGCGTGCTCCTCGACAAGAACGGAAAGGTCCGCGTCGGCACCAGCCGCGTCGTCTTCAAGGGCGAGCGGGGCTACGGAAACATCGAGGGCCACCACGCTCCAGAGCTGTTCGGCGACAGGGTGCTGGTGGGGCGCTTCGTCGATCGCGCCGCGACGCCAGTGAAGAGCGGGTTCGAAGCCTACCGGCTGGGCCCGGTGCGGCCGGTGCCCGCGCCCAACGCGGTGTTCGAGGTCGATCCGTTTCGACTCGGCGATCCGTCGGTGGTGGGAGCGGCGGAGCTGGCTGCCTTCACGGCGATCGCAGCTGCGGCCCCGCGCCTGTCCGCTGGGCAGCCGGCCAGCGAGGCCGGCCGCGTGGCTTGGGTGGGCGAGCGGGGCTTCTTCCTGAAGAACGGAGCCCTCCACTCGGCGGCGCGGGCCGACGGCTCCGTCCGGGCCGAGCCAGCGCCGTTCGTGAGCCAGCGGAGCCGCGTGCACTGGGCGACGCTGCGCCCCGATGGCGTGGGCCTCGCTCACGTTGGCGACGCCCTGCTCGAGATCGCGGCCGATGGAACCACCCGCGCGCAGCCGAGCCCTCACGCCCACCTCTTGTCGACCCCGGCCCAGATCGGCGCGAGCTTCTGGGCGGTGGTTCCCGACGGGGGTCCTGGCTCGGGGGCCAGGGTGGTGCGTCTGTCCGGCGGCGAGGGGGAGGCCCCGGCCCTGTCTGCGCTCGCCCACGCCGGCCTTCATGCCCTCGTCGGAGGCCCGAGCGGGCTGTTCGTCGCCGTGCACGGGGGCGCGCTCGTCATCCATCGCCTGGCCGAGGACGGCGTGACGACGGCCCTCGGCACCCACCCGTCGCCGCTCGGCTCGCTCGGGACGGCGGTCGCCGCCAACGACGGTGGCGCCCTCCTGATCGGCCGCACGCCGGTGGGCCGCGAGCCGATCGCGATCGCGCTCGACGCCCAAGGGAACCCGTCGCCCCCGCGCGCGCTGCCCCTCTCCGACCCCGGCCCGCTCGAGGCGGTGGAGCTGCCCGCGGGCGCCCTCGTCCTCGACGCGGGGCGTCGCCACGTGGTGTGGCTCGACGCGACCGCGACCCCCGTGGCCCGGGCACGATGGCCGCGCGGGGGCCCCTCGGTGGCCTGCGTCGACGGCGTCCCCGCCCGCGAGCTCACGCCGGGGCCGACGCCAGGCCAGCTCGACCGCATCGGCAAGCTCGCCGGTGTACACTGCTGGTCGACGCTCCCGGTGACCCTCGCCGACGGCAGCCACCGCTGGCTCGGCACCGCGGTCGACGGCCTCGACAGCCGGGCGGTCATGGCCACACTGCCCACGGCGGGGTCGGAGCGGGCGCCGCCCCTCCCGCTCGCCGCCAAAGCGCCGCCGAAGGCGCAGCCCGCGGACGCCCGCCGCCGCTGCCCGCCCGACATGGTCAGCGTCACCGGCAAGGCCGCCGGTAAGACCGGCCCCAAACCCTTCTGCATCGATCGCTTCGAGACGCAGCTGGTCGACGCGGGGACCGGTGCGCTCCTCTCGCCCGACTATCCGAGCACCCCTCTCATCCTCACGAGCATCTTCAACGTGTACGCCGTGGGTCGCCGCAAGATGGGCGATCTCGCCGCCCAGGCGCTGCCCCTCCCGCCGCTCCTCAGGCCGGCGACGAGCCAACCTGCACCTCTCTCCCGGAGCCGGAGCGACGTGCGCCCGAGCGGCTACATGACCTGGTTCGTGGCGCGCGACGCCTGCACCGCCGCCGGCAAGCGCCTGTGCAGCCAGGCCGAGTGGGTGACCGCCTGTCGTGGCGAGAGAGACCGCCCGTTCCCCTACGGCGACGACTTCGCGCACGGCCAGTGCAACGTGTGGCGCTTCCAGCACCCGGCGGCGGCGCTCCACGGCAACGCATCGATTGGGCACCTCGACCCTCGCCTCAACCGCGTCTTCGAGGGCGACGAGCCGCTCCTGCGCACCACCGGCGCCACCCCGAGCTGCGCGAGCCGCTGGGGCGACGACGCGGTCTTCGACATGGTGGGCAACCTCGACGAGTGGGTGGAGCACAAGAGCGGCGCCTTCATGGGCGGCTTCTACTCACGCACCACCAAGAAGGGCTGCGAGGCGATCATCTCCGCGCATCCCAAGCGCTACCTCGACTACTCGTTGGGCACGCGCTGCTGCCGCGCCCAGACCCCCTGACGTCTCCCCTGCCCCCCGTCCGACGCGTGGGTGGCCGGCTCCTGCACCGCGGCGCGAGGCGGCGGCAGCCTGGCCCCCCGACCCCGCCCCTCCCTGCGCCGAGCGCCACAGCAAGCACGACGCGCTCGGCATTTCCGGCTATGGGGGACACCATGGAGCGAAGCGCCCGTTTCGAGCTCGAGAACCCCACCGAAGAGCACCACCTCTTGCGGCAGACCCTCAAGAGCTTCGTGGCCGACGTGGTCGAGCCGCAAGCCGAGGAGTTCAACAAGAAGGGCGTGCTCAACGTGGACCTGTTGCGTCAATGCGGCGAGCTCGGTCTGTTGGGGATCACCATCCCCGCCGACGACGGTGGCGCGGGCATGGACGTGGTGGGCGCGACGCTCGTCCATCACGAGCTGGCCAAGAGCGACGCCGGCTTCGCGCTCGCCTACCTCGCCCACGCGATCCTCTTCGTGAACAACTTCTATTGGGCGAGCCGACCCGATCAGCGCGAGCGCTACCTCGCCGACGTGCTCAGCGGCCAGAAGGTGGGCTGCATGGGCATGACCGAGCCGGGGGCCGGCACCGACGTGCTCGGGATGGCCACTCACGCGCGGGCGGAGGGCGATCATTTCATCCTCAACGGGGGCAAGGCCCTCATCACCAACGCGCCCGACGCAGATCTGTTCCTCGTGTACGCCACGGTGGAGGGGCGCATCACCACCTTCGTCGTGGAGCGCGGCTTCGAGGGGCTCTCCACCACGCCCAAGACGCCCAAGATGGGCATGCGCTCGAGCACCATGGGCGAGATCGTGTTCGAGAGCTGCGTCGTCCCCAAGGAGAACGTCCTCGGCACGGTGGGCGGTGGCATCACCAACATGATGCGCAACCTGGAGGCCGAGCGCCTCACCCTCGCCGCCATCAGCCTCGGGATCGCCGACCGCTGTCTCGACATCATGATGCAGTACGCCACCGAGCGACGCGCGTTCGGGCGCCCCATCCACGAGTTCGGCCAGATCCAGCGCTACATCGCCGAGAGCTTCGCCAAGACCGAGGCGGCGCGGGCCCTCATCTACACCGTCGCCCGCGACTCCGGCCCCGACAAGCGCAACCGCGTGGGCACCGACGCGGCCAAGCTCTTCGCCGCCCCGGTCGCCAAGGAGGTGGCCGACAACGCGATGCAGGTGCTCGGCGGCTGGGGCTACTGCGACGAGTTCAAGGTGGAGCGCTTCCTCCGCGACGCCAAGCTCATCGAGATCGGGGGCGGAACCCTCGAGGCGCACCAGAAGAACATGACCAAGGATCTGTTGCGCGACCGCTGAGCGTGAGCGTCAGGCGATGCCGGCACGGGGTGCGTCGACCCGCGCGCTCAGAACGGGTGATCCGACCAGTCGGTGGTCGTGTCGGTGATCGGCTTCTCCTGGCTCTCGATCTCGATCGTCTTCTTGGGCGCAGCCGGCGTGTACTGCTGGTTGGTGGGGACCATCGGGTCGTCGGAAAGCCCGCTCGCGGGGGGCGCCTTCTCCGGCCGCTTCTGGAGATCGCTCGCGAGCTCGGGGCTCGGCGAGCCGTAGATGGGGATGCTCAGCTCGCGCGCCTCCCCCTCCCGGAGGTAGGCGATCTTGAGCTCGCTCGCCACGCTCAGGCTCGTCCAGGCGGCCCAGAAGTCGTTGGGCGTCTCGAGGGGCATGGCGTTCACCGCGACGACCACGTCGCCCGGCTGGATGGCCATGTCGCGCCAGTCGAGCGGCAGCTCTTGCACGCGCCACCCCACGAACTTCGTCCCCTCCATCACCTCTTCCACGGGCACGCGCTCGAGCAGCCAGGGTGGCCCCTGACGCAGCACCACCTCGAGCGTGGCCCGATCGAGCGAGCCGTCCGGGATCTTCGCCTCCTCCACCGGGGGCGGGGGCTTCTTCGGCTCCGCGGGGGGAGGATTGTTGGTACATGCACAGAGCGCGAGCGCCGCCGCACACACCGATACCTGACGGACCAGCTTGCCCATGCCTCGAATATACGGAACGACCCCCTCGGGCTGCCAAGTTCTTTAGGATCGGACGTCGAGCTCTGGGATCAGAAGTCGAGCGCGATCCCCAGCACCACCGTCGAGGTGCCCACCAAGAGCTGATCGTCGGAGCCGCCGCCGAGATCGTTCAGCATCCACTCACCGAAGAGGTTCGCGTAGCGAATGCCGGTGGCCTCGTACATGGCCTTGGCCGACGCGCGGTCGAAGGCGTTGAGCGCGATGGCTCCGCCGAGCGCGAAATGAACCCCCACGCTGGTGCCGCCGGGATCCCGGGCGGAGCCGTTCTCGTTGGGCCCCGAGGCGGACCAGAGGCCAAACCCAACGCCACCTTTGATGTAAGGCACGATCGGGATGTGGAGCTCGCGCAGGATCCCGTCGGCGCGAAACACCCCCACCAAGTACATCGGAAAGATCGTCAAGGAGGTGTCGGACGCCGCGTCGGTGTTGGTGCCCTGCACCTTGGCCTGGCCGGACGCGACCGTCACACCCCAGCCGAACCCCGGCCCGAGGCTCCCCACGTAGGGGATGTAGAGCGGGAGCCAGTCGGCCTCGAGCCCGAAGTAGAAGTTGGGATCTGTGCCGAAATACTTGGCGTAGGCCCCTCCGGCCCCCGGCTCGTCGTCCACGTTCGGCGAGTAGGGCCCGAACCGCAGCTCGATGTGGAAGTGGCTCGGCTCCACCCACTTGGGCTCTGCGTCTTTGTCCTGATCGCGCACCCGGCGGCGCCACCCGCTGTCGTCGAGCGTCCGTGGCCGCCAGCCCTCGTCGTCGGCCACCGCGGGCGGCGGGAGCGGGTCGCCGGCGCTCGGCTCGGGACCGGGGGCGGGACCGGGCTCGGGCACGGTCTTCGCCTTGGGCGTCTTGGGCGTGCCTTCCTCGTCCACCGGGGCCGGAGGCGGCGCCTCGTCGGCGGTGTGCTCGGTCGCCTCCCCCGGGGGATGAGGGTGGTCGCCGTGCGCCAGCGCGTCGGGCGCCCACAAGAGGCACGCGCCGTGGATCCCCAAGAGGCACGCGCCGTAGCGCAGCGCCCCACCGGGGAGCAGCCCCCCACCCACGAACAGCGACGAGGGCCGCATCAGCTCACCTCCTCGTCGCGGATCCGACGGCGTCGCGCGAGGAGCAGGAGCCCCGCGAGGGCCGCGGCGCCGAGCGCCGTGCCGGCCGACGGAGACAGGCCGACCACCGCGCAGCCGCAGCCCCCCCCCGCGCGGCCGCCATTTTTCAGGTAGTCGCTCCAGAAGTCGTCGACCGCGGTCGGCGCGCTGCACACGAGCTCGGAGATGGGGCCGACGTTGCCCACGCCGTCGACACCGGCGACCCCCACCCAGTAGTTGCGCCCCGCCGTGAGATCGGTCGCGGTGATCGTCGAAGAGGTGGCGCCTTCGGCGGTGCCGCACAGAAACGCGCTCGGCGGGACCTCACCGGTCACCAGGTCGTCCTGTGGGTCACAATCGCCGTTCGTGCCGCCCGAGGAGGTCGAGGTGGAGGTGGAGGTGCTGGCTCCCGCGCCGCTCGTCGTCGTGGTGGAGGTGCCCCCCGCTCCGCCCGCGCCGCCGCCGCCTCCCTGGGCCGAGCCCCCGGCCCCGCCCGCACCGCCGGCCCCCGCTGCACCCCCCGCGCCGGCGGCTCCGCCGCCGACGCCGCCGAGGGGTCGCAAGCCCATCGTCTGGTTGCCTCCGCCAGCGGTCGTGGTCGCGGCGACGGTGCTGGTCGCGGCGCCGCCGTCGGCGCAATACACCTGGAAGCGCACCGCGTCGGTGCCGTTGGGAGCGACGAACTCCACCGCGAGGCTCGTCGCGTCGCTCGCCCCGACGCTGGAGATGCTCGGCGGGTTCGGCCCGTTGAAGTCGAGCACCACGTCGATGCGGCCGACGTTGGCGGCGGCCACGTCCGAGTCGCCGCTGCGATTGACGAGCAGGTAGAGCGACACGGTGCGGCTGTTGGCGTTGCTGGCGTCTTCGCACGCGGTGAGATCGCTGAGGTCGCCCTCGCTCGCGATGGTGGCTGCGTCGACGGCGAAGGTGAGCGAGTTGTTGGTGATGTCGCGGCGGTACGACGTGAGCTCGGTGCACGTCCGTTCGGCGCCCGCGCGCGCCGTGCCGAGCCCACAGCTCGCGCTGCCTTCGGTGGCCCACACCTCGAGCTTGTCGCCGCCCATGACGGCGCTGATCGGATACTCGACCACGACGTTGTTGGCGCAGTCGACGCTGCTGAGGGTGATGTCGGTCAGCTCGGGGTGGGGATTCGCGAGCGGCGCCCCCACCATGATGGCGTGCGCCAGGCTGGGCGCACACACCAGGGCGAGACAAGCGCTCACGAGGGTGAGGGTCTTTGCAGGCATCGATACACTCACGAGTGGGCCAGTCACAGCACAGCTCGTGCCAAGGAGCAAACCCGATCCTAGGCGCACGCCCCGGTGACAACAATCATGCATTTGCGCCACGCGGTGAGACTCGGCCGGGTGCGCACGTTTGACAATTTGGCCGGTCATCCCCGCACCCCCTGGGAATCGCGTCAATTCGTCAGGGTGCCACGAACGAGCGGCCCAACCCCGGACCTCGCCGCGCTCACTCGACGACGTCGCCGTCACACAGCGGATCGCCGAAGCGGCAGCAGCTCGAGCTCGCCGCGCTCTCGCCGTCGTCGACGATCTCGCAGCGATAGGTGGCCTCGCCGCCACACGCCGCGAACACCTCGTACAGCTCGACCGAGGTGTCGGGCGTTGGCGCAGCGTAGGAGCCAGCGTAGCGCACCTCGATCTCCTCGCAGCCGAAGAACGCGCGCGCGTCCGCGGTCACGAGCGAGAGCGCGTCGGGCTCGCGACAAGCTCCCAGCGCGAGCGGCAAGGCCCACAGCGTGAGGGTGACGATCGTTGCGCGACGTTTCGACATGGTGGGCTCCTCGGCGCGAACGGTGAAGCAAGCGCGATGCCTCGACACGTTGTCGTGCACTTGAGTGCTCGCGGGCTCCACGTTGCGCTCTCTTTGTTGCTCCGAGGCAGCTCCCCTGTGCCGCCACGGCACAGGCGCCTTCCGGCGTGTCGATTCTCACGAGGATGGGACCCCTTGTTTCCCACGAGGTTTCCCCCTCG
>CAYOAL010000226.1:0-8844 GCA_964401935.1 uncultured Polyangiaceae bacterium
TCCGCGAACGCGAGGACCGCGCGCTCATCGATCGCGTCCTCGAGCAGGGCGCCCCGGACGACATCACCGCCTTTCTCCGCGCTGCGCTTCGCGCCACCTGACGCGACCCACCGACCCCGCCACTCCGCTGTTTCCGGTCAGGTCTTGAGTTTCCCGGAGGGTGCAGCCGCACCCTCCCCCCACGCTGCGCACGGTGCCCCCCTCCCATCGCGTTGCGCTTGGGCCCCAACACCCAAGCGCGCCTTCGCGAGCGCAGGGGTCTCTTCGGGGCAGGGCTCGAGCCCGCGTCAGCCGACCATCAGCTGCCGAAGCGAGCCACGAGGGCCTTGGCCCGCTCGACGAAGGCGGCCTCGTGGTGGCGCCGGTATTCGTCCCAGGTGCAGAGGCTCGTGGTGTCGTGGACGCGGTCGACGAAGAGCTTGCCGTCGAGGTGATCGATCTCGTGTTGGAAGGTGCCGGCGGTGAGGCCGCGCACCTCGCGCTCGAAGGGGGTGCCGTCGCGCTCGAGCCCGCGCACGCGGACCTCGGTGTGCCGCCGCACGAGGCCGCGGAGGTTGGGCACGCTCAGGCAGCCCTCGAAGTTCTCGAACAGCTCGCCGCCGAGGGGCTCGACGACCGGGTTGACGACGACGGTGAGAGGGACGTTGGGCTTGTAGGGGTAGCGGGGGTTGTTCTGCACCTCGATGGCGCAGACGCGGATCGCCCGATAAACCTGGGTGGCGGCGAGGCCGGCGCCGTTGGCCTCGCGCATGGTGTCGACGAGGTCGTCGATGAAGGTCTGGATGGCGTCGCTCCCGAGCTCCTCGAGGCTGAGCTCGTCGGCGCGACGCCGAAGGATGGGGTGTCCAATCTGCGCGATTCGGAGGAGCGTCACGAGCGCAGTCTACAGCCATCGTATGGCGAAGGCTCGTGACACCGTGGCCCTCGAGCGGGCCAGACCCAGGGCCGGTCTGTGCTCGTAGCGCTTCACTTTGGGAACGGCAGCGGGCCGGCAAGGCGGAGCACGCGGACGGGGACGCCGTACCAGGTGTCGGCCCCGCAATAGGCGCTGATGCCGCCGAGCACGGTGGGGTTTTTGCCCTGTCGGTGAAGGCTGAAGGCGAGCGACACCGGCTCGCCGCCGCAGGGGCCGCTCGGAGCGGCAGGCACCGAGAGCTTCGCGGTGTAGAGCGTGTCGCCCGTCTCCGTGAACGTCTCGGCGTGGCCCACCGCGGTGAGGGGGGTGTTGGCCGGCAGGAGGCCGAAGCTCGCATCGGAGGTGACGGTGACGACGACCTCGGGGCCTCCCTTCGGCTCGATGCGCACGCGAGCGCTGTCGAGTACCTCGATGGTGAGGGTCCCTTCGAGGATCGCGGGTCCGGCTTGCACCTCGTCGCTGTCGCAGCCGGTGAGCGTGGCGCCGAAGCAGGTCGTGACGACGACGCCGAGCGCGAGGGCGAGGTTTCGGTGGTGACGCGCGCTCGGCGCGCGGGCGTGGGTCGTCATCGGATGAGGCTCCGCTTGGCGTTGATGGCGATGGCCTGCGCCGCTGCCTGCTCGGGGCTGCCCTCGAAGACGTGAAACACCCACCGCTGGGTCTCCCCGGGGGCGGCGGTCTCGTCCACGAAGAGGACGTCGGCTTGGTCGCGCAGCACCTCGGCGGCGACGTGCACCGCGCCCATGTCTTTGATGACGAAGCGGCCACGCCCGAGGCCGATGTAGCCGGTGGGCAGCGCGAAGTGGAACAGCTCGAAGGAGAAGTCGCTGCGCTCCAGGGTGACGGGGTTCTCGTCGTCGAGGGCGAGGCCGAGCGACAGCGCGTTCTCCAGCTCGCCGGGGAAGGTGACGGCGATGCGTGTGAACTCGCCGGCGCCGAAGTCGAGCTGCACGCGGTGGTGACCCTCGGCGAGCAGCTCCCACGACTCGGTGACGGCGCGGTCGCCAGGATCGATCGCGAGGGCGAGGGGCGCGTCGGACGGCGAGCCGCGGAGCCCGGTGGTGATCCCGTCGGTGACCTCGCCGGTGACAGGGTTGATGAGCGCGGTGTCGAGGCCGAGCTTCGCTTTGCTCTCGCGCGTGACGTCGCGGGCGATGCGCATCGCCTCGGTGACGTGGGCCATGCCGTACTGGATCTCGCCGCGGAAGGGGTTGATGCCGCTCGCGTCGGTGACCTGCCCGAGAAAGAGCATGCGCCAGGCCGCGTCGAGGGGAGCGCGCGCGTCGAGCCCGGCCGCGGTGGCGATGGTCTCGGCGGCGACGAGCTCACGGTGGGCCTGAGCCCCGGTGGCGCGCACGTGGTTGTCGCGCTCCTGGCCGAACCACACCCCCTGTCGCCCGAGCCAGCGGCTCACCCCGTTGGTGCTGTTGGGCTGCCAGGTGCCGTCGAGGAGTGGGGGTGGCGTCTCCGGCGCGACGAGCGGCGCGACCGCTTCCACGTACTGCTCGATCGTCGCGATCGTGTAGCCCTCGGCCTCGAGGGCGAGGAGCTCCGCTTCGTACGCCGCGACGGCCTCCGGATCGTGGAAGAAGAACTCGGTGAAGTAGGGGTTGAAGTCGCCGGTGGCGAGCAGCTCGCCGTCGTCGAAGAAGGTCCACACGAGCTCGATGGCGTTTTGCCCGTCGTCGTACGACACGCCCTTGCCCGCCTGCAGCATGAACACGTCGGTGGCCGGATCGCCGGTGTCCGCGAAGCGGTAGAGCGGCGCCGCGGCGGTCTCGCCGTGCTGGAACGACCACAAGTTCTTGGGCCAGGCCATGGTGCGATACCCGCGCTCGGCCATGGCCGCCGCCATCCCCGGCGCGGCCTGACCTTCCTGACAGAACACCGAGCGCGAGAGGGGCACGCCGTGTCGTTCGAAGGTGGCGGCGGTGAGGTCTTGGGAGCGCTCCCAAGACTCTTGCGGGTAGCCGATAAAGAGCTGATCCGAGTAGTGGAAGCTGAGCACGTCGATCTGGCCCGACTGCGCCATGTCTCGCAGCTTCTCGAGCAGCGCCGGGTGGCGGGCCGCGATCACGTCGAGCATGTACGCCTGCATCTCGAGATCGACGCCCCAGCTCGGGTGCTTCTCGAACAGATCCACGATGGGCTCGAAGCTCTCGGTGATGATTCGGTCCTCGGTCTCGTCGTTGTCGAGATCGAGCTCCGGCACCTTCACCTCGCCCGTGAAGCCGATGGTGCCCCCGCAGACGTACTGGAGGTTGAAGTGAAAGAGCGAGAGCGCAAACTTCTCTTGAGCGCTGGCCGCCGACGGCCAACCGAACGCGGCAGCGAAGGTGACCGCGAGCCCGGCGTTGCGATGGGTGCCTCTCATGCGGCGCATGGTACGCTAAGAGCGTGTTGCGACAAGCTACCAGGTCGGTGCTGGGATCGGCGGCGGCCGCCGTGGATCGGGCGGCGACGCTCGCCGTCTACGCGCAGAGCGCGCGGCGTCGACAGCGGACTCGCGCCGAGGCGCTGCCCCACGAGGAGCGCCTCCACGCGCTCGGGCGCCTGCGGGACGCCTACGTGGACACGACCGACTTCTTCCTGCCCCCGACTCCCCTCACCCCGAGCCTCACGCCGGTGCGAGCCCTCCCCGGCGGCCGCGTGGACGACATGCGTTGGTCGAGCGACTACCAGACGTACCTTGGGCCCGTCGCGGAGCGGTACGGCGTCGGGGGCAAGTCGCCTGCGGTGCGGCTGTGGCGGCACCAACAGCCGCGCCCGGTGCTCATCCTGGTGCACGGTTACCTCGGCGGTCAGCACAACGTGGAGGAGCGGGTGTGGCCCTCGGAGTGGCTCTTCCGGCGCGGCGTGGATCTGGCGTTCTTCGTGTTGCCGTATCACGGCGTACGCTCGGCGCGCGGTCGCTTCGCGGCGCCGCCGTTTCCGGGCAGCGATCCCCGCATCACCAACGAGGGGTTTCGCCAGGCGATGTACGAGCTCACGAGCCTCACGAGCTGGCTCCTCGAGCGCGGCCACCCCCACGTGGGGGTGATGGGAATGAGCCTCGGCGGCTACACGACCGCGCTCGCGAGCACCGTCGAGCCGAGACTGCGGTGCGCGGTGCCGGTGATCCCGCTCTCCTCCATCGCCGACTTCGCGCGTGATCAGGGGCGGCTCGGCACGAGCCCGGCCGAGCGCGAGCTCGAGCACGCGGCGCTCGACGCGGTGCACGAGGTGGTGAGCCCGCTGCATCGGGCGCCCCTCCTGCGTCCGGAGCACATGCTCATCGTGGGAGCGGAGGCCGATCGCATCACGCCCCTTCGGCATGCAGAGCGCCTCGGCGAGCATTTCGGCGCCCCCCTCGAGACGTGGCACGGGGGCCATCTGCTCCAGTTTGGGCGCCGCGACAAGTTCCGCCGGATAGGGCGCTTCTTGCACGAGCGCGGCATGTTCGGATGACCCCGCGGAAGGGGGCAGCGCTTCGGCGGGGACAGCTTCAGGTTTGACGGCGTTCGTCCGTCGCGCCGACGGCGGCCGCGATCTGGCGGTCCCTCGAACCTGCACTGGTTCTCCCTCGCCGCTGCACGCAGGCGCCTTGTTTCGATCGTAGGAATGCACTGCGACCGCGTAGCGTTACCCAGCGGTCGGGAGGCCTGATGCAGAAGCTGTTCGCGATCGGTGTCATTTGGGTGGGCTGTGCTCTGGCGTGGATGCTGCTCGGCACCACGATCGTGGTGCGCGGCGATGACACGCGGCCCGTCATCGACGGTGAGGTGGCTGCGCTGTGGGGCTCCGAGATGGTGCAGGTACCTCCGACGGCGCGGCCCCGACCCGCACCCGGCGAGCCCACACCTCGCGAGCCCGCGGCCGCTGACCCGGCAGCCGGTGAGCCCACGCTGGCCCAGCCTGCCGCTCGTGGGCCCAGCGACGTCGAGAGCGCCGAGGACGCGAAGACGGGAGCGTCGCGGGGCGCCGAACCGGCCGCGCCGAGCGCGGCGACCGCCGGGGTGGTGCCGCTCGTCGGCAGCGACATCGACGTGGCGCTCGCGCTCGAGCACCGCAAGAAAGGCCTCCTGTGGCACGCGACCTATGCGGTGGACTTCGCGGCCGAGTACACCTTCGCCAACCCGAGCTCGGAGGCGGCCGACATCACGCTGTCGTTCCCGCTCGCCGGCAAGCACGTCATCTACGACGCGTTCTCCATCCTGGACGAGGCGGGAGAGCCGGTGGACGCGACCATCGACGGCGAGGGGGCGTCGTGGGTCGACCGCTTTCCGCCCGGCGAGAAGCGCTCCTACCGCGTGATCTATCGCTCACGAGGAACGGGGAGCTGGCGGTACGGCGCCTCGCAAAATACTGCTAAAATAACGAACTTCAATCTACGGCTCACCGTCGACTCCGACGGTGTCGACTTTCCCGCCGGCACCCTCTCCCCCTCGCAGCACGCCTTCGACGGCCAGCGTTGGCAGGGCACGTGGCGCTTCGACAGCCTGGTGGCCTCGGCGCCGATCGGGGTGGAGCTGCCGAAGAAGCTCGATCCAGGGCCGCTCGCCGCCAAGATCACCTTCTTCGCGCCGGTGAGCCTCCTGTTCTTCTTCTTCGTGGTGGCGATCCTCGCGGCCCACCGACGTAAGGCCATTCACCCCATGAACTACTTCATGCTCGGGTGCGCTTTCTTCGCCTTTCACCTCTTGTTCGCCTACCTCGTCGATCACGTGGCGGTGGTGCCGTCGTTCGCGATCGCGGCGCTCGTGAGCACGGTGCTCGTGACGAGCTACGCGCGCCTGTTCACGGGTTGGCGCTTCGCGCTGCTCGAGGTGGGCGTGTCGCAGCTCGTGTACCTCGTGTTGTTCTCGGTCACGTTCTTCTGGACGGGGATGACGGGCCTCGCGGTGACGATTGGCGCCGTGCTCACGCTCTTCGTGATCATGCAGATCACCGGGCGCACCCGCTGGACCGAGGTGTTCGCGAGCATGCGACGCGATCGCACGGCGCCGGTCGCGGCGCCGCCGACGTTCTGACCGGCGCGGCCGCCACCTGCGCGTCAGGGCGCGACTCGCGCGGTCAGGGCGTGCAGGGAGGCGAGCTCATCAGATCGGGTCCGCACAGCGCACCGAAATAGCAACACTCGCCGGCGCCGCACTGGGCGTCGTTCGTGCACGGACCCATGCTGCTCCCCACGCTGCCGATGGAGCCGAGGCTGCCGATGGAGCCGAGGCTGCCGATGGAGCCGGAGAGGGTGGTGGTGGAGCTCGGCGAGGTGCTCCCCTGGGTCGTGGTGGCCTGGGTGGTCGTGCCCGAGCCTCCCACCCCGGGGCCCTCGGCGGTGCTGCCGCCGTTGCCGGGGCCAGGTCCGACGGGACCGTCGGCGTCTCCCCCTTCACCGCCGACGCCGCCCGCGCCTCCGTCTCCGAACTCGGGATCGGTGCCGGTCGCGCACGCGGCGACGATGCCGAGACCGATGAAGAAGGTGTACACGGCGGCTTTGGCGGGGGACATGGCCGCCTATAAATACAGCAAAGACGTGGTCTTATGGAAGGATTGTGCGGAGCCGTGGTCCATGGTGCGCTGCGTCACGACCTTCGGGGGGGCCGGGTTGGGCTCATGCTCTCGTGCAAGTATGTGATTGAAGGGACTTCTCTCTTGTAGTATCAAGAGTCAACCGGTTGGCCGGTCGATTCGTGGACCGTTGCAGATCGGGGCCGATCGTCCGGCTGCGTCAGCCCAGCCGTTCATCTTCTCGTTCCACGAGGGGTGACCCGCTCCGGATCGGTGCGGGGGCGGGCAGCGTTGGAGCGAGGCTTGCGCTATGCTCTCGCATTCTTCACGGCTGGCGGTGTGTTGCTCGCGCAGCGACGGGCACGTGGACCCCACTTTCTCGGATGGACAGGGCTGGATGGAATCGGGTGTTGCGATGATGAACAAGACGATCGGGCTGGGTTGTGTGGCGGCGCTGATGGCGCTCATGGTGGCGTGCGGCGACGATGACGCGAGCACGAGCAGCGGTGATCCGGGCTCCGGGGGCGCCGGCAACACGGCCAACGGTGGGAGCGGTGGCGCGGGCACGGGTGCAGGCGGAGGCGGCCCCGAGTGCGCGGAGCCCGAGCCCTCCCACGGCGACGACATGGGGGCGATCGACTCGATCACGGTGCAGTACATCGATCAGGACGGCGCCGCGGCGGCGAACGTGCAGACCACGATCTGTGGGACGAACATCTGCAGCACGCCGGAGAACAGCGACGCCGGCGGCGAGGTGACGGTGGACGCGTCGGAGATCGACATGTTCAACCATCCACGCTTCAACTCGGGGCACAACGCCTTCGACTACGCCAAGCTGAGCGGGTTCATCCCGAGCGCGACGCATGATTTTGGCACTGTTCGTGTGATTCGCATGCCGGGCTTCGACGAGGGCGTGGCGATGGCCGCGGGGAGCGCCGCCACGCAGGGCGGGGTGACCCTCACCATCGAGGCAGGCGCCGACATCGCGCACAGCCTCGTCGACTATCCCGAGGAGAACCAACGCCGGCTGCGGGGCGCGGTCGTCGACATCACGGGATGGACGGCGGCGGAGATGCCACAGGTGGATCAAGGCCTCGGCATCGAGCTGTTGGTGGTGGCCATGCCCCTCGGCACGCACATCTGTCCGGGCGCCGAGATGAGCTTCGACAACCTCAACGACTGGCCGGCGGGCACCGAGGTAGACATCTACATCAACGGCGCCAAGACGTTCAAACACTACGCCCCCTACGGCGGCTGGGCGAAGGTGTCCGAGGGCGTCGTCAGCGCTGACGCGAACACGGTGGTGACGAAGGAAGGCATGGGCATCGAGAGCCTCGGCACCTTCGGCATCGTGCCCAAGTAGGCTCCGAGGCTCGGAGAGCACGAGCGCATGACGGCGCGCGCGCAGCTGGCAGATGGGGATCATGTGACGGTCGAAGGGCCGGCGCCCCTCGATCGCCAGCTGCGCTCGCTTTGTCGTGACGCTGCGACCGGTGAGGAGCTCAGCTGGGCGACGGTGCGGAAGGCGATCCGCACCGGCAAGGTGAAGGTGGATGGCGCGCTGGTACGCGAGCCTGCTCAGGGCGTGCGGCGCGGGGCCACCATCTCGGTCTCGATGACCGCACCGCGCGATGGTGGTGTGAAGCTCCCCGAGGACGCCATCGTCTACCTCGATCCTCAGCTCGTGGTGGTAGACAAGCCGTCGGGAATGGCCGCCGTGCCCGACGAGGCGAGGCACCAGGGAACCCTCCTGACGATCCTCACCGAGCGCCTGCACCGCCGCGGACGGCGCGTGCCGCTCGGCGTGGTGTCGCGGCTCGACATCGAGACGTCGGGGCTCATCGTGTTCACGCGAACCCCCGAGGCCTACGAGCACCTCAAGGCACAGTTCGCCGAGCGTCGGGTGGAGAAGACCTACCTCGCGATCGTGGCGGGGGAGGCGAAGGACACGACCTACACCTCTCGCTTGGTCGAGTATGCGGACGGGAAGCGCAAGTCGACGCAGAACCGCAACATCGGCAAGTGGTCGCGGACGCACGTGGAGGTCGTCGAGCGCCTCGCGGGAGCGACGCTGGTGCGCTGCACCCTCGAGACGGGGCGCACCCATCAGATCCGCATCCACCTCTCCGAGGCGGGGCACCCCCTCCTCGGTGACGCTCGCTACGCCCGGCGCCGTGTCCCCACCCCGCCGGCCCCTCGCGTGATGCTGCACGCGGACATGCTCGCGTTCGAGCACCCGTCGGGAGAGCGCCTGTCGTTCGAGCGGCACCTCCCGCCCGACATGGTCGAGGTGCTGCGGTCGCTCGCCCTCGAACCCCCGCGCCGCTGACCCCCCCGACCTGCGCGTCGCCGAACTGCGCGCCGCCGACCTGCGCGCCGCCGACCCGCGCGCCGCCGACCCGCGCGCCGCCGACCCGCGCGCCGCCGACCCGCGCGCCGCC
>CAYOAL010000227.1:0-8800 GCA_964401935.1 uncultured Polyangiaceae bacterium
CCGGCGACGTGCACTGGGGCGAGCTCTCACGCCTCCCCGTCGCCGACGGCTACGACCTCTACGACGTCACCGCGAGCGGCATCAACCAAGACTGGCCCTTCGTGGCGGCCAACGACCACCGCATCGGGGAGGCGGTCCCCGAGCACAACGTGGGCCTGCTCACCATCGACTGGCAGGCGGCGACGGTGGAGACGTCGTTGTACGACGTCACCGGCGCCCTCCGCGCTCGCCTCGAGGTGCGCTTCGACCAGCTCTCGTTCTGAGCCCGCTTTTCGCTTACACACCGGCTCGACGAGACAGGGGGCGGCGCCTCGGGTCGGCGCCCGCGCCCGAGCTCGCTCGGGGTGGCGCTGGGGAGTTGCCGCGCTGCAGCGCTCGATCGAACCTGGGAGGATGAGTCTCTGGGCGCGTCACGGTCGCAGCGTCGCGTGGGTCGTGGCGGTGGTGGCGTCGTTGCCGCAGGTGATGACCGGCTTCTTTCACGATGACCTGTTGCAGCACCTCGGGCTCGAGGGCGCGATCCCCGGGTACCAGGTGGAGCCCCACATGCTCTACGAGTTCACGGGCATCGAGTCGACGCAGGGGCTGATACGGATGGGGGCCGCGCCGTGGTTCACCCACCCCGAGTTTTCGATGCGGTTCTTTCGCCCGCTCTCGAGCGTGATCATCGCGGGCGAGCACGCCCTCTTCGGCCGTGCGCCCCTTCCCCCGCACCTCGTGGGGCTCGCGTGGTTTCTCGTCCTCGTCGGCTTGGCGCTCGCGATCTTCCGGCGGCTGCTCACTCCCGCCCGGGCGGGCCTCGCCTCGGTCATCTTCGCCGCGGCGGGGGGCCACACGATGAACATCGCGTGGGTGGCCACGCGCCACAGCCTGGTCGGCGCCACGCTCGGCGCGCTCGCGGTGTGGTTGCACGTTGCGCGGCGCGGGCCGGCCAGCGAGTGGCGCCCGCCCGCGTGGGCGGCGCCGGCAGTGCTGGTGATCACCATGTTCGCGAGCGAGACGTCGCTCGCCGCGGTGACCTTCATCGTCGCGTTCGAGCTCGTAGGGCGCGATGGATCGTGGCGTGAGCGTGCCTTGGGCGCCGCGCCGGCGGGAGGCCTCGGCCTCGTCTATGTGGTCGCCTATGGGGCCGCTCACTACGGGGTGGCCCACAGCGGGCTGTACATCTCGCCCTTCCGGCACCCGCTCGCCTTCGCGGCGGCGGCGGGGGCGCGCGTGCCTATCCTCGTGGCAGAGATGGTGGGGGCCGTCCCCTCCGATCTGTGGAGCGCGGCCCCACCCCTCCGACCGGTGCTCTTCGGCGTGGGGATCGTGGGCGCCGCCGCGCTCACCGCGCTCTTGGTGCGGAGCGGGCTGTCACCCGCGGAGCGCCGACAGCTGACGTGGCTCGCCATCGCGGCGGTGGTGTCGGTGCTCCCCGTCGTCGGGGGGGTGATTGGGGGGCGCCTGTTGACGCTGCCGAGCCTCGGCGCCGCGGCGATCGTGGCCACCGCCGTCGACGTCACCCTCGCGCGGGCGCGCTCACGTCGCACCGTGGTCGCGTGGTCGCCGGTGGTGATCTTGATGGCCCTGCATCTTGGGCTCGCGCCGGTGTCTCGGGTGGGCCTGTCGTTCGCTCTCCACGATCTGTCCCACAAGATGCGGCGTGTCGCCCTCGACGCCGAGCTCTCCGAGTGCCCCGAAGGAGGGGCCGCGCTGTTGCTGAGCGGGTCCGACCCGACACTGTCGCTCTACGCGGTCACCGCGCTCGCGTATTATACTCCCGACGCGTACAATCGCTTCGGCGGGTCGCGGGTCCTGTCGATGGCCGCCCACGAGCAGCGCGTGGAGCGCCTCGCCGAGCGGGAGATCCGGCTCTTCGTTCATGGCGAGCGCGCCGCCAACAACTTCGAGGTCCTCTTCCGCGACACGCCTCTCTCGGTGGGAGACGCGGTCGACACGGGGCTCGTGAGCGCGCACGTGGAGGGCGTTCAGAACGGCTTCCCCACTCAGGTGCGCTTCGTGGTTCCCGCCGATAGCTGCCTCTGGGTGTGGCGCGACGGCGCGCTCCATGGGGCGCCCCTGCCTCCGCTCGGCGCGGTGTCGACCATCCCCTACGAGCCGGGGCCGATGGGCCTCTGAGCGCCGCGGTCGGTGAGAGGTGGCGCGCAGGTCGTGCGAGTTTCTCGCGGCGACACGATGTCGCAGGGCCTTCCCCGAGACGCCACGAGCGGTCATGGTGAGAGCATGCGGACGTGGCGGTCGAGCGCGGTGTTGCTCCTGGTCGTTGGGGTCGCGAGCGCGACGCTGACGGCCTCGCTGGCGAGCGCGGGAGATACGGAGGCGCGGCGCGCCGAGCAGATCGCGGCGCAGCTCTCGAGCCCGTTCTGTCCGGGCAAGACGCTCGAGGTGTGCACCAGCTCCCACGCCGCCGCGTGGCGGGCCGACATCCGGCGGTGGGTGGAGGAGGGCGTGCCCACCAGCGAGGTGAAGGCTCGCCTGCAAGCGCGCGCCGGACATCCTCTCGCCGCGATCCCAGCCGCGGAGCAGGCGGTGTGGCTGCCCGCGCTCACCACGCTCCTCGGCCTCGGGCTGCTCGGGCTCCTGTTCCGGTGGGCGCGGCGCTCACGGCGCACGCGCGACACGACGGCGGCGCTGCCCCTCGAGGGCGCCGACGAGTCGCGCTGGGACGCGCGCCTCGACGAGGAGCTCCGACTCCTCGACTGACGCTGGAGAACGACGTGTGGGGGCGCGCGCCGTCGGCTCCGGGAAGGAGGCGGCCTCGCAGCGACGCGCGACCGCTCTGCGCATTTTCGTGCGCCCATCGCGGAGGTCGTGGCGACTCATGGTGCGGAGGCGATTGATGACGTACCGTGTTTCACTCACCGCAGCGACCTTGGCGCTCACCCTCGGCGCGCTGCCCGCCCTGGCCCAGGACGCACCCCCGAAGACGGCGCCGAAGACGCAGCCACGGACGCGCGCACCGGCCCCCGCGCCGAAAACCCCCGCCGCCGAGCCGGCGCCAGCCGAGAGTGGAGCGCCCGAGGGGGGCGGTGAGGCCCCTCCGAGCGACCCCGCCGATCCGCCCTCGGACGACGCGGCCGAGCGCGACGCGGCGGACGCGTCCACCGCACACGAGCCACCAGACGCTCCAGAGACCAACGACACCGCACCCGAAGACGCCGTCTCGCCAGAGACCGCCGCGGACGAGGGATCCACGGCGAAGGGGCACCCTGCCAAGACGAAGGCGCCCCAGCAGCGCCCGCCCGCGAAGAGCGAACGGCGGGGGCACCGGCGCAGTGTTCCCCAAGCGTCGGCCGCGATGAAGTCGCGACAAGCGCCGCGCGAGCTCGAGTACATCGACGGCGTCGAGGTGCCCGAGGGCTATGTCAAAGTGGAGCGCATGCGCAGCGGACTGGTCATCGCCGGCGCCGTCACCTTCGGCGTGGGCTGGCTCGCCGCGGCGACGGCCGCCGTCTCTCAAGTCGGTGAGGGAGGGAGCTGTCGGGGGTGGGGACACCGCGATGACGAGGACTACGGCATCCAAGACTACGAGGACCCACTCGGCTGCACCCGTGGCACCGACGCCGAAGACTTCGCGCCGCTCTACATCCCCATCGCGGGCCCGTTCATCGCCATGGGCACGCTCGAGCACGCGGACGGCGCAGTGCGCGCGGCGCTGCTCCTCGACGGGGTGGTGCAGGTGGGTGGCGCGGCGATGTTCGTCGCCGGGCTGGTCGCCAAGAAGACCTTGCTCGTCCGCACCCCCGAGGCGTCCGTGTCGCTGGTCGCCGGCCCGGGGACCTTGGGGCTGCAAGGCTCGTTCTGAGCCGAGCTCGACGCGCCATCGGCGAGGCCGTGACGACGCGACGTGGACCGCCGAGCGCGCACCTCGCCGCGCGAGGCGCTCGAGGTTACATCGCTGTGACAGCGCGCGTTGCCCCGTTCCCCTGAGCCGTCGCGTTGGGCTAGCGTGGCCTCGTGAACAATGCCTCGCGTGAGGGCCAGGCCGGGGGCGACGCCGCCCGGCCGTGGCGTGGCGGAGGCGCGCGGCGAGACGCGGCTGCAGGACCCCGCGTGCGCGGGCGGGCGCGTGGGCGCGTCCTCGCCGTATCGCTCCTCGCCGCCTCGCTGTCGCTCGCGGCAGCGGTGAGGGCCGAGGAGGCGACGCCCGAGGAGGCCGCCGACGCCCGCTCGCGAGGAGCTCGCGGGGAGGAGGCGAACCGCACCGAGCGCAAGCCCGCCCCGCCCGGAGCGCCCTCAGCTCCCGGCGACGAGCCGTGGCGACTCGACGAGGCGGTCGGCGTGCCCGGGTGGCTGCGCATCGGACTGTCGCATCGCGCGCGGGTCGAGATCCTCCGGCGCGACTTCCGGGCGAGCGGGTCGGGGCGGGGCACCGGTCTGTTTCTGCGCACCCTGCTCCCGGTGGAGCTCCGCTTCGCTCCCCTGACGGTGGGAGCCGAGCTCCAAGACGCGCGCGCCTACGCGTCGGGGGGCACCGCCCTCGACACGACCAGCGTGAACCCCGTCGAGCTCCTCCAAGCCTACGGCGCTCTGCGTCACGATGGGCTCTTCCTCCCTGGCGACGCGGCCTCGGCCAAGGTGGGCCGGCTCACGATGGATGTGGGCAGCCGCCGCCTCGTGGCGCGCAACGACTTTCGCAACACCATCAACAACTTCACCGGCTACGACGTGTCGTGGCGGGCTCCCGATCAACACACGCTGCGCACCTTCGCCGTGATGCCGGTGCGCCGGCTGCCGTCGGAGCCGGCGGCGCTCGGCGAGAACGAGATCGTGTTCGACCGAGAAGACACCGACGCGGTGCTCTTGGGCACGCACTTCACCTCGGGCCCGCTCGGGTGGGGCGTGAAGCTGGAGATCTACACGCTCGGTCTGCACGAGCGCGATGGGGACGAGGTGCCGTCGCGGAATCGGCAGCTCGTCACGCCGGGCGCGCGAGCGTTCCGCGTCTCCACGCCCGGCGACCTCGATTTTGAGGTGGAGGCCATCGCGCAGCTCGGCACCTCCCGGGCCACCCCGAGCCCGGACGACAAAGTGGATCTCGCGCACCGAGCCTTCGCCACCCACGCCGTCGTCGGCTATCGCTTCGCCGTGCCCTCCACCCCGCGGATTGGGCTCGGCTACGACTACGTGAGCGGCGACGCCGATCCAGCCGACGATCAGAACGGCCGCTTCGACACCCTCTTCGGTGCGCGGCGCTTCGAGTACGGCCCCACCGGGCTCTACGGCGCCATCGCCCGCAGCAACTTCCATGGCCCCGACCTGCGGCTCGAGGTCGTGCCCCACCGAGTGTTCGACGCGATGATGGCGTACCGCCCCTTCTGGCTCGCGGCCGAGCGCGACGCCTGGGTCCCCGCCGGCCTCCGGGATACGACCGGAGCCGCCGGCTCCTTCGTGGCCCATCAGCTCGAGGCGCGCGCCCGCGTGTACATCCTGGGCAAGAACCTGTCGCTCGACGTCGGGGGCGCGCAGCTCGTTCCTGGCGAGCTCATGAAGTCTGCGCCCGGTGCCCGGGGACGCGCCACCACCTACGGCTACGTGCAGGTGCTCGCGACCCTCTGAGCCCCCGAGCGAGCGTCCGCGCGATCGGCTCGGCGGCGGCTCGACGTGTGTGGCAGCATGCCGCCCGCGTGGGTATCGCAACCGATCTCATCATCGTCGTCGTGGCCGCCTTGCTGGGGGGCCTGTTGGCCCACCGGCTCAAGCAGCCGGTGATTTTGGGCTACATCGTGGCCGGCATCGCGGTCGGTCCCCACACCGGAGGGATCACCGTCTCGGGGATCGAAGACATCGAGCACCTCGCCGAGATCGGGGTGGCGCTGCTCCTCTTTGGCCTGGGGCTCGAGTTTTCGTTCAAGAAGCTGATGGCGGTGCGCAACGTGGCGTTGATCGGCACGCCGCTCCAGATGTTGCTGACGATCGCGTTCGGCTACGGGTTCGGGCGTCTCTTGGGCTTCGCGCCGTTGGCGTCGGTGTGGCTCGGCGCGCTCGCGTCCCTCTCGAGCACGATGGTGATCCTGAAGGCGCTGATGAGCCAGGGGTGGCTCGGTACGCTCTCGAGCCGCGTGATGCTCGGCATGTTGATCGTGCAGGATCTCGCGGTCGTCCCCCTCATGATCATCTTGCCCAAGCTCAGCGAGCCGGGTTTCGGCCTCGCGTCCCTCGGCGGGGCGTCGCTGAAGGCGGTGGCGTTCCTCGGGGCCATGGTGCTCTTGGGCACGAGGCTCCTGCCGATCGTGCTCGAGGCGGTGGCCCGCGCCGGCTCGCGCGAGCTGTTCCTGCTCACGGTGACCGGGCTCGGCCTCGGCATCGGCTACGCGACCCACGCGGTGGGGCTGTCGTTCGCGCTGGGCGCCTTCGTGGCGGGCATGGTGCTCAGCGAGTCGGAGTATGGCCACCACGCGCTCAGCGAGATCGTGCCGGTGCGCGATCTGTTCGGGCTGCTCTTCTTCGTGTCGGTGGGCATGCTCCTCGATCCGATTTACCTCGTCGAGAACGCGGCGCTCGTGCTCCTCGCGGTGCTGGTGTTCTCGGTGGGCAAGGCGCTCATCTTCGGCGGCATCACCCGCCTGTTCGGCTACGGCAACGTCATCCCCCTCGCCACCGCGCTCGGCTTGTTCCAGGTGGGGGAGTTCTCCTTCGTGCTCGCGCGGGTCGGCGTGGCCAATGGGTCGCTGAGCCCCGATGTCTATTCGTTCATGCTGAACGTGGCCATCGTGACGATGGCCCTCACCCCCATGATCTCGGGCCAGACCGCGCGGCTCTATCGCGTGCTGCAGCGACGTCCCGGTCACGCGCAGCTCGAGACCATGACCACCGCGTCGACCGAGCTCTCCGGGCACATCGTCATCGCCGGCGGGGGCCGCCACAACCGCCGCATCGGTGAGGTGCTGCGACAGCTCGAGCGGCCCCACGTGGTCATCGAGCTCGATCAGCGGCGCTTCGAGGCGCTGAAGGAGCGCGGCATCCACGCGATCTTTGGCGACGCCACCAGCGCCCACGTGCTCGAGGCGGCCCGCGTCGCGGCTGCGCGGCTCGTCCTCGTGACCACTCCGGAGGTGTCGGTCACCACGTCGATCGTGAAGGAGGTGCGCCGCATCCACCCTGGCATCAAGACGGTGGCGCGCGCCGACGGACCGGAGGAGGTGCACGCGCTCGTGGAGCTCGACGTGTCGGAGGTGGTCCAGCCCGAGTTCGAGGCGGCGCTCGAGATGATGCGACAAGGGCTCCTCCACGTGGGCCTCCCCGTGGAGGAGATCAACGCCTACGCGGATCGCGTGCGGCGCGCCCGGAGCACCATCCCCGACGTGGCGGCGGCGAGCTACGTCGCCTTCCTCGGCCAGCTCGCGACCAGCGCCGCGCCGGTGGCCCTCCGGTGGGTCACCATCGCCCCCGAGAGCGAGCTCGCGGGGGTGACGCTCGCCGGGGCGACGCTTCGCACGCGCACGGGCGCCTCGGTGGTGGCCGTGTCACGGGCAGAGGTGGTGACCCCCAACCCCGGCCCCGACTTCGCGCTCGCGCCCGGGGACGTCGTCGGCGTGATCGGCACCTCGTCCCAGCACGAGGCCTTCGAGCGGCTGGCGGAGGGAGGCGGCGAGCCGTCGCGGGCCACCGGGGCCGACGACGGGTGAGCGATCGCGCGCGTCGACGCGCGCGCGGGACCGAAAGGGGGCAGGGTGCTCAAATGTATGCAAATCGAGGTTGACATGCCACCCGCAAGGGCGTACCTCGAGAGCCGAGGAGAAGCGCGCGAGGTACCCCATGAAACCATCTCTCATCCCGTCCACGCTCCTGCTGCTCCCCCTTTTGGCCGCCTGCGGCGCGCCCGAGCCCACCACCGGCCAGGCCGAGAGCGGCCACACCGAGGTGCGCGCGCGCCTCGTGTTCGGGGCCGACTGGAGCGTCACCCAGAGCGGCCCCCTGCTCGCAGGCACGAAGGCCGCGGTGAGCTTCGATCACGACCGCTTGGCCACCTGTCGAGGTGAGCAAGGCGGCGTGCCCCAGTGGGGGATCACCGGGTTCTTCTCCCTCGACGGCAGCGAGCCCAAGAGCTTCGAGGTGTTCTCCCCGAACACGCCGCCGAACCACGAGCCCACCCTCACCCTCTCCGAGCCGGGGGCGCTCGAGCTGTGGTTCCAGAGCTCGAACCGCTGGGGCTGCAGCGAGTGGGACTCGAATTACGGCAACAATTATCACTTCGAGGTGGCCCCGCCACGGTCCTTCCCCACCTGGGTCGGCAACGCGACCAGCGTCGTGTCGCGCTACACCTGCGGCGCCACCGCCGAGCCGTGCCCCGCCGACTACCGCCCCCTCGCCGACGGGGTGGTGTTCGGTACCTGGGCCCGGCAGCGCGCCACCATCGCCAACCTCTACTTCGAGGCGTGGGAAGCAGGCCTCACCGACTGGGACAACCCGGAGCTGTGGCGTGAGCTCGACGTGCAGCTCCACTATCGCTTTGGCGCCACCGCGCCCTTCGAGAGCGTCTACGTCGACTTCGAGCGGCGCACCGACTCGAACGCCCGCTACGCGGTTCGCCTGCGGGACCTCGATCCGCTGCGTGGCAACACCGTCGTGGATCCTGCGAGCTGCCCGAGCGTCCCCCTCTCGGTGACCGAGGACGGCGCCTACGTGGTCACCGAGGCCGAGCTCTACATCACCATCAACGACGTCGAGCTCCGCCCCGCCGAGGGCGCGCTCTACCGCGTCCGCTTCGAAGACTATCGCGGCCTCTACGAGCCGTGCCTCGACTGAAGGTCCGACCGACATTGCCTCGCGGGGCTCCTCGAGGCGCGGTCCGGCG
>CAYOAL010000228.1:0-8529 GCA_964401935.1 uncultured Polyangiaceae bacterium
GAAGAGAGAGGGGCTCTCACGAAGCGCGCTTGGGCGTTGGGGCCCCAAGCGCAACGCGGTGGGAGGGGGGCCCCGCGCGCAGCGTGGGGGGAGGGTGCGGCAGCACCCTCCAGCAACTGAGTACTTGGTTGACGCTAGCGTGCCGATCGATCCAGGCCCCAGAGGAGCACGCGGAGGGCGTTCTTCGCGAAGATCTTCCGCACGTCGGCCTCGCTGAGACCGGCGGTCACGAGCTCCTTCGCGAGCGCTTGGAGCTTGCTCGCGTCTTCGAGCGCGTGCACCGGGTTGCCGCCGTCGAAGTCGGTGCCGATCGCCACGTGCTCGACGCCGGCCACCTTCACCATGTGCAGCACCTGCGCCACCACGTGGCTCATGCGGGGCTTGCCGCCGGCGACGAAGGGGCTGTGCAGGTTGAGGCCAGCGACCCCACCGGTGGCCGCGATCGTCTCGAGCTGCTCGTCGGTGAGGTTCCGCTTGTGGTTGCGCAGCTTGCGCGCGTTGGAGTGGGTGGCCACGATGGGCGCCTCGAACTTCGAGGCGATGGGGACGAGATCGGCGAACGCGGCGTCCGACATGTGCGACACGTCGACGAGGGCTCCCTTCTCGTAGACGCGCGTGGCGAACTGCTTGCCGAGCTCGGTGAGGCCCCCCTTCTTGCGCCCAGTCGCCGCGGTGGCGAGCGCGTTGTCGTGGGCGTGGACCGGACCGATGAGCCGCACGCCCCGCGCGATGAACCGATCGATCTGGGTGATGTCGGCGGCGAACGCGCCGGCGCCCTCGATGGTCACGAACACCGCGATCTTCTCGTCGGGCACCAGCGCGAGCTTCCCCTCGACGAGCGCCGGCGTGAGCACTTCGTGGGCGGCTGCGAGCTTGTCGATGGTGTCGAAGATACCGTCTGCGGTGGCGATCTGCGGCGCGTTGTCGTCGGCGTAGTCGGGGATGTAGATGGGGTAGATGATCGCGGCGTAGCTCCCCTCGATGAGCTGCGCCGGCGTGGCGTGGCCCTCCACGAGCTCGAGCTTGCGCCCCTTGAAGTGCACCTTCCACGGCGTGTCCACGTGCAGATCGATCACGTCGAACGGCCCCTCGTCTCGGATCACGAGCGGCGGGGGAGCGGGCGGCGGAGGGGGAGCCGCGCTCGGCGCTGCGCTCGACGCGCCGCTCGGGGCGCCGCTCCCAGCGACCGCCGACGCCGACACCGCGGCGCTCGCGGCGGCGGACTCTGCCTCGGAGGAGCGGCTGCAGGCGGCGGTGGGCGCGAAGGCGGCGACGAGCGCGGCGAGGGCAACGACTCGGTGTTGCATCAATAGGCGAGCACGTAACCCACCAACACGCCCAAGGCAAACGCGCTGATGGCCACCATCACCACCCCCCACCACACCAGCGACGGCGAGTCTTCCTCCCGCGCCATCATCACGTCGACCCGCGGCGCCTGCTCGTGGAGGGTGGGGGTGCCCGCCGGTCGGTCGCCGCTGATTTGGGTGGAGGGCCCGCCCGGTGCCGGCGGGTAAGGGGGTACCAGCGAGGCCGCGTGCGGCGGGGCCATCGAGGCCGCGTGGGGAGGCGGCGTCGAGCCCTGCTGTGGCGGCGCCGAGGCGCGACCGGGCGGGGGCGCCGAGCCGGACCGGGGCGGCGCGCTCATCTGAGGGAGGGCAGAGGTCCGCTGCTCGTGGGGGCTCACGTGTGGCGCCCCGCCTGGGCTCGCGTGGGTCGAGGGGCCCAGAGGGGCCCCCTGCACCTGGCTCGGCGGCGACGACTCCCTGGGCCGCAGATCGGGCATGGTGGGGAGGGCCACCGTTTGCAAGCCCTCGGCCACGAAGCGGGCCGGCGTCCCCTGCGCGAGCTGGAGGAGCGCCTCCCCCATCTCCTCCGCCGACTGGAAGCGCTGCGTGACGTCGCGGCTGAGAGCCCGCGAGAAGAACGGATCCCAGCTCGCGAGGTGAGGCGCGGTCTGGCTGATGGGCGTGGGCGGATCGCGCAGCACCGCCACCATGCGCGCCAGCTGATCCGACGAACCGAAGGGGTGCCTGCAAGTGAGCATCTCGTAGAAGACCACGCCCGCGGCCCACAGATCGGTGCGCGCGTCGACGGCCTTGGCGTTCTTCACTTGCTCGGGGCTCATGTAGCCCGGCGTGCCGAGCACCGCTCCCGTGCGCGTCTTCGACCCCATGCCCCCCGCCACATCCATCACCTTGGCGATCCCGAAGTCGAGCACCTTCACCGCGAACTGCCCATCGGCGGTGGGCACGAGGAAGATGTTCGCCGGCTTGAGGTCGCGGTGCACGATGCCGTTGTCGTGCGCCGCGCGCAGCGCCAGCAAGATCCCGTAGAGGATGGGGGAGGCCATCTCCACCGGCATCGGCTCCTTCTGGCGCAGATACTGCTCGAGCGACATGCCCTCGAGCAGCTCCATCACGATGTAGGGCGTGCCGTCCTCTGCGTAGGCGTAGGCCTCCACCGAGCAGATGTGATCGTGCCGCAGCGAGAAGCACGCCTTCGCCTCGGCGTAGAAGCGCTCCACGATCTGCCGATTCGACACGAACTGGCTGTGGAGCAGCTTGATGGCGCGTTTGCCCTGTCCTTGCTGCCCCTCCGCCTCGTAGACCGCGGCGAGGCCCCCCTCGCCCACCAGACGCACGAGCTTCCACTGGCCGTTCAGTATGGCCCCAACGGCCTCGCCCGCACTTGGAAGCACGCCCGACTCTAACCTCACGCCCCACCGCATCCAAGCCCCGTCCGGCGCCGTCGCACCCCGGCACCCCCTCCGGGTCGCCCCCTGCTATGCTGCGCACCATGCGGCGCCTCGACGTGTTCCGGCTCCTGCGTGGGACGCGGCGGTGGCCGCTCGGCCTGGTGCTCGCGGTCGCCCTCGCGAGCCCCGACGCGATCGCCACCCCCCCCGATCCCGGGCCGCTCCCGGTGGAGGCCCACGACGCGACCTGGGGTGAGGTCGCCGCGCCGGTTACCCTCGTCGGCTTCGCCGATCTCGAGTGTCCCTACTGCGACAAGGTGCTCGCCACCCTCGACGCCCTCCGCGCGCAGTACGGGCCGGCCAAGCTCCGCATCGTCCACAAAGACTTTCCGCTCGCGTTTCACAAGAGGGCTCGCCACGCCGCCGAGATCGGCGTCGCCATTCAAACGCTCGAGGGCAGCGACGCATTCTTCAGCTACCAAGCGCAGATCCTGACCGCCCTCGCCGCCGACGAGACCCCGATGGACGTGGTGCGCGCGCTGAAGCTGCCGGCGGCCAAGATCGAGCGACTCGTGCGCACGGGCACCCCCAAGCAGCAGGTGGAGGCCGACGCGACCCTCGGCAAGAAGGCCGGCGTGCGGGGCACCCCCGCCTTCTTCGTGAACGGCGTGTTCCTCTCCGGGGCGCAGCCGAAGACCGCCTTCGCGGCGCTGATCGACGAGCAGCTCGCCGCCGCCGCCGAGCTCACCAAGCAAGGTGTGGCCAAGAGCGAGGTGTCGCTCCACCTCACCAAGGAGAACTTCGCGCGGAAAGCGGGCAAGCCGGAGGGGGTGGTGTGGAAGGTGCCCGTCGCGGGCTCGCCCCAGCTCGGACCGGACACGGCGCTGGTGACGTGGGTGCTCTTCTCCGACTATCAGTGCCCGTACTGCGTGAAACTCATGCCCGCCATCGAGAAGCTCCGCAGCAAGTACAAGAGCGATCTCCGCGTGGTGTGGAAGCACAACCCGCTCTCGTTCCACGCGCAGGCCGACGAGGCGGCGGCGCTCGCCAACGAAGCCTTCGCGCGGCGCGGTCACGCTGGCTTCTGGAAGGCCAGCGAGGCGCTCTTCGCGGCGCACGCCAACCTCGACGAGCCCACCCTCGTCGCCATCGCGGAGGCCGTGGGCCTCGATCCCAAGCGCACGTTGAAGGCGCTCGCGGACGGCACCCACGACGACGCCATCGAGCGCGACCAGCTCCTCGCCCGGGACGTGGGCGCCAAGGGCACCCCCACCTCGTTCATCAACGGGCGCGTCGTCAGGGGCCACAAGAGCGCCGATGAGCTCGCGACCCTGATCGACGAAGAGCTCGCGAGCGCGCAGAAGCTAGTTCGGCAGGGGGTCGGGCGTCGCCAGCTCTACGACCACCTCATGAAGACCGCGAAGGGCCCGCCGCCACCACCCAAGAAGGCGGCTCCCGCGCTCGACGACAAGACGCCGACCCGTGGCCCTCGCCACGCCAAGGTCACCATGCAGATCTTCGTCGACTTCGAGTCGGCGTTCTGGCTGCGCTCGGTGCCCGTCGTGCGGCGGCTCGAGAAGACGTTCGCAGGCAAGCTCCGACTCGCCTTTCGCCACAAGCCCCTCCCCTTCCACAGCGGTGCCCGTCGCGCCCACGCGGCGGCCGCCGAGACCTTCGCGCAGAAGGGCCACGTGGCGTTCTGGAAGCTCTACGACCTCATCGCCGAGAACCCCCACAGCCTCGAGGAGGCCTCCCTCACCGCGCACGCGAAGAGCATCGGCCTCGACACCTTCGCCCTCGCCGCCGCCTGGGCCGACCAACGCCACGAGAGCCGCATCGACGACGACATCGCGCTCGCCACCGATCTCTCCATCTCCAGCGTGCCCGCCTTCCTCATCAACGACTACTACGTGAACGGCGCCAAGTCGTACGTCGAGCTCGCGCGCGTGGTCGAGCTCGCCCTGCAGTGAGCCGACCGGCAGCGAGCCGACCGGCAGCGAGCCGACCGGCAGTGAGCCGGCCGGCAGCGACCCGGCCGGCAGCGACCCGGGCGGCAGCGACCCGGCCGGCAGCGACCCGACCGGCAGCGACCCGGCCGGCAGTGGACCCGACCGGCGGTGAGCCGACCGGCAGCGCCCCACAACCGCTCCGGGCTGGCGCTCAGGGGCTCGCGGCGAGCGGGGGCGTGAGGAGCTCACTGCCCATGCCCTCGCCGTAGAGGAGCGCGTAGGCCGCCATCGATTGGAGCACGCGCTTGGTGTAGTGCCGCGTCTCCTCGTAGGGCATGTTCTCCACCCAGATGTCGAAGTCTTCCGCGGGCCGCTCCTTGAGCCAGCGCGCGGGCGCCCCTGGGCCCGCGTTGTAGCCGGGGATGGCGAGCACCGGGTTGTCGGGGAACTTCTTGAGGAGCGAGTGTAGAAAGCGGGTCCCGAGCGCGATGTTGAGCGCCGGCTCCTTCAGGGTGGCGGGGGTGGGCTTGAGCTGCAAGCTCTTGCCCACGTGCTGGGCGGTGGGGAGGATGAGCTGCATGAGCCCGTAGGCGTTGGCGTGCGAGACGGCGCGCGGGTTGAACGCCGACTCCTCACGCATGATGGCGAAGGCGAGGTGCTCGGGGATCGGCGAGCGCTTCCGCTCCGCGGTGACGATGTCGAGATAGGGCCTCGGATAGGCCACCTCCCACACCGGTCGCCACACCCCGGCCGGGTAGTGCTCTTTCCACAACGTGGGCGCGCCACGCAGCACGCCGTGCGACTCGGCGTGGGCGTCGATGCGCGCGAGCAGGAACGCGGAGGCCCAGAGGAGCGAGGGGTGGGCCTTCTTGTCGCGCACGCCGAGCGCCTCGAGCTCCGCGAGCGCGCGCTTGCCGTCGCCCTGCCGCGAAAGCTCGATGGCGCGGAGGAAGCCGGGCCGGTGCAGCTCGTCGTGATCCGGGATCACGAGGTGGCCGGCGGGCTCGGCGGCGATCGCGGCTTGCACCGCGCGGGCCGCGCGCGCCGGCTCGTGGTGGGCGAGCCGCGCATGGGCGAGCACCATGAAGTAGGCCGAGGGAAAGTCGCGCACCACGCCCTCGAGGAGCTCGAGCCCGTCCTTCTCCGCCCCGAGCTCGAGCTTGGCCCGCGCCAGAAAGTACTGAGGCCGCCCCTCCGCCCAGTACGGCCGCCCGCGCTTCTTGCGGGCGATGGCCTTCTCGAGCGGGTTGACCGCCCCTCCCCAGTCGCCCGCGCGGATGCGGTCGAAGGCCAAGGTGAAGAGTGCCTCGTCCACCATGTCGCCGGTGGGGTAGTCGTCCCCGATGGTGAGGAGCATGGTGGTGAACGCGGCCATGTCGCCGAGGTGAGCGGCGGCCTGCGCCCCGTGGAGGCGGGCGTCGTCGGCGAAGCTGTGGAGCGGAAACTCTTGCTCGAGCTGGGCGTAGCGCTTGCGAGCGAGGGACGCCTGACCCGACTTGAGCGCGTTGCGCCCGCCGAGGAAGAGCGCCACCACCTTGCGATCGAGGCCCGCGCAGCGCTCGATGGCCACCCCCAGCGCGTCGCTCGCCTCCGAGCGGCGCTTCAGCAGCTCGAGCGCCTTGCCCTTGGCGATGTGGGCGTCGCACGCCTCTTCGCTCGGCCCGGTGCCGGTGATCGCGGCGATGGCGCTCGTGCTCGCCGCGAGGGCCTCGCGCGCCTGGCTGGCCTCCGCGAGCGCGCGCGCACGACGGGAGAGCTCGCGCGCCTCGGCTTTTGCGAGCGGCAGCCGGCGCTGGCTAGGGATGGTGCTGAGCGCCTTCTCCTCGAGCTCGCGCGCCTCCCCCACACCGCGGCCGCGCGGCGACTCGAAGATGACGACGCGCGCCACCTCCACCGCCTTCTCGGCGTGAGCCACCGTGGGTTGGTTGAGCAGCGCTTGGGCATACCGCAGCGCCTCCAGCTGCCAGCCGCTCGGACGCGGGTCGCGCCGGAGATAGGCATCCCAGAACGGAATGGCCTTGTCGACGTCCTGATTCTTCGCGTGGGCCCGGGCGATGGCGAGGTCGAGCTCGTCGTCGAGGGCGGTGCCGCGCTTCACCTTGGTGAGCCGCGCCAGCCCCTCGCTCGGTTGCCCGGCCTGGGCGAGCAAATCGCCAGCCAAGAAGCGGGCATAGTCGGAGAGCACCCAGTCGGTGGCCGTCGCCTCGTCGAAGGCGAGGGCTGCCCCGAGGGGGTCGCCCCCCTGCACCCGCAACCAGCCGAGCTGGTAGTACCAACGCGGCGCCTCGTCGGCCGCCGGGGGCGCCTTGGTGAGGAGGGCCGCGAGCTCCTTGGCGGCGCCGAGGTAGGCCTCCGCCTTCACCGCTGCTTTCACCGCGGCGAGGCGCGGATCCTCGAGCACCGGGGTGATCTTGCCGATGTCGAACACCGGCGCGTTGGGATCGGCGATGCTCTGATCCGAGGGCTCGATGGGCGAGCCGGGCGCGGCGAGGGCGGGGGCCGCGACCGGCGACGACAGCCACGGCGGCGGTCCGCCAACCTGTTGCGGCTCGGCGCCACAGCCGTCGGCGACCACGAGCGCCACCGCCCCGAGCACGAGCGCCGAGGCCCCGGCCCGCAGACGCCACCGTCGTCCTCCGCGGTCGTTCACCCGACAGAACCTACCGCCTGCGTCCCCACATCGCAACGGCGCCCGAGGCGCGGAAAATCCGACCGCGGACGATTCGGAGGCAATTCTTGGCGCTTCGGCGCGACGATCCCTCGTGAAGACCCAGATCCTCGGGCCCGACGACGAGCGCTACCCGGAGCGCCTCCGCGACGCGAGCCGGGTGGCCGCTTGGTGCCGCGCCGGCCCCCCCACCCTGTATCTCCGCGGCGCGTTGCCGCGGTTGCCGCTGGTGAGCGTCATCGGCAGCCGCAACGCGTCCGCAGCGGCACAAGCGCACGCACGTCACCTCGCCGCGACCCTGGTCGGCGGCGGCTTCTGCGTCGTGTCCGGGGGCGCCGAGGGCATCGACGGAGCGGCCCACGTGGGCGCCCTCGAAGCAGGGGGAACCACCGTGGCGGTGCTCGCGGGGGGGCTCGATCAGCCCCCCTACCCGCCCCTGCACGGGCCGCTGTTTCGCCGCATCGAGGACAGCGGGGGCGCGCTCCTCTCCCCCCAAGCCGACGGTGTGCCACGGCGCCGCCATCACTTCTTGCAGCGCAACGACGTGATGGTCGCCCTCACCGCGGCCACCATCGTCGTCCACGCCGCGGCGGGGGGCGGCGCCACCAAAGCGGCCGCGGCCGCGCGCGCCCTCGGGCGCCCCCTGCTCGTCGTGCCCGATGCCCCCTGGTCGAGCGGCGCGCGCGGCTCCCTCGATGCCCTCCGCGCCGGCGCCACCCCGCTCTACGACGCCCGCGACGCGCTCTCGCTCCTCGCCCCGCTCGCGGTCGTGACGCCCTCGCAGCTCGACGACGGGCAGCGCGCGCTGTGGCGCGCGTGTGGACCCGAGGCGCTCCACGTCGACGCGCTCGTGCGCGCCGCCGGCGTCGAGGCGAGCGCCGCCTCCGAGGCGCTCCTGATGCTCGTGCTCGAGGGCCACCTCGAGGAGGACCCTCCAGGTCACTATCGCCACGCGCGCCTCGGCCCCCGGGCCGGGCCGCGCGAGGGTCACCTCGAGGAGCACCCTCCAGGTCACGGGCGCCACGCGCGCCTCGGCCCCCGGGCGGGGCCGCGCGAGGGTCACCTCGAGGAGCACCCTCCAGGTCACGATCGCCACGCGCGCCTCGGCCCCCGGGCGGGGCCGCGCGAGGGTCACCTCGAGGAGCACCCTCCAGGTCACGATCGCCACGCGCGCCTCGGCCCCCGGGCGGGGCCGCGCGAGGGTCACCTCGAGGAGC
>CAYOAL010000229.1:0-418 GCA_964401935.1 uncultured Polyangiaceae bacterium
TGCGCTGGGCCCTCGGCTACGTGCTCAACAACACCCGCAAGCACAACGCGGAGCTGCTCGTGCCGAAGCACCTCGCCCGCGACTGGCTCGACCGTGGTTGTAGCTCTGCGCCCTACTTCCCCGGCTGGGAGGTGCCGGGGGCCCCGCACCGCTGCCGACTCACAATCGACGCGCGGCCGCTCACTCCTGCATGCCCGGTCGTCGCCCCCGCAACCTGGCTCCTCCGCCACGGCTGGCAACGCGCCGGACCGGGCCCCCTCCCCACCGACTGGCTCCCCGGCTGAACGGAGTGCTCCCCGGCTCAATGGTCCTCGGCTCGGCGCTCCTCGGCTCACTGGTCCTCGGCTGAGTGCTCCCCGGCGCGGCGGCCCTCGGCTCAGCGCTCCCCGCGGACTGCGGACCTGCGCGGACCTGCGCG
>CAYOAL010000229.1:518-8425 GCA_964401935.1 uncultured Polyangiaceae bacterium
GTCTGCGCGGTCTGCGCGGTCTGCGCGGTCTGCGCGGTCTGCGCGGTCTGCGCGGTCTGCGCGGGCGCATCCTCGTGCAGAGGTGCGACCGACGAGAACGACAACCGCAACCGCAACCGCGCGCGTCCGCCCGCGACCACGACCACAGCCCCGCCACGACGACCCGCACCCGCACCCCTCACGCGACCACGACCACAGCCCGGCCACGACGACCCGCACGCGCACGCCTGCGACCACGCGACCCACTTCGGCTCCCGACGCCACGCTTCACAGCGAGCCGTGGCGGCCGCGGTGGCGCGCTTACCGCTTCAGCCGCACGTGGTTCAAGACTAGCGTCGCGTGATGGAGCACAGGACGGCACCGGCCTCGAGCCCGCCCTCGGCCGACACGCCACGATTCCTCGTGCTCTTGCACCCGTGTCGCGACGACTTCTGGACCACGCTCACGCCCGAGGAGACGGAGGTCGTCCGCGCCCACTACGAGCGGCTGGCCGCGCTGCAAGACGCGGGCTTGATGGAATTTGGCGGTCGCTCCAAGGACAACCGCTACGGGCTCCTCATCTTGCGGATGCCTTCGGCCGACAGCGTTCGGGAGGTCTTCGCGGACAACCCCGCCGTCCGCGCCGGGCTCCTCCGCGTCGAGGTGCAGGCCTACAACCTGTCGCTCGACGAGCAGGACGACTGACCGCAGCGCGACGCGCGCGCTCGGGAGCCGGGCGCCGGCTCGGCACGAACTATGCTGCGCTTCGGGGTATGCATCGAACCGAAGAACAGTTCCTGGTGATCTGCGAGGCGTGCGGCGCCGAGGTCGACGCGGACATGGACCGCGTCTTCCCGTGCGACACCGAAACCTTCCTGTGTTTCGAGTGCGCGGTCGCGCGGGGCGGCGTGTTCGACGAAGGCACCTCCCGATGGGTGGTGTCGCCCGAGGCGCTCGAGGTGGCCGTGAACGCGTAGCTCCTGCCCCAGCTCACCTGCGGGCTTTGCGCCACGACCGCAACCGCTGCGCCCCTCGTCACCGAGCACGCGACGCGACGTGCGTCTTCCGCCGATCTCCGAGGCCCCGTGGCCATCGCCCGCTGGCACGCTCGGTGCACAACACTCGCTCACACAGCACACTCACCTCACCGCCAAGGAGCACGCCATGATGTGGCTCGTCTGGACCCTCGTCGTCATCGCCGCCGTCGCCGCAGCATGGGAGCTCATCCTCGCCAGCCGCCGCGGCATGTTCCCCGGAGAGTAGCCTCCGTCGTCGGCGCGCCGGCGCCAGTCTCCCGCTGTCGCAGACGCTCCCCGCCGAGAAGCGCCCCCCGCGAAGGAGCCGCAGCCAGCGTTCGTGGAGCTCGACCGGAGCGCGGAGCGAGAGCCCGAGACGCAACGGGTGGCGTCGCCGCGTGGGCTCCTCGGTCCTCGACGGCCCGGCGCGCTTGTTCGATGGTGTCGTTCGAGACGCCCTCCGCGCCATTTCGCAACTCACCCTTGGTGGGCGGCCGGTGTGGTGCTAGGGGGGGAGCCATGTCCGAGCTCGTCGCTCCCGAGAAGGTCGTTTCGTTCCACTACACCCTGCGCAACGTGAAAGGCGACGTCATCGACGCCTCCGACGCGGGCGACCCGATGCCCTATCTCCACGGCGCGAGCAACATCGTGCCCGGCCTCGAGAAGGCGATGCAAGACCGCAAGGTCGGCGACAAGTTCGAGGTGAAGGTCTCCGCGGCGGAGGGCTACGGCGAGCGCGTCGAAGGCAGCGCCCTCGTGCCTCGCTCCGATTTCCCCGACGACATGGAGCTCGAGGTGGGCATGAGCCTCGTCGCGGAGGGCCCCGACGGCGACGCGTTCCCGGTGTGGATCGCCGACATCACCGACGAGGGGGTGACCATCGACCCCAACCATCCCCTCGCCGGCGAGGAGCTCCACTTCGAGGTGGAGATCGCGGCCATTCGCGCCGCCACCGCCGAAGAGCTCGAGCACGGGCACCCGCACGGGCCCGACGGTCACCACCACCACTGAGCGACCGCCGTGGCGCTCGGCGCGACCGAAACCGGTGTCGAGAGCGGCGGCTGGGCGCTAACGTAGAAGGCGTCCGTGCCTCTGTGTGAGCCGATCTGGGTCCGCCTCGGCCGTGGTGCCCTGTCCCGTGTTGCCTGCTGGCGCCTTGGCCTGTGCCTCGTCGCGTTCGGCGCCTGCGGGGGCGAGGAGCCGGCGGCGCCCTGCCCCCCCGCCCCCGAGCCCCAGCCCGGGCTGCCCTTCATCGACGCCACGAGCGCGCTCGGCGTCGACACCACCCACCACCTCGAGACCGACTTCTGCGAGCTCCCCGACAGCGGGGCAGGGCCTGGGGTGTGTCTCTTCGACGCGGACGGTGACGGCGACCTCGAGATCTACCTCGTCGATCGCGCGGGCCACGACAACCGCCTGTACCAGAACGACGGGGGCCGCTTCACCGACGTGACCACCATGAGCGGGGTGGCCCTCACCGCTGCGCAGTCGATGGGCTGCCTCGCCTTCGACTACGATCTCGATGGCGACACGGATCTCTATGTCACCAACCTCGGGCCCGACGTGCTGCTCGAGAACCAGGGCGGCGTCTTCGTCGACGTGACGGCCGCGGTCGGCATCGACGCCGACGGCTTCAGCGTCACCGCCACCGCCGGAGACATCGACGGCGACGGCGATCTCGATCTCTTCGTGGGGCGCCTCGTCGACTACGACACGTGCCCCGACGGCTGCGAGAACTCCCCGGCCGCCTGCGAGCCAGTGGCGAACCTCCTGTTCGAGAACCGTGGCGGCACCTTCGTGGAGGTGGCCGCCGAGCGCGGCATCGACGACGTAGCCCCCACGCTCGCCCCACTCTTGTTCGACTTCGATGACGACGGCGATCTCGATCTCTACGTGGGGAACGACATCGGCCTCGGCTGGCCCGATCGCCTCTACATCAACGACGGCACCGGACACTTCACCGATCGCGCAGAGGACGAGGGCGTGCACGGACCGGGCACCGACACCATGGGCATCGACGTCGGCGACTACAACGGGGACGGCATGCTCGACATGGTGGTGAGCGACTTCGAGCTGCGACCCATCCGCCTCTTCCGCTGCTTCGATCGCGACATCCCGTGCAGCAACGACGTCGTGCCCGAGGGGCTCGACTACGTGAAGTGGTCGGTCGGCTTCGAAGACTTCGACAACGACGCGGATCTCGATCTGTTCGTCACCACCGGCAACGTGGTGCCGAGCACAGGCGATCCGAGCTACCTCTATTTCGGCGACGGGCGGGGCGGCTTCGACCGGCACGTTCCACCCGACGACACCGGCGTGGGGCGCGCCCAGGTGAGCCGTGGCGCGGCGTTCGGCGATCTCGACAACGACGGCGACGTAGACATCGTGATCGCGAACGCCGGCGACGCGCCCCAGATCCTCCTCAACGAGTCGGCGGCTGGACACTGGCTCAAGGTGGCGCTCGAGGATCTGCATGCTGGAGCCATGGTCACCGTGACCACCGACGGCGGCGCCCTCACCGAGCAGCGGATGATCGGCTCGGGCTTCGCCGGCTCCAACGATCCGCGGATTCACTTCGGGCTCGGCGCCTCCTGCCGCGCGGAGGTGTCGGTCCGGTACCTCGACGGCACGGTGATGCAGAAGCTGGCCACCGCCGGCGAGCTCGTGCGCTTCTGACCACGGGCTGCTCGCCGCGCGCGCGCGCAGCCGGTCGCCGGCCGCGGCCAACTCTCCTCGACGGCTGCCCTGCTCGAGCCACGCCGTCCCACCCTGACGTCCCCCGCGTCCCACCCCGCGTCCCGCCCGCCGTCCAGCCCGCGTCCCGCCCGCCGTCCAGCCCGCGGTGCCTCCCGTGACGTCGCCGACGCTCGGCATGGATCGTTCGCCGGAGTCCTGCGTCGAAGGAAGCCATGGCCTACCGCGACGATCTCGGCGCCCTCCGCGCGCGTCTTCGAGGGCTCGACGAGGAGGTCGCCGCGCTCGCCGCCCGCAAGCGCGAGCTCGACAGCACGTGCGCACGCCTCGACGCCGCCACCGCCGAGCTGGCCGACGTGCGGGCCCGCGTCGAGCGAGCGCGCCGCCTCCCGTTGCTCGACGGCGTGCGTATCGCGAGCCCTTGCCCCGCTCGCTGGGAAGACATGCGCGGCGACGAGCGCGTGCGGCTGTGCACCGCGTGTGGGAAGAACGTCTACAACGTGATCGCCCTCTGTCGCGAGGAGGCCGAAGACATCCTCCGCGCGCACGAGGGCGAGGTGTGCATGCGCCTGTACCGGCGCGGAGACGGCACCATCCTCACCGCCGACTGTCCGGTGGGACGCCCAAAGAGGCGTCGCCGCCAGCTGCTCGCAGGAGCCCTCCTCACCGCCGGCGCAGGCGTCACCGGAGCGTTCGCCGCCGGCGACGCCACCGTGGGGGAGCTGTTCGGCGAGGAGCGCGGCCACGGCGGCACGGCCCACGAGCGACAGGTCGCGCCGCCAGAGCTCTCACCGCGCGACGAGGGGTGCGGTCTCCACGTCGAACCGACTCACCCGGACGATCGCCCGCCCTACCCCGCCGTGATCGGCTCGGCCGCGCCCACCGCGGAGCCGGCGCCCGAACCGCGCGACGCGAGCGCGCGCCCCGGCGCCACCCACGCCTCCGCCTCGCGCCCCCCACCGCCGCGCTAACTCGCGAGAGCGCTCGGCCGCGCCTGACGAGCTCGAGCCACGAGCCCACCACGCGGTGGCTGCCCACGAGCCGACGCGGTCGCCGCCCACGAACCGACGCGCGAGCGCCGCCCACGAGCCTTCGCGCGAGCGCCGCCCACGAGCCTCGCGCTGGCGCTCATCGCGGCACCCTCACGGCGTGGGGGGCGGCGGCTCGGCGTGCTCGGCGAACTCTGTCATGCACCCCTGGAACCGCGCGCAGTCGGGCTCGGGGAGGCACTTGTCGTACATCGCCACCGTCATCGGATCCTGGGCGCACGCGGGGATCCCCTCCTTCTGCTTGCTCCGTGCGAGCGCGCCCGCCTCCTCTCCGAGGAGCTTCTCCATGCAACCAACGTAGCGCTCGGCCGCCCTCTCACACACCGAGAGCGCCGCCGCCGAGCTCGCGGCTGTGGCGCGGGCAGATCTCGCGTCGGTCGTCTCCGCCGCGCTCGCGCCCGACGCGTTCGCCCCGCCGCTCCGCTCGCAGGCGCCCAACGCGAGGGTGTGAGCGAGGGCGAGGGGGAGCGCGAGCCCGCGCGCGAGCCGGCGCGCGACCGCGAGGAGCCGAGGAGCGCGACGGCTCGAAGCTTGGGCGTCGGGCCACACCACCGGCATCGGGGGCTTATCGCCGGGCGCGCGTGGGGCAGCAACCCCGCGCAAGCGCGCGACCTCATCCCTTCCGAGAGGCGCGGGCCGTTTCGTGCAACAATCCGGGGAGCGTATGACCCGAGTCGCCACGGCTCACCTCGACCACCCCCCGGAGCACTGCCTCCGCACCTTCCTCGACGTCACGCTCTTGCCCTCGTGGGTGCCGGGCTTGCGCCGCGCCCGCGTCGTCACCCGCGACCCCACCGGTCGCCCGAGCGAGGTGAGCTTCGAATTCGGCGACAGCTTGACCTACTCCCTCGTGTATCAGTACGAGGGCCACGAGGTGCGCTGGACGCCCCGCGTAGGGCGCAAGGACGGCATCGCGGGACGCGCGAGCTTCGAGCCAGACGGCGACGGCTGTCGCTTCACCTACACCCTCGAGCCGACGACCCACCCCCAACGCGACCGCCCGCGCGAAGACCCCGAGCGCATCGTCACCGCCTTCACCCAGCGCCTACGCCGAAGCCCCTCCCGCTGAGCCCCCTCCCCCAGCCCCTCCCGCAGAGCCCCCAGCCCACCCCTTCCCCAGCACTTCCCCACCCTCCGCCCAAGCGCCACCTACGCACCGCCGACCCGCCACTGCCGGAGCGCGGCCGACGTGCGCCATCAAGCACTTGCCGAGGGCGGCCATCCTGGGTACACATCCGCAGCCTTCGGGCTTGTCCCCATCGTCTAGTCCGGCCCAGGACCCTAGCCTTTCACGCTAGTAACGCGGGTTCGAATCCCGCTGGGGACGCCGACAGAACGGTCCGCCGTCAGCAGACGGCCGACCAACACGCTGCCCTCGACCCGATAGCGCTTGCCTCCGTCCACCTCGACCGGCGTGAAGGTCAGCGGGCCGTGGAGGATGGCCTCCAACGCCTTGCGAGCCTCGCCGGGATGACCGGCCATCAGCGTCCTGACATCGTCGAGGCGCTTCCTGGCCTCTTGCTCGATGCGCCGAACTTCCAGGTCCAGCACGCCCGGCGCAGCCTCGGTGATGGCGATCTGAGCCTTCAGCTCTCGGACTTGTGCTTCCCGCTCCGCGATCATGGCGACGATCGTTGCGGGTGCCTCGTCGCTCGCCAACAGCGCCGCTCCGAGCTTCGTCAGCTCGGACTGGAGGTTGGCGACCTGCTTCCGCAGCTCTGGTTGCCGCGACTCGCCGCGCTTGCCGTGTTGCTTCAGCCTCTCGCGCACTTCACGGAGGATCTCGATGATGGTGTTCTCTCGCAGGCACCTGTCCGCGAGGACCGCCAACACGGCCGCGTCCACATCCTCGATGGGGCGGCGGAGGCTGTTGCCGCAGGTACCGCGCTCGCGGTGGTGGGCGCAGCAGTAAGCCTTCACGGTGGTGGTGTTGTTCTTCCGCCGATGCACGCCGATGGGCCCACCACACTCCGAACAACGGCCGAGCCCGCTGAGAAGGTGCTTGGCCGGCGGACCCTTGCGTCCACCCTTGTGGTTGCCGAGCCGCTCGTTCTGCTTGATCCGCGCCTCGACGCGAGCCCACAAGTCGTCGGAGACGATGCGAAGCTCGGGTGCGTCGTCGATCTCCCACTCTTCGCGGGGCACTTCGAGCCGGACCTTGGTGCCACCCTTGTAGGCTTTGCGCGTCTTTCCGTAGACGAGCATCCCGATGTACCGCTCGCGGCGGAGCATCGCTCCAAGTGCCGAGGGGGACCACGACCCCGTGCCTCGCTCTCCGTTGGCAGAGCTGGCGATGCCTCGGCGGTTCAGATCCTTGCAGATCGACCGCAGGCCCTCTCCATCGGCGAACCGCCAGAAAATCTCCCGAACAATCTCCGCCTGCTCCTCGTTGATCTCGTGCGTGACGTAAGAGCCCGCGCCGGTTCCAACACGTACGTTGCGGTAGCCGAAGCACGAACCACCAGGGACCTTGCGCTGACGGAACTTGTCCACGAGAACCTCTCGGGTTCGTTCGCTCGTCTTGACTCGCTCCAGCTCGCTGGCAAACCCCTTGGCCGCTTGCATGAACCGGGACACAGGGTCGTCCAGCTTGGCTTCGTCGCCGGACTGGTAGAACCACACCGCGGCGCCGGCATCGAGCAGGCTCATCAGGACGATGCCGGTCCTGTACATGTCACCACCGATGCGATCGTCGTCTCGCGCCACGACGACTTCAAACAGCTCGCCTCGTTTGGCGTCATCGACCATGCGCAGCAGGTCGCGCCTCTTGACGAACTCGGCGCGGCTCATCCCCTCGTCGCGATAGATGGGGCCCAACTGCCAGCCCTTCGCCGTGATGAAACGCTTGGCCTCACGGATCTGAACCTCGGGTGAGTCCACCTGCTCATCGGTGGACATGCGGACGTAGATGGCGGCCTTCAACGGGTTGACCCTCCCAGCAGGTCGGCGATCACCAGCTCGGCCATCGCCGTGATGAAACTCCTACCACGAGGCGTGCCCGAAATGAGCACGTCGTCGATGAGACCACGCCGCCACTTAGCGGGGATCGTCTTGACCTCGCGCGACCAGTTGCCAGCTGGAGCGTCGTGCTCGGCGAACTCGTGGTGTTGGACCGTGGTGTCGATTCTCACGAGGATGGGACCCCTTGTTTCCCACGAGGTTTCCCCCT
>CAYOAL010000230.1:0-7919 GCA_964401935.1 uncultured Polyangiaceae bacterium
CAAGCGCAACACGGTGGGAGGGGGGCCCCACGCGGAGCGTGGGGGGAGGGTGCGGCAGCACCCTCCAGCAATCAGGGCGACCAAAACACGATGGTGTTCCCCTTGGCCGACTTGAGCCCCGTGGCGTCGATGGTCCCCACCTCGGTGTGGTAGTCGCCCACGTGCTCTCCTGGCTTCACGAGCTCCACCGGCTCGTACACCCGGCTCGTGCGCCGGATCACGGCCACGTCCACCTCGCCGATCTTGCTCACCCCGACCACCGAGAGATCGGCGTTGCCGTGACAGGGGTGCCGCAGCACCTTGTCGGTGTCGAGCGGGGCGCACACCGTCTGAGCCGCGCGCGGCGACTTGGGGAGCGCCGCGTCGCCGGTGATGCGAAGCGCCTGCGCCTCCACGCGCTGGTTGGCGCCCGCCATGTGAATCAAGTGCTGAACCACGTTGCATGGGCTGGTGTTGTCGAGCGCCACTGTCACCTCGCCGTCGACCGAGCCCACCACGCGGCGCCCGTTGTCCTCGACGACCCGTTGGATGAACTGCGCGGCGCGGACGCGCTGCTGCACCGTCTTGGCGTTCTCGCGGCAGAAGTTCGCGGTGCCGGTCGGCCCGCGATCGATCACCGTGGCGGCGCCGAGGTAGTGCACTCCGTCGATCTCGCGGTAGGAGAGCTCGGCTTGCTTCGCGAGCGCGGCAAAGGCCGCTTGAGCGCTGGTGGTGGGGATGACGCCGTCGATGCGTTTGTCGTAGCTCCCCGCCACCACCACGTTGGCGCCGGTCACGTGGTGAATCATCACCGCCGCGTGCTCCACCTCGGCGCCGACGAAGCAGGCTTGTCCGGCCTGGGGCGAGCAGCTCGACGGCGGCACCGGCTCCGGCGACACCGCGGCGGAGTCGTTGGGGGCGTCGTCGCTCGTCTTCTTGCCCGACTTGCCCGACTTCGATTTCCCGCCGACATCCATCGGTTCGGGCAGGGTGTCGTCGTCCTTGCAGCTGGCGAGCGCCAGCACGGCCGTCAACGAGATCCACCAAGGCAGCGTCGCTCCGCGTCTCATGCCGCCACATCCTCGCACAGGCCGCTCCTGCACCCAAGCGGCCACGTTGGGTTCACCGCCCTCAGGGATCCGGCTCCGCGACCTCGGGGGGCTGGTCGTCCTCAGCGTCGGACGCCTCCTCGTCCGACTCCGGCTCGTCCTCGGGGTCGGCGGGCGGCTCGGGGAGCTTGGGGCTTGTCGTCGGCGCCGCCGTCGGGGCCGGGTCGAGCGCAGGCTCGGCGCTCGCCTTCGGCGGCGTCTTTTCGACGCTGGCGCACTCCCAGATCGCGTCGCCGAGCGCTTTGAGGCCGGGCAGCCCGCCCCGGTCGTCGTCCGACGCCACCTCCGTCGCCATCGAGAGCTTGTCGCCGCTCGCGACGCGAAAGGTCAGCTTGCGCTCGGTCGCGACCGTGATGACGACGGTGCCGTCGCGCGCGACGGGGCGGTGCCCGATCTCGGTGGCGCAGCGGGCCACCTTGGCCAGGGTCGCCTCGGCTTTGCCCTTCTCGACGGTGAGGGGAAACGTCTGAGTGGCGGGACCGCAGCCGACGGCTGCGAGCGAGCCGAGAACCGCGAAGAGCGAACGCATGGGAGGCGCGTATCGCGGTCGGCGCCACGGCACAAAACCTTAGCGCAGCGCCTCGTCGAAAAACGCCCACGAGCGCACCGCCCACGCTTGTCGCCCCACAAAAAACGAGAGCCGGCTCCGTGGAGCCGGCTCCGAGCGCTCACGCTCGCCCCGACGAGGGGGTCTCGCCGCGACTAGAAGTCGTGGCTGTGGCCGCCGCCGCCGCCGGCCGGCTTCTCGTCCTTCGGGAGCTCGGCCACCATGGCCTCGGTGGTCAGCATGAGGCTGGCCACGCTCGCCGCGTTCTGCAGCGCGGTGCGCACGACCTTCACCGGATCGATGACGCCGGCCTCGATCAGCTTGGTGAACTCGCCCGTCGCCGCGTTGAAGCCGAAGTCCTTCTTACCCTCGCGCACCTTCTGCACGATGATGGAGCCTTCCTCCCCGGCGTTGGCCGAGATCTGGCGGATGGGCTCCTCGAGCGCGCGGCGCACGATGTTCACACCGATCTGCTGCTCGGCCGACACGTCCACCTTCTCGAGCGCCTTCTGCGCTCGGAGCAGCGCGACGCCGCCGCCGGCCACGATGCCTTCCTCGACCGCCGCGCGGGTGGCGTGGAGGGCGTCTTCGACGCGGGCCTTCTTCTCCTTCATCTCGGTCTCGGTGGCGGCACCCACCTTCACCACGGCGACGCCACCGACGAGCTTCGCCAGGCGCTCTTGGAGCTTCTCACGGTCGTAGTCGCTGGTGGTGTTCTCGATCTGAGCGCGGATCTCGGCCTGACGACCCTCGATCTTCTGCTTCTTGCCGCCGCCATCGACGATGGTGGTGGTGTCCTTGTCGATGAGGATGGTCTTGGCGCTGCCGAGGTCGGAGAGCGTTACGTTCTCCAGCTTGAGGCCGAGCTCCTCGGAGATCACCTGACCACCGGTGAGGATGGCGATGTCCTTGAGCATCTCCTTGCGACGGTCGCCGAAGCCGGGGGCCTTCACGGCGGCGCAGCTCAGGGTGCCGCGGAGCTTGTTCACCACGAGCGTGGCGAGCGCCTCGCCCTCCACGTCCTCGGCGATGATGAGCAGGTTCTTCTGCTGCTTCGCGATCGCCTCGAGCACCGGAAGCAGGTCCTTCATGTTGGAGACCTTCTTCTCGTTGATGAGGATGAGGCAGTCCTTCAGCTCGCACTTCATGGCCTCGGGATCGGTCACGAAGTAGGGGCTGAGGTAGCCACGGTCGAACTGCATGCCCTCGACGACGTCGAGGGTGGTCTCCGCCGTCTTGTTCTCCTCGACGGTGATGACGCCTTCCTTGCCGACCTTGCCCATGGCCTCGGCCAGCAGGCTGCCGATGGTGGTGTCGCCGTTGGCGGAGATGGTGCCCACCTGCGAGATCTCGTTGGCGTCCTTGGTGGCCTTGCTCTGGCTCTTCAAGTTCTCCGTCACGAGCTCCACGGCCTTGTCGATGCCGCGCTTGATCTCCATCGGGTTGTGGCCCGCGGCGACGAGCTTCGCGCCCTCGCGGAAGATCGCCTGCGCGAGCACCGTGGCGGTGGTGGTGCCGTCACCGGCGACGTCGCTGGTCTTGCTGGCCACCTCGCGCACCATCTGTGCGCCCATGTTCTCGAACTTGTTCTCGAGCTCGATCTCCTTGGCGACGGTCACGCCGTCCTTGGTGATCGTGGGCGAGCCGAAGCTCTTCTCGATGACGACGTTGCGACCCTTGGGGCCGAGGGTGACCTTCACCGCGTCGGCGAGGGCGTTGATGCCGGCCAGGATCTGATTGCGGGCGGCTTCGTGGAAAATGATTTCTTTGGCACTCATGGTTCTCTCCTCGGGATCTGGCAAAAACTCACTCGACGATGCCGAGGATGTCGTCCTCGCGCAGGATCAGGGCTTCCTCGCCTTCGATCTTGACCTCGGTGCCGCTGTACTTGCCGAACAGCACGCGGTCGCCCTTCTTGACTTCCATCTTGCGGACGGTGCCGTCCTCGAGGAGCTTGCCGTTGCCCACGGCGAGCACTTCGCCCTCGATCGGCTTCTCTTTGGCGGTGTCGGGGATGATGATCCCGCCCTTGGTCGTCTGCTGCTCGGCAACGCGCTTGACGAGAACGCGGTCGTGAAGTGGTCGAATCTTCATGGGGTGGCTTCCTTTGATCCTTGAAACGTTTGGACCGGTCCCGTGGGACGTGCGCGTGCGAGGCACGCCGCAGCCCGAAGACCGGCGGAATTCGGCACATGAACACACAGCGACGGATGCGTCTGCCGGCGTGCTCAGGCTCAGTTTGTTAGCACTCACATCGAGAGAGTGCTGACCTCGGGGCGCAAGATAATCGCTGTGGGCGTGGTGTCAAGCAGCTAAAATCCGAAAACATCCGCCGCCATAGCACTCGACGTGGAGAGTGCTAGCGCTCGCTGATTTCGGGCACTTCACGCGAGATCGAGGTTCTGGCCCGAACCGCCACGGTGAGGTAGGGATTTGAGAAGGGTGCCCTAACTGCGGAGCATCCAAGACAAAGTTGAGAACACTGAGGAACAACTAGGAACGACCTCTCCGTGCCCGGAGAGACTGAAACGTCCCTCCAGGGATCTTCACCCAAGCCGTGGTCGAGGTGTGAGTTTGATAGACGTTTCAGCCAACATCGATGCCTACTTTGGTGAAATCGTGCGCGACGCGCTGCGGGCCCGCGCGGTGGGCGCCTCCGACGCCGCCGCTCACTACATCGTCGGGTTGCTCGCGGAGTTCGCGCAGCAGAAGCCCAAGCTGGATCAGCCGTTCACGCTCCAGCTTCGCGACGCCCTCGAGGAGCGCGGGGCGACGCGGTTCCAGCGCCTGCGCACGCTGGGCGATCACGTGCTCTACGTGCTCGGCTTCTTCGGCGGCGCGGTGAAGCGGCGCGGCGCGGATCCGGAGTATGTGATGAGCGTCGGCTCATCGGCCTACGGACACGCGTCTGCCATGATGCGCATGTGCGGGACGGCGGTGGGTCACGACGTGTTGAACGAGCTGTCGGAGCACTACGACCGCTTCGTGATCGTGTTGACGGATGTCGCGGAAGCCACCGGTGCCGCCACCACCGATGACGCCTCGGTGCTCAGGCTCTACGAGCGCTGGCAGGCGACCGGCTCGGAGCGCATCGCGGCGACGCTGAACGAGCTGGGGTTGTTCCCCGTGCGGGGCAGCGGAGATCTCCATTGAGCCTCCGCCCGCGGCCGTCAGCGATTCAAGAACAGCTCACTCGCTTCTACGCGCTCGACGCGCTCCCCGACGTGGAGGCGTTCGTGCGCCTGCTCGACGACGACGGAGCCCGCGAGCGCCTGTTGGTGAAGACCACCGACGACGGGCTCGAGCTCGCCCTCGAGCTCCCGCGCGCCGCCTTCGAAGGGACGGGGTCGATGGATCTCGATCGGGTCTGTCAGATCGTGGAGGGCGTGAGTCACTTCGTGCTGATCGCCGAGCGAGCCCGCTGCGATCTGCCCACCACCCAGCTCGAGCTCGAGCTGCAGGCCGAGATCGACAAGCTCGTGGTCCTCGCAGAGCTCGATCCCGACGCGGTGGCGGTAGATCCGCGCGGTCACCTGTCGCGGGTGCGCGAGCTGCATCAGCGGTTGTTCGGCTCGGTGCGCTTCCTTCATCCGGAGGGCACCGAGCACGGCGACCGTTACCGCACCGCCCATCGCCTGGCCGCCGGCTACGCGCGCAGCCTGGAGTCGCGCTTCATCCGACGGCGCCGGCTCGCCGAGCTGCGGTCGGAGCTGCGCCGCTTCTATCGCGCTGGCCAGAGCGCCAAGATCGCGCTGGCGCGCGCGGCCTGAGCGCACGCGTGGGGGCGCGTTTGCGGCGCTCGGCGCGTGCCGCGGGCTGCGCCCATCACGAGGTCACAGGCCCGCGGCGCGGAAGTAGTCGACCGCGCGACGCACCGACTCGACGAGGGGCGTGGTGGGCATGCCGAGCTCGCGACGCGCCTTCTCGCAGTCGAACCACGCGCGCCGCTGCATGTAGCGGGCACCCTTCACGGTCACGCGGGGGGCGCTGTGCGTCACCTGCGTGGCCCACGTCTCGAAGCCGAAGGCGAGGGCGCGGCCCACCCCGGCGGGGATGGTCAGCTTCGGCGCCTTGAGCCCGGCGACGTCGCACACCAAGCGCACGAACTCGGCGAAGGTGACGTTGTGACTGCCCAGGATGTAGCGCTCACCGATCCGGCCTTTGTGCTCGGCGAGCACGTGCCCCGCGGCCACGTCCTCGACGTCGACGGCGCAGAAGCCACCGGTGGAGAGGGCTGGCACCTCGCCGCGGAGCACCGAGAGGATGATGCCACCGGTGGGCGTCGGGGCGATGTCGCGCTCGCCGAACGGAAAGGCGGGGTTGACGACGACGATGGGGGCGCCCGACTCCACGAACCGCAACGCGAGGCGCTCCGACAGGTGCTTGGTGAGGATGTACTCGTTGGCCACGTCGTACAGGTTGAACGGGACGGTCTCGTCGGAGGGCACCCCGTCGTTGCGGAGGCCGACCGCGGCGATCGACGAGGTGTAGACGATGCGTTTCACCTCCGCCCGCTGGGCAGCGAACAGCGCGGCCATCGTGCCCTCGAGGTTCACGCGGTAGATGGGATCCGGATCCGGCAGCCACACCTTGTAGATGGCGGCGAGGTGGTAGTACGCCTCGCATCCATCGAGGGCGCGCGTCATCTTGTGGTGATCGCAGATGTCGACGGTGACGCGCTCCACGTCGAGCCCGTCGAGGTTCTGCGGGTTGGCTCCCGGCTCGACGAGCGCGCGCACGCGCCGCCCGTCGGCGAGGAGGTGCCGAACCACGGCAGAGCCGATAAACCCAGACGCGCCGCTCACCGCGGCCATGCCACGCATCGGGCGACCCTACTCCAGCTGGGGTGCACATGCTATCTTGGGGGGTGATGGTTAGGCGTCGTCTCAGCGCAGGCGTCCTCACGCTCCTCGGCTCCCTGGTGGTGGCGTGCGGTGGCGCCGAGCCAGCGCCGGTGACCGCGTGGTCCGCGGACGGGGAGCCGCTCACCACCGTGTCCTTCGTCGACGACACCCAGTGGCCGTTCGAGCTCGCCAAGGTGGCGTTGCACTTCGATGACGAGGTGATCCTCGAGCACGATGCGGCGATCGGGGAGCACGATCGGTGGGTGTTCGAGGTGCCGCTGGCTTCGTTGGCGGCCGGCGCGCACACGCTGAGCTTCAGCGTCGCGGCCCGTTATGCGTCGACGCGCGTCGACGCCTCCGACGGCTGCGTGGTCGAGGTGGTCGGGAGGCGGTCGTTCAGCCTCGGGGCCGTGCCGGCGGGGCTCCGGGTCGTGGCGAAGAGCCACGACGTCACGCGCCGCTTCGCCGAACGGCTCGAGCTCGAGGTGCAGACCCGTGGGGTCACCGAGCTGCGCGGGGTCGCCCCCGCGAGGCGCCTCACCGCTCGCGACGCGTCGTGTCTCGATCGCGCGCCGCTGCCCTTTGCGGATCACGAGCTCTCGGCGCCGGGCGCTCCGCCGCCCGTTCCGCTGCACTTCCTGCGCTGACGCGGCCGCGGTGGATCACGCGGGCGCGCCAGGTTGAGGGGCCGATCGCGGCGTCGCGCCGATCATGATTGACCGGGGACCGCCCCCGTATTGTGATTTCAGCCCGATGGGCGCTCCTGATCTCACGAATCTCAAGGTGATGGTGGCCGACGACGAGCCCAAGCTGCGCGAGCTGGTAGCGAGCTGCGCGCGAGCGGTGGGCAGTCAGGTCATCGAGGCGAAGGACGGCGACGAGGCGTGGGAGGTCGCGCAGAGCGAAGCTCCCGATCTCGTGATCCTCGACGTGATGATGCCGGGGATGAGCGGCTGGGAGGTTTGTCGTCGGATCAAAGCCGAGGGAAAGACGGCGCGCGGCACCACCCCGAAGGTGCTGATGCTCACCGGGATCGGGGAGCACCTGAACGAGATGACCTCCCCCCTCTTCGCCGCGGACGACTGGATCGACAAGCCCTTCGAGCTCGAGAAGCTCCGCGAGAAGATCGCCGAGCTCGGCGCCCAAGCGCTCTCGGAGGGGCCGGTGGTTCCCGCGGCTGCGCCCTCGGGGCCCTCGGTCAGGAAGGCGCGACCGAGCTCCGAGCGCCTCGAGGCGGCCGAGGGAGACGACGAGCGCGCGGCGGAGCCGGCACCGGCGCCGCCCGGGGGGGCGGCAGCTGCCGCTCCCGGCGCAGGGAGCGCTCCTGTAGGGACGGCCGCGCCCGCGGACAAGGCCGCGCCCAAGAAGAAGGCCGCCCCGAAGAAGGAGGCCGCCCCGAAGAAGGAGGCCGCCCCGAAGAAGAAGGCCGCCCCGAAGAAG
>CAYOAL010000231.1:0-7020 GCA_964401935.1 uncultured Polyangiaceae bacterium
GGGGGGGGGGGGGGGGGGGGGGGGGGGGGGGGGGGGGGGGAGGGTCGGGCGGGGGAGGCGCGTGGCCGGGGGATGGTTGTGGCATAAGCGGAGGATGTCGGCGGTGCTGCTCGGGCTGCTTGCGCTGCTCGTCGTGGTCTTGGTGGCGGCGCTGGTGCAGTACGTGCGCGAGCAAGCCCGGACGACGACCGCGGCGTGGTCGGCGCTGGCGGCCCGTCATGGCGGGCACTTCGATCCGAAGTCGGGGCCTTGGTACAGCCGGACGCGCCTCGTCCTCATCGAGCTCGAGCACACGCCGCTCCGGATCGATCACTACACGGAGAGCTCGGGGGAGACGGCCACGCCCTACACACGCCTCCGGGCTCGAGCCCCCGGCAGCGAAGGGCTCGAGCTCAAGGTGTTCCCGCGTCATGCCCTCACCGGGTTGAGCCGCGCGCTCGGTTTTCAAGACGTGAGCATCGGTGACGCCACGTTCGACGAGGCGTTCGTGGTGAAGGCGAACGACGAAGATCGGGCCCGCGCCTGGCTCTCGGGAGAGGTGCGCGAAGCGATTCGACGGGCAGCCGGATATCAGTTCGCGCTCAAAGGCGGCGAGCTCACCGTGACCAAGGCCATCTTGGAGAACGACACCAACGCGTTGGAGCGGGTGGCGCAGGCGACGGCGACGATGGCGAGCCGCGGTCAGCGGATCCGCGAGGGCTGGCGACGCTTCGCAGCCGAGCACGACGGACAGGTGACGAGCGAAGCCAACGGGCGTCTCCGCATCGAGCTCGAGGGGACGAGCGCCCCCCTCCGGATCGCCACCGAAGGCGATGGCCGCCGCACGAACACGCGCATCGAGAGCCGTGTGGTAGGGGGCCACGGCGAACCGTTCGACTTTGCCGCCGACGCGGAAGCCGCCGCGCTCGACAGCGAGCTCTCCGCGCGCCTCGAGAAGCTGTCGCCGCTCGTGGTGCAGAGCGACGGCGAGCGCGTGAACGTGGTGCTCGAAGGGGTTGTGACCGACGAGGAGCGCCTCGAGAGCGCCTGCGAGCTCGCGCAACAGCTCGCGAAGCGCCGTGGCGCGAGCTATCGTTGACTCACGACGTTGCGCGGCGCGAGGCCCTCCGCGGCGCCCAATCCCCCCCGCGGGCCGCGCTACTCGCGACCCGCCGCGCCGGAGGCCCCACCGGCCGCGCTACTCGCGACCCGCCGCGCCGGAGGCCCCACCGGCCGCTGCTCTCGAACGCCGCATGATGGGCCACGAGTGGCGCACGGACGGAGGCCCTCACGGTCGGTCGGGGTGGCTCGTAGCAGTCGGCGCACACGCAGCGGAGGCCCGCACGGTCAGCCGCACTCGGGGTGACTCGTGCAGTCGGCGCACACGCAGCCTTCGAGGTACGGATCGCAGATCCCGTCGTCGATGCAGTTGGCTGGATCCAGACAGTATTCGTCCGTGTCGCAGTCGGCACAGACGCAGTCGTCGTCTTCCGCCGAGCACATGCCGTCGTCGTTGCAGCCCACGGTGAGCGGTCCACCCCCTCCGCCGAGGCCGCCCCCCTCCCCTTCGCTGCCGCCGCCCTGGCCGACGCCGGTGCTGCTGCTGCCACCCGTGCCGCTCCCCGATCCGGTGGTGGCCCCGGTGGGGTCGCCGCTCGGCATCTCGAGGCCGTCGTCCTCGAGCCCCTCCCCGCCCGCCGGCTCGCCCGCGCCTTGGCCGTTGTCTTTCGGCCCGCTGGTCGAACATCCGAGGTAGGTCGAGGTCGATGCGAGGAGGATCACCGTAGCTGCGCAGATTGCGTTCTTCATTCCACCACTCCCTGGTGGCCTCGTTTCGAGACCACCCCATTGCACATCGTGTTCCAATGTAGGCGCCCGTCGCCGAACACCTAAATTCGACCGGTTGGCCGGTTTGTTTGGCGGTCCCGCGGGGATCGCGGGGGGTCGTGGATCCAGGTGATGGATGGGGGGCGTCCCAGGGGGACGGGGGTGCCGCGCTCGAGGGATCGAGCGGCACCTCACGTCACGGTCAGGGGGCGTCCGAGGCGACGGGGGGGCGCCAGAGAGCTCCCGCGAGAGACGGCGACGCGGCGGGCGCCGCGGGACCCCCGAAGGGCGGGGTTGCGAGGAGGAGCACCGTGCCCCTACTCTCGGAGGTGGCGATGGATACTGCGGCGGACTCGAAGAAGGCGGCGAACGAAGACCCGAACGCGGCGACGACCGAGCCGAGCGGGGGGAGAGAAAAGAAGGACAAGGGCAAGGAGCGGGACAAGGGCAAAGGCAAGGGCAAGAAGAAGCGACGCGACAAGGACGGCGGCGGCGCGAACGGCGAGGAGCGACACGAGGCCAAGAGCGCGACCGACGAGGCGAGCGCCAAGAAGGCCTCGAAGAAGGGCAGAGGCAAGCTCTCGAAGGACTTCTACGAGGCAGAGCTCGAGCGGCTGCAGACCGAGCTCGTGAAGCTTCAGTACTGGGTGAGGCACAAGGGTCTGCGCGTGGTGGTGCTCTTCGAGGGCCGCGACGCAGCGGGGAAGGGTGGCGTGATCAAGCGCGTCTCGGAGTGCCTGAATCCCCGCGGCTGCCGCGTGGTGGCGCTGGGTACCCCCACCGAGCGCGAGCGCACGCAGTGGTACTTCCAGCGCTACGTGGAGCACCTGCCCGCGGCCGGAGAGATCGTGCTGTTCGATCGCAGCTGGTACAACCGCGCCGGCGTGGAGCGGGTGATGGGCTTCTGCACCATGGAGCAGTACCGCGAGTTCTTGCACTCGTGCCCCATGTTCGAGCGGATGCTCGTGCGTGCGGGCATCAAGCTCATCAAGTACTGGTTCTCGGTGAGCGACGAGGAGCAGGAGCGCCGCTTTCGGTCGCGCGCGGCCACCCCCGCCAAGCGCTGGAAGCTCAGCCCCATGGATCTCGAGTCGCGCTCGCGGTGGGTGGAATACTCGAAGGCGAAGGACGTGATGTTCGACTACACCGACATCAAAGATGCGCACTGGCACGTCGTGAACGCCGACGACAAGCGCCGCGCGCGCCTCAACTGCATCGCGCACCTGTTGGCTCAGATCGACTACAAAGACGTGCTGCCCAAGGACAAGATCGACTTCCCCGAGCGGCAGCCCAATACCGACTACATTCGGCCGCCGCTGGACGCGCAGAACTTCGTGCCCGAGATGTACTGACGAGGGCCATCCTCGACACCACGCATCAAGACCACACAGTCCGATGCTTGGGTGGTTGTCCTCGCACCTACGCGCCGCTTCGACGCGCGCGCGAGTGGATGACCGATCCGTGTTATGAGGCGCTATGCTCGCGCAGCCGCTTCGATTCAGGCACCTGTTGTGGGCCTTGGCGACGGTGGCGGTGGGCTACGCCCTCTACGGCGCATGGCTGACCGCGCTACGGGTTCAGTATCCCTACGATCATCTCATCTGGTCGGAGAGCCCGTTCCTCACCAACATGCTCAAGCTCCACAACGACGTGGAGCTCTACGGACCGCCGGCTGACACCAACTCGTTCGTGTACAGCCCGGGGCTCGAGCTCGCTTGCTACGCTCTGCTCGCGCCGCTCGGCCTGCACCTCGACGTGCGCGCCTGCCGTGTGGTCAACGTTGGGTTTGCCCTCGCCGCGATGGTGGCCGCAGGGAGCTACATGCTCGCCGCCACCCGAACCATGGCCACCGCGGGCGTCGCCGACCGCGGCCCCGATCGCACCGCAGTGGCGCTCTTGCTCACGGCCACGGCCGGCCTCGTCCTCTTCAAGAATTTCACGTTCGACCTCTGCCACCCCGACAACCTCCACGCGCTGGCGGTGGCGGGGGGCATCGCGCTCGCGGAGCGTGCCCTCACCCGCGAGAGCCTGCCGCTCGCCATCGCGACCGCGGGCCTCCTGGGTCTGTCCATCCTGGTCAAGCAGACCGCCGCGCTCACCGGAGTGGGCGTGGGCGTGTTCCTCGCGTGGAGCGGGTGGCGACGCTGGGGTCCACGACGCTCGCTCGTGGTGGTGGCGGCCGCCGTCGCCACCACCAGCCTCGCCGCCTGGTGGCTGCTCGTCTATCACCCCCATGGGCGCTTCTGGCTCTTCGACGTGCTCGTTCGGCACCCCAAGTACCTCACCAAGCTCGAGCAGCTGTGGGGCTTCGACGCGCTGATGCTGCATCGCGCGCCGCTCTGGCTCGGCGCGCTCTTCGTGGCGCTCCGCGGGCTCTTCGGCGAAAACGCTCGACTCCGAGCGAGCACCGGCCTGTGGCTCTTCGGCGGCGCCTTCGGGGCGCTCCCCGCGCTCTCGGCCTACATCAAGGAGTTCGGCCTCTTCAACAACCTCGTCGCGATCGATCTGTGGGCGGCGCTGTTGGTCGTGCCCACGCTGATCACCTGGGCCGAGAGCCACCTCGACCGGCGACCGAGAACGGACAAGGGCATCGTGGCCGCCGCCGCCCTCACCCTCGTGACCCTCGGGCTGTATCCGAACAAGGAGGTCCCGCGGCGAGGGCACCTGCGGTACGGCCGCGAGCTCGAGGCGGCCCTCACCGCGGATCGCGCGGCCCATCGGCGCGTGCTCGTCGCGCACGGCACCGCGGCGTGGATCCGCGCCGGGCTGCGCGAGGTGCCTCTCGATCGCTCGAACAGCGCGCTCGAGCTCGTGGCCGGGCGCCATGAGGCGTTGAGCGACACCTACCGCCGCGTGCTCGCGCGCCACTACGACCGCATCTACGTGGGCTGGCCAGGCTATGGGCCCCTCACCGAGGCCGCGCTCCAGCAGGAGTACACGGTGGTCGACAAGATCCGGGGCGTGAGCCTGCGCGACCCAGCGATTCAGGTTGGCTGGTCGACGCAGATGGTGGCCGACATCCTCATCTACGAGCCCAGGCCGCCGGCGCTCGACCTCAACCCTTGACCCGATCCGAGCCGTCGCGCTTGGTGACCTTCTCGCGATCGAAATACTCGAGGAGGGGGATGGTCTGCTTGCGACCGAGGTTCGTCATGTCTTTGAGCTGCTGAATCGTGAGGCGGTCGTTGTTGGCGAAGTGGGCCTCGATCGCGGCGCGCAGGTCGCCGATCGCCTCGGCCGCGAACCAGAGACCGCCGCTGTGGATGGCCTCCCCTTCGCGCGTCAGCTTGGCGGTGATCGAGCGCACGAGCTTGGGGTCGCCGAGCGCCTCCTTGAACGCGTGCTCCGACAGGCCGTTGAGCGCCGCCTCGACGAGCAGCGCGCGGGCGCGACCGAGCGCCTCCGCGGCCGCGGTGCCCGCCGCGGCCCCCTCGAACGTGGGCAGGCGCACCACGTCGCCCTCGGCCACGAGCTCGCCGCCAGACTTGATGAGCACCTCGACCACCTTGTTCATCACCTGCGTGCCGGCGAGGGCGGCGAGCTGCTCGCGGAGCGTCTGCAGCTTCATCCCTGGCTCGAGCGGCGCCGTGGCGTGATGGTCTCCGCAGAGCTTCACCGCGTGGGCCACGAGCTCACCGATCGCGTTCGCCGACACCCACGCACCACGCGCAGCGAGGAGCACCGTCCCCTCCTTCACGAGGCTCGCCGCCGCCTCCGCCAAGGTCGCGCGCGACAGCGAGAAGCGCGAGGCGAGCTCGTCGGACGTGATCGACCGGGGGCTCCGCTCTTCGATCAGAAGGGCCATCGCCGTCCGCGGCTCCTCGTCGTGCAGCGCCTGGAGCAACGCCGCGCGCTTGGCGGCGCGGATGGTGCGGGGCGGGTGCGCGTCGAGCACCACCCCGCCTCCGATCACCGCTCCCGCCGGGCCATCGACGCGCGCACCGCGCAGCACGAAGCGGTCGCCGCCGAGACACACCAGCGGCGTCGTGAGGCGCAGTCGAGCCAGCCCGCCGGCCTCGAGCACGTCGGTACGATCGACGGGCTGGATCCGCGCCGTGCTCCGCGCCGTGCCCACGAAGATCGACGCCTCGGTGCCGCGCCGCAGGGGCTCGAGCGCCTGCATCCACACGTCGAGCATCCGCGTTGGAAGCGCATGACTGTCGTCGGTGAGCACGTCGCCGCGCTCCACGTCCTGCACGCTCACGCCGCCGAGGTTGATCGCGAGGCGCGTCGGGGCGGTCACTTGGGAGCGCGCCTCACCGTGCACCTGGAGGCCGCGCGCCGAGGTGGCGAGCTCCCGTTCGGCGCCGAGGATTCGGAGCGGCACGCCGGTGGCGAGCTCGCCCTCGACGAGGGTTCCCGTCACCACCGTCCCCGCGCCATGCACGCTGAACACCCGATCGACGCTGAGGCGCACGCGTCGGGCCCGCTGCGAGCGCACGTCGAGGTGCCCAATCGCTCGGACCATCGCCTCCCGGAGCGCCTCGACGCCGAGGCCCGTCTTGCCCGAGCAGAGCACCGCCTCGGCCTCGATCCCCTGCTCCTCGAGCAGCTCCAGCGCCTCCGCCGCGGCCAGCTCGCCGAGCTCCTCGTCGACCCGGTCGGCCTTGGAGATCGCCACCACCGCGCGCTTCACACCGAGCAGCTTGCACGCGGCGATGTGTTCGCGCGTCTGCGGCATGACGCCTTCGTCGGCGGCTACCACGAGCAGCACCAGATCGATGCCGGTCGCGCCCGCGATCATGTGGTGCACGAGCTTGCGGTGCCCGGGGGCGTCGATCACGCTCACCATCAGGTCGTCGCTCAGCTTCCACGGCGCGAAGCCGAGCTCGATGGTGATGCCACGCCGCTGCTCCTCTGGCAGGCGATCCGTCATCACCCCCGTCAGCTGGTGGACGAGTGTCGTCTTGCCGTGATCGACGTGACCCGCGGTACCGATGACCAAATGCCGCACGGGCCGAACCTACCGGCTGTCGGGCGAGGGCGCCACGTTTGGCTTGCCCGCGCACGGCCGTGCTCAGCAGCGCGGTCTACGCAGACGCGCGTCACGGGAGCTCAAGACCTCACCCGAAGAGACCGGGCCTCTCGCCGAGGCGCGCTTGGGCGGCGGGGCCCCAAGCGCGACACGGTGGGGGGGAAGGCGCAGCAGCACCCTCTGTGAAACTCAAGACCTGACCGGAAAAGGCGGAGTGGCGGGTCGGTGGGTCGCTTCAG
>CAYOAL010000232.1:0-6847 GCA_964401935.1 uncultured Polyangiaceae bacterium
CGCCGCCGGCGAGGGCCGAGCTCGCCTCGGACGCGAGCGTCGAGGCGACGGCGCGAGCGATCGCCCCAGGCTCGGTACCCAACCACCCGCTCGACACCACCGTGGCCAGCGCCGGCGTCGAGTCGGAGCGCCCGCCGAGCGCGATCCCTCCTCCCGTCGTGCACATCGAGACGGCGGCGCCCGAGTCGATCGTGGCGCCGGTCGCCCCCCCCTCGGGCTTGCCGATCGGAAAACCTCCGCCGCCCCTGTCGGCCCTCACGCCAGCGTCGCACGTCGGGTCTCCGTCCGCGCCGCTGGAGGGAGCTCGGCCCGCGCTGCCGGCGGTGCAACAGGCGAGCGTACCCCTCTCGCCCGCCCAGAACCGCAATCAGACCCTGGTCATCGTCGCCGTCGGCTCGGTGTTTCTCGGCATCGCGCTCGTGCTCTTGCTCTGGAAGCTCGTGCTCTGAGCGCAGAAACACCCAAGAGGGCCAAGAGCCACGGCGGCGCCGAGCCACCCGTCCCGGGCCTGTAGCCACACGACGCCTCCCCGGCCACGACCGACACCACCACGATCGAGCCCTCGCCGGAGCCGCCGTCATCGTCGTCGTCGGGAAGCTCGCCGTCCACCACGCGGATCGAGAGCGAGAGCGCGTCGTCCTCGGGTCCTCCAGCCGGAGGCGTGTCGCTGAACCACGCCACGCCTTCGCGCACGAGGTTGAAGTGCTCCACGTAAACGCCCGTCTCGGCCGGCGCGATGACCTCGAAGCGGAGGGTCAACAGCTCGCCGGAGCCGACCTCTTCCTCGAGGACGCTCACGCGATGAGGGCCTTCCCAGGTCGTGCTCGCGAAAGCGCTCTCGCGATCGCGGGGCATGGTGGTCCCGAGCTTCACGTCGCTCCCCCACGTGCGCGCCCCGAGGTTCTCGAACACCACCTCCACCTGCCCCACCTCGCCGCTACGCAGCTCTGCTGGAGCCGCGACCGACACGATCCGTGCGCGGTAGCCGTTGCCAGCCAAGTCGTTCAGCTCGTCCCAGTTGCCGTTGAACACGTTGGTGTCGACGTTGCCATCGATCCCGGCCACCGAGCCCGTCGAGCTGTACTGCCACAGCGCCCAGTTGGCCCAGACGGTGGGCAGGTTGGGGCATGCGTTGGTGTAGTGCGCGATCCAGAGCGGATGATCGACGAAGGCGTCGGTCTGCACGTTGTCGTCCCAAAAATAGCTGCCGGTGTAGATGATCGGTTTGCGCCCGGTTCCCGCCTCCACCAGCTCGAGCCAGGTGGCCACGTTGGCGGCGATTGCGGCCGGGCCGAGGCCATCGGTCGACTCGACGTCGATCACGCCGGGGAGATCTCCGGGACCGAGCAGCCCCACCTTGTCGATGAACGTCAGCGCCTGCGCTTCGGGATCACCGCCCGGATCGAAGTACTGATAGGCCCCGCGGATCATCCCGTGGTCGCGGATCGCGGCCCAGTTTCGATCGAACTCGGGATCCATGAAGCTGCCGTGGTTCACCCGCGTGATCGCGAAGCGAACGCCGGCGCCCGCCACCGACTCCCAGTTGGGCTGCCCCTGGTAGTAGGAGACGTCGATCCCTTCGAGCTCGTCGTCGGCGGGGCACACCACCGCCGCCAACGCCGCTTCGCTCACCCGCTCGCCCGGCTCGGGCACCGGCTCGCCGCAGCCCACCGCGACGACACCCACGAGCCACAGAACCTCCCAAGCTCTCCGCGTCACCGAGTGGGTGTATCACAGGCCCCTCGCCCGAGGACCTGGGAAACGGGCGCCGCCTCGTGATGGGGCGGATGGCAGGTGGAGGCAGCGCGCCCGACGGCGCTCGAGAGGCGCGCCGCGCGTGTCACCGCCCGCCGGCGCCGCGCTCGATCGCGGCGAGCACGTTCCGCGCGGTGGACGAGAGCCCGTCTTCGTCGAGCGCGGCCTCGAGCTGGCGCATGCGAAACGCGACCGCGTAGGCCTCGCGCCGCCCCGCCTCGTCGAGGTCGTGCCAGGCCGGGGCCGACCGCACGCTGCCGTCGGCGCCGCGCTGCCGCCACGCGGCGGCCACTTCTTCGATGAGGATGTCGCGGTTCACACCAACACCTCCATGAGCGAGACGCCCGCGCGCTCGAGGCAGGCCACGAGCAGCGTCCGCGCTCGGGTGATGTTCTGGAGGAAGGTGTTCTTCTGCATCCCCACCCGCGCGGCGACCGCGTGATCGGCGAGCGCGGGCGTCGTGAGCCGCTCCGCGAGCGCGCGGGCGGGCTGGGCGGGGAGCTTGTCGCGACACACGAGCAAGATCTCGCGCAGCTTCGGATCGGGCTCGGTGGGTCGCACCGAGTCGTCGTCGGGCGGGGGCGCCTTGCCGCTCCGGCGCAGCTCGCTCACGGCGTGATTCCTCGCCACCCGAACGGCAAACCGAACCAACATGTCCGGCTTGCCGTCGGGCCTGAGGCGCGGCGCGACCTGCCACACTCGCAAGAGCGTCTCCTGGAGCACCGCCTCCACGTCGACGTGCCCCGCGAAGCCAGCGAGGCTCGCTCGCAGACGCAGCTCGCAGCCCGCGACCCAGCGCCCGAAGGCCTCGGTGTTGCCGGCGACGATGGCTGCGAGGTGGCAATCGAGATCGGACACGACGACTCCGTGGCTCAAATCCGCAGGGTGACGACCCCCGCTGGCGTGGTCACACGAATGCACCGCGGCGTAGACGAGAGGGCGCCTCCCGTCCACCGGATCGCCAAGCGCAACAGCTGGCCCGGTTGGGCGTTGGTGGGGCGGGTGGTCAACGCCTCGAGCACGTCCACCGCCATCTCGGAGCCGTCGGCGAGCTCGAGCACGGCCGTCACCGGCTCCCAGCGGAAGGGGCTCGACACCGCGACGGCCACCACCAAACGCTCGTCCTGTTGCAGCACGATCGTCGCGTGGAGCTCGAGCGCCGCAGCGCTCGCGCCCCGTGCCGCGCCTGGCTCGGGCCGATGCTCGCTCGACTCGAGGAGCTCGCGCTCCACCTCGAGCTTCTTGAGCTCGTGCGAGTCCGTCATGCGCAAGGCGGTGCCGCCCTCGGCGTCCTCTTCGGCGGCGCCGAAGGCGTCGGCGGCGCCATCGGCCACCATCGCCTTGTCCTCCTCCGCGGCCTCGCGGGGCGGCGCCATGCGCCCCTTCTGGCGCGACGGCTCGGGAGCACCGGGCGACGGCGGTCGCGTCGGCGCGCGCCCCGGAGCGGGGGCCATCGGCGGCTGCGCCATCCGGGGTGGACCCATCGGAGGCTGCCCGGACGGGGGCGGCGGGGCCCCCGCCGAACCCAGCCCCCGCGCCATGGCCGGCATCGGAGCGCTGCGGCTCCGCGTCATCGGTGGTGCCGCCTCCCGCAGGCCGAGCCGCGCGAGCGACATCCCGTGAGGGAGCTCGTGAGGCATCTGTTCGCGGCGACTCGGAGCCGTCGGATCCACGGTCACCTCGTCCGAGACCGCGACCCACGACGTGAGCCGCGTGGCGATCTGAAACGCGACACCGAGCCGCTCGATCGCCGCGTCCACCCGAGCGCCCCCCGTCGCCCGCTCGAGCTCGAGGTCTTCGACCCGCTCGCGCGCGAAGAGCGGCGCGATGAAGGCGTGGCCGTCCCCCGCGGGGGGAGCGGCAGGAACCTCGATCCGTCGCGACCAAGGCCCCGCCGGCGTCACGCCCGAGAGCTCCAGCGAGCCCCCCGCCGGATCGAGCTCGACCGCCACGAGGAGCGGCGCGCCGGCGAGCAGATCGGGGAGCCGCGCGGGCGCCACCTCGCGCACCGCCGCGCCGCGGATCGTCAGCTCGACGACCACCGGCTGCGCGGTGTGCGCCACCATGCGAGCCGCGGCCCGCTCCGCGTCCTCGCCGATGCCCACGATCTGCTCGACGCCGCGACCTCCGCGCGCGAGCGCCGCGGTGAGCGAGCGGTTGACGCTGGAGCCCACGCCCACCGTGTGCACGCGGCACCCGCTCGGGAGACGCTCCGCCACCGTCTTCAGGATCTCCGACTCGAAACCGATGAGGCCGTCGGAGATCACGATCACCTGCCGCTGGCCGTCGGCCCGGAGCGGTGCGAGCGCGGCGAGGATGCCGTCCCTCATCTCGGTGCCGCCGCTCGCCTCGAGCGCCGCGAGCCACTGCCGCGCTGCCTTCTTGTTCGCCTCCGTGGCCGCCACCGCGCGGGGTTTCCAGCGGGTCGGCTTCCACGAGAACTCGATCATCTCGAGCTGGTCGTCGTCGCCGAGGCTCTCCACGAGGGCGAGGCACACGCGCCGGGCCTGAGCGAGAGGTTCCCCCTGCATCGACCCGCTGGTGTCGATGAGGAGCACGAGATCCCGCGGGACGTCCGCCACCGCGACCTTGGGGGGGATCACGGTGAGCAGCCCGAACTGCGAGCTCGCGTGGGGGTGGGACGGGGCGGGGCGGGCGAGCGTGAGGGCGACCCGCTCGTGCTCGGTCACCACCGGCCAGCGGACCACGACGTCGCGATCGAGCCGGGCCCCGCCAGCGCGGAGCGCCACCTCGGTGACCGCGCCCCGCAGCGAGGTGACGATGGCGTGCGAGGGCGACTCGGCGGCCCCACTGAGCGGCTCCTCGATGCCGAGAGTGAGCGCGGCGCGCACGTCGAGCTCGCCCGCGGCCACGTCGACGGCGAGCCTCGACGCGTCGGCGACCCTCCCCTCCGAGCCGCTGTAGCGAGCGCCGACCACGGTGGGGAAGCGCCACTCCCACGAGCCCTCGGCGAGCCAGCGCAGCTTCTGATCGATCTGGATCTCGGCGATGATCTCGGAGCGAGGCGGGATGTTTCCCACCTCCTGGGTGAAGAGGCTCGAGCGGTCCTGCTCGAGGAGGGCGGCGCTGCGCCCCTCCACGATCGCTTCCTCGTAGCGCGCGCGCGCCCGCGCCTTCTCGTCGATCACGCCGACGATGCGGCGATCCCCGAGCTGAAAGGCGAACCCGCTCACCGCGCCGTCGGCGGGGAGCGGCACCTGGTAGCGCACCGCGAGCGCCTCGTCGTGAGGGTTGACGAAGCGTTGCTGCAGCGTCACGCGCGCCACCCCTCCGCTCGCTCGTACCTCGAGCGACGTCGCGGTGAGCGGCAGCGAGCGGCCATCCGTCGACACGAGTCGACCGGCGGGCGCGCCGGCGGTGGAGCCGGCGGGCGAAGCGGTGGAGGGTGCGACGGGGGACGGGGTGTTGGGCATGGTCATCATGGTGGGCCTCCTTGAGTGGCGTCTTCAATCGGCCAACGCGAGGGGCCCGCTCCCGGTGACAAACTTTTTTCGGCGCACGTCGAACACCGACCTGGGCGCGTTCGCGCCTGCTCCCGTGGCTGCCCCTCACCTGAGGAATATTCGCGTTCAAAGGATTGAAATCGCTCACTTGGTGCTACCTTCGAAGGGTGAGCCAAACAGGGTCGTCCGCGGGGCGCTGGGCGCTGATGGTGCTGATGCTGGGCGCCAGCGGTTGGGCCAGCTTCACGCTCTACGAGCGCACCACCCGCGCCGGCGCGGCCGCTGATGCCCCCGCCGATCCGCGCGTCGAGCAGCTCGTGACCGAGGGCTACCAGCACCTCGCGGTGGAGGAGCTCGAGCTGGCCCGCGACAAGCTCAACCGCGCGGCCGGCTTGGCCGGGCAGGATCCGCGCGTCCAAGAGGGATTGGTGCTCGTGGCGGTGCAGAGCGCCGAGCGCGCGTGGCTCGCGCACCGCCTCGAGGGCGAGGGCGGCGAGGGCCGAAAGCGCCTCGAGGAGCTGGATCACGCGGTCCACGCCGCCCGCGAGGTGATCGCGACCGCGCGGCGCGAGGTGGGCGACCCGCTGGCCGTGGAGCGCATCAACCTGGCCGAACAGCGGCTGAACACCCTGCTGGTGCTCGCGTTCATGAGGGCCGGCCACGACGACCGGGCCCGCGGCGTGCTCGGCGCGAGGCTGAGCCGTCATCCCCAGCGAGCCCTCCTCGAGCGCTTCGTCGGCGGAGGGGGCGACCCGGGCCCCGCTGCCTCGGCCACGGCGTCTCCCTCGGCCTCCCCGTCATCGTCCACGCCGGGCCCGACGGTGCCCAAACCAGGTCCGGGTCCGGGGTGGAACCAGCCGTACGAGCCTCACTACGAGTTCGATCGCGAGCCCAAGATGGGCACCCAGCCCAAGACCCCGGGGGAGCTCCAGCTGCCCCCACCGGCCCCGCCCCCGCCGCCCGACGGGGAGTAGCCCGCTGGCACCGGCTCGCCGTCGGACCCGCTTGGTGAGACCCGCTTGGCGCGTTGCTCTCGCTCTGGCATCTTTCTTCCCGAAAGGACCCCCCGTCAATGAAGCGATTCCTTGTTCTCCTTGTCACCGTCCCCGCCCTGGCCTTCGCGTGCTCCGACAGCGAAACGACCACCAACCCCGACGGAGACCGCGTCTCCACCATCCTCGCCCTCACCGGCGACACCGCCGCGGGACAGACCTCCTTCGAGGGCTCGTGTGGGCTCGGCAGCACCTGCCACAACGCCGATGGAACCTCGAACGGCCAGGCGTCGGATCTCACCGAGACGACCAGCACCCTCACCGACGGCCAGATCGTCACCACGATCCTCGAGGGTGAAGGCAGCATGCCGGCCCAGGACACCCTCGCCGATCAGACCATCGCCAACATCGTGACCTTCATGCGCGCCGAGTGGGGCAACTGAGCCTCTTGGAGGGTGCTGCCGCACCCTCCCCCCACGCTGCGCGCGGGGCCCCCCTCCCACCGCGTTGCGCTTGGGGCCCCAACGCCCAAGCGCGCTTCGCGTGAGCGTCGGTCTTTTCCGGTCAGCTCTTGAGTCTCTTGGAGGGTGCTGCCGCACCCTCCCCCCACGCTGCGCGCGGGGCCCCCCTCCCACC
>CAYOAL010000233.1:0-3642 GCA_964401935.1 uncultured Polyangiaceae bacterium
ACATGGGTCAACTCTGACGAGCAGAAGTGGGTCCACTTTGGTGAGCGTCACAGCTCGCGACGGGCGAGGCCGATCCACGCATGCGGGCGGCTCTGGTGGTGTTCGGGCAGCCGGCGCCGCAACAGCTCGCGGATTGCAGCGCCCACTGGGTGCACCTCACGAGCGCCGGTTACGAGCGCTACGACGAGCCAGCGGTGCGTCGCGCGCTCGTGTCACGCCAGGTGGCGCTCACCACCAGCTCGTCGGTGTACGCGGAGCCGTGCGCCGAGCACCTGCTCGCGATGATGCTCGCCACCGCGCGCCAGCTCCCGGCGCTCGTGCGTGATCAAGATGTGCGGCGTTGGGACGATCTCGCTCGGCGGCGCGGCTCGTTCGTGTTGCGCGGGCAGTCGCTGTTGCTCCTGGGGTATGGCGCCATCGGTCGGCGCCTGGCCGAGCTGTGCGTGCCGTTCGAGCTGGACGTGGTGGCGGTGCGGCGTGAGCGGCGCGGCGACGAGTCCGTCGTCGTGCTCCCTCTCGAGGCTCTCGACGCGGCGCTCGGCCGCGCCGACCACGTGGTGAGCGCGCTCCCCGGCGGCGCCGCCACGCGTCACTTCGCGAACGCGCGCCGGTTCGCGCACATGAAGCCTGGGAGCTTCTTCTACAACGTTGGCCGGGGGAGCACCGTCGATCAGGCTGCGCTGATGGCGGCGCTCGCGTCGGGGCGGCTGGGCGGCGCCTACCTCGACGTGACCGAGCCCGAGCCGCTGCCGCCCGAGCACCCGTTGTGGTCGGCGCCACGATGCTTCATCACGCCCCACACCGCCGGCGGGAGGGCGACCGAGCGTATCGAGCTCGTCCGTCACTTTGTCGAGAATCTTGGGCGCTTCGTCCGCGGCGAGCCGCTCGTCAACCGCGTGATCTGACGTCGTTTCCCCAAGCGCCGCCGACGACGGGGCCGGCTATGCTCTTGGTGTGAGTGCGCAGCGTCGCCCCGGTACCGCTCCATGGCACGGCTCGCGCTCGGCCGCGCTCATGTCGCTGTGGCTCGCCGGTGCGGCGCTCTCGAGCGGCTGCGAGCGTGAGGCGCCGGTGGCCGAGTCGCCGGCGATGGCCTCGCGAGCACGCGCCACGACGCCTGCCCTCTTGGCGAGCGCGGCGGCCTCCGCCTCGGCGCCGCGGCCGGAGGAGCGGCCAGGGTTCTACTTGGGCCGCGAGATCGCACCCACCATGTCTCACGAGGGGGCCTACTGGCTCATCCGTGAGGAGCGCGAGGCGGAGGAGAACGCGGCGCTCATGATCGAGCAGCTCGGGCTGAGGCGGGGCCAGACCGCGTGCGACCTCGGCGCTGGCAACGGCTACCACACCTTGCGCATGGCTCCCCTCGTCGGGGAGGAGGGCCGCGTGATCGCGGTCGACATCCAAGAGCCGATGCTCGAGGCGCTCGCGGCGCGGGCGAAGGAGGCCAACGTCACCAACGTCGAGCTCGTCCTCGGCACCGAGCACGACCCACGCCTCCCCGCCGGTCGCTGCGACATCCTGTTGATGGTGGACGTGTACCACGAGCTGAGCGACCCCGCGGGCGTGCTCGCGCGCGTGCGCACGGCGTTGCGCCCGGTGACGGGGCGACTCGTGCTCGTCGAGTTTCGCGCGGAGGATCCCGAGGTCCCCATCAAGCCCCTCCACAAAATGAGCCGGCAGCAGATCTTGAGGGAGATGACGGCGAACCACTTCGAGCTCGCGCGAAGCTACGACGGGCTGCCATGGCAACATCTCTTGTTCTTCGCGCCGAGCGGAGTCCGGTCGTCTCGTTAGACCGGTTGGCCGGTCTGTGCTAGAGGGTGGGGATGCGTTTTTGGAGCTTGGTCCCGCTGGCGGTGGCGCTGGCGGCGGGGGCCACGGCCTGTGTGGCCGCGACGGACGGCTCCGACACATCGGCCAGCGGGCCTGGGACTGGGGGGGGCGGCGCGGCGGGCGGGAGTGGGGGCGATGGGAGCGGCGGAGGGAGCTCCGGCCCGACGAGCATTGTCTTGCCCCAGCTCGTCGACGGCGCGGCCCTGGCCAACCCCGGCGTGTTCCCCACCATCGGGCTTCGGGTGGAGACGGAGCCGGCGGCGGACACGGTCGAGGTGGTGTTCGCCGGTCAGGGCTTCGACGCGGCGCCCGGCTCGAGTGGTGCCTTCGTAGCCGAGCTCCCCCTCGTCGGGCTCACCGAGGGGCCGGTACCGCTCTCGGTGATGGCCACGCGGGGGAGCGAGGTGAGTGTCGTGGAGGGGGAGATCGTGGTGTCGACGAGCGGCGTGCAGCTCACCGACTTCGACGCGGTGGGGAGCGCGAACACGCCGCGCCTGCATCAGCGCGACGGGGAGCTGTGGCTCACGTGGACCGACCGCCGCGCGGGGGACTCCGAGGCCTGGCTCCAGCGCCTCGACGGCGCGGCCCGCTTCATGGGAGAGCCGGTGCCGCTCGTGCAGGCACAAGGCGAGACCCTCTCGGCGCGCTGCGCCTTCGGCCAAGCGTCCGTGGGGGTGCTCTATCAAGGGCACGGCGGCCCCTACGAGAACTTCTTCAAGATCGTCGACATGAGCGGCGACGAGCTCGTGGCGCCCATCGCCCTCGACGGCGCGCTCTACGGCTCGTTCGGTGGCGAGATCGTGTTCGATGGGGAGGCGTTCGTCGCGGTGTGGCGGGTGAACGACGGGATGGGTTCGAGCTCCATCCAGTGGCTCCGAGTCTCCGAGGACGGCGAGGAGCGTGTCGGCCCGGTGACGGTGGCCGCTTCGGGCGACGAGGACCCTCACGGCGCGTTCCAGCCGATCAGCTTCATCAGCCTCCGTCGCCTCGGGAACCGCTCGGTGGTGAGCTTCGTGCGCGAGTGGTACCACCCAACCCTCGAGATGAGCATCCCGAAGAGCCAGTACGCGATGGTGAGCGACGAAGGGGTGGTGACCGAGACGGGCTTCCTCTCATCGGCGACGCAGTTCACGTTCCATCGGGAGGCGCGGCTGTTCAACCTCGACGAGGGGCTCCTCGCGGTCTGGAGCGCCGTGGATTTGCTCGATCCGAGCCCCACCGCGCCCAATCTGCTCTTCGGAGGAGCGAGCGACGCGGCTGGCGTGTTCCAGATCATCGGCAAGGGCCTCCCCGTCGTCGAGGAGCCCGGCGATCGCGACGAGCCGTTCGTCGTCACGCACCCCGAGCATCGGGGCCTGATGGTGTGGACGGACAACCGGGGCGGCACCATCGAGCTCTACGCCGCGACCCTCGGGGCCGACCTGGCGCGCGGCGACGAGCGAATGTTCTCCCACAGCCGGTTCATCGCCGGCACCGCCGAGCTCCACGCGGTACCGACCGGGGGAAACGCCATCATCGTGTGGCGTGACGAGCGCCACGGCTTCGGCATCCTCGACCCCCGCCCCGAGCTCTGGGTGGAGACCGCCTGGTATTGACGTGAGCACCCAGGAGCCCGCCGCCAACGCGCTCCCGACCGGACCAGCAGCAGTGTGGCAGAGCGACTCGCGGCAGCAGCGTGGCGGCTAGCAGCGGAGCGGCGACCCGCGGCGGCCCGCGGCGGAGGGGCGGAGCAGCGAAGCGGCGACCAGCGGAGCAGCGAAGCGGCGACCAGCGGAGCAGCGAAGCGGCGACCAGCGGAGCAGCGAAGCG
>CAYOAL010000233.1:3742-6804 GCA_964401935.1 uncultured Polyangiaceae bacterium
CGGCGGAGGGGCGGAGCAGCGAAGCGGCGACCAGCGGAGCAGCGAAGCGGCGACCAGCGGAGCAGCGAAGCGACGGCTCGCGGCGGGGTCACGTCCGTCAAGGTGGTGTAGCAATCCATCGCGTCATCGTGTGTATCGTTGGGCCTCCGCCCTCCATCGCCAGCGACAAGATGCCGCCGTGCTCGCTCCGCGCAACGTCGCCTCCTCGCCATGCTCGCCGTGCTCGACTCCGTCGCAAGCTCCGTCGTCTGCGCGCGACTGCGCGTGGCTCCGGGGGCTCGGTTGCGCTCCGCTGCGCGCGACGGCCACGCATTCGCATGGGCGATGGGGGACGGGTGCCTCCGGCGGGGGCTCCGAGGTCCAGGTGCCAGGGTCACGCCGCAGCTCCCTTTCGTTTCCGGCTCGTCCGGCGTGGCGTTGGCTTCGCCGTGGTCTTCCGTCGCGGTCGTGACTTCGCGGGCGGTGCGAGCTCGAGTGGCTCGACGCCTCGCAGTTTTTCCAACGAGCCGATGGTGAGGTAGCGACGTGCCACCTGCCACTCGTCGTGTTGCTCAGCGAGCACAGCGCCGACGAGGCGCAGGGCCGCGGCGCGGTTCGGGAAGATTCCCACGACGTCTGTGCGGCGACGCAGCTCCTTGTTCAAGCGCTCCAGCGGGTTGTTGCTCCAGATGCGACGCCAGTGCTCTTTGGGGAATGCCGTGAAGGCGAGGATGTCCGGCCCGGCTTCCTCGAGCAAGGTCGCCGCACGCTCGAAACGCTTGCCGAGCTGCTCGACGATTTGCTTGTGCTGCATCCACACCGTTTCCGCGTCGGGCTGCTCGAAGATGCTCCGCACCATCGTCGCCACCGCGCCTTGCGCGCTCCGGGGCACGCGCGTCAGCAGGTTGCGCATGAAGTGCGTACGACAGCGTTGCCAGCTCGCGCCTCGAATGACCGAGATCGCGTCCTGCAGGCCGGAGTGCGCATCCGAGATCACCAGCTGCACCCCCGTGAGTCCGCGGGCCACGAGGCTTCGCAGGAATGCCGTCCAACCCGCGCCGTCCTCGACGGTGATCACGTCGACCCCAAGCACTTCGCGGTGACCGTCCTCGCGCACGCCGATCGCGACCACGCACGCCACGTTCACGATCCGCCCGGCCTCGCGGCTCTTCACCATCAGCGCGTCGAGCCACACGTACGGGTAAGCCGCCCCTTCGAGCGAACGACTACGGAACGCCTCGACCATCGCGTCCAGGTCGCGAGCGAGCTCGCTCACCTGTGACTTACTGATCCCGTCGATGCCGAGCTTGCGAACCACGGCGTCGACCTTCCTCGTCGATACGCCCCGCAGGTAGCTCTCGGCGACCACCGCCACGAGGGCCCGCTCCCCGCGCTTGCGGTGGTCGAGCAGCCAGTCCGGGAAGTAGCAGCCTTGGCGCAGCTTCGGGATAGCAAGCTGGATCGTGCCAGCACGCGTGTCCCAGCGGCGCTCGCGGTACCCGTTGCGCTGATTCACGCGCTCGGGGCTCCGGCTCCCGTACGGGGCTCCGCACAGGCTGTCGGCCTCTGCACTCATCAGCCCCTGGGCCATGAAACGCACCATCTCCCGCAGCGTGTCGGGCTCGGCGCCATCAAGACCATTGCGCAGCATCTCAACTAAGGCCATCGTGTCGTTGTCGGTCATCGCGTCGTCCTTCTTCGTGGTTGTTGAAGAATGACGCGATGGCTGCGTTTCGAGCGCGCTTCAAGCGCCGCGCTCGTACACCACGTCCCTGGACACTAACGGGACGGGACGGCGAGCGGTGGCCTACCGTGGCGCGGTGAGGTGCTGGGCAAGGGGCAACGCGAGAGGACGCCGAATTCAGCGCGCTTCGGGTTGCAACGATCTAGATATGTGCCCATACTAAGGTGTATGACGGCAGCGAGGTCAGTAGGCGCTGCGCGTTCGCGTTCGGGAGGCGCTGGGCGCACTGCGGCGAACGCTCGGCAGCCGAGCTTGTTCACGAAGGCGGGCACGGGGCGGAGGCGGCGCGTGGCGACGTTTGGGCGGGGGCGTCGTCCAGGGCGCCCGCCGAAGGTGGGGGCGCGGCTGCGGCATGGAGCGCGGCCGGCGCTTGCGGCGGCGCATCCGGTGCACGTGACGTGGCGGTTTCGGGTGGGGCTGCCCAACCTGCGGACGCCCGAGCTGATGCGGGTCATCCGCGGTCGGTTCGTGGCTGGGAAGCGTTATCCTCGCGACGCAGGGGGCGCGGGGGCGGGTGCGGGAGCAGGGTTTCGGCTGGTGCACTTCAGCGTGCAGCGGAACCACGTGCATCTGCTCTGCGAGGCGAGCGACGCGATGGCGCTTGCGCGCGGGCTTCAGGGTCTCGCGATTCGGGTGGCCAAGGGGCTCAACAAGCACTTGTCGATGCACGGGAGGGTGTTCGACGACCGCTACCACCACCGCATCTTGAAGAGCCCCAAGGAGGTGCGCTGGGCCCTCGGCTACGTGCTCAACAACACCCGCAAGCACAACGCGGAGCTCCTCGTTCCGAAGCACCTCCCGCGCGACTGGATCGATCGCGGCGGCAGCTCTGCGCCCTACTTCCCCGCCTGGCGAACCTCACGCGACGAGCCCGTCGCCGCGCGGCCGCTCACTCCGACCTGTCCCGTCGCCGCGCCCGCTACTTGGCTCCTCCGTAGCGGTTGGCAACGTGCTGGACCTGCTGGGCCCCTGTCCACCGACCTTGTGCCTGGCTGACACGCATCTTCCTCGCGTCCCAACCTCCTTCGCGTCCCAACCTCCTTCGCGTCCCAACCGCTCGCCCTCGCCCTCACCATCGCCCTCGCCCTCGCCCTCGCCCTCGCCCTCGCCCTCGCCCTCGCCCTCACCCTCACCCTCACCATCGGGCTCTCCGCCGCGCTCGCGCTCGCCCTCGCCGCTCGCGCTCGCCCTCGCCCTCGCCCTCGCCCTCGCCCTCCCCCTCCCCCTCGCCCTCGCCCTCGCCGCTCGCCGCTCGCCGCTCGCCGCTCGCCGCTCGCCCTCGCGCTCGCCCTCGCCGCTCGCCGCTCGCCGCTCGCCGCTCGCCGCTCGCCCTCGCGCT
>CAYOAL010000234.1:0-6652 GCA_964401935.1 uncultured Polyangiaceae bacterium
CTGCCCGACATCTACGAGTGACGCGGCCGACCGTGGGTTGCGCCGCGGCGGGAACTCGGTCATGCCTCCTCGATGACGGGGTGGCGGTGGCTCGGCGGGCTCGTGGTCGCGGTCTTCGCGTGCCGTCCCAGCGGCGATCGGTCACTGCCTCAGCACAGCGCGACGGCCGTGTCCGTCACGCCCGCGCCGCCGAGCGCCACCCCGAGCGCCAACGCGCCCAACGACGAGCACGCGCAACAACGCCGCCTGTTGGCCCACGTGCGCGCCCTCACCACCCCCGCGATGGCAGGACGCAAGGCGGCCACCGACGGCGAGCGCCGCGCCGCCGACTACATCGTCGCGGAGCTCGAGCGGCTCGGCGTCGCGCCCGCGGGGGCCTTTCGCCAGCCGTTTCCGCACGGCGCGGGGGAGAGCCTCAACGTCGTCGGCACCGTGAAGGGTCGCGGAGCGCGAGCGAGCGAGCACGTGATCCTCGGCGCCCACATGGACCATCTCGGCACCTCGGGCGACGCGGTGTACTGGGGCGCAGAGGACAACGCGTCGGGCGTGGCCGTGGTGCTCGAGGTCGCGCGCGCCCTCGTCGCGCTCGAGCCCCCGCTCGACCGCAGCGTCACCGTCGTGTTCTTCGGCGCCGAAGAAGAAGGGCTCGTGGGCAGCAAGCGCTTCGCCGCCAGTCCCCCCGTGAGCCCCATGGTCGCGATGGTCAACATCGACATGATCGGCCGCGATCTCATGGACCAGGCCCGGCTCGATCCCGTCAAGCCGCTCTTCGGCGTGGACGACCGGCGCGCGATCGGCGTGCTCGGCACGCGCGGTCGGCCGGTGTTTCGTGCCATCGTCGACGACGCCGCCAGCGCTGAGAACCTCGAGGCGTGGGGCCCCGAAGACCTCCCGGGCCCGCTCGCGGCGTGGGCCGAACGCGAAGCGAATGGCCGCGGTGACAGCTTCTCCTTCGAGGCGGTGGGCGTCCCCGCCTTGTTCTTCGGGCAAGGCGAGTCCGACGACTACCACAAGCCCACCGACACCGCGGACAAGCTCGTCCCGGCCGCCCTCGCCGCCCGCTGCCGGACGATTCTCCGCACCGTCGTCGCTCTCAGCCACGCCGATCTCAGCAGCCTGAAGTAGCCGCCGCGCACACGCGCCCGCCGCTCTGCTGCACGAGCGCGATCCGCGCGAGGAACGCTGGGTTGGAAGTAGCCGCAGCGCACACGCGCCCGCCGCTCTGCCCTCCTCGAGCCCCTTGCCGCCCGCCGCCCACACCGCTACCTCCGCGGCCCGTGGTTCGTCCCCCACAGAGCGCCTGGTGGCGCATGCCGACGAGCGCGCCGCTCCGCTCGGCGCCACCACGCGGGGTGAGCCCGTTCGCGTGGGCAGCTCCCTATGGGATCGCGGGCTTCGCCGTCGCAGCGCTCCTGCACTTCGACGTGATCCCGCTCCGCGCGTGGCTCTCGCCGCCGCCGGCCACCGCCAGCCTCGAGCCCTCGCCTCCCGCTCCGCGCACGCCTCGCGCTCGAGACGTCGCGAGCGAGACCCCGCCGACGACGGCCCCGCGTGCGCCGCATCCCGCCCTGTCGCCGCTCGCCTTGGCTGCGCTCGAGCTCGAGCCCACGGCCACCTTCACCTCGCTGCGGCCGCGGGTGGCGGAGGAGACCGCGGTCGAGCCCGCCGGTCGCGCTGAGCCGGTCGCGCTGAGCCGACGGGCGCAGGCCACGCGAGGTCGCGGCGCCCTGGCGCGCCGCGCCGGCGAGCGAGGAGCCGCGCGAGAGCACGCGCCAACGCTCGCGACCCGCGCGGGCCCGGCCACGCGCGAAAAAACGCCGACGACCGCCTCCGCGCCTGACGCCGCGCTCGCCGTCGCCAAGCGGTCCGCTCCGAGCGCCGCCGCCACGAGCGGCGCCGTGTCGAGGAGCGCCGGCAAGAGCTGCGAGGCGGCCATCGCCTCCTACCGGGAGGAGGTGAAGCTGGGCAAGAGCGACACGCCCGACGACATCTCCGCTGCCCGCTACGGCGCGGTGCTGAATCGCGGCACGTATTTCAGCCACTGCGGCGCTCCCGACACGATGCGCATCCACATCTGCGCCGCGGTGCAGCACGGCGCCGCCGTCGGCGTGACGGTGACCACCGAGCCGGGCAACGCGAAGGTCGCGAGCTGCGTGGCGACCGCGGTGCGCGGCCTCGCCTTCCCGAGCCACCCGCGCATGGACGTCACGCGCACCTCGTTCGAGTAGCCCTCCTCCCCGCGTCGGCGCCGCCTACTCGAAGCGGATCGCGCCGTCGTGCTTGTCGATCACGATGGCCGCGTAGGTGCCCACGTCGGAGCGCGCCGCCGCCATCGCCGTGTCGCCGAGCGGCGGCTGCACCACCTCGACGACGAGGCTCCCCGCGTGGAGCCGAGGCACGAGGAACACCGGGTGCACGTACATCGTGTCGGTGCGGAGCGCGATCAACACCAGGTGCCGAGCGAAGTCGATGGCGGGCTTGTGGAGCAGCGGATCCTGGCTCGGCGGCGCCGGCTGTTTCTTCTGGACCTCCTCCTTGGGGAGGCGGACAACGAACGCCTCGAGCTCCGCCTGGCTGCGGATCACCAGGGGTTCGCTCGCGTTCGGGCCCGCGCCGAGCAACACGCGGCCCCGAAAGCGCCGGTGGATCTTCACCGCCTGGCCGACCTTCCCCGGGCACTCGGCGTGGCCCGGGGGCGGCGGTGGGTTGCCGAAGGTGGGCACACACGCGCAGAGACTGGACGTCACCTCGAGGAGGCGCCCATGGGTGCAGCTGTCCCAAGCCGGATCGCTCATCACCGCCGGACAGTCGGTGGTCTGGCTGTCGAAGCCCGGCATGCCCAAACGGCGAGGGGGCGCGTCGGCGGGGGGCGGCACGTGCACGTAGCAGCTGCCCTCGTGGGCCGCGTAGACGACCCGCCCGCTCGCGTCCTTCGGGTTGAGGAGCTTCGCCTTCGACTCATCGAGGCGCGCCGCGAGCGGGATTTGTGGGTACGACTTGTTCACCACCACGCGCTTGTCGAACGTCTCGAACGGCGGCGCCGCGCCGCTCGCGGAGGCCGCGGCGCTCGCTGAGGCCGAGCGCGCCGGCGGCGACCCCTGCGCGCTCGCCTCGGCGTCTGCCGAGGGCTTCTGGGGCGAGCAACCCGAGAGGGCAGAGACGGTGACCACCACGCTGGGCGACAGGCGTCGTTGCACCCACGCACCCTACGTGACTTCGTTCGCGGTGTCGTGCCGGAGGTGGACGAGCGCCCGCGAACGCGCGAGGCTCGGGCGTGATCTTTCGCGCGCGGGACTGGCTCAAGTTCCGGATCGAGCGGCTGCTCCTTCGCGGCACGCACGTGCGCCTCTTGATGATGGCCGCCCTCATCGGGCTGGTCGCCGCCGCAGGGGGGGTGGCCTTGATGGCCATCGACGCCGTCGAGACCCCGGGCCACGCGGTATGGTGGGCCTTCCTCCGCCTCTCCGATCCGGGCTACCTCGGCGACGACGAAGGGGTGGGCAAGCGCGTGATCTCCACCGCCCTCACCGTGCTCGGCTACGTGATCTTCCTGGGCTCGCTCGTGGCCATCATGACCCAGTGGCTCAACGAGACCATCCGCAAGCTCGAGGCGGGCTTGACCCCCATCCTCCAGAAGGACCACGTGCTCGTGTGCGGCTACAACAGCCGCACCGCGACCATCGCGCAGGAGATGTTCGTCATGCAGGGCGGCCGCGTGGAGCGCTTCCTCGCCCTGCACGACGCTCGCCGCCTCAACCTCGTGCTCATGGTCGAGTCGCTCACCGCCACCGTGCGGGAGGAGCTCCGCAACGACATGGGCGCGCTCTGGCGCGAGGACAGGATCGTGCTGCGCTCGGGCTCGTCGCTGCACATCGATCATCTCGAACGCGCCGGTTACCTTCGCGCCGCCGCCATCCTCCTCCCCTCCGAAGACGTGGGCGCCCAGGCCGGCAACGAGGACGCGCGCACCATCAAGACGCTGATGGCCATCGCCCGTGCCAGCGCCGAGAGTCACGACGACCTGCCCACCGTGGTCACCGAGATCTTCGACACCCGCAAGGTGGGGATCGCGCAGCGCGCGTACGCCGGGCCGCTCCAGGTGGTCGCGTCCGACCAGCTCATCGGTCGCCTGCTCGCCCTCTGCACCCTCAACCCGGGCATGGGCCGAGTGTTCGACGAGCTGCTGGCCTACGGCCGCGGCAGCGAGATCCACATCACCGAGCCAGGGCCGGTGGCGGGCCGCTCGTTCGGCGAGCTCGCGGCGCACTTCCCTCACGCAGTGCTGCTGGGCGCGGTCTCGAAACAGGACCGCGCCTTTCGCGCCAACATCTGCCCTCGCAGCGACGCGACGATCGGCCACGGCGATCGCCTCGTCGTGCTCGCCGACAGCCACGAGGACGCTGGGCCCGACGAAGAGCCGTTCGGACCGCCGCGCCCTCGACCCCACCGCGAGCTCCCCGGCGTCAAGTCGCACCGGCCGGTGAAGGTGCTGGTGGTGGGTTGGAGCGACCGCGTCCTCGATCTGGCCGCCGAGCTCGAAGACCACCACAGCGGCGAGCTCCGGATCGACGTGCTCTCCGCCCTCGGCGTGGCGGCCCGGGAAGAGACGCTCGCCGACCGACCGCTGACGAGGGCCGTGCTCCGCAACTTCGAGGGCGACACCAGCCGCATGTCCGTGATCCAGGCGCGCCTCGCGGAGGGCTACGATCACGTCGTGCTCGTGGCGAGCGACTACTACGCCTCGTACGCCCAGAGCGACACCCGCACCATCGTCGCCTACCTCCTCGTCGAAGAGGCGCTGCAAACGTGCGAGCGACGCCCCACGATCACCGTCGAGCTCATGGACGGCGACAACCTCGGGCTCCTCGACGAGCGCGAGGTGGACGTGGTGGTGAGCCCACTCGTCATCGGTCGCGTGCTCGCCCACGTCACGGTCCGCCCCGAGCTCCACGCGGTGTACAACGAGCTCCTCGACGCGGAGGGCCCGTGCATCGGCCTCATCCCCGCCAGCGCCTACGACATCGCGGAAGGGGAGCACGGCTTCCGCGCGCTCGAGCTCGCGGTCGGCGCGTGCGGCGACGCGCTGCTCGGAGTGCTCCCGAACGGCCCGAAGAAGGAGCTGGCGCTCAACCCCAACAAGTCGAGCCGCTTCGTCATCGGTCCCCAGAGCCAGCTCGTGGTCGTCGGCCACTGACCGCGTCGAGCCCCCGACGATGGGGTGCGAGCGCGGCCGGCCGACAGACGGCTCACCTCGCGCGGCGCCGCTCCCCGCGTTCGTCGCGCAACCGTGCGGGGCTTCAAGGCGTAACGAGGAACATCTTCCGCGGGTTGCGGAGGCGGGTCTCGAACCCGTCGAGGGTGCGATGGGGCGCCGCCTCGCTGCTCAGGTTGGCGAAGTCTTCGAAGCTGTGGATGGCGTGGTTCTCGTCGTCGGCGACGAAGCCCAAGCCGGAGGGAGCGACGAGCACGCCCTTGATGGAGGCTCCGCCCACCGCCACGCGAATGGTGCGGCTCGGCTGCACCTCCCCCTCGAGCTGAGAGGCGGCGTCGTACACGAACACCGTGTCGCTCGCGTTCACCACGTAGAGGGTGCCGTCGGCGTCGATGGCCATGTCTTCGATGGTGCCCCAGGCCACGCTGGTGATCACCGCGTCCGGCTCCGCCGCGCCGTCGAGCGCCTGCGGCGCCTCGTAGAACAGCACGCGGCTGTTGTTGACGTGTTCCCCCGAGGTGTCGCTCAGAAACAGCCTCCCCGAGCCGTCGAGCACGAGCGCGTCCACCGACATCTCGATGGTGCCCGTCGCGTCGTGGGGGGCGCGATCGGAGGGACCGAAGCTGCGCGCAGGTGCGACCTCGCCATCGAACGCCGCGGACGACACCGCGCTGAACACGAGCACCCCCTCGTCCATCTGCGGGCCCCCCACGTAGAGGGTGTCGCTCGCGCCCGCGTAGGCGAACGCGATCGGCGTGTCGAGCCCGGTGCCGGCCCCCTCGACCACCACCGACGCCGGCGTCTCCCCGTCGGCGGAGGCGCCCTCGTCGTAGCCCACGATGCCCCCGTTCTGGCGGGCGACGAGGAGGCGCCCGGTCTCCGTCAGCACCGCCGCGCGCGGCTGGAACAGCGAGGTCGAGGCGCCGAGGGACAGGCGCGTGGTCGGCGCCTCTTCGCCATCGAGCGACAGCGCCCCCCGGTACGAGGTGAGCTCCGCGTTGTTGTTCACCACGAACAGCTGCGAGGCGTCGGCGGGGGCGCCTGCCCCCGAGCCACCGGTCCCGGCGTTGCCGCCCGCGCCGTCGTCGTCGTCGCCGGTCTGCACGATGCAGCCGCTCGCGACCGCCATCGCCATCCCCGCCACCACGCTCCACGTCCTCACGCCATAACCCAAGTTGATCATCGACATCGCTGCTTCTCCAGTCGGTTGCACACGAGACGTCCGCCGTCTCGGTGGCGCCCTATCGGCGCGAGGGCGGCGAATGTTGCCCCTCGAGAGCGCCAAAATCCTGCTTCGTCGCCGAGCGGTCCGCGGGCCCAGCGCGTGCAGGTCGCCCCGGAGCGGGTCGGCGCGGCCTCGCCCGGCGATCCGCGCGCAGCCCAGCGCGCTCAAGACCTGACCGGAAAAGGCGGAGTGGCGGGTCGGTGGGTCGCTTCAGG
>CAYOAL010000235.1:0-6220 GCA_964401935.1 uncultured Polyangiaceae bacterium
ACTCCGCCTTTTCCGGTCAGGTCTTGAGTTTGCTGGAGGGTGCTGCCGCCCCCTCACCCCACGCTGCTCGTGGGGCCCCCTCCCACCTTGTTGCGCATGGGGCCCCAACGCCCAAGCGCGCTTCGCGAGAGCGTCGGTCTTTTCCGCTCAGGTCTCGAGATGGCGCGTGTCGCCTCGCCGAGGTGCCGCAAACTGTGCGAGATGTGAGTCCTTGCTTCGCTTGCGGGGTGGGTTAGCTTTCCCGTTAATGTCAGAGAGCACCCTGGGTGTGTTGCTCCTGCTCGTCGTCTCGCCGCTCCTCGGTGGGTGTATGGGCTTGCTGGGGCCGGAGCGAAACATCACGACCCATGTGGGTGAGCACGCCGTCGGCGTCACCACCATCCATGTGGACGACGAGAGCCGCGATCGCGAGCTCGACGTGGAGGTGTGGTACCCCGCCAAGCGCATCGAGTCGGAACGCGAGCCGGAGGTGTATCGCCTGCGGGCCGCGGGGACGACGGTGGCTCGGCTGCGCACGCGCACTGGCGCGCGCCGCAACGCGACGCCGCTCGCCGCCAAGGCCGGCCACCCGGTCGTGCTCCTCAGCCATGGCGCCGGCTCGAGTCGCTACGGCAACATGAGCCTCTGCGAGGTGCTGGCGAGCCACGGCTTCATCGTGGCCGCGCCGGATCATGCGGGCCACACCACGGCCGACAAGGTGTTCGGGATCAGCGAGGACGAGCGCGCGAGGAGCGCCTACGACCGCCCGATCGATCTCTCGGAGGTGCTCGACGAGCTGTCGCACCGTAACCGCGACCACCACTCGATCCTCGCCGGTCTCGTGGACCTCAAGCGCGTCGGCGTGGCCGGCCACTCGTTCGGCGGACGCACCGCGCTCGGGCTGGTGGGCGCGCGCTTCGACGGCGACCGCCAGCAGCGCGACTGCGAGCGCGATCCGTCCGACCGCCGCTGTCGGGCCCTCGCGGTGTTTGGGGCCGGCGCCTATCGCTACCGGGATCCGCGGGTGAAGGCGGCCCTCCTCATCACTCCGGCCGGCTTCGACTTCTACCGCTCGGACGGCATCGCGGCGATCGACGCGCCGGTGCTCGTGGTGGGCGCTGGACGCGACCAGACCACCCCCTACACCCAGTTTCATCGCCCGGTCTTCGAGGCGCTGCGCGGGCCACGCTACCTCCTGGATCTCAGGGACGCGGGGCACCTCACGGCCACCGACGTGTGCGACGTGGTCGACTCCATCGGCTTCCTCGCCAAGGCGGTCGGCGGCGCGCAGGCGCAGGATGGCTGCGGGGTCGACGCCACGGCGCGTGACGTCGCCCTCGAGCGCGTGGTCGCGGCCTCCCTGCCGTTCTTCGATCTGTATCTCAACGAGCACCGCGCCGCCGAGGCCGTGCTCCAGGCCGTGCTCCACGAAGCCGGCGGCGCGGTGGCTGGCTGATCGCGCACGCGGGCGCTCAGCCCACGAGGCCTGGGGCGGCGATGAAGAGCAGCCCGAAGAGCACGAGCAGCACGCCGCTCACGCCCTTCAGCACCTTGGCGCCGCGCTCGCTCAGCGTGTAGCGGTGGAGGGTGACGGTGTACGTGAGCACGATGAGCGCGAGCGGAACCACGTAGGCGAGGTTGTAGAGCGCGAGGTAGCCGTAGCGCCCGGCGACCCCGACGTCGGTGCGGAGCGAGAGGATCCGCGTGTACACCGCGGGGAGGCCGAGGGTGCAGCCGAGCTCGATGAGGTTGACGAGGAAGGCGAGCACCACGATCCCCGCGATCGCGGCAGGCAGGCTCGCAGCCCGGGCGATGCCGCGCATGCGCTTGTAGAGCTTCGGCTTGGCCTCGTCGGGGATCATGAGCGACACCCCGCGTTTGAACCAGATCAGCTCCTTGAGGTTGATGAGGCCCATCACGAGCACCACCACGCCGAGGCCGATGGTGATGCTGCGCGAGAGGCCGACGAGCCGAAAGAGGCTCACCCACACCGTCATGAAGAGGAAGTAGACCACCCCGCTCATGACCACGAACACCCCACCGAACAGGAGCAGGCGCCGGCGGTCGTCGACGTGGACGAGGATGCTCATCAGCACGAGCAGCACCCACATCGCGCATGGGTTCACCCCATCCACCAGCCCCACCGTCAGCGTGAACAAGGGCAGGGGGATCGCGCGCGCGTCGAGGCTCCCGAGCCATGGAAGCTCGATCGTGCTCGCGCCCGGCGCCTCGCCCTCGAGCAGCTTCCCCAGCGCCGCTTCGGTGTGGCCTGGCTGGTAGCCCACCAGGTAGTGGTCGCCGTACACGAAGGTGGGGATGCCGGGGGCCGCGATGTCGAGCGCCGCCACGATGGCCAGGAAGCGTTGGCGGCCTGCCTCGCTCTCGCGAACCTCGATCCGCTCTACCCGCAGCCCGGGGTGCTCCGACGCGAGCCGATCCAGCGTCGGCTTGGCCTCCTCACAGTGCGGACAACCCACGCCCCAGAAGAACAGGAGCGTCGCTGGGGGAGCGTCGGCGGCGACGTCCTCGTCGCCGTCGAGCGGCACGTCGCACAGCCCCGCGGTGTCGTCACAGTCGGGCTCGCCGGTCGGCGGGCTGCCGAGGAGCGGCGGCGCGAGGAGCCACGTCGCGAGCGCGAGGCACAGGCCGAGGAGCGCCGCGAGCCAGGCCAACAGAGGCGTCGAGTGTCGAGGAGCGTGGGGCGACGGTCGTGGGGTGGGCAAGCGGTAGGACACGGCGACCTCGAGTGCACCCCTGTCGAGTGCAACGCCATCGAACTGCACCCCTGTCGACTGCACCACGCGTGCCACCGTCGCCCCCGCTCCGCCGAGGCACGGTCCTTGCGAAGTGGACGCGCATGACGATGCTCGCGACGTTGCAAGGCGTGCCCGCGGTGGGCGACGAAGACCTGGCTTCTCGGGAGAACGGCTGTCGGGTGGTGGTCACCGGGGGCCCGGGCGGCGGCAAGACCACGGCGGCGGACTTCTTCCGTCGCGAGCTCGGCGACGACGTGGTCATCGTGCCCGAGGCAGCGACGCTCCTCTTCTCGGGGGGCTTCCCGAGGTACGCCGACGATCCGTCGGTGCGCGCGGCCCAGCGCGCCATCTACGCGGTGCAGCGCAACCTCGAGGACACCCAGTCGGCGCACTTCCCCGGGCGCATCCTCATCTGCGACCGCGGCACGCTCGACGGCGCGGTGTACTGGCCGGGGAGCGATCCGGAGGCGTTCTTCGGCGACGTCGGCACCACGCTCGAGGACGAGCTCGCGCGCTACGACGCTGTCATCTTCTTCGAGAGCGCGGCGGTCGGCGGGATCTCGATCGAGGGCGGGAACCCCATCCGCAACGAGTCGGTGGCGGAGGCGGTGGAGGTGGATCGTCGCCTGCGCGACCTCTGGTCGCACCACCCGCACTTTCTCTTCATTCCTCACAACCAGTCCTTCTTCAAGAAGGTGGCCTCGGGGCTGGTGGCCCTCGAGAGCGTTGTGGCGCAGCTTCGACGTCGGATCGCGCGGCGGCGCTGAGTCTGTCGCGGTGCGCGCAACGCGTGCGAATAGAAGCGCGGACGCGAGACGGCAATGAGCCCTCGGGGGCGTCGTCTACCGCGAGCGAGGCGGCAGAAGCGGCCGTGATGGGGTGTGACTCACTCGTTTCGCGTCTCTGCACCGATCCTTCGTCGAGGCAGGGGAGGTCGGCACGCATTCTGCTCTAGGGGACAGGAGAGACTGTCGACGACGAAACGATGCGAGCTCGAGACCCATGATCGAGGTGTTCAATATGGTCCGCACTGGCCGAGGAGCAGGCGCCACCGCTGCCGACGCGCACGAGCCGCGCGTCCTCGTGGTCGACGACGAGGCGGCCTCTCGACGTGGCTACGAGCTCCTCTTGCAGATGTCGGGCTATCACGTGGTCACCGCCAAGAGCGGGACCGAGGCGCTGGAGCGCATCCGCGAGCACGACTTCGACCTGGTCATCAGCGACGTGAACATGCCCGATGGCGACGGGTTCGAGCTCACGCGGCGGCTGCGCGCCGAGAGCGCCACGCGCGACCTGCCCATCATCCTTTTGTCGGCGGTAGCCGACAGCGCCCGCCGCGTCAGCGGCCTCGACCGCGGTGCCGACGACTTCTTGGAGAAGCCGGTTGACGTCAACGAGCTCCTCGCGCGCGTTCGGGTTCACGTGCGTCACGCTCAGCGCAACCGAGAGCTCGTGGAGCAGAGTCGCTTCGACGCGTTGACCGGTGTGCTCAGCCGCCGCGCCATCGACGAGGAGCTCGATCGCGAGATCAAGCGCGCCGAGCGCTCGCGCCTGCCGGTGTCGGTGCTCATGATCGACATCAACGACTTCAAGAGCTTCAACGACCGCCACGGGCACATCGTGGGCGACGAGGCGGTGCGCCTCGTGGCGCAGAAGCTCCGGGCCATCGTGCGTGACACGGATCACGTGGGACGCTACGGGGGCGATGAGCTGTTGGTGGTGTTGCCCGACACCGACGCCGACGCGGCCAACGCGCTGCACGATCGCGTCTATCTCGAGTGGCGCAAACATCCGCCCATGCCGCGTGGCATCGCCGATCCGGTGCTCATCTCGGTGGGTGCGGCGACCGCGGTGGGACCGACCACCCGCGAAGCGCTGGTGGCCGTGGCCGACGCGCGGATGTACGCCGACAAGCACCGGAGCCGCTTCCCCGGTGGCGGTGGCAACGGGCGATGAGGCGCAACGCGTGAGGAGGATGCCGTGCAGGCGTGGCTCTGGGTGGTGAGCGGTGTCGTGGTGGCCGTGTTTCGCGCGCTCTTGTTCACGCCCAAGCACGGGCTCTGCACCATCGTGGCGCTCGGGGCCATCGCCGGCTGGTGCGGCGGTGCGCTCACACAGCTCGCGACCGGCGTCCCCTACAGCACGCTGCCGCTCCTCGGGGCGACGTTGGCGGCCGTGGTCGCGCTGGGGGTCGAGACGCTCTGGGCCCGCCGCGGCGCGCGGATCGGCTGACGGCGCGGACGGATCGAGCGTCTCGTTCGTGCAAGCCTTGCGACCCGCGCGAACGGCCTGCGTGGGCGGCGCGGCGCGTGGTGCGCGTTCGAGCGACATTGTGCGCGGTGGCAGCGAGGGGGCCATCATCGCCGCTTGGAGGCCTCGGAGCGGCGTCCTCGGGCGGGGCGTGAGGTGTGCGCGCCGACGCTGCTTGGCATGAGCGGTGCAGCGCTGTCGGGCACGATGTCCGTCTTCGACTTCCCCGAGTTCGATGGCCACGAGCACGTGTCGTTCTTTCGCGACGACGACGCTGGCCTCTCCGCCATCATCGCCATCCACAGCACCGCCCCGTTCGGGATCTCGGGGGGTGGCTGCCGCATGCACGCCTACCCGAGCAGCGACGCCGCGCTTCGCGACGTGCTGCGGTTGTCGCGCGCGATGTCGTACAAGCTCGCGCTCACGGGGATGCCGGCCGGAGGGGCCAAGGCGGTCGTCCTCGGCGACCCGCACAAGGACAAGACCGAGGCGCTCATGCGCGCGCTCGGTCGCGCGGTGGAGCGCTTGGGGGGGAAGTACATCATCGCCGAGGACGTGGGCACCACCCCTCAAGACATGCGCATCATTGGTGAGGAGACGCGTTACGTGACCGGCCGTCGGCAGGACACGGGCCCAACCACGGCCCACGGCGTCTTTGTGGGCCTGCGCACGGCCGTAGCCCGGCGCCTCGGGCGCGATCTCGCGGGGCTCCGGGTGGGGGTGCAGGGGCTGGGGAACGTGGGCGCCCGCCTCTGTGACGAGCTCGCGGCGTCCGGAGCGACGCTCGTGGTGAGCGACGTCGACGACGCCGCGGTGGCGCGGGTCCTGGGCCGCATCGACGGGGCCCAAGCGGCCACGCCGTCGACCATCCTCGCCGCCGACGTGGACGTGCTCGCGCCCTGCGCGCTCGGTGCCATCTTCGACGACACGTCCATCGCCTCGCTCCGGTGCAAGGTGATCGCGGGCGCCGCCAACAACCAGCTCCTGGAGGAGCGCCACGGGAAGGCCCTCGCCGACCGTGGCATCCTGTACGCGCCCGACTTCGTCATCAACGCAGGGGGCGTGATCGGTGCCGCCTTCGAAGGGGTCTCCGAGGGCGGGGCGGTCGATCTCGGGGCCGCGCTGCGCGAGGTGGAGCGGGTCGGCGACCTCCTCACCGCGGTGTTCGATCGGGCCGAGCGCGACGGCGTGGACACGCACACCGCCGCCGTCCGCGCCGCGGAGGACAAACTCTC
>CAYOAL010000236.1:0-6078 GCA_964401935.1 uncultured Polyangiaceae bacterium
GCCGTTGGTGCTCTTGAGATCGGTGACGATGTAGCGGCCATCGCGACAGATGAGGCGGGCGTGGCGCTTGGACACGTTCCCCTTGGGCAGGAGCACGTCGTTCCCCTTCACGCGCCCGATCGTGACCTCGTCGGACTCGTACCGCTCACGTCGCTCGGCGCCCCCCTTTTCGCTGATGACGATGGAGATCACTTGAACGCTCAACTCACCTCTTCCGCTCCGACCGCCGCGGGGGCTCGGGTCGCTCGGCCACACAGCGCGCGAGCTTCAGCTCGGACACGTGGCGGCAGGTAGACCCATGTCGCACGAAACCTACCCGGCGCGACTCTAGCAAAGGCGGCCGCACGACGGCTACAGAACTTGGGCGCCCCGCGCTGCAAACGCGCCGCGCCAGGCCCCTCGCTGCCCCTCCGCGCGCGCGTCGTCCCGTCGCTCTCGGATCAGCTCGCGAGCCTCACCGCACGTGCGCAGCGGGCACCCGCGACCGGTCTCAGCTCGTCCGGAGGTCGTCGGCCACGAGGCCGAGCAGCTCGGTGGCGATCGCCAGGATGTCCCGCTCGTCCGCGCCGCTCGATTTGAGCTCGCGGTAGATCGTCTTGGCGAGGATTCGCTTGCTCCGGGGGTCGTTCAACAGCTCCGGTCGTTCGGCGATCGTGTCATCGACGGCAGAGAGCTTGCTGGCGGTGTCGGGGCGGATGCGAAGTGCCGTTTCCATGAAGAGGATGCTCCTGGTCGCGGACGCCCATGCACGTATCATACCCGTTGAATCGCCACGGGAGTTCAACGGCTTGGCGGGGGGTGTGCGTAGCGCTCTTCGCAGCTGTCTGACAGCCCGGTGAGACAATGATTTTGCACGCATCGCGTCATTTCGCAGCTGCGCTGCGTCACCGGCGATGGATGCAGCGCGTCGTGAGCGTCCGATGTTCAACGCGTCGCGGGATCGGAAGGGATGGCGGTCTCGACGAATGACTCGGTCGCCGGATCGAGCCGGAAGGCCCGCAGCTCCACCGAGCCGTCCTCGGACAGGTCGTAGAGGTTGAAGCCGCTCATGTGATCCTCGCGCTCGTCGAGGAGCGACGCGCTGGTGCTGCCCACCGCGTCGAGCTTGCCCTCGTTCGTGGGGATGGCGCGATGGATGCGTCGGTGCAGGTGCCCGTGCAGCAACAAGCCTGCGGGGAGCGCCCGCAGCACGTCGTGCTCTCCCGCGGCGTCTTCCAGGCCCTGAGTGAGCTGCTTCATGGTGGTCGAGGGTTGGTGCCAGGGGTGGTGCTGCAAGATGACCGGGAGCCGTCGCTTGACCTCGTCGTGGCCGAGCAGCGAACGCAGCGCCATGCGCTGCGCCTTTCCCAGCATCCCCGAGGCGACCAGCGGCGCGCGGGGGATGGCGGTGCTCAGGCCGATGATGGCGGCGGGACCGCGCAGCCGCACGAACGGGAAGCGACCTTGCTCGGGCACGCCGCTCGCGCCGGGCAGATCGCTGGTGATGTACTCCCCGAGGAAACACTGGAAGCGTCGGCTCCGATACGCCCCGCGGGTGTACGCGTCGTGGTTGCCGGGGACGACGCTCACCTGATCGGGCGCCATCCCGAGATCCTGCTCGAGGAAACTCCTCACCGCCTCGAACTCACTCTCGAGAGCGAGGTTCGTCATGTCACCGGTGATCACGACGTGATCGATGGACCGCTCGCGGAGCTCGCGGGCGACCGCTTGCGCGACGCGGGGTTTGTGGAGGGCGGTGCGACGAAAGCGGAGGTTGACCCAGCCGGTGAAGCGTTTTCCGGCGAGCCGACGTGGTGGGATCTCCTCGCTCCCGAGCAGGTGGAGGTCGGAGATGTGAGCGATTCTCATGGCTGTCTCGACGATCTGCGCGTCTTGCGCGGTGGTCCGAGTTTCCTGGGCTTTCGGCCCTTCTTCTTGACCTTGTCGGCCTTCACCTTGTCTTCGGTCGACTTCGCGCCGGCCTTCACCGGAGGCTTCACTCCACGGGCGCAGCGAAAGCCGCGGAAGGGCCGCTTGAGCGACGGCAGGGCGTGTCCTCGCGCCGCGCCACGCAGCCAACCGCGCGCGTCGAGGAAGCTCCCGCCCCGAGTGACCTTCTCGTCGCCGCTCTCGGGGCCCTCTGGGTTCACCGCGTCGGTCTCCGGATACTCGGGCAGGTACCAATCGGAGACCCACTCCTCCACGTTGCCTGCGAGGTCCTCCACGCCTTCGGGGGTGCGCCCTTGGGGAAAGGAGCCCACCGGCGCGAGCTCTGCGAAGCCGTCGGTGTCGTCGAGCTGGTTGAGCGCGAAGCGTCCGTGGTTGGCGATCTTTGGGTTGAACACGTCGCCCCACGGATAGGTTCGTCCACTCCAGCCTCGCGCCGCCCGCTCCCACTCCGCCTCGGTGGGCAGCCGGGCCCCCCGCCACTCGCAGAACCGCCGCGCGTCGAACCAGCTCACGAGGGTGACTGGATGGTCGGGCGATCCCATCCAGCGCGCCGCCGCCTCGTATTCGGGGGGCGCGCAGGTGCCCGCGTCCACGCAGCGTTGGTAGGAGCGGTTGTCCACCTCGCGGGTGTCGAGCCAGTAGTCGTCGAGCATGACGTCGTGAGCGAGCATTTCGTCCGCAAAATCGGTGGGCTTGCATTCCCGCGCGAGCGGCTCGAAGCGACACACCGCTTGCGCCACGGCGATTTCGGGGATGGTCGAGCCCATCCGAAACACCCCGCCCCGGATCAACACCTCGTCGGGGCCGGGGGTGGTGAGGACCACCCGCTGGCTGCGCGTCTCCGAGACCCGAACGGGCGCCTCCGTCGGGGTGTCGGCGAACGCAGCGGCGGCGACCCACGCGCTCGCGAAGAACGCGGCTCCTGCGATGCGGCGCCCAGTGCTCATGGGGGAACTCTAGCAGGTCTGGCCGGCGGTCCCCCCTCGGGGACGCTCTCGCGAAGCGCGCTTGGGCGTTGGGGCGAGAAGCGCAACGCGGTGGGAGGGACTCCCCACGCGCAGCGTGGGGGGAGTCGACCCGCTCAACACGACACCTCTTCTTGACGAGCCCCTCCCCCCCCGCGAGGCCATGTCGGTCGGACCTTCAGAGCGCGAGGATTTGGGTGGGCCCCTCGAGCACCTTGCGGAGCTCGGCGAGGAAGGCGGCGCCGATGGCGCCGTCGACCACGCGGTGATCGCAGGAGAGGGTCATCCGCATCCTCTTGCCGGGGACCACTGCGCCGCCAGAGACCACGGGCTCGTCGCGAATTCCGCCCACCGCGAGGATCGCGCCCTCGGGGGGGTTGATGACGGCCGCGAACTCGTCGATGCCGTACATCCCCAGGTTGGAGATGCTGAACGTGCCTCCCGTCATCTCCTCGGGAGTGAGCTTCTTCGAGCGCGCGCGCTCGGCCAGCTCGCGGACCTCGCGGCTGATGGCCAGCACGCTCTTCTGATCGGCGTCGCGCACCACGGGCGTGACGAGCCCCTCGTCGACGGCCACCGCGACGGAGATGTCGACACGGCGGTGGTAGATGAGCGCCTCGGGGGAGAACTGGGCGTTCACCGCCGGGGACCGCGTGATGGCCACCGCCACCGCCTTGATGACCAGGTCGTTGAAGCTCACCTTCGGCGGCTCCGGCAGCGACCCGAGATCGGCGTTGAGCTGCTGGCGCAAGCCCACCAGGGGGCCCGCGTTCACGTCGATGGTCAGGTAGAAGTGGGGGACGGTCTGTTTCGACTCGGTGAGGCGCCGCGCGATGGTCTTGCGCATCATGCTGAGCGGGCGGATCTCTGGCTCTTGTCGCTCGCGGGGCGCTGCCGCGTGCGGCACGGGGCCGGTGCTCACCCCACTCCCGCCTGCGGCGCCCTCGAGGTCGCGGGCGACGATCCGTCCCCCAGGACCCGACCCCTCCACCCGTCGCAAGTCGAGGCTGCGCTCGCGGGCGAGCTTGCGGACGTAGGGAGACGCCTTCACCCGGCCGGTGGCGTCGACGCTGGTCGCGACCAAGGGTCGCGCCGCGCCGCTGCTCTTCGGTGCCGCCGATGCGTGCGCGCGCACCGTGTCGGCGGCGCCGCTCGGGGCCGGCGTCGAGATCGCGGGGGGCGCGCTCGCCGGCGCCGCCTTCGCGGGAGCCAGAGGCGCGGCGGTCGCCGGCGTCGAGCTGGCCGCGCTCTCCGTGAGGGCGCTGATGTCGTCGCCCTTCTCGCCGATGATGGCGACCGGATCGCCGAGCTTCACCACCGCTCCTTCGGGGGCGAGGATCTTGAGGAGCACGCCGCTGTCGAACGAGCGAAACTCCATGGTGGCCTTGTCGGTCTCCACCTCGGCGAGGAGATCGTCGACCTCCACCGCGTCACCCTCAGCCTTGTGCCAGGTAGCGATCTGACCCTCCTCCATGGTGGGGGAGAGTTTGGGCATCTCAACCAATCGAGCCATCGTTCTCAAGCCTCGTAGGCGACCTTCTTCACCGCTTCCACGACGCGGTCCACCTGGGGAATGCAATACTGCTCGAGCGCCGCGTTGTACGGCATCGGCACGTCGCGCGTGGTGACCCGAAGCACCGGAGCGTCGAGATCGTCGAAGGCGAGGCGCTGCAGTCGGTCGACGACCTCGGCGCCAACGCCTCCGTAGGGCCACCCTTCGTAGGCGACGACGGCTCGGTGGGTCTTCCGGACGCTCTCGACGAGGATGTCCTCGTCGAGCGGGCGCAGACTGCGCAGGTCCACCACCTCCACGTCGATGCCGTCCTTGGCGAGCACCTCGGCCGCTTCGAGGCACACGCTGACGATTCGGCTCCAGGAGATGAGCGTGGCGTCGCGCCCCGGGCGGGCGATCCGTCCGACGCCGAAGGGGACCACGAAGTCGGGATCGTCGGGGACCTCTCCCTTGACCCCGTAGAGGGTCTCCGACTCGAGGTAGACGACGGGATTGTCGTCGCGGATGGCCGCCTTGAGCATCCCCTTCGCGTCGGCAGCGGTGGCCGGGGCCACCACCTTGAGCCCGGGGATGTGAGCGTAGAAATGATCCACCGCGTGAGAGTGCTGCGAGCCGACCTGTTTGGCGGAGGCGTTCGGGCCTCGAAAGACGATGGGGACGGTGAGCTGGCCGCCCGACATCTGGCGCAGCTTGGCTGCGTTGTTGAGGATCTGATCGAACGCGACCGCCGAGAAGTTCCACGTCATGAACTCGACGATGGGCCGCAGCCCCGCCATCGCGGCGCCGATCCCGAGCCCGGCAAATCCGGCCTCGGCGATCGGGGTGTCGATGACGCGTTTCTCGCCGAAGCGGGCGAGGAGCCCCTCGCTCACCTTGTAGGCGCCCTGGTAGTGACCCACCTCTTCGCCCATCAAGAAGACGCGCTCGTCGCGCTCCATCTCCTCCGCCATGGCGGCACGAACCGCCTCACGAAAGCGCATCTCACTCATCGCGCGAACTCTCCGACGTAGGTGGTGGGCTCCAGGATCTCGGCGGTCGGCTCCGGGCTCTCGTCGGCGAAGCGGATCGAGTCGGCCACCTCGGCCTCCACCGCTTCGTCGATGGAGGCGACCTCGGCCTTGGTGGTGTCGAGCTCGAGGAGCTGCCGCCGCAGGCGCGACAGCGCGTCGCGCTTCTTGTGGTCGTCGACCTCTTCCTTGGTGCGGTACTTGGCCGGATCGCTCATCGAGTGACCGCGGAAACGATACGTGCGGATTTCGATCAGACTGGGCCCTTCGCCGGCGCGCGCGCGGTCGACCGCGATGCGGAGTCGATCCCGCACCGTGAACACGTCGTCGGCCACGAAGCGGTCGCGGGGCATGCCGTAAGCGTCGGCCTTCTTCGACACGTCGAGCAGCGAGAGGTGACGCGCCAAGGGGGTCCCCATGGCGTACTCGTTGTTCTCGCAGACGAAGACGACGGGGAGCTTCCACAACGCGGCCAGGCTCATCGCCTCGTGGGAGGCTCCGATGGAGGAGGCGCCCTCGCCGTAGAACACCATCGAGACGTGGCCGTCGCCGAGGTACTTCGACGCGAAGGCGGTTCCGGTGGCGAGGGGGAGGTGCCCGCCCACGATCCCGTGGCCGCCGAGCATGCGGTTCGGCACGTCGAAGAAGTGCATCGAGCCGCCGA
>CAYOAL010000237.1:0-5904 GCA_964401935.1 uncultured Polyangiaceae bacterium
CCCACGCGCTCCTGATAGGCGCGGGCCTTGGCCTCTCGAGCGCGCTGCACGCGACGGTCCTCCACGTCGTTCTCCTCGGCAAGGACGGCTTGCAGGTGCAGCGCTGCCTGTTCTTGCCACGCCTTCAGCGCGTCCAGCCGGCGAAAGGATGGCGCGCTGGCCGAGGCCTTGGGCACGAGGAGCTCGGCGTTGTGCTTGCGGGCGTTGTTGAGCACGTAGCCGAGCCCCCACCGCACCTCGGTGGGCGTGCGGAGGACACGGGCGTGGTAGCGGTCGGCGAAGAGCCGCCCTTGCCCTTAGGGTTCCCTCCTGCGGGTTGTTCGCTCCTCCGTCGAGGACGGCGGCTCACTCCGCAAGCTGCGCGCGAACGCGGGCGAGGGTGGCGGCGGGGGCGCGCACGCGGAGGTGGGTGCCGTGCTCGTCGTGACGCTCGGCGAGCACGGTGGTGCTCTCGTAGATGCGCTGCACGTGTTTGTGCGCCGCGTAGGGCACGAACATCTCCTCCTCCGAGAGCTCGCCGTCGAAGAACGTGATGATGAGGTCGCGCACGTCGCCCACGCTGCGGGGGCTCTTCGCCGACACGAGGAGCGCTTCGGGAAACTCCTCGGTCAGCGCCGCGACGGCGGCATCGGCGAGGCGGTCGCGCTTGTTGAGCAAGAGGCGCGAGGGGATGTCGCCGGCGCCGATGTCGCCGAGCACCTCGCGGGCGGTGGCGAGCTGTTCACGGAAGGTTGGATCCGATGCGTCGGCGACGAACAGAAGGAGGCTCGCCTCGCGGGCTTCGTCGAGGGTGGAGCGGAACGACGCGACGAGCTCGTGCGGGAGCTTCTTGATGAAGCCCACCGTGTCGCTCACCAGAATGCGCGGCTCGGTCTCGGGCTTGAGCGCGCGGACGGTGGTGTCGAGCGTGGCGAAGAGCTTGTCGGCCACGTACACGCCGCTCTCGGTGAGGGCCCGCATCAACGACGACTTGCCCGCGTTCGTGTAGCCCACCAGCGCGACCCGACGGGCCTCACGCCGCCCCGCCCGCCGCGTATCTTCCTCGGCTTGGATCTTCGCGAGCTCCTGGCGCAGCTCGGCGATACGATCGCGAACACGGCGCCGATCGAGCTCGAGCGCGCTCTCGCCCGCGCCCTTGCCGCCGATGCCGCCCCGCTGTCGATCGGGGGCCGCCCCCGTCGCGCGCAGGCGTGGGGCCACGTAGCTGAGCCGCGCGATCTCCACCTGAAGCTTCGCCTCGCGGCTCTTGGCGTGGCGGTGGAAGATCTCCACGATCACCGTCGAGCGATCGAGCACGTCCGCTCCCGTGGCTCGCTCGAGGTTGCGCTGCACGCGCGGCGACAGCTCGTGATCCACCACCACCACCGCGGCCTGGCGCGGCGGCGTGAAGCTCGCGACGGCACCGTCTTCAGGCTCCTCGGTGTCGCCCGGCTCGAAGGGTGCACCGTGCTCGCTCGCCGCCGGGTCCTCGCCGGGCTCGAACGGCTCCTCGTGCGCGCTCGCGTCGAGAGCGTCGTCGTCATCGCCGCGCCGCCGCTTGCGACCGGGCACGTGCGGCTCCACCTTCCCCGAACCGCCGGTCCAGCGTGCGAGCTCCGCGAGCTTGCCGAGCCCGATGGCCGTTCCGGCGCGAAGGTGACCGCGCTTCTGGGTGACCTGACCGATCACCTCGAGCCCGAGGGTGGTGACGAGCCTCGACAGCTCGGCCAAGTCGGCAGCGAACGTTGGATCGGTGACGCCGGGCAACTGCACGGCCACGAGCACCGCGGTGGGGCGTGAATCTGCGGGGGTGCTCATGGCGGAGGAGGTGTCGGGGTCGACGGCCGCGCCGTAATCACGCCGCCGGGGCGGCATGTCAACGCCGGAGTCGAAGTGCCGGCTCTGCGCGCGCCGCGACTCAGGCGGGGCGATGGCACACGAACACTTCGTCGAAGTAGGGGCCCGGCTCGCCGATGGGCCGGCGCTCGGTGGTGACCCGAAAGCCCACGCTCGCCAGGACCGCATCCCACACGCTGCGGGCGAAGAGGCCGCAGACGTGGCGGTCGTGGACGGCGCGCACCTTCCCCCCCTCCCGGAGGAGGAACGCGTATTCGGCGGTGGTGGTGTCGTCCGAGGGATCCGGATCCCAGTCCCACTCGATGCCGCGGAGCGCGCGGCCGCCTCCCTCTCCTTCGACGACCTCGGTCGACTCGGTGAACGTCTCGCGCAGGCAATCGGGGGCGAAGATGGCGGTGCCACCAGGGCGGGTGTGGATGAACGCGGTGTCGACGGCGGCGCGCAGGTCCGCACGCGTGGTCATGTAGGCGATGGCGTCGTGCACGAGCACAGCGTCGAACTCGCGGTCGAGCCGGAGGCTGCGCATGTCGCCGGCGAGGTGCTCGCACTCGGGGTTGATGTCGCGACTGAGCCCCAGCATCGGCTCGGAGATGTCGGTGAGGGTGGCGCGAAAACGGCGCTTCAGGTGAAACGCGTTGTTCCCCGCGCCCGCCCCGAGCTCGAGGAGCGCCCCCCCAGCGCCCGCGCGCTCGAAGACAGCGGCGAAGTGGGCCGCCTCGTCGGCGTGGTCCTCGGTGGGGTCGAGCAGGCGATAGAAAGGGACGAGCTCAGCGTAGAGGAGCGGCTGCATGTTCGCGCCGTGGTGCAGGGGTGTCGTCATGGTTGGCGAGCGCCGGATGGTAGCACCACGAGCGAGGCCCCGACGAGTCCGCGTGAAGGCGACCGCGGGGTGACACGACCCTCAGCGCCGCGCGATGAGGTGGAGCATCTTGAACTCGCGCCGCTCGTCGCGCCCCGTGGGTTGGCCGGGCACCTCGCTCCACGTCAGCGACGGTGAGATGTCGACGCTGAGCCAACGGCGCGGATCGTCGCGGGGTGTGCCTGCCGACACGAGCGTGAAGCCGTGGGCGGCGAACAGGGCGAGGGTCTGCTCGAGCGGGTGGCCCTCCACCTTGTGGAGCTCCACCGCCCAGGCGCGCGCCCGCGTCAGCGCAGGCACCGCCTCGGGGAGGATGGCGTACTCGTGTCCCTCCACGTCGAGCTTCACCACCGTGGCGTCGGGCACCAGCGCCGCGAGCGGCATACACGCCACCGTGAAGTCGCCCCCTCCCTCCACCACCATCGCGTTGGCGCCGCCCGACATGGCGAGCTCCCGCAGCGACACCATGCCCTGGCGCGAGGAGATCGCGCAGCGCTTGAGCGACCAGCGCCGGGAACCGGCCTTGCGGATGCGCCGCTCGAGCCGCTTGATGTTGTCGGGGTGGGGCTCCACGCTCACCACCCGCCCCTTGGGCCCCGCGCGCTCGAAGAAGAGCTGCGAGAGCTCCCCCACGTTCGCCCCCACGTCCACGATCACCCCGCCCAAGAGGGGGAGGTTGTCGCGATACCACGGCTTCTGCGGGTGCTGGGTCACGGCGCGCTAAGATGAGGAGACGCGGGCGCGAGGCATGCCTACAGCATTGGGCACGGCGGCGCTCGCCACAAGCGCGATCCCCTGACGCCGCGCATCCGCGCGCGCTCCTAGCCCCCGGTTCCGATGGCCGCGTAGGGGAGCTCCACCTCCCACCTTTCGGCGCCCGTGGGATGGCGCGACTCCGTCCGCTGGGGACTTCCACTCCAACGCTGGGCGATCGATTCCCCGCGCCGCGGGCCCCTCGGCGCGGTCTGTCGCGGCAATCCCTGGGGATCACTGCGCCGCGCTCGCTCGAGGCGGTTGGTCGCTCGGTGGCACACACCTTGCGGAGCTCGCGCTCGGGTTGAACGGCATGGCGACACAGATCGAACCAGGGACCACCGAGGTGCTCGGTCGCGCCCACCGGCTCGGCGTGGTGCACCGCGACATCAAGCCCGACAACCTCTTCGTCATCGACTCCGGCTACGGCGTGTTCATCAAGGTGCTCGATTTCGGCGTGGCCAGGTTCCCGACCGCCGAGGACATGGCCGGCGAGCTTGCGCTCGCGAGCGGGCTGCCTCCGCGCAGCTCGATGACTTCGTTTCCGTCTTGGGACTCACATCCCTCGCTCGAAACGATGCGGTCCTCGCCGGGCCTCATACCTCCACCACCGCAGCGTATCGGCACGCTCGCCGCAACGGAGCTGGGACGGATCGAGATGCCCAAGCGCGGGGTGTCGGCGCGCGTGGTGGGTGCCGCGGTCACCGGCACGGGCGCGCTGCTCCTCCGTGCTTCCTCCTCCCCAGAAGGCGCGGCTTCCCCTGCGTCGATCTCGGATGTCGCTTCTCCGTCCGAGTCGGCTTCCGCGCGAGAAGTCGCGTCGGCTCCGTCTGCGGTCTCGCCTCCCCCTGCGTCCGCGTCGGCGTCTCCGTCTTCCTCGCCGTCCGTCGTCGCTCCCGCACACTCGGTAAAGCCTCGCTCTGCTGCTCGGCCAGGTGCTCCTCCGCCACAGCAGTCCAACGACATCGTCTCGCCACAGCCATCGGCACATGTGTCGACGTTCGGCTTCGCGCTCGCAGGGGCAGGCGCGGCCCTCGGCGTGATCGCCCTCGTCGTGTGGTGGCCGTTCGGTGAGGGCGAGAGCCAGAACACGTCGGTCGAGCTGAGTGTGCAGCCGACGCGAGTTAACGTCGTCGGGAGGTTCTGATGTCGTGCTCCAGGCGCGACTCGGTGTGGGCGGTGACGGCCGTGGGCAGCGTGCTTCTCGTGGCCGGATGCCATTACGTGCTCGGGTTCGACGAGGAGGTGGCCACGGGCCCTGGAGGAGGTCAGGGCGGATCGCCTGCCGCGGGCGGTGACGCGCCTGGCGGCACAGGTGGCGTCGGTGCAACGGGGACTGTGGGTGGCTCCGGCGGTGACGGCGGAGGCATTGGGGGAGGAGCCCCCGACACCACGCCACCCACCATCGTGAGCGTCGATCCACCCCACATGGCCACCGGCGTCATGGACGATGCGCAGATCGTGATCCAGTTCAGCGAGCCGATGGCCCCTGCGGCGACGCTCGCCGCCTTCGATGGTGGCGATCTGCCGGCGGTGACGCTGGTGTGGAACGCGAGCTTCGACACGCTCACGATCGTGCCGGCCACGCCGCTCGCGATCGCCGAGTACACCCATCCCAACGCGGTGCCGGCCGTGAGCTACACGTTCACATTGGCGGCGACGGCCACGGACGTCGCGGGGAACCCGATGCTCGCCCAGGTCGCCAGCAGCTTCTCCACCGCGCGGCGTGTGTTGCGTGTGATCCCCTTCGTCTCGTCGTTCACGGGGTATGGCGGGACCACGAACGTCTTCTTCGACAACCTCGCTGTGGGCGAGGGAGCCGGGAATACGCCCATACGAGGCTACGCCGGGTTCGACGTGTCACCGCTCGCCGGATGCATCGAGGTGGAGGAAGCGATGTTGGAGACCTACCAGTACTCTGTGACCGCGGGCACCTACGCGCTTGGAGACGTAAGCGTCGATCACTTTGTCATCGCGACGCTGAATGCAGCGTCATACTCGGCTGCGCCGCTCGCTCAGCTCGGAGTGCTCTCCGACGATGCGGTGCTCGAGCAAAAGACGTTGGACGTGACGACGGCCGTCCGCAACGACCTCAGCGCACTGCGAACGTACAGTCAGTTTCGACTCGCGTTCACCATCGAGACCAACAACGACGCCAACCAGAACACCGCGTTCTTCCAGCGCGACGCTGCGACCCGCCTCCGCGTCACCTACCTCATTCCATGACCACGCGAGGATCAGGAAAGCAGTCTGTGATGTGGCGCAGAAGCGTCTCCCATCTCGTTTCATGACCTCGCGCGACTCAAGACCTCGAAGGCCTCGCCAGCGCCCACTCCCCGGCGTCGAAATGGGCTCGACCGACTCTGCCGAGCTCTCTCGCGCCGGAGGGCTCGCGTCAGAACACTCAAGACCTGACCGGAAAAGGCGGAGTGGCGGGTCGGTGGGTCGCTTCAGGT
>CAYOAL010000238.1:0-5700 GCA_964401935.1 uncultured Polyangiaceae bacterium
AAGCTGCTGAGAAACTCAGCCGCGAGGGGTCCCTAGCTCGTGAGAATCAACATCGAGGATGGCGAGGGCACGACGGACGAACCTCCACAGCACAAAGAATGCAGCCACGGTGATCAAGGCCACCACCAAACCGGGCACCAACCGATCGACGAGGTAGTTGCTGATTCGCTCCGGCGAGAACTGAGCGCGCAGGCGGTCGAGGATGTTCACGAGTGTCTCCTGAGGTGAGGGGCGTCGCGTCCGCGCGGCGGCGCGCACCTGTGGCGTGTAAGCCCGGCGGTCACCGCTGCCAATCCGCATGACGCGAGGCGACGCGCTGCCGGCCGCGTGCGAAGGATGGGTCGTGTCGCGCCCGTCGTGCCGGTTTGAGGGACCTCGCGCCGCTCTCGATTGCGCTCCGCGGGGGGCTCAATTACGCGAACGACATGCCGACGCCCTCGATGGCCACGACCCCTTGGACTCCCGAACAGGCCGCGAGGCTCCTCATGGACCGCCTGCAAGCCCACGATCTCGATGGAGTCGGCGAGCTTCAGCACGACGACGTGGTGGACGACTTCGTGGTGCTTGGTGCCTACCGGGGGCGCGCCGCGGTCCGTGGCTTCTTCGAGGAGCTCCTCGGCGCGTTCCCCGACTTCCACATCGCCGTGCGCCGCCTCACCGCCGCGGGGGACATGGTCGTCGTGGAGTGGGACGTCACGGGCACGTTCACCGGCACGCCATTCCAAGGCATCGAGGCGAACGGCAAGCGCGTCGAGCTTCGGGGCGTCGACTGCATGCAGTTCGACGGGGGCCGCCTGCGCCACAACGTCGTCTACTACGATGGCGCGACCTTCGCGCGTCAGATCGGGCTCTTGCCCGCGCAAGGCGGCGCCGCGGAGAAGGGCATGGCCCGCGCGTTCAACGCCGTCAACCGCGCGCGACGGGTGCTCGGCGTGGGCTGAGCCAGAGACGTCGATCAGCGCCGCGCTGCGACAGCCGGCGCCGCGGCAGTCGAACGCAGCGCCACCGGTCGTCGTCGCTCCTCGGAGGTTCAGGGCACCGCCGCCACGAGCTCGGAGCCGTTCTCCCCTTCACGCAGCCAGTAGAGGGCGTCGCGGAGGACGAGGGCGCCGACGTGCCCTCCCGGCGGTCCGAGCGCGCGTGGTGTCGTTTCGCCGTCGCGGAGGCACAACGGCGTGGCCTCCTCGGCGGTGAGCCAGCACGTCGTGCCGGAGGCGGCCTCCAACCGCGTCGCGGTGCCCATGAGCCGCTCGCTCGACACCACCTCGGTGGCCTCGCCGCCCTCGGCGGGCAGGCGCACGATCGACGGCACGTCGGCGAAGCCGAGGAGCGCGACGAGGTCGTCACCGTCGACCGCGATCGCGTTCGCCCCCGCGGTGCCTTCTACCCCGAGCGCGTCCCCCCCGTAGGGCCAGCGTCGCAGGCGCAGCGGCGAGCCCGAGTCCCACGACTCACGGAGGTAGATCCCAGCTGCGCTCGCTCCGATCGGGCGCGCCGAGTAGCCGGTGATCCCGGCGTCGTTGAGCGTGAGCACCACCGTCTCGGTCGCGCCCTCGGTCACGTCGAGCAGTTCGTAGGCGCCGAGCTCGCGGAAGCGGAGCGCGAACACCCCCTCCGGTGACGCGACGACGCGGCCCGTGCCGATGTCGCCCAGTGACTCGATGGAGCCACCGGCGAGCGGCACGCGCCGAAGCTCGTTCACGACCCCCATGATGTCCTGAGCGATGAAGTAGACCTGCCCAGCGTAGATCGCGCTGTCCACGATGCGATCGTCGGTGGCAAGCTCCGTCCTTTCGCCCGAGCAAGGGTCCACGAGCTCGACCGTCGTCTTCGTGGTCAGGAGGAGCGCGTCGCCCGCCGCGACGAGGCCTCGGTTCGAGTCGAGCCAGTCCTCGGGCAAGTCGTCCGCGACCACCGTCGCGCTCCCGTGGATCGCACCCTCGCAGGCCGCGACTCCCTCGGCGCTCTCGTCGTTGGTGAGGACGTTGGACTGGCAGCCGCCGAGGGCCACGAGCGCGACGACACAAGCGACGCGAGCCCCGCCCCCCCGCCCACGGCGAACCGATAGACAGAACATCGCGCGACCGAATGCACACATCGCGCCGTCGCAACCCAACGGCATCGCGTCATACACCAACCGATCAACGGCACACCACGGCACACACCAGACGCAACGCGGCTCACCCTGCGCGGAGCGATGCTCAGCTGGTGTTCGCGCTCACGCGTCGGGAGCGTGCCCGAGGGGTGCGGGCGCCGGCGTCGTGAGCCATCATCGGGGCCGCTCGCCGCCTCGAGCGACGCGCGAGGCCGTTCGCAGTATCCTGGTGCGGTGCGCAGCTGGCTGCTTTCACCGATCCGCTCCCCGAGAGATTCATGATGAGAACCAAGAGTGAACAGCTGCTCGCGCGGAGCCGCGCTGCGGTTCGAGCGCTCCTCGGTGTCGGTGTGGTCTTGGGAGCTGGCGCGGGGGTCGTGGGATGTTGCGAAGACGACGCGCCGGTCCTGCCCGTGGCTCCGGTCGAGCGGCTGACGCAGGACACCGGCGTCGACTGGGCGCTCCTCATCGAGCCCGACCGCACGGTGTTTCTCGCGCCGGTGGCGGAGGAGCCTCCGCGCCTCGAAGGCGACGCCGCCCCCGAAGACGTCGCCGCCGAGTTCTTGCGGCGGTACGGTGACGTGTTGGGCGTGGAGGATGCCGACGCCGAGCTGGTGGCCATCGGCGTCGATCGCGATCCGGACGGGCCGCGGGTGGTGTTCGGCCAGATCAGCGGCGAGCTGGCGGTGGAGGGGGCCATGTTGCTGGTCCACTTCGACGCGCGGGGTGGCATTCAGTCGGTGAACGGGCGCTATGTGCCCGGGCTCGCCGCGCTCGATCGCGCGCGGCCTCTCTCGGCCGAGGCCGCGGTCGACGCGGCCAAAGCGGCGCTCCCCGAGCTCGTGCCCGACCTCGCGGATGACCTCGATCCCGACACCCTCGACGCGGAGGTCGGACCGATGATCGCCGCCGACGCGCACGAGCCTCCGGCCATGGCCTACGTGGTCGACATCACGCTCGGGGAAGCGCGCGCTTGGTCGCTCGTCGTGAACGCGAAACACGGCGGTGTGTACCTCGTCCGAGACTCCGACGCGCACGCCACGGTCCCCGGTTCGGGCCACGGCGTGTGGGGCGAAGACGACGTGAAGACCTTCCCCGTCACACCCATGGGCGCTGGCTTCGAGCTCCGAGCCCCGGCGACCATGGCGGTCGCAAGCGGCTGCCCGCGACCCATCGGCGAGCCCGAGATCAGCGTCCGGCGCGGCGCGGGCGACACCGACTTCACGGGCGTCGCCGTGTGGTCCGACGACGCGCATCGATGGGAGCAGGGTGTACCTGACGGCGAGCAAGGCATGGCCGTCGACGCCTTCGCCCACCTGCGGCTGGCCGAGAGCTACTTTCGGGAGCGCCACTGTCGCTGGTCGCACGATGGTGTCGGGGGCCCGGTGATCGCCATCATTGGCGTGCCGAAGTGGGCCGCTTGGGTAGGCGCGGAACAGCGGTTCGGGTTCGCGCACGGAAGATCCAACTGGGAGTATGGCGCCGTCAAGGCGGGGTCGGGCGCCGTCGACGTGGTCGCGCACGAGTACACCCACGCCGTCCTCAGCGGCGTTCGACAGTGCGACACCATTCCCTCGCTCCCCAACGTGTACGGCCTCGTGCGGCACGGACGACGCTGCCGCTCGGGTCCAGGGTCGCACGACCAGCCCGGCGCTCTCGGCGAGGGGCTGGCCGACGTGTTCGGCAACCTCGCCGAGCGCTATCACGCGGTGGACGGCGCCGACCCGTTGCGCTTCGGCGAGGGTGTCTATTGCCGCGACAACCCACTCGCGAGCGGTCAGCCGTGCACCGAGACGCGCGACGCCCTCCGCGATCTGGTCGACCCCTCCCGTTTCGGGGGTGTCGAGCACATGCATGGGTGGCTCCCAGGCGAAGAGACCCTGCACCTCAACGGTGGCATCATCGGCAAAGCGTTCACCATGATGACGGTGGGAGGCACCAACGAGGTGTCCGGGATCACCATCCCGCCGGGAGACGCGATCGGGTGGGAGAAGGCGGAGTGGCTCTGGTATAAGGCGATCCCTGCGCTGTACGAGTCGGCCACGTTCTCGGCCTTCGCCAACCAGACCATTCAGCTCGCCCCGCTGAACGGCGTCTCGCGCACGCCGGTGGCCTGCGCGTGGGTGGCGGTGGGTGTCCTCTACGGCGACGACGTCACCCGCATGTGGAACGTGAAGTGTCCCGAGTCCACCGCGCACGGCAACATCCTCGGGCACTGGGACTGGACCTCGGGAGACTGGGGCACGATGAGCTTTGTCCGCGGCGACACGTTGCTCAAAGAGGACGGCACCTCGGAGACGCTCGTGCGTGGCGTCTACTCCTACCGGGGCGGCAGCGTCCTCTTGTCGTGCGACCCGTCGCTGAGAAAATGCGCGGGCAAGTGGTTCGAAGGCGTGCGCGGCTGTTCGTACCCCAACTACGGCAGCGCGGAGTTCCAGCTCCTCGCCAACGGCACCATCGACGGCCGCTGGAACCACGTCGGTGAGACCCACTGGGCCGAGAACTGGGATCTCGCTCGGAGCCTCCGCGGCGAGATCCCCCCCGAAGATCTCACGCGCCTCGCCAACGACACCCTCTTCCAGTGTCGCTAACAAGGTCACTCCTCGAGAGTTGATCCTGCCCAGCCCGGCACCGCTGCCGTCGATCACCGGACGTGCCCACCGAGCACCTCCACCAGCGCAGGCTCCGGGCGCGGTCGGACCTTACCGCGCTGCACAGCGCTCGTGTCGACGCGCCGGCGAGACACACAGGCTACTTCGTAGCCTCGCGATACCCGCCGATATGGCCGAGGTCAGAGAAGAACGACTTCGCATTCTCCTCGCCCATCGCAAGGGCCGCCACCGCGCGAACGAGCACGTCCAGCTCCTCTACCGTCGAAGGCAGGTCCGTCGGCAGATACGTTGCTTTCACTCGCCCCTCCTTCAACTCCATCCCAAGCCAAGGTGCGCCCACGAGCACCTCACATGCCGTAGAACCGAGCCACTCCGTCGCGAATTCGGGATCCTTCGACTTTAACAAAAACAGCTCATCGAACTTCGTGTGTCCCGTTGCGACCAGGAGCCTGTGATCGCGGGCATCGCCGCCAGGGATCAGATCGATTGCCACATCGTTGGGAGCCGCGGACTCCGCAAGGAGACGAAGCCTGAGCGGACCAGCGATCACTCGATGTCCCGAAGCCGTCTCGGTGGTAGGTCGCTCGATGACCATCTCGACCATCACGTCCCCAAGCTGCATGTCCAGCGCCTCGAAGTCCTCGGGCTGCTTCATGGTGGGCTCGACCACACGCCCACCGTACTTCTTCGCGACTTCGCGAAAAGCGGCGACCATGCGCAAGCGCGCGGCGCGGGCCCGCAACCCAACGAACGCCACCACCCCCACGACGAGAAGCGCGAATACGCCGATGAGCACCGGCACTGCAGTTTCCCACATCGCGTTATGGACCCTCAGCCGAGGGCGACCCGAACGCCCTATGGGCTCTCGACGAAGCGCTTCGCCCAGACGTCAATCCTACTCCCGTCGTAAGCAAGCCACCCAATCTTGTTGTTCTCATTGGGTGCGGCTCCTTTGCGACACCGAGGTTTCGGTCACTTGACGACCCTCAGGCG
>CAYOAL010000239.1:0-5379 GCA_964401935.1 uncultured Polyangiaceae bacterium
GGGCGCTCGCGTGCTGGCCCTCCTTGTACAGGCGAATCCCCTCGAGGCCGAGCTCGCGGGCGACCGCGCGCCGCGCGGCGTCGGCCTCGCTGCTCGGCGGGGAGGGCTCGCTGCTCGGCGGCTCTGCGTGGGCCGCCGCGGCGCTCGAGAGCGCCACGCCAACGAGGAGCGAAACCCACCAGTGCACCGCCACTCGAGCGTAGTCGATTCGCTCGGGTCACGCGACATCGACGGGCGGGGCCCGGCGAGCGTTCACCCGGGCCCCCTCCGGTCAGGCCGAGCGTCGTCGCCGGGCGAGCACGCCGAGGCCGAGGAGCGCGAGCCACGCGGCGTGGCTCGGTGCCTGCCGCGACCCTACGGCGCAGGCCCCGCACCCACCACCGGCCTCGAGCAGCGGCCCCTCGTCGCCGCCGAGCAGCTCACGGCACACCTCGTCCGTGAGCGGGCGCGCCGCCTTGCGGCTGGGGTCGCCCTGCTCGAGCGGCACGTCGAAGTTGCCGGTGTTGCGGTTGTCGTGGTGGAAGCTCTCCCACTGGATCTGCCCGTCGCTCCTGCCCTTGGTGTGCCACGCGTAGAGCCACCCGCTGCGCGTGCCGATGGCCACCTCGAGGCTGCCGTCGCCGTCGAGATCGCCGACCGCCGGCGTGTTGATGATCCACTGGCCGGTGAACTTCGGCCAACCCTCGGCCTCGCGGCCGCAGCCGTCGTACGCGTGGAGGAAGTAGCCTCCCGTGCCCACCAGGATCTCCGGGTAGTCGTCGCCGGTGATGTCCACGATGGCGTGGCTGTTGAAGAAGCTGTAGTCCTCGAGGATGAAGGGGGAGCCCGGCATCATCTGACCGGTCTTCCCGCTCCACACCGCGAGCAGCTGCTGCCCTTCGGCGCCGCTCGAGCCGGCGAGGCTCTGGGCGATGGTGAGCGAGCTCCCCGACGCGATCACGTCGAGGGTGCCGTCCTGATCGATGTCCCCGAGCGACGGGTTGCCGAAGAGGGGAAACATCACGTCCTCGCTGGCCGCGGTGAGAGCCCCGAAGCGGCCGGTGGGGGCGATGCCACGCCGCGCGATGCCGCCGTCGTCCCACTCGGGGAGCACGTTGGCGGGGGCGTCGCCGAGGTTGGTCTGCAACCCTGGGTCGGCGGGCATGATGAATGGGGAGCTCGCGTTGCCGTGCATCACCGCGGCGCGGACGCCGTCGAAGGTTCCGATCACGCCCGAGTTGGTGACGCCCTCGGCCACGAGGGGGAAGATGAGGAGCGAGGTGAGCGTCACCGGCCAGTTCGGGAGCCAGGGCTGATCCCCGGCGTTGTTGCCGCGGCCGTCGATGAGGTAGATCGCGCCCGCGTTCTCGCCGCTCCCCAGACGCTCGTTGGAGCCGACCAGCACCTCGGGGTAGCCGTCATCGTTGAAATCGGCCACGGCGGGGGTGGTGAAGATGCGGCCCCGTCCGGGCTCGGCGCTGCGGCCATCACCGGGGAAGTGCACGGTCACCGGCCACCCGTCGAGGATGGCGCCGGTCGCCCCATCGAACACGTGCACCTTGCCGTCGAAGCCGGCCTGCACGATGTCGAGGTCGCCGTCGTTATCCATGTCCTCGAGCACCGGCGAGCCGAAGGCCCCGCGATCGATGATGTCGAACTCGGCGTTGTTCGACTCGATGTCGGTGTAGCCCATGCAGGGGCGCTCCACCTCTTTGAGCACCGACCGCTCGCACGAGGGCACCTCGGGCAGGCGCACCGGGAAGCCCTCCTGCAGCGTGCCGTCGTGATTGATCACCTGGATGAAGCCGTTGTAGGAGGTGATCACGATCTCCGGCTTGCCGTCGTTGTCCACGTCGGCGATGGCCGGTGTGGCCACGAACGAGTCGCTCGCGAGGGCCGGATCGACCGGCGGCACACCGGTGACGGGATCGGGGCTGTAGCCCTTGGCGGCGAGGTAGCTCGGCTTGCCGGGGAGCGCCGGCGTCTCTCGCATGCCGTCCATGCGCACGCCGGCGTAGTCGAAGAGGAGCTTGGGCCCGTCCGCCGTCACCTTGTACACGAGGACGTGGCCGTTGCTGGTCGGGAAGATGAGGTCACGGATCCCGTCCCCGTCGATGTCGGCCATCTTCGGGTTGGCCTCACCGCTCGAGCCCACGTAGATGGGAAAGCCCTTCACCAGGTCGGGGTCGCTGTGCACCGCGTAGGTGCGGCGCATCTCGCCGCGCACGTCGCCGACGTCGCCGCCGTAGTGGGCGACGGCTCGAATGCGCACCGTGATCGTGTGCTCGTTCTCGCCGTAGCGGCTGTCGGGATCGGGGTCGTGGGTGGTGTCGATGTTGCGCACGTCGAACAGCGCGATCGGCTCGTCGCCACCGGTGACCACGTCCGACGGCACGTTCGACTCGCTCGCGATCTGCACGAACGCATCGTCGAGGGGTTGCACCCCCGGGGCCCACTCCACCACGTAGTCGTAGCTCGTGGCCCGCTTGGCCGAGATGTGGCCGTCGATCGCCACCGGCCCGTCGAGCTGGTCGCGGTAGAGCACCTGGAACCAGTACGGCCGCACGATATCCACCTCGGGAGGGATCTTCCCGGCGATGAGCGCCTCGACGGCCTTGTTCGCGTTCACCCGACCGTAGCCGAAGCGTTGATCGAAGCCGGGCTGCGACCAGTAGTACTTGGCGCGCTCCTCGGTGGGCTCCCGCGACTCCGGCACGTCGATGTCGTCGACGGTGTGGATCCACAGCTGCTGCGCTTCGGACGCGGTGAGATCTTGGGGGCCGTACTGGAGGGCCACGCTGAAGAGCAAGCCGCTCATCCCCGAGAGCTGCCCGACCGCTTCGCTGGAGCAGCCGGTCCCCGACGCGCTGAGCAGGTTCTGGCCGCCGAAGTTCGTACACGGGTTGAAGTCGAGGAACGTCTCGACGTTGGTCACCGGCCGCTGCGAGGGGGCGTACTGGATCGCGTGCACCGGGAGCGTGTGGTTGGCCGTGGTCGGCATGTTGTGGTGCCGGGCGTTCTCGTCGGCCATGCTCGCGATGGTGAGCACGCCGTTGTAGAACGCGTAGTCGAGGGCCTTCTGGGTGAACTCGTTCATGTTCACCGTGCCGAGCGCGCTCTGCACCACCTTCGCGCCGATGTCGGTGGCGTACACCACCCCTTGCGCGAACGCGTTCACGTCGGCGATGAAGCTGTCTCCCACCCGCATCGCGATGAAGCGACACTTCGAGCAGCCGCCGATCTCGCCTTGGCCGTCGTTGCCGGTCGCGGTCGAGTCGCGCGCCTCACCGGTGCCGTGGCCGTAGCGGGTGTCGTCGTAGGGGTTGTTGTCGTCCTTGAGGAAATCCCAGCCGGAGATGTCGTCGATGTAACCGTTCTGATCGTCGTCGATGCCGTCGGAGAAGTTGAGGATGATGTCGCCGGCGTCGAGCACGCCGTTGCCGTTGAGATCGCCGAGCGGGTGCCCGTCGCTCGCGGGCGGCTGAAGGGTCGGAGTCTCCGCGTAGTCCGAGACGGTGAAGATGCCGTCGCCGTTGCAGTCGTAGCCGGCGAGCTTCACGGTGTCGTCCGGGTTGAGGATGTCGTCGCAGTCGCCGCCGTCCGCGCGCTTCGGCTTGAACGCGGCGAGCTCCGCCGGGTTGAGCCAGGCCGACTCGAGGAGGTCGCCCTCGTTCCAGCGGATCCCGGAGTCCATCACCGCGACGATCACGTCGTCGGAGCCGAGGCTGTAACGCCAGGCGAGATCGATCGACATGCCGGACGCGAACTCGTCGGGCCGCAGCGTCAGCTCCCCCACCTGGGTGGGGATGAAGGAGTAGTAGTTCCACTGTCCGTTGCGGTCTTGACCCTCGGTGCAATAGGGCGACGACGAAGGGCAGTAGTGATAGCTCGGATCGTTGGGCCAGTTCGCGGGGTCGGCCATGTCGGCCGCGGTGAAGTCGAGCTCCGGGGGCCAACCCGCTGGCGCAGAGGCGGTGAACAAACCGCAAGTCAGCAGAAACGCGCCCCCCAACGCGTACCGTCCGATCGTTCGGAACGTGGTGTGGCTCAAGCGCAGCATCTCTGGACCTCCGTGTCGCTCGTCCTCGCGGACGACCCCAAGCGATGGCGGCGCGCGACCTGGCCGACGTCCGGATTCTCCGGTGCATCGGCAAAGCTCGTACGCCAGCGAGGCGGGGACGGTATCATCGCGACCCAGACAACTCCACACAGCAGACACGCCACCCATGCAAAATGACGCCAAGCGAGACCTCCTCCGGCACCTGCCGCGCACGGATCGTGTCGCCGCCGATCCACGCCTCGCCGAGGCCCGCGAGCGGCTCGGGGCCGCCACCGTGACCGCGCTCACCCGCCGCGCCATCGACGCCGCGCGCGACGAGGCGCTGCGGAGCGCGCAGGCCCCCGCCGCCGAAGACGTCGTGTCGACCGTCTCGAGCCTCGCCGAGGCCCTGTGGCAGAGTCGCGCCCGTCGCGTGATCAACGCCACCGGGGTGGTGCTCCACACCAACCTCGGCCGCGCCCCGCTCGCGCCCGACGCGGTGGCTGCGCTCGCCGCGAGCGCCGGGGGCTACACCTCCATCGAGCTCGACCTGAGCACCGGCAAGCGTGGTCGGCGCGGCGCGTTCATGGAGCGCGCGCTGTGTCAGCTCACGGGGGCCGAGGCCGCGGTGGTGGTCAACAACTGCGCGGCGGCGGTGCTCTTGGTCTTGTCCGCGCTCGCGCGGGGCAGGGGGGTGGTGGTCTCACGGGGGGAGCAGATCGAGATCGGTGGTGGCTTCCGGATCCCCGAGGTGCTCGAGCGCTCCGGGGCGCGCATGATCGAGGTGGGCACGACCAACAAGACCCGCCTCGCCGACTACGCCCGCGCGCTCGACGAGAACGACGACGTCGCCGTGCTCTTGCGCGTGCACCAAACCAACTTTCGCCAGATCGGCTTCGTGGAGCAGCCCGAGCTCGGCGCCTTGGCGGCGCTGGCGCGAGAGCGCGGCGTCTGGCTGGTGAAAGATCTCGGCGGCGGAGCGCTCGTCGATCTCTCCGCGCATGGCCTCGCCGGGGAGCCGATGGTGGGGAGCTCTGTGCGCGCGGGCGCCCACGTCGTGTGCTTCAGCTGCGACAAGGTGCTGGGCGGTCCCCAAGCGGGCGCCATCGTCGGGGAAGCTGCCCTCGTGGACCGCGTGCGGCGCGATCCGTTGACGCGGGCCCTGCGGCTCGGCCGCCTGCCGATGGTGGCCCTCGAGGCGACCCTCGCCCGCTACCTCGCACGAGGGGAGGAGGGCATCCCCACCCCGCACGCCATCCGGCGCCCGGTCGCCGGGGTGCGGGCGCGCGTGGAGCGGGGGGCGCAGGCGCTGGCGCAGCGCGGGATCGCGGCGTCGGTGATCTCGTTCGGCGGGGCGGTGG
>CAYOAL010000240.1:0-4863 GCA_964401935.1 uncultured Polyangiaceae bacterium
ACGCAGGCCGGCGAGAGCTTGGCCGACGCCGCCGAACGCGCGGTGGCCGCGGTTCGCAAGCGGCGAGGACGCTCCCGCCCCGCCGCGCCAAAGTCCGCCACCACCTCCCCCCCCGCCGACGAGCCAGCGCCCGCGCTCCACCACCGTTCGGCGCCTCGCCGCGCCGTCGTCATCGTCGCGCTCGTGGCTGCGCTCCTCGCGCTCGCGCTCGCGCTCGCCGCGAACCGCCCGTGAGCGAGGGCTCCGCCGGCGCCGCGTCACCGACCGTAGATGATCGACTCGCGGCGAAAGAGAAATGCGGTGCCGTACATGCACGCGAGGCCGAGCACCAGCGAGCTGAGGGCCGAGAACACGAAGCCGAGCGGCTCCACCACGTCGCCGCGGATGATGTCGGAGAGGAGCTGCTGCTGGCCGATGACCGGGATCGCGGTCATGAAGAGCTGCGTCTTGATGGGGGTGACGGTGGCGAAGACGCCGGGCAGCATGGGCAGAAAGAGCATCAGCGAGAGATAGGTCTGCGCCTCTTTGTGGGTGCGCGCGAAGCTCGCCACGAAGAGCTGCGCCGACGCGACGAACACCGCGAGCGGGAGCACCAGCCCGAGGATGGCGGCCACGTCCGCCGCGGTAACCGAGACGCTCACCCCCAGCCCCTCGAGCGACACGTAGTGGAGCGTGCCGAGCGTGACGGCGAGCGTGAACACGACGTTGCACCCCGAGAACGCGAGGGCGGTGAGCCACTTCCCCATCACCAGCGCCGGCCGCGAGATGGGCGTGATGAGCAGGGGCTCGAGCGAACCCCGCTCCCGCTCACCCGCGGTCGCGTCGGTGGCGGTGTACATCCCACCGATGAAGGAGGCGATGAGAACGAACATCGGGATGACGTTGAGGAAGAGGGCGGCCCGCTTCTTCGGCGTGCTGAGATCGACGCGCTCGAGCTTCACCGGCTCGGCGAGCTCCGGGTTGGTGCCGTGCGCGAGCAGGCGCAGCGTGCCCACCGAGCGGCCGTAACCTTCGATCAGGGCCTCGACGCGGCGCACGGTGGGCATGGCGTCGGCGCGCGAGTCGTCTACCACGAGCTGCACCGGCGCCGGCTTCCCGGTCCGAAAGCGCGCCCCGTAGTCGTCGGGGATGATCAGCACCGTGGGCACCTCGCGCTCGCGGACCGCCCCGAACACGTCGGCCGGCGGCGCGACGACCTCCACGCCGCGCTCCTCGAGAAACGCCACGAGCGCCGGCGCGTTGGCGCGGCCCGCCACCGGCAGCCGCGCCGTCGAGGCGTCCGCGAGCCGCTCCGCGGTCTGGCTCAACATCACCGCGATCAACACCGGCCCGAGGAGCGGAAACAAGAGCAAGGAGAAGAGCGAGCGCCGATCCCGCAGCCCGTCGACGAGCTCCTTGCCGAACACGACAAAAACGCCTCTCACCGCGGCCCTCCGTCGTCGAAGCGCTCACCGAGGGTGAGGTGCACGAAGATCTCCTCGAGCGACGAAATCCCGGTCTGCTCGCGCAGCGCCTCGGCGCTCCCCTCGGCGACCACGCGACCGTTGGCGATGATGACGATGTTGTCGCAGAGCGCAGACACCTCCTGCATCACGTGGCTGGAGAACAGCACAGCGGTCCCCTGTGCCTTGAGCTCGCGAATGAAGCCACGCAGCGCGCGGATGCTCATCACGTCGAGCCCGTTCGTCGGCTCGTCGAGCATCACGTTGGGGGGCCGGTGCACCACCGCCCTGGCGATCGCCACCTTCATCCGCTCTCCCTGGGAGAAGCCCTCCGCCCGGCGATCCGCGATGGCCCCCATATCGAGGACGGCGACGAGCTCCTCGATGCGCTCCTCGAGCGCGTCGCCCTTCAGCCGGTGGAGTCGTCCGAAGTAGCGCACGTTCTCGCGCGCGGTGAGGCGAGGATACAAGCCCCTGGCATCGGAGAGCACGCCGAGCCGGCTCCGCGCCCCCTGCGGGTCGCGCGTCGCGTCGATCCCGTCGATCAGCGCCTGCCCGCGGTCGGGGGTGATCAGGGTGTAGAGCATCCGCATCGACGTGGTCTTGCCCGCCCCGTTCGGCCCGAGGAGCCCCGTGATAAAACCATCTGGCGCCTGGAACGACACGTCGTCGACGGCCAGCACGGCGCCGAACGACTTGCGAAGGTTGCGCGCCTCGATCATGGGGACAGCCCGTCTCGCTAGTGTGCGGGCCCTGCGAAGTCGATGAAGAAGTCGGGCACGTCGCGGGCAGCGCGCTCGAGACACGAGGCGTCGAGCGCGCCGACGGCGTCTGGCGCGGCGAGGAAATCTCTGAAGAGAGAGACGGTGCAGCCGCGCAGCAGGGTGCCGTGACTCGCGCCTGGGACGACGAGGTGGCGCGCGGTCTCGAGGTGCTCGGCGGCCGCGTCGCCCCAGCGAGGCGGCGTCACCGGGTCCATCTCACCGCTCAACAGGAGCGTGGGCACGCGCGACACCACGGGCGCCGCAAAGTCGTCCTCGAGCTCGGCGCGCGGCCAGCCCTCGCACGCCGCTCGGAGCTCGTCGACGACGGCGCGGCCGAGGAACGTGCCCTCGGTCTCGGCGACGATCTCGGCTTCGGTGATGTGAGCGACGTCCTCGGCGCACACCACCGACAGGAAGAGGCCGAGGCTCATCGCCTCCTCCGACGACTCACCGAGGAGCGAGGCCTGGGCGACGAACCCAGAGAAGTCTCCCCCCTTGGCTTGCTCGATGGTGAGCGGAAGGAGCGACGTGAGCTCGGGCGAGTAGAGCAGCCCGCGGAGCGCCTGCACGAAGAGGGCGCGGGTCATCGTCACCTCGACGCGCTCCCCGCTCCGAGGGTCACGGACCACGATCGGGCGCGGGAGACCGTCGCAGAGGTCGCGGAACGAGCGGTCGAGGTCGCCGAAGGCCTCCTTGCAGGCCGGGTCGTCCGAGCAGGCGGCGAACTGGCGCGCGAGGGCGCGCTCCGCGTCGCGGGCCATCGAGAGCGGCAGCTTCATGGCGCGCGGAGCGACGCCGTCGAGCGCCATGCTGCGCAGCGACTCCCCGTGGCGCCGCGCATACTCGAGCGCCAAGCGCGTGCCGTAGGAGCCACCCGCGAGGTTGATGCGCGCGTAGCCGAGCGCGGCCCGGACTCGGTCGAGGTCGGCGGCGGCGTGGCGCGTGGTGTACTGGGTGAGCTCGGCGTCGAGCCCCTGGCGACACCCCCTCGCCACCTGGGCCATCACCCCCTCGACGAGGTTGCCCTCGAGCCCCTTCGGCAGCTCACAGTCGAGGGGGCGGGACGCGCCGGTGCCACGCTGATCGACCATCACGATGTCGCGCCGCTGGTTGACCGCGTGAAGGAGGGGGATCATGGGCCCGAAGGCCTCGGTCGCCGCCTGCCCGGGGCCGCCTGCGAGCAGGAACAGGGGGTCGGGGAGCGGCTCCGCGGCCCGCGCCGGCAACCGAACGACGTAGAGCCCGATCCGGCGCCCCTCGGGACGCTCCGGGTTCTCCGCCACCTCGAGCGTTCCGCACTCGGCGGGCGCGCCGATCCCGCGCACGAGGCACGGGAGCAGCTCGAGCTCTGGGGCCTCGCGATCCGTGGCCGCCCCCGGCCGACAGCCCGCGACGAGCAACGACGCGGAGAGGACCCAAGCCTTCATCGCCGGCACCGTACCACGCCCTCACCGAGGCGAACCGCGCGGCGGCGGCGTGGCTCGGGTGACCTGACCCACCACGGCCCCCGCCCCACACGTTCGTGACCGTGGCCTGAGCCCACAGGGACTACGCTGCTCGGATGCGAAGGCGGACGATGGCGGTGGTGGGGTTCGGGGGCGACCTCGAGCCGGCGGTGGAGGCGCTGTGCCGCGCCCTCGGGCGTGAGGCGATCGACGCCGGCTTTCGTCTCGCCACCGGCGGGCTCGGCGGGGTGATGGCCGCCGCGTCCCGAGGGGGCAGCGAGAGCGAGCACCACCGCGACGGCGACATCTTCGGGATCCTCCCCAGCTATCAGGCCGCGACCGCGAACCCCTGGGTCGACGTGGTGGTCGCCACGGGGATGGGTATCGCGCGCAACGTGGTGCTCGTGGCGAGCGCCGACGTGGTCGTGGCCGTCGGCGGGGGCTCGGGTACCCTCAGCGAGATCGCCATCGCGTGGCAGCTCGGCAAGCCCATCGTGGCCCTCGACGTGGACGGTTGGTCGCACAAACTCGCCGATACGTCGCTCGACGGACGGCGCCCCGATCGCATCGCGCGCGCGACCACCGCAGCGGAGGCGGTCGCCATCGCGCGGACTCTCACCGCTCCATGAGCCGACGGCCGAGGCCCTCGCACCGCTCCATGAGCCGACGGCCGAGGCCCTCGACGCGACGCACGCCGCGCTATTGAACGCAGTCGGGCGCGACGTTCGCGCTCCTGTTGTTCTCAGGGCGACACTCCCTGAACGTCGGGTTCAGCGGATCGACGAGGATCTCGGCGTAGAAGGTGTCGCTGGACGTCGCGTCCGCGGGATCGAGCACCACCGAGAGCACCTCCGTTTGGCCCGGGAGCAACACCTTGGTGGTGGTCACCGTGGCGACCTCGACGCCCGACAGCTTGAAGACGCCGACCTCGACGCCGGCCACGAGACCGGAGCGGCCCGCGTTCTTCACCGACACCTGCACCGGGACCGGATCGGCGCACGTGACCTCGAGGCTCACGATGGGATCCGGTGCGTCGAACAGCGCGCCATCTTGCACGTTCTGACGGAAGTTGTTGAGCCACGGGAGCGTCCAGTTGTCGAGCTGGGCCTGGGGGATCTCGCCGTAGGTGGGCGACCCTGAACACGCCGAGTCACGCGGATCGCAGACGTTGCTCACGCTGTAGGCGTGGTGGTTCCATAGGGTGCGCGTCCC
>CAYOAL010000241.1:0-4490 GCA_964401935.1 uncultured Polyangiaceae bacterium
CCGCGCCCCCCGCGACGCCCGCGCCGCCGGCGCCCCCCCTCCTCGCCACGCCCGGTCCCCCCGCGAGCGCGGCGCTCGCCGCCGAGACCCTGCGTCCGCCTTCGACCCAGCCGCTGGCGCCTCCGCTCGCCCGACCCGAGGCGCTCCCCTCCGATCCCCACAACCCGCTGCCGTTTCTCAAGCGCCCTCCACGCCTCGTGGCGCCACCGGCCCCCGAGAGCGACGTGACCATCCTCCCCTTCCGGCGCAAGAAGACCTCGTTCGGGGAGGCGTTCCTCGCCGCGCTCGACGGGCTCGAGCGGAGCTGAGGCTGTCGCGCTCCCCGTGACGACTCGCGGTTGGGATGCTACGAGCGCGGCGCCATGCTCAACATCCTCGGCCTCGGTCATTACCACCCGGAGAACGTGATCGACAACGCGTTCCTCGAGTCGCTCGACATCGGGACGACCGACGCGTGGATCATGCAGCGCGTGGGGATCCGCACGCGCCGCACGGTGTTGCCCCTCGACTACATTCGCACCACGAAGAACCGCGATCCTCGCGCGGTGGAAGAGGCGGTGACCATCACCAACCCCGAGTGTGGTGCGCGGGCGGCGCGCATGGCCATCGAGCGCGCCGGGATCCAGCCCTCCGACATCGGCCTGGTGGTGGCGGGCGGCTGCTCCCCTCAGTGGCTCATCCCCTCGGAGGCCGCGCTGGTGGCCCAGGCGCTCGACCTCGAGGTTCCCGCGTTCGACATGCACGCGGCCTGCTCCACCTTCGGCATGCACGTGCACATGCTGGCCCAGATGCACGCGACGCTGCCCGACTACGTGCTCCTCTTGTGCATCGAGAACAACACGCGCGTGGTCGACTACGGCGATCGGACGACGGCCGTGCTGTGGGGCGACGGGAGCTCGGCCGCCGTCGTGTCGGCGCGGCACCGGGGGCGCGCCAAGGTGCTCCGGAGCACCTTCGGAGGCTCGCCGTCGGGTGCGCGCGAGGTGGTCATCCCGCGCACGGGCTTTTTCGCGCAGGATGGCGCGCGCGTGCAGAAGTTCGCGATCAAGCGCATGAGCGCCCTCTTGAGCGACTGCCAGCAGCCCGGGGAAGCGCTCGTCTACGTGGGCCATCAAGCCAACCTCACGATGTTGCGGAGCGTGGCCAAGCGCACCGGCATCGCCCCCGAGAACCACTGGTACAACATCGACGCGTTCGGCAACCAGGGCAGCGCCGGTGCCCCCGCGGTGATGTCACAGCGGTGGGACGAGATCCCGCCCGGCACCCGCGTCGCCACGGTGGTCGTGGGGTCGGGGCTGAGCTGGTCGAGCGTCTTGAGCGAGTTTTCGCTACCATCCAACTCGTGAGTGCCCTCCCCGCCCCCGAGCTCCGCGCCGACGAGCTGTTCGCGGAACGCTATCGCATCCGCGGCGTGCTCGGCGAAGGAGGCATGGGCAAGGTGTACGAGGCCCTCGACACGCGCCTCGACGAGGTCGTGGCCCTCAAGCTGCTCTCCCTCCGGAGCGACACGCCCGAGCACGTGGAGCGCTTCCATCGCGAGGTGCGCCTCGCGCGGCGCATCACGCACCCGAACGTGGCCCGCACCCACGACATCGGCCAGAGCGGCGGCTCGTACTTCCTGACGATGGAGCGCATCGCGGGGCGTTCGCTCGACGCCGTGCTCGACGAGCGGCTGCAGCTCGCGGCGCCGCGGCAGGGCCCCCTGTCGGCGGCGGAGGCCATCGCCCTCGCCGTCCCCATCGCTCGAGGCCTTCAGGCGGCCCACGACGCGGGGGTCGTGCATCGCGACCTCAAGCCCGCGAACGTGCTCGTCGAGATGATCGACGAGACCACCTTCGGCCGCGTGGTCATCACCGACTTTGGGGTGGCCCTCGCGGTCGACGGCGGCCCCGCCATCACCGGCGAGAACCTCGGCACCCCGCTCTACATGGCGCCCGAGCAGGTGCTCGGGGAGACGGTCGGCCCAGCGGCAGACATCTACGGCCTCGGGGTCATCCTGTTCGAGATGCTCACCGGCCACCTGCCGTTCACCGGAGACACCCCCATGGCGGTCGCCCTCGCCCGCTGTCGGATCCCCCCCGCCGATCCACGCGACTTCGTGGATCTGAGCCCCCCCCTCCGCGAGACGGTGCTCCGCTGCCTCGAGCTCAGTCCCGAGCGGCGCCCCGCGAGCGCGGCCGCCGTGGCCGAGGCGCTCAGCCGCTACGCGAGCGCGGTGAGCGCGCAGACGGTGATGGTGAAGGTGGCGCATTCCACCACCACCCCGAGCCGGATCTCCAACCCCTTCGCCCCGATGGCGCTCGGCCAGCGGACGCTCGCCGTGCTCCCCTTCCAGTACCGCGGCGCGCCCGATCTCGACTACCTCGGCGCAAGTCTCGCCCAGGAGCTCATCGACACCCTCTCGCGCACGCGGGGGCTCCGGGTGCTCGGCTTCGGAGCCACCAGCCGCTACGGGGGAGACGCCACCGGCGATCCACGGGAGGTGGGCCGCGAGCTCAACGCCGACGTCATCGTCACCGCCGACGTGCAGGCCTCGCCGGATCGGGTGCGTGTGGCCGCGCGCATCACCGACGTGGCGAGCGGCGTGCAGCTCTGGTCCGACCGCTTCGAGCGACGCTTCGAGGACGTCTTCGAGATGCAGGACGTGGTCTCCAAGCAGGTGGCCAACGCCCTGCGGGTGGAGCTGTTGACGATCGAGCATCAGCGACACGCGACCCCCGAGTCGATCGATCGCTACCTTCGTGGCCGCAAGCTGCTCGGCGCGCGGCAGCTCCGCGGAGCAGCCGACGCCTACGAGCTGTTCGACCGCTCCATGACCGACAGCCCCGGCTTCGCGCCCGCCATCGCGTTCCGCGCGCTCGCCGCGCTCAGCGCCTGGTGGACCGAGATCATGATCCAGGGCAACACGCTCTGGCGCGACCGGTCGGAGCTGGCGGTAGCCGCCGCGCTCGAGCACGCCGACGGCCTCGCCGAGACCCACCTCGCCGCCGGCATGTACGCCTTGCAAATTGGGGAGCTCCGCAAGACCGCCACCGAGCTCGCGACCGCCCTCGCCATCGCCCCCACGCTCGCCGAAGCGCACCGCTACCTCGCCGATCTCCAGGTGGAGGCTGGACGCCTCGAAGAGGGCGTGCGGCGCGCCCGGCTCGCCCTCGAGCTCGATCCGTCGCTCGTGACCCCGCGGTTCTGCATCGCCCGCTACCACGCCCTCAAGGGGCGCTGGGACGCCTGCAACCAGGAGCTCGACACCATCGCCGACGGGTTCGGCGAGCAACAGACGCCCTTGATCATCAGCCGCGTCCGCTTCGCGCTGTGGGCCGGTCGGCTCGATCTGCTGAGAGACCAGATCGGCCGGCTGGCCACGAGCGACGAGCCGGTGCAGCAGTTCACCGGTGGGTTCGCCCGCTACGTGCTCGGCGATGCCGACGACCCGTCGGTGCTCGAGGGTGCGCTTGCGTTCAGTGAGGGCTTCGGCAACATCCGCCTCACGTCCCTCGTCGGGCAGCTCGTCACCGAGGGGTTCGCCGCGCGCGGGGAGCTCCGCCGCGCGATCGAGATGCTCGAAAAAATCGCGGACGGCCCCCTCGTCGACGTGGCGTGGCTCGAGCGCTGCCCCCTCCTCGAAGCGCTGCGCGCAACCCCGGAGGCGGACCGAGCCTTGACCCGGGTTCGGAACCGAGCCACCGAGATTTGGGAGATCGCGGGTCGCTAAGCACCTCGCTAGGCGCACCCGGGAACGCCTCGCGACAAGGCGCAGGCGCCGGCTCGGCGCGGCGATCGGCGCCCTCGGACCCGGCTCCCGACGCGACGGGCGCCGCGAGCCGAGCGAAGTGCTTGACAACGTTCGTCGTGGGACTATCCTGCGCGTCCCCTTGCCAGGGGTCCATTCGCCGTGGCCGCAACCGGTCGCTCGGCGCGCTGGATCCGCGGTGAAAGAACATGCCTACCATCAGTCAGCTCATCCGCCACGGGCGGCAGGACAAGGTCTACAAGACCGCCTCGCCTGCCCTCAAGGCGTGCCCGCAGCGCCGCGGCGTGTGCGTGCGCGTCTACACCACGACGCCCAAGAAGCCGAACTCTGCCCTCCGCAAGGTCTGCCGCGTGCGGCTCACCAACGGCATGGAGGTCACGAGCTACATCCCGGGTGAAGGCCACAACCTCCAGGAGCACTCGGTGGTGCTGATCCGCGGCGGTCGCGTCAAGGATCTGCCCGGCGTGCGCTACCACGTGGTGCGCGGCACCCTCGACGCCTCCGGCGCCATCGGTCCGAGCTCGACCAACAAGAAAGAGCGCAACCGCAAGCGCTCCAAGTACGGCGTGAAACGCCCCAAGAAGTGAGTTGAGAGATGCCTCGCCGACGTGAAGTACCGAAACGCCGCATCCTTCCCGACCCGAAGTACAAGGACAAGCTGGTCGCGAAGTTCATCAACACCATCATGCTCCACGGCAAAAAGGCGACCGCGGAGTCCATCATGTATGGCGCGCTCGAG
>CAYOAL010000242.1:0-4189 GCA_964401935.1 uncultured Polyangiaceae bacterium
CTGGCTCTGAGCGATGACGAACGGGTTGAGCTCTTCGGCGGGGGGGCTGGTCATGGCACTCCGAGCGAACCCTCGCCGGCTCCTCGGCGCAACCGATTCCGCGAGGACTCCGTCGAGCACCCGCGCGCTCTTTAGGTTTGGTACGGCGCGCCGTTCCATCGGCGGGAGGCACCTCGACCTCCCTGCGAACCCGAACCCCGAAAGAGCCCCGCGATGGACCCCATCAATCGTACCCACCTCCTCTCCTCTCTCGCGCTCCTCGGTGCGCTGTCGACGCTGAGCGCCTGCGCCAGCGACGACGTGACGGGCAGCGCCGAAGCCATCAACCAAGCGAGCCAGGCCCTCACCATCGGCGAGCTCGAGTCGCTCAACGGCACCTACGGCGCGGGCTGCAGCGAGCGCAGCGGCTCGTTCAGCGTCGAGATCGCCGGCGGAGCGACGCTCGACAACGCCCCGGTCTCGGTGATCGTGAACGACACGACCTGTGTGCTCACGCTGACAGAGCTCCGCACCACCGGCGGCCTGCTCAGCGCGACGCCCGCCATCGCGCTCGGCGCGAGCTACGCGGGGAGCGCCTCGGCCTTCGGCAGCCCCCTCGCGTTCTACGCCAACGCGAGGCTCGCCCCGGCCGACTTCGGGACGAACTTCGTCATCACCATCCCCTTCTCCGACGATCCGTCGCTGCTTACCGACGACAACACCTCCGACTACGCGGTCGTGGTGTCCAGCGTGACCGCGGAGGCGGTGCCCGCGCCCGACTACACCATCGACGTGGCCGGAATCGAGGTGCTGACCGACATCAACAACGTGGTCCAGTCGGCGACCGGCACCGCCGCCCTCACCGCCGGCTCGGTGACCGGACAGACCTACCTGGTGGTGGAGGCGTCGGGCCTCACCACCTACGCCGACATCGACACCGCCTACCTCGCCGGCACCCCCGAGGCGCTCACGCTCGCCATCCCCGCCGCCGACTTCACGCTCGTCGGCGAGGACCTCACCACCCCGGCCGTACGCACCCTCATCGTCGCCAACACCTCGGAGGGCGTCCGCTCCTACGAGGCCTTCGAGATCGTCTTCAACGCGCCGTGAGGCGTTGCGGTCGCGCGGTGGGCCTCAGCGGCCGACGCGGAACGCAGGCGTGTAGGCGCGCCCGTCCTTCGACAGGACGCGGGCGCGCACATGTCCGTCGGCGGCGTGCGGCGAAAAGCGCGCCACCCAGCGGTCGCCGTCGGCCTCGGGCGCGCGCGACGCGAGCACCGCGCCGCCCCGCCCCACGAACTCCACCGTCCCTTCGGCGCTTGGGAGCCACACCTCGAACGCGCTCGCCGTCACCCGGATCCGCGCGATGCGCGCGCCGCTGCTCGCGTAAACACGACCTTCACGCAGCGCGAGGCACACCGCCTCGACCGAGCGCTCGCTGGCGGCCACCCCGATCCACCCCGTGCCCGGGCGCGAGTTGGGGATCCCCTCCGCGACGGTGGGGGCGAACGCGTGGGCGTCGTCGACGGCAGCCGGCGCGAAGACGATCCCCCGATCGAGCAGCTCTTGCCACTTGGTCTCCACCGACGTGTGAGACGCGTTCCCGTCGTTGTGCACCTGCGGGTGGCCGTTGTACACGTCGAGCAGGTGCGCGCCTTCCGCGGCCGCGATGTGGTCGGTCTCGAGCGCGAAGTTGAAGTTGGGGTGGTTGATCAGCGCCACGCCCCCTTGCGCTTGAATCTTGTTCACGGCCCAGGAGAGGGCCTCCGGTCGGCTCTTGAACTTCGAGCCCCCGATCGTGCTCTCGGTGCACAGCGCGTTGACGTGCACCGGCTTGCCCGCCGCGACGGTGGTGACCTCTTCGCCGGGCACCACCACGAAGTCGGCGCGCGCAGACGGGAAGCGCTCGGGCTCCACCCGCCGGTTGTGATCGGTGATGGCCACGAAGTCGTACCCGTTGGCCGCGTACCAGTCGACCACCGTCTGCGGATCGCTGTCGCCGTCGCTCATCCAGGTGTGGACGTGCACGTTCCCGCGCAGAAACCCACCCAGATCGACAGTCTCGACGAAGCGGGGAGCGGCTGGGGGCGGCGGCGCGGTCTCGGGGCTGGCCTCCGCGTCGTAGAGGCGCGGCGGCTCGAGCGCGACGTAGGCCAGCAGGGCGGCGCCGACGAAGGCGAGCGCCGCGGAGAGGTGCCAGCGCCTACGCATCCACGAACCTCACGTCCATGATGATGTCATGACACGAGTCGCCGTTCTCGACGAAAAATCGGCAATCTTCCGTCGCGCTCCGTAGACCGCGCGGCGCGACGTGGTGGTCGAACCTCGCGCGGGCTCGAGCGCGGTGCGTCAGACCGAGGCGGTCGCCGCGCGGGCCGGCGGCGTGCGGGGCCTCTCGGGGGCTGGCACCGGCGCCTCGGCCACGGGGGTGTCGCCGGACGGGTAGATCCTCATCTTCGTGTTGCCCACGAAGTTCTGGGCCATCTTGGCGAAGCGTCGAAACACGCTCTGTTGCACGTAGGGCAGGCCGTGACGCTCGCAGATCGCCTTCACCTTGGGTTGGATGCGCTGGTACTGCAGCATCGGCAGATCGGGGAACAGGTGGTGCTCGATCTGGTAGTTGAGCCACAGGTGAGCACAGTCGACGAGATCGCCGCCGGTGCTGAAGTTCGTGGTGCCGAGCACCTGTCGCACCAAGCGCTCGCCCTTGGTCGAGGGTTTGTCCTCGAAGCGATAGAGGTCGTCGCCGGCGTGGTTGGGGCCCACCACCAGGAAGGTGTGGAGGTTGGTGAGCACGTCGGCCGCGATGGAGTTCATCAGCGCGCTCCCCACCGCCAAGGGTCCGAGGGGCGCGAACAAGAGCGGCAGGCCCACGAAGTGGTACGCGGTCGCCGGCAGCCAGCACTCCCTGACGAGCGACTTGGTGAGCTCCCAACGGCTCGGCTCCTCGCCGCCGCGGGCCATGAGCTCCTCCTGCGTGTTCTGCGCGTAGTAGCTCGCGCGCCAGGTGGCGGCGAGGAAGCCGAGCACCACCCAGCGCACCGGCTTGGGGAGGCCGTGCACCCACCTCGCGTTGCGCTCGATCAGATCCGGATCCTGATCCTGACCGGTGTGGGAGTGGTGCAGCACGTTGTGCTCGTAGATCCACGCCTCGGGCACCATCCAGTCGGGCCAGTCGACCATGCGGCGCCACCCCTTCGCGAACACCTTGCTCGTGTAGCGAGCGGGTACACCCGGCACTCGGTCGTACCCGCGATGACCGATGTGGTGCATGAGGATCCAGCGGGTGCTGCGTCCGTAGGAGAGGCACACCGCGCTGAACGGGTTGGGGCCGAGCCAGCAGGTGAGCAGGCCGGCGGTGGTCGCCGCCCTCCCCCAGCGCTCGACCTTGCGCAGGTGCGCCAGGTCGTCGGGGCCGAGCGAGGCCTCGATCTCCTCGCGCAGGTCCTGGATGTCCCTCAGGAAAGCGTCCCGATCGATCGAATCGAACATCGCGCCCTCGTTACCACAGCCCGGGGCCTGCGCAAGCGACATCGTTACCATCCAGGGCGTCCGCGCGCGAGACGGCGGCGCACCTCGACTCACTCGAGATTCACGCGGTAACGACCGCTCCGACCGCGCTTCTTGGCGCGGCCCTCGCCGCCGTCGTCCGCCGACGGCTTCTTGTCTTTCTTGGCCTCCTCGGTCTTGGCCGGAGGCTCGGTCGGCTTCTCGGCGTCGTCGGCAGCGCCCGCCGGGGCGACCACCGTGAACGACTTGGTGAGCGTCACGCTGCCGCCGCTGAACGAGGGCAGCTTGATACCGCGGAAGGCCGCGCTCACGCACATGCCGACGCTCGTGCCGCCGAAGGGCGGTCCGACCGAGACCGACGACACCGCTCCGCTCGGCGCGACGGTGACCGACACGCGCCCCGTCCCGCTCGGTCCGCCGGCCTTGCCGCACCCCGCCGCCCGCGCCGCGGCGGCCCCGATGGCGGCCTTCGCCGCGCCCAGATCGAGCTCCTTCGCCTCGGGCGGCGGTGGCTCCTGCTCGGCGCTCCCGTCCGCCTCGGCCCGCTCGGCAGGCTCCGCGGTCGCCTCGCTCCGCGCGGCTGCGGCCACGCCCCCCTCCGGCCTCGCCGGCGACGGCGGCGGCGCGCTCGCCACCACCCCCTCCATCGCCGCGCGCGCCACGGGCTCGGCGGGCGCCGGCGCCGTCGCGGGGGCCGGCG
>CAYOAL010000243.1:0-4102 GCA_964401935.1 uncultured Polyangiaceae bacterium
CGCGCCGTCGCCTCGACGCTCGCGTCCGAGGCGAGCTCGGCCCTCGCCGGCGGCGGCGCGGGCCGCCCTGCGGCGCGCTGCGCGTGGATCGCCGCGAGCTCCGCGGCCGCCTCCGTGGCGCTCTCCGGGCCTCGCTGCAAGCCCCCCATCATCGTGGCTTTGCGGGACGGCACGCGGCCTTCTCGTTTCCCGAACGCGGCTCGCTTCGACGCCGCGGCAGCGCTCTCGAACAAACCCTGCGCCGCGTCGCCGAGGGGCGCGCCCTGGGCGGGGGGGGCGGCCTCGTCGGGAGAGGCGCCGAACAGGTCGTCGACGTCGTGGGCGTGGCTCGGCGCCTCGAAGGCGACCGTCGACTTCAGCCCCGGCTGCGGCGCTCCGGCCGGTGCGCCCGCTGCCGGCCGCGGTCTCCGGGGCTCCGCTTCGAGCTCGGGGGCGAAGGCGAGGGTGGAGGAGAAGTCTTTGGCCTCCACGCGTGGCGTCTCCGCCGAGGGGGCCCGCGTCGCCGCGGCCCGCGCTGCGTCCACCGCGTCTTCGATGGGCGACTCGAACGCCATCGTCGCGTTGAGGCCGCCCGACCGCGTTCGCTTCCGGCCCCCGAAGGGCGAGCCGGTGGGGGCGGGGGCAGCGACCGGTGCCGACACGCCGGGGTGACGGGGGGTGGGTGGCCCTCCGGTAGGCTGTCCCACGCCGGGGTGGCGGGGGGTGGGTGGCCCTCCGGTGGGCTGTCCTACGCCGGGGTGACGTGGCGTGCGCGGAGCCGGCTCCTCGGCCGGCGAAGGCTGCAGCCGGGCGATCTCGTCGCTCAGGTTGCCGAAGGCCATGGTGGCCCCCCACTTCGCCTTCTTTCGCCCTGGCGGCGGCTCGCTCCCCTCGGGCTCGACGGCGGCTCTCGCCTGCATGCGCTGGAGCGCCTCGGCCGCTTCCTCCGGGCTCGAAGCGTAGGCCACCGTCTTCATCAGCTCCGACTCGTCGGCTGCGGCCTCGAACGCCATCGTGCGACCGGCGGGTTGTCGGCCAGCGGCCTGCTGGGCCTGAGCGATCGCGTCGGGCGTCTCACCGAAGGCCATCGTCGACATGAGATCGGCGCGCTTGCCGGCGCTGCGCGAGGCGTCCGGCGCTCCGGCTCCTGCCGCGTCGCCGCGCACGACCGCCCGCGCGGCGTCGACGGCGGCGTGGGTGGCTTCGCTGTCGAAGGCCATGGTGCGGGAGAGGTTCTTGTTGCCGCCGGCGGGGGGCGCCTCGAAGGCCATCGTCCCCATCGGCGCTGGTTGGCGCTTGGGGGACGGCGCGGTGACCGGGGCTTGCACGGGAGCCCCGGTGGGGGCGGTCTGTGGCAGGTTGGGCGCCTTGAACGCCATGGTGCTCGCGGCGCCGTGCGCGGGGGTCGACCGCTGCGGCGCCCCCGCGGGGGGCGGGCTCGAGCCAGGGCCTGGCTGGGGCGGCGTGCGTGCCTGGCGGCGCGGGACCGCGAGCGCTCGCCCCGGCGTCGGAGCGCCGCCGGCACCAGGCGGCACGGGGGGCCGCGTCTCGGCTGGAGCGGGTGACGCAGGCCCCCCTGGCGCCGCTGGCGCCCCAGCCCCTGCGATGCCTCCGGTGACGAACTGCCCGGCGATGAGCGTTCGCTTCTTCGGGGGCTTCGGCGCGCCCGGCGGACCCCCAGGCGTGTGGCCCGAGCCGCCGGGAGGGTCTTGGGTGTGGTCCGCCATGAGGTAATCTGCCACGTGAAGAGGGCAACGTCATCATAGTCGCCGGAGCTGCCGGAGGGGAACAATGCCGGCGCGGTTCGGCGTCGCGGCCCTCCTGGGGTGCGGCCGCTGCCTCGAGCGCGCACCTCGGGCCCACGGCCGGGCTCGCGTCACGAGAGCAGCCGTGGCAAGAGTTGGGCTCATGGCGAAGGCACCGCTGTCTCGCATCGTGGAGATGCTGTCGAGCGACGCGCTCGAGAAACGAATCGCGGCCGCGATCGTGCTGGGGGAGCTCGGCACGAAGAGCCCCGCCGTCACGCGGGCGCTCGTCGACGCGCTCGCAGAAGACAACGCTGCGCTCCAGCGCCACGTGATCGAGGCCTTGGGGTCGCTCGGGGCCGCGGAGCAAGCCGATGCGGTCGTTGCGTTCGTCGCCGCGAGGGACGCCGGGCTGCGTGCGGCTGCAGTCAACGCGCTCGTCGCCTTCGGGGAGAGCATCGTGCCGGTGGTGGAGGCGCGCCTCGCCGAGGCGACCGGCGAGGAGCGCAAGGCCCTCGACGGCGTGCTCGCCCGTCTTGGCGGAAAAGAGGCGTTCATCGCTCTGCTCGCCGCCCTCGAGGACGCGGACGAGCAGGCGGCCAACGCGGCGGCGGTGGCGATGCGCGAGCGGGCGCGAGAGGCCGACGCGAAGATGCGCCGCGCCTACCTCACGCAGCTCGAGAAGGTGCTCGCCGCCCAAGCCAAGAAGAAGGGCGAGGTGAACCACGCCGCGGTGAGGGCCGCCCTCAAGATGATGGGCTACCTCGAGGACGAGCGGGCCACCGACACCCTCCTCAAGCACGCCACCGCCGCGAAGCAGCCGCCAGGGGTACGTCAGGAGGCGCTCATCGCGCTGCGGTTCATCCACAAGGACAAGAAGCCCGACATCAAGCTCATCAACGCGCTCGTCGTCGCCGCCGCCGACCCCGATCGGGCGCTCGCGCAGGCTGCCCTGATGACCCTCGCCGGCATCGATCTACCGGCGAAGAGCGCAGACAGGCTGGCGCCCCTCACCGGGCACGAGGACGCGGAGCGGGCGCGCTTCGTGATCGACATGCTCTCGCACCGCGACTCTCCCGAAGCGGTGGCGGTGCTGGTGGACGTGCTCGCCACCCAAGAGCTGCGGCGGGCGCGCGTCGCCGCGGACGCGCTCGCCGGCAAGCCGGGGGTCGCGTCGCCGTTGGCTGGACACCTCGCGGCCACTGTCGATCGCGAGCGAGGGCAGCTTCTGGTGAAGGTGCTCACCCCGATCTGTCACGAGCTGAAGCCGGCCGACCGCAAGAAGCTCCTCGGCGCCGTCACCCTGCACCTCGAGCGCGGTGAACCGGGCTGGCAGTCTCCGCTCGACATCATGCGCTGCGCCCATCCCCCCGAGGCGGACGCCGCGCTTCGCGACCTCTACCAGAAGCTCAAGCGGAGGAAACCTCCCGAGCGCGCCACGGAGGTGTTGCGGTTGCTCTGCCGCAGCCGCGACGCGACCCACGAAGACCGCTACGAGCTCGGCTCGCGCCTCCTGGGCCACGGCATCCGCGACACCGCCCCCAGCGCTCGCGAGGCGGACGAGTCGCTGCGCATCTTCGGCTTCCTCTTGCGGCAGGGGTTCGATCTCACCACCGCGCTGCGCAAAGACCGAAGCCTCGATCTCGACACCCTCTACTACGTGGGCTTTCACTTCATCGAGGAAGACCACCCGGTGGGCGAGGAGCTGTTGCAGCAGGTGGTGCAACAAGCGGGGCGCAAGAAGCTCGGCAAGATGGCCAAGAACAAGCTCGAGCTCGCCGGTCGCGCCGCTTGACGGAGTCGAGGCCGAGGCGCACCATGGGCGCGCGATGGGGCGCTCGACGAAGTTTCGCTGTTTCGCGCTGTTGGCATCGCTCTCGTTTGCCTTCGCTTGTGGCGGTCGCAACCTGAGCGCGTTCTTGCTCACCGACGAGCTCCCCGAGGGAGGCGGCGGTGGTCAGGGAGGCGGCCAGGGTGGAGCGGGCCTCGACACCGGGGCGGGCGGTGGGATGGGTGGCCTCGGCGGCGCTGGCGGGGACGACCCCACCGGACCGTCGACGGGACCGGGCGGCTTCCAGGAGTGCCTCACCTGCGCCGCCACCAACTGCCCCGAGGCCATCGAGTGCTTCGCCGATGAGGCGTGCCGCGACGGCTTGGCGTGCGGGGTGAGCATGTGCCTCGGCGGGGGGAGCCCCGACGTGGCGTGTTTCCTCGAGTGCTTCGACGGTGACACGGACGCGGCCTTCAAGGCGTTCCAGGCGCTCACGTGTGTGTTCATGAGCTGCGGCGACACCTGCGGCGATCTGCTCGGCGGCGGCTTTCCCTGAAGGTCCGACCGACATGGCCTCGCGGGGCCCCTCGAGGCGCGGTCCGGCGAG
>CAYOAL010000244.1:0-4045 GCA_964401935.1 uncultured Polyangiaceae bacterium
TCGCGCTCACCCGTCGCGCTCACCCGTCGCGCTCACCCGTCGCGCTCACCCGTCGCGCTCACCCTCGGCGCCACCCAGGCGCGAGCTCTCGGAGCTCCGAACGAATTCGAAGGCCGGTGGTTCTTCGGGTTGCGTGCCTCATTGATATGCCCATACGAATCCCATGGCGTCGCCCCGCGCTCGTCCCCGCTCACCTGCCAACCCGCGGCAGGCTTCGCTGCTCACGAGGGCGGGCACCCTTCGGCGCCGCCGGGTGGCGACGTTCGCGCGCGGCAAGCGGCCGGGGCGTCCGCCGAAGGTGGGTGCGCGGCTCCGGCACGCCGCGCGGGAGCGCTTCGAGGGGAGCGCGCCGGTGCACATCACGTGGCGGTTCTTGCCGGGGCTCCCCAACCTGCGCTCACCGGAGGTGATGCGGGTGCTGCGGGGCCAGTTTCGCGCGGGGAAACGCCGGGAGGGGTTTCGGCTCGTTCACTTCGGGGTGCAGCCGAACCACGCCCATTTGCTGTGCGAGGGAGACGACAGTCGGGCCCTCGCGCGGGGGCTCCAAGGGCTCGCCATCCGGGTGGCGAGAGCCGTCAACCGCCTCCTTGGCCGCAGAGGGCGGCTCTTCGCCGACCGCTACCACGCCCGTGTCCTCCGCACGCCCACCGAGGTGCGGTGGGGGCTCGGCTACGTGCTCAACAACGCCCGCAAGCACAACGCCGAGCTCCTCGTGCCCAAGGCCCTGCCCAGGCGCTGGCTCGACCACGGCGGCCGCTCCGCCGCCTACTTCCCAGGGTGGATCGAGCCCGGACCCGCGCCGACACCACGGACACCCCGCGAGATCACCGACGACTGTCCCGTTGCAGCCCCCACCACCTGGCTCCTCCACACCGGGTGGAAACGAGCGGGCCCCATCCCAACAGACCACCTCCCCGGCAAAGGCCGCAGATAGCGCCACGTCCCGAGCCCGCGCCACCTCAACCGTCGAAGCCAGACCCCGCGCAACCACGCGCGCCCCCGACACAGGAGAAGGTCACGCACAAAACGCGACAACCATCGTAACGAGCCCCGGCCCTCCCGCTCGCTCTCCCGCTCGCTCTCCCGCTCGCTCTCCCGCTCGCTCTCCCGCTCGCTCTCGCTATGCCTTCTTCGCGTAGGTGGTGGCGAACTCGGTGACGAAGGCGAGCTGGCCCTGGTTCTGAATGTAGCCGTTCTGGTGGGCTCGGATTTCGGCGACGGCTTGCTCTGGCGACCGACCGAGCCACACCAGCACGCAGCCGAGGATGGTGCCGGTGCGTCCGAGTCCCGCGTGGCAGTGGACGGCGACGCCGCCTCCGCCCTCCATGGTCCGTTCGATGTGGGCGGAGAGCGAGGCGGCGGCGCCCAGCGCTGGGACCCGCATGTCGCGGATGGCCAGGTGGCGGGAGGCGAGGCCGTGGGCTCGGAGCATCTCGGCGGGGAGCGGCTCCTCGGTGAGCGTGACGAGCAGGGTGATCCCGCTGTCGCTGAGCGCCGCGAGGTCCTCGTCGGCGTCGCCGAGGAGGCCCGGCTTCCCCATGCCGGCGAGACGTCCAGGGAGGATCCAGCGAAAATGGGAGGGGAGGGTGGGGCGCGTCGCTTCGACGGGCCAACAGTTGCCTTGTCGCACGAAGCGCTCGACGAGCGCGGATGGCGGCGCGCGAAAGAACGTGTCCGTCGAGCACACCTCGCGCACGCGTCCCGCGCATACGAAGCAGACCACGTCGCTCACTGCCGCCGCGAAGGCGAGATCGTGCGTGATGAGGATGACGCTGGAGCCCGTGGGGCGCGCCCGTACCGCGGCGGTGATGGCGGCGCGGTCTCCCTCGTGGCCCCGCAGCGGCTCGTCGAGGAGCACGGTGGTGACGTCTGGCGCGAACGCGTCCTGCCAAGCGGTGACCGCCGGAGGGCGTGAGAACGACTCGCCGGGGTGATGTCGGCGATAGCTGGCTTGGGGGAGCCACGCGACGTCTCGCCGGCCGCCGACGCTGTGCTCCAAGGCCAGCCCATCCACGCGCCAGCTGCCGTCGAAGCGCCACCCAGGAGCGGGGGGCTCGCCGGCGAGCGCACGCAAGAGCGCGCTCTTACCGCTGCCGGAGGGGCCCATGATCGCGGTGACCCCCCCGCTCTCGAGGGCGAGCGAGATTCCGTCGAGCACCGTGCCGCGGGGCCCCGTGATCCGACCGTCGCGCACGCGCACGTGGCTCATCGACCCTCCCGGAGGCGAAGGGCGGTGTCTTCGGGGAGCCCGGCACGGAGGACCACGCCTACCGCGTGCTCCACGTCGTAGGCCACTCGGTGAAGCCTGGCGCACCGGCGGTCGAGATCGACGAGGGCGAATGCGGCGCGTGGATCGCGGTCGCGTGGCTGACCCACCGCGCCAGGGTTGATGAGCACCGCGCGGGCGCTCACTGGCCACTCCACCACATCGACGAAGCGGGGCTCGACGACGCGACCTTGGTCGTCGAGCCAGCCGAGGAGTGGTTGGTGGCTGTGTCCGCAGAGCGCGATCCGTGGCCAGCCCGGGTGCTCGGCGACGCGCTCGAGGTTCTGTTGGAGCATGGAGCTCGTGACGTAGCCGAAGGTGTGGTCGTCGTTGAGGTAGCAGGCGTGCACCGCGACGAACGCCTCGTGGGGTTGGATGTTGCGGGGCAGCCCTCGCAGGAAGCTGAGCCGCTCCTGATCGAGGTTGTCTCGGGTCCACGCTTGGGCGGCCCGAGCGCTCTTGTGGGTGTCGGCGCGGTCCTCGGCGTTGGCGACGTCGAGGTCGTGGTTGCCCGCCACGGTGAAGTGGACGAGCTCGCGCACCGCGTCGACGCAGGGGCCTGGCTCGGCGTTGTACCCCACGATGTCGCCGAGGCACACGATGGCGTCCGGCGTAGCGCGCGCCACCTCACCGAGCACCGCGTCGAGGGCGGCGAGGTTCGCGTGAACGTCGGCGAGCACGGCGATCCGCATCCTCAGGACGCCAGCGCGGACGGACATCGGCCGACCATCTCGAGCATCCGCCGACGCGCTCCCTCGGCGCTCTCGGTGAGCCCACGCTCCCCCTCGAGCAGGGGGGCGAGGCGGAGCTCGGTCGTGTTGCGATGGGTGAGTCGCGTGATCATCTCGTGCTCGAGCGCGTCGAGGTAGCGGCGCAGCGCGCCCGGAGCTTCGGGATACTCCTTCACCCGCTGGAGCATCGCGTGGCCCACCGAGGGGATGTGGGTGCCGGCGGTGACGTCGTCGTCGATGTAGACGATCTCCCCCCGGTGGCGCGCGAAGTTCGACGGGTGCACGTCGACCACGACGCCTCGCTGGAGGGCGAGCACCAGGCTGCTCACGGTGGCGCGGGCGAAGGCGGCGAGCGCGTCACCGAGCGCGCGTTCGTCGTTCGACGCCTCGGCCGCCGCCATCGTGCTGCGCAGCGACGGCACCCAGGGCGCGATTGTCCACATCCACGTCTTGCCCTCGTCGCCTCTCGAGAGCACGAGCACCGTGTCCTCGAGCAACATGGGCCCGAGCGACACCTTGGCACGCGCGAGGTGGGCGAGGGCCGCGCGCGCTTCGTCGGCGTCGGCGTACCAGCGCCGCGGCGAGGTCTTGAGGCACCAGCCCTCGGCCTCGAAGATCAGCGCGTCGGGGCGGCCGCTCCCGTCTCGGATGCCGATCTGACCGATGAGGTCGTCGCGCAGCACGGCCTCGTCGAACCTCATAGCCCTGAGCACCTGTCGGCCGCGGGTCCCGGGCCACACCGAGCCGCTCGCGACGTCGGCCCGAGGCCACGGCACCTTCAACGTCGGCGCCCGCCTCGGCGCCGGCCCCGACGCCAGCCCGAGCATCGGCGGTGTCAGCGTCCGCGAGCGCGGTGGTGTCTCGCGCTCTGTCTCCTCCTGGCGGCTCCCTCGCGGCCCCGCGTGCACACGACTCGGCTGCGGCGGCACACTGTCGGGCGGGACGCTGCTGGCCCCGATGGGCAGCGTTCGCCGCCGATCCGCCGAGCCCTCACCCTCGCCCTCGCCCTCGCCCTCGCCCTCGCCCTCGCCCTCGCCCTCGCCCTCGC
>CAYOAL010000245.1:0-3266 GCA_964401935.1 uncultured Polyangiaceae bacterium
GTGGTGCTCACGTCGGGCGATCGCGAGGTGGTGTCGTTCGACGCCCACGAGGCGGACAGGCGGCGGGTGCGGGCGACGATGAGCTACCCGCTGGGGCCGGATGCGCTGGCGCGGGCTACCCTCACGGTGTCGGTGGCGAACGACTTCGAGGAGCCGGAGATGGCGCCACAGACGGACATCTTGCTCCAGGTGGTGGCCGACGTGGTGGCCGACAACCTCCGGCGGCTGCGGAGCGAGCTCGCGCCGCAGGGGTCGGAGCCAGGGCGCCTGGCCCGCGAGGCGCAGCCGGAGCCCGGGCCCGGCCTCCGCGGTGACGCAGAGCCGGCGCCCCTCGCGGTGAAGGCGCGCTGAGACTCAGCGGCCGAGAGGCTCGTCGAGGCCGGCTGCCCACTCGACGCCGCCAGCGACGTGGGCGAGGAACGTGGGCTCGGTGTAGCTCTCGCTGGTGTGGCCGAGGGCGGTGTAGAACGCGCGGCCGCCGTCGTAGTCGTGAGACCAGGCGATGGGATGATCGCCGCCCATCATCACCTCGGGAGGCGCGCCCTGGGCGGCGTAGTGGGCCTCGTCGAGCGCGAGCAGCACGTTCACGCTCCCGCGCGGGTTCTCTGCGAAGGCGTACCACTCGTCGGTGCGCAGCCACTCGCCGCCGAGGTGCGCCGTGGCGGGGTGCGCGCCGTCTTCGATCACGAGCCGCGTCTCCACCACCCCCCAGTGGGTGCGAAAGTAGGCGCCGACGAGCCCGCCGTACCAGGGCCACTCGTAGTGACAGTCGGAGGCGGCGTGGACGCCGGCAAAACCACCCCCAGCCTGCACGAACCCCACGAGCGCCTCCTGCTGAGCGGCGTCGAGCACGGGACCGGTGGTGGAGAGGAACACCACCACGTCGTAGGCGGCGAGGCCCTCGGCGCTGAACCGAGCGGCGTCTTCGGTGTGCTCGACCGTCCATCCGCGCCCGAAGCCGGCCTGGCCCACGCCCTGCACGCCGGCATTGATGGAGGGGTGGCGGTAGCCGAGGGTCTTGGTGAAGAGCAGCACCCGCGGCGGCGACGGGGAGACGGCTCCGCCCCCCGCGCCGACGGGACCGGCGCTCGTGACCGCTGTGCTCGCGTGCGCATCGGCGCCACCGGCTCCGCTCGTGGCGGCGGCCTCGCCGCGGTCGCCGGTCACCGTGGTGTTGTCGCAGCCCAGCCCACCCGCGAGGTTGCAACCCAGCACGGCCACGACCACGATGCGCCCGTTCCGCTGCACCCTTCGATGCTAAACGAATCGCTCGCCCGTGGTGGATGAACGTTCCCCACCGCACGGCAACCAACCCCTGATACCTGCACCGTGAGCAAGCTCATCCTGGGACTGAACACCGATCACGGTGATAGCTCGGCCGCGCTCTTGAACGACGACGGCATCATCGCGGCCATCGCTGACGAGCGCCTCACGCGCAAGAAGCACAGCTGCGAGTTTCCCGCGGCGGCCATCGCCGAGGTGCTGCGCATCGCCGGCGCCGACGTGAGCGACGTGACGGACATCGCGGTGGCGCGCGACCCACAAGCGAACCTCGCCGCCAAGGCGGCCTTCGTGGCCCGTCACCGCGGCTTCGGCATGGCCCTCGACCGGCTGCGGGTGCATCGCAAGGTGCTCGGGACGGCGGAGCGCATCGCCGACGGCCTCGGCTGCGAGCGCTCGCGGGTGACCGCTCAGTTTCATCAGGTGGAGCACCACCTCGCCCACATCGCGAGCGCCTTCTACTGGTCGCCGTTCGAGCGCTGCGTGGGCTTCTCGCTCGACGGCGCGGGCGACTTCGCCACCACCATGTGGGCGCGCTGCGAGGGGCTCGACATCGAGGTGATGCGCCGCTCGCTGTGGCCTCACAGCCTCGGCGTGTTCTACACCGCGGTGTGCCAATACCTCGGCTTCGATCGCTACGGCGAGGAGTACAAGGTGATGGGCCTGTCTGCCTACGGCCAGAACCGCTTCAGCGCGGCGATGCGCGACATGGTGAGCTACCACCCTCAGCTCGGCCTGCGGCTCGACCTCGACTACTTCCAGCACCACAAGCTCCGCGGCGCCTTCGAAGAGGTGGACGGCCACGAGATCAAGCTCCCCCGGCTGTGGTCGGAGGCGATGGTGACCGCGCTCGGGCCGGCGCGGTCGCGAGAGGACGAGCTCACCGAGCGCGAGCGCGACATCGCGGCCGCCATGCAGTGTCGCTACGAGGAGGTGTTTCTCGACATGGTGCACGCGCTCACGAAGAAGACGGGGGAGCGCGACGTGGTGATGGCAGGCGGCTGCGCGCTCAACTCGGTGGCGAACGGCCGCATGATCACCGAGGGCTACGTGAGCCGCGCCTACTTCCAGCCCGCCGCCTCCGACGACGGCACCGCGCTCGGCGCCGCGCTCTCGGTGCTGCACGGAGTGCATCGGGTGCCGCGCCAGCGCAGCGTGAACCACGCCTATTGGGGCACCGCGTGGTCGGACGACGCGATCGAGGGCGCGCTGCGCGACAACGGTCGGCCCTTCGAGAAGCTCTCGAAGGGCGAGCTGCTCGCGCGCGCCGCCGACCACTTGGCGGAGGGGGCGATCATGGGGTGGTTTCAGGGGCGTGAGGAGTGGGGCCCGCGCGCGCTCGGCAACCGCAGCATCCTCTGCCACCCCGGCTGGGACGGGATGAAGGCGAAGCTCAACGCGCGCATCAAGCATCGCGAGCCGTTCCGCCCCTTCGCGCCGGTGATCCTCGAAGAAGAGCTCTCCACCTGCTTCGAGGGCAGCCACCCGGTGCCCTTCATGATCATCGTGTACAAGGTGCGGCCCGAGTGGCGTGAGCGGCTCGCCGCCATCACTCACGAAGACGGCACCGGCCGGGTGCAGACCGTGCGCCACGAAGACAACCCCATCTACTACGACCTGATCCGCACGTTTCGTGAGCGCACCGGGATCCCGGTGCTGCTCAACACCTCGTTCAACGAGAACGAGCCCATCGTGCACACCCCCGCCGAGGCCATCTCCGTGTTCGAGCGCACCCAGATGGACTGCCTCGGCATCGGCTCCTTCTGGCTGAACAAGCCCTGACGCCCCGCCGGGGTCGGCGCCGCTCGGCTCGCTCCACGGCGAGGCGCGCAGTGCCCCAGCCGCCGGGCGCCGCGCCCACAGAGACGCAGCAGCTCCGGCCGAGAGCGGTCAGCCTTCGCAGGTGGCGCAGGGGCAGCCGCCGGCGTTGTCACACTCGACGTTGGGCACCGGCGCGACGCCGTCGGTGCACTGGGCGAAGCACC
>CAYOAL010000246.1:0-2945 GCA_964401935.1 uncultured Polyangiaceae bacterium
AGAGTGACCTCGACCCCGACAGCACCTCGGGGACCGCCCGCCCACGCGGCCCGCTAAGGCAATGTCGGTCGGACCTTCAGAGCACGCGACGCAGGACCGCCTTCTGGAGCGCGCTGTAGGGCGGGTAGAGGAGCGCCGGATCGATGCGGCTCGGCTTGGCCACCACGCTCTTGTGGTGGCTGAACGTGTCGAAGCCCGTCTTGCCGTGATAGCTCCCCAAGCCGCTCTCGCCGACACCTCCGAACGGGAGGTCGTGGGCCGCGTAGTGCAGCGCCACGTGGTTGACCACCGCTCCGCCCGAGCTGGTGCGCGCGATGACGTCGTCGGCCGTGTTCCGATCCTCGGTGAAGACGTAGAGCGCGAGCGGCTTGGGGCGCGCGTTGACGAACCGCACGGCCTCGTGCATGTCGGCCACGGGGAGCACGGGGAGGATGGGCCCGAAGATCTCCTCTTGCATGACGGGGGAGTCGGGCGACACGTCCTTGAGGACGGTGGGGGCGATGTAACGATCGCCCGCGTCGGTCTCGCCGCCGACGACCACCTCGCCGCTGTCGAGGAGGGCGGTGAGGCGTTGGTGGTGACGGGCGTTGATGATGCGACCGTAGTCGTCGCTGGTCTGTGGGTCGTGACCGTAGAAGCTGCGTAGGGTCTGGGCGAGCTTCTTGAGGAACGTGTCGTGAACGTCGCGGTGGACGAGGACGTAGTCGGGGGCGATGCAGGTCTGGCCGCAGTTGAGCCACTTGCCCCACGCGATGCGGCGCGCCGCCACGTCGAGGTTGGCGTCGTGGTCGATGAGGGTCGGGCTCTTGCCGCCGAGCTCTAGCGTGACCGGCGTCAGGTGCTTGGCGGCGGCGCTCATCACGACGCGCCCGACGGTGCCGTTGCCGGTGTAGAGGATGTGATCGAATCGCTGCTCGAGGATGGCGGTGGTCTCCGGCACGCCGCCCTCCAGCACGCGCACGCAGCTGTCGTCGAGGTATTGCGGGAGCAGCCGCGCGAGCGCCGCGGAGGTCTCGGGCGACACCTCGCTGGGCTTGACCACCGCGCAGTTGCCGGCGGCGAGCGCGGCCACGAGCGGCGTCACCGCGAGGTTGAAAGGGTAGTTCCAGGGGGCGATGATGAGCACCACGCCGAGGGGCTCGTGGTGGATGTGGGTGTGAGCAGGCTGGGTGATGAGCGGCGCCTTCACCTTGGTGGGCGCCATCCACTCCGCGAGGCGCTTCTCGGTGTGGTCGATGGCCCCGATGGAGAACCCCACCTCGGTCCCGAAGGCCTCGAACCTGGGCTTGCGCAGATCGGCGGCCAGCGCGTCGCAGATCTCGTCTTCCCGCTCCACGCACAGCGCGCGGAGCGCGCGCAGCTGCTCGAGCCGCCAATGCAGCGAGCGCGTGCGTCCGGTGTCGAAGCTGCGGCGCAGCGCCGCCACCATCTCGGTCGTCCCGAAGTCGGTCGGCGCGCTGCTCTTCGCGGCGGCGTGCGTCTCGGTGGTTTGCGGCCTGGGCTCCTGGGACACCGTCATGCATCCCAGGGTACTCGCTGCCGGTCACGGTGCAACGGGCTCGACCCCAAATGCGAGCAGCACCGTCCGCTGCTCGCTCTTGAAGTTGTCGTCGGTGATGAGGAGGAGGCTCCGCTTCCCCGAGGGCAACCGCGGGCCGAGGGCCATGCCTTCGAAGTTGTCGAGCTTGCGGAAGCCCTCTTCGAGCTCCGGGACCACGGTGTCGAGATCGAGCACCAGGCGCTTTGGCAGCGGCTCCGTAGCCGACGTGAGCGACTCGAGCGCGCTCACGTCGGCGGCGCCCGCCAGGTGCACTTCGAAGATCTGGATGCGGTTGTGATAGGTGTCGCCGCTCTGCACGACGGCGCGCTCCAGCACGAGCAGCCACTCGTTGGCGGTGGCGGTGATCGCCGAGACACCGTTGAGGGCGCGGGTGACGTCGCCTTCGGCGAGGCGAGGGACCGGCTCGGTGAGATAGAAGTGCTGCGCCACGGGCCGGCCGGCGTCGTCGAGGCGCAAGAGCCGCAGCCGTCCGCCGGCGTTGAAGTCGGCCTCGGGGCCGTCCTGCGCGAGCGGGGTCTCGCTGATGGTGTAGAGAGCCTCGCCGCTCGGCGCGGCGGTGAGGCCTTCGAGCCCCTTGTTGTGAAAGACGCCGCGCGTCAGCGCTCCGGTCGGCGTGGGGAGCCAAGCGCTGGGAAGGGGGAGCTCGCCGACGATCTCCCCGTGGTCGTCCACGCGGTAGAGCGCGGGGGGGAGGCGCGGTGAGAGCGTGCCGTCGCCCTCCGTCGACACGAGCCAGCCCCCGCCCGGCCAACGGGCGAGCCCCTCCGGATCCGGGAGCCCGCTCTCGAATGGACCGCGGAGGGGGATCACGTCGGTGAGCGTCGGCTCGAGGGAGGTCTCCCCGAGCTCGAGCGCGAGTCGGTACAGGCGCGAGGGGGCGTTCGCCTTGTGGGCGTCGGAGAGCGCGAGCAGGCGCGCTCGGGGGGCGTCGTAGGCCAGCGCCGAAATCCCCCCGAACCGCAGGCCGGCGAGCGCGGTGCCGGGGGGAAAGTTGTGGTCGTCGATGAACCGGAGCGCGATCGGACCGTCTGCGAGGGTGGGGTCCGGAGCGAGCGTCGGTGCGCCCGAAGGACGGGGCGGGGGCGGCGGCGCGCCGCTCTGCGCGGGGCCGCAGCCGAAGACGAAGGTCACGAGCCACCCCAGCCGTCGCACCGCGTGAGCATGCGCCGGGCGGCTCACCGGAGACAAGCGCGATAGCTCCCGAGGAGCGCTTCGAGGAGGTGGGGCCAGCCGCGCTCGTGAGCTGCCCAGCGCGCCGCCGCGGCGCCGAGCGCGGCCGCCTGCGCCGGCGCCTCGAGCAGGGTGAGGAGCGCGTCCGCGAGTGGGTCGACCGCGCGCGGGGGCACCAGCCGACGCGCTGCGCGCGCGTGGTGCCTGGACAAGC